>JBGPFE010000051.1:0-28626 GCA_041483135.1 Gammaproteobacteria bacterium | reverse complement strand
GGTCTTGTTGAAGGTGATTTCGAACTGTTCGGCGTTCTGGTGGTAGCTCTGCAGCATGCAGACCTTGGAGACGTCGGCAAATCCAAGCGCGCGATCCGACGAGGCATTGTTGAACTCGGCCGCATCGAGCAGGCCGCGGTCCATCGCCGGAACGATTTCACCGCCGGGCAGCGCATTGACCGCCGCGCCCAAGGCGGTGAACACGTCGATCGAAATGCCCACGGTGCGGTACTTGAGACCCTTGAAGTCGTCGGGCTTGGTCATCGGCTTCTTGAACCAGCCGAGCGGCTGCGTCCACATCGGCCCGTACGGGAACGACACGACGTTGGCGCCGATGGACTGGTAGACTTTCAGGAGCAGTTCCTTGCCGCCGCCGTACTTGTGCCAGGCGAGCACCTGGTTGGCGTCCATGCCGAAGCAGGGGCTCGATCCCCAGAGCGCCAGGGCGTTTTGCTTGCCGTAGTGGTAGACGAGCACGCCGTGACCGCCGTCGAGGGTGCCTTTCGACACCGCGTCCAACAGGCCGAAGGCCGGCACCACGGCGCCCGCGGGCAGCACTTCGATCTTGAGGTCGCCGCCCGTCATGTCATTCACCTTCTTGGCGAAGTCGAGCGCGTACTCGTGGAAGATGTCCTTGGTGGGCCAGGTGCTCTGCCAGCGCATGGTGATCGGGCCGGCCTGGCCGCTGGCGATCATCGGAAAGGCAAGGGCGGCAACGCCTGTTGTCGCAGCAGCAGCGCCGGACAGGAACTTGCGGCGCGATACGTCAGGTTTTACCTGCGTACCTTTTTTCTGTTGTTTGATGCTCATGGTGACCTCCTAATTGTATTGAATGGATTGACTACGGACGAACTCGTTACAAGGCTGGCGGAAAATCGCTTTTTATCAGTATTTTATGTGTCGCAAATAGCCTTGCGACAGGCCGACAATCCTATACCTGCCATGGGGCAAAATCAAGCATGGCGCGACACGCCAAAGGGCGCTTGGCGGAGGTCGCTGCCGCACCGGCCCCTAAATGCTTACACCAGGCTTACGCCGCGTTACATGACCGGCGCAGCAACCTCCGCGGCCGGTAGCGGGGCGGCCGGCGTTGCTTTATGTTTCGGGTGCGGCTGCCAGCCGAGTATCCACAATAGCGCGAAAAATCCGAGCACGTAAGCCACCGTCACGTGCCAGCCATGGAAGAGCCAACGGCCGGCATTTTTGGCTTCCGGGTACATGTTCGACAGCGCCACGCCTGCCGACGAGCCGAACCAGATCATCGAGCCGCCGAAGCCGACCGCGTAGGCAAGAAAGCCCCAGTCGTAGCCGCCCTGCTTCAACGCGAGCGCGGTGAGCGGAATATTGTCGAACACCGCCGACACGAAGCCCAGCCCCAGCGCGGCGTGCCATGACGCGTCCGGCAGCTTCTCGACCGGCATCAGCGACGCGCACAACACCAGCGACAGCAGGAACATGCTGCCCTTGAAGGTTTCCGGCAGCAGGCTCCATTCCGGCTCGCGCAGTGGCGCCGACAGCAGCAGCACCGCCCACACGGCGGCGCCGATGAAAGGGAATTTGTCGGACAACTCGGGATATTCGACATTGGCGATGACGTTGGCGACAATCGCCGCAGCCAATATCAATGCCACGATGCCTACGCGTGTCCAATCGACGCGAATCCCGCGTGGCGGATCTTTGATGATGGGTGAATAGCGCTGCTGCTGGATAGCCGCCGGAATGCCGAAGAACGCCATCGCCACCAGCGCTGCGACGTAAGCATGCAGCACGTCGAACGGGCTAACACCGTCGATCCACATCATGGTCGTCGTCGTGTCGCCAACGACGCTGCCGGAGCCGCCGGCGTTCGACGCCGCGACGATCGCCACCAGATAACCGATATGCACCTTGCCCTTGAATACCGTGCCGGCGATGGTGCCGCCGATCAGCGCCGCGGCGATGTTGTCGAGAAAGCTCGACAACACGAAGATCATGAACAGCAGCACCAGGCCGCCTTTCCAGTCGTCAGGCAGCAGTTTCGGCAACCAGGCCGGCACGCGGCTCTCCTCGAAATGCTTGGACAGCAGCGCAAAACCCATCAGCAGCATGAACAGATTGGTGAGTATCACCCACTCATGCCGCAGGTGCTCGATGAACCCGCCGACGCCGGGCCCGAACTTGAACCCGACGACGAGGAATTTATAGGCGAGGATCGCCGCGAGACCGGTGAGCGCGACGCGCAGCGTGTGATGGTGGAAGAGCGCGACGCCGAGCAGTGTCGCGCCAAACAGGATGAAATCGACCGGGATGCCGAACAATGCCGGCGGCTCCGCAACCGGAGCGGCGGCGAGCGCGAATTGCGGCCACAACATGACCGCAGCCAGGCCGGCAGCAGCGGTACACCGCATCATTCCGGATCTTATCACAGCAGATTCCATCGCTCGCCCCCGCGGGCAATCGCGGATTCTAGCATCAACGCCGCCGCTGAACCGGCAGCGCCGGATCAGGGTACGAGGATCAGGTGAACGCGATATGGCCCGTGCGCGCCGAGCACCAGCGTCTGCTCGATGTCGGCGGTGCGCGACGGGCCGGAGATGAAATTGACCGCGCGAGGCAGCAGCGCGATGAAGCGAGGAGCAGGGGCCCCACCCCGTGGGGATGCGACCGCGGAGACGCGCCCGACACCCGCGGGAATTCCCATCGCGTCAGCACCCGCTCCCGGGTCGCACCTACCAGCTTCGCTGGCAGGCACTGCTCCGCCGTCCGCGGGCGCGCCGTACTCGCTGCGCAGCAAACTCCACGCATCTTCCATGCCGCGCACGATGCGGCTCGCGCGCACGACGGCGATATGCGATTCCGGCAGCAAGCTCGTCGTCGCCGGCGTGCGCGGGCCCGAGAGCATCATCAGCGTGCCGGTTTCGGCGATCGCGCAAAATGCGCCGGTCACGCCGACGAGATCGGAGCCCCGCGCCGCACGCTCCTCGATATTGATGCCCGCGGCCTGCCACTCGAGTTTCAGGAACTCGGGCCAGCACACCGCGTTGCGCGGCAGTTTATTCTGCTCCAGATAACGCGCGACGGCTTGCGGCACTTCGGCGATGCTCGCGACCCGATCGACGGTCGTCGCCAGCGTCAACGCGCGCTCCGAAAACCGCGCGACCGGCTCCCAGTCGGATTTGGGACGCGGTCCCGGCGGATGCGCTTTTACGTAGGATTCAACCGCGGCGCGCTCCTGCGCGCCCGGCGCGCCGCTCCTGCCCTGCGCGGCGCGTATACGCGATAGTATATTTTCGCGGGCAGTCATACTCATCCAAGTGTCGGCATGTTGAAGCCGGCCGGCAGCGCGTTCGCGTCCGGCCAGCGAGTCGTGATGACCTTGCCGCGCGTATAAAAGCGCACGCCTTCCATGCCGTGCACGTGCTGGTCGCCGAACAGCGAATTGCGCCAGCCGCCGAACGAAAAAAAAGCGACCGGCACCGGGATCGGCACGTTGATGCCGACCATGCCGACCTCGATCTCGTGCTCGAACTTGCGCGCCGCACCGCCGGAACGCGTGAACACCGCGGTGCCGTTCGCATACGGATTGGCGTTGATCATGCGGATCGCGTCGTCGAGCGCATTGACGCGCAGCACGCTCAGCACCGGGCCGAAAATCTCATCCTTGTAGATCGTCATGTCGGTTTTCACCTGATCGAACAGCGACGCGCCGAGGAAAAATCCGTCCTGATGCTCGGTGACCTTGAAGCCGCGGCCGTCGAGCACGAGCTTCGCCCCTTCGGCGACACCCTTGTCTATGTAACCCGCGACCTTGTCGCGGTGCGCGCGCGTGACCAGCGGCCCCATGTCCGGCTCTTGACCATCCACTTTGCCGTCGCCGGGACCGATTTTGAGCCTGGCGGCTTTCTCCTTGAGCCTGGCGACCAGCGGGTCGGCGGCCGCGCCGACCGCGACCACCGCAGAAATCGCCATGCAGCGCTCGCCGGCCGAGCCGTAAGCGGCGCCCATCAGCGCATCGGCTGCAAATTCGAGGTCGGCCGCGCTGGCAGCCATGTCCGGCAGCACCACCGCGTGGTTCTTGGCGCCGCCGAGAGCCTGCACGCGTTTGCCGTTCTTCGCCGCGGTCTCGTAGATGTATTTGGCGATCAGCGTCGAGCCGACGAACGAGATCGCCTTGATGCCGGGGTGATTGAGCAGCGCATCGACCGCATCCTTGTCGCCGTGCACGACGTTGAACACGCCGTCGGGCAGTCCGGCCTGCTTGAGCAGTTCGGCCATGCGCAGCGATGCCGACGGCACTTTCTCCGACGGTTTCAGCACGAACGTGTTGCCGCACGCGAGCGCGACCGGAAACATCCACAGCGGCACCATCACCGGAAAATTGAAAGGCGTGATGCCGGCGCACACGCCGAGCGGCTGGCGCAGCGAATGGCAATCGACCCCGGTGCCGACGTCCTCGCTGTGCTCGCCCTTGATGAGGTGCGGAATGCCCATCGCGAACTCGACGACCTCGATACCGCGCTGCACCGAGCCGCCGGCATCGGCGAGCGTCTTGCCGTGCTCGGCGGTAATCAACTGTGCGAGCTCGTCCTTGTTGCTCTCGAGCAGCTCGCGAAAGCGCATCAGGACGCGGGCCCTGCGCAGCGGCGGCGTGTCGCGCCACGCCGGGAACGCGCGCTGCGCGGATTGCACCGCGGCGTCGATGTCGGCCGCATTGCAGAGCGGCGCCCGTTTCGTGACGCGGCCGGTCGCCGGATTGGTAATTTCCCCGGCGCGCGTGCTCGATGCCTGTTTATGCTTGCCGTCTATCCACAACGGCACCGATTGCAGTGTTTGCATATCAACCGGTTTGTTCATCGCCATCTCCTTGTGCCGCAATTATCCAGTTGCGAAACCGCAAATCATAGCCACCGAGATCACAGAGAACACAGAGAGATGCGAATAGCCAGAAAACCCGGCGTGTTCTTGATCTTGAACTTTTCTCTGCGACCTCTGTGCCCTCTGTGGCAAATCAGCTATTCTGCTTTTGCCGTGCATACGATTCGCGAAACGTTTTTCCCTGCGGCGCCGGCATGTCGCGCTCCGCGGTCCAGCCGCCGCCGAACGGCAGGTGGTGTATCAGCTTATCAGCGCCGCCCATCCACGTGAGCACTTTGACGCCGATATTCGACAACGATGCGTAAATTGCCGGCCGCTGCGCGGCCCAGCTCCAAAGGCGGAATGCAAGCAGCTCGTACCAGGGCCGCAGGCCGCGTTCGAACTGCTGCTCCCGCAGCTTGCGCATCAGGTCCGGCAGGGGAATCTTGACCGGGCACACCACGCCGCACTGGTTGCACAAGGTCGACGCCTGCGGCAGGTCGAGCGCGTTCTCGAGCCCGACGTAGGTCGGCGTCAGGATCGAGCCCATCGGCCCCGGATACACCCAGCCGTAAGCGTGGCCGCCGACGCTTTGATACACCGGGCAATGGTTCATGCACGCGCCGCAGCGGATGCAGCGCAGCATCGGCTGCATGTCGCTGCCGATCAGTTTGGTGCGGCCGGCATCGAGCAGGATGATATGAAAATGCTCGGCTCCGGCCACGTCCTGCGGATCCTTCACGCCGGTCGTGAACGAAATGTAATTCGAGATGGACTGGCCGGTCGCCGAGCGCGGCAGGAGCCGCAGCAGCGTCGTCACGTCCTCGAGCGTAGCCACCACTTTCTCGATCCCCGTGATCGCGACGTGCACGCGCGGCAGCGTCGTCACCATGCGGCCGTTGCCTTCGTTGGTCACGATCAGCGTGGTGCCGGTCTCGGCGACGATGAAATTGGCGCCCGAGATGCCCATGTCCGCCGACAGGAAATGCGAGCGCAGCATTTCGCGCGCCTCGCGCGTCAGCTCGCCGATGTCGGTCTTGCGCGGACGCTGGTGTTTTTCCGCGAACAGATCGGAGATTTCGTCGCGGCCCTTGTGGATCACCGGCGCGATGATGTGCGACGGCGGCTCTTGGGCGAGCTGCAGGATGTACTCGCCGAGATCGGTCTCGACCACCTGCACGCCGGCGGCCTCGAGCGCGTCGTTCAACGCGCATTCCTCGCTCACCATCGACTTCGACTTGACCGCCTTCTTCACGCCGTATTTCGCGGCGAGCTCGCACACGATGCGATTGACATCGGCCGTGGTCTCGGCCCAGTGCACGACTGCGCCGCGTGCGGTCGCGTTGCGCTCGAACTCCTCGAGATAAGCGGCGAGATTATTGAGCGCACGGTCACGGATCGCGGCCGCCGCGGTGCGGATCTCCTCGAAATTGTCGAGTTCGAGCACGCGGTCGGCGCGGCCCCTGACGAAATTACTTTGCAGCTTCTTGAGCGCGGCTTGCAACTTCCGGTCGGCGAGCTTCTCGCCGATCCGGGCTTTGAAATGCATGGAGGCTACTTGCATAGGAATCCTATTTACCGCCAAAGCCCGCACCGAGGCAAGCCCGGCGCGAACTTCAGCGGCTCAAGTCGATTACGGCATCCGGTAGCGCGGACCGTCAAACGCGGATGGTTCGCTTCAGGCCGCGTTTCGGCCACCGGCGTGCAGCGCGAGAATATTCCATACCGCGCGATTGGCCGGCGTCGGCACTCCGACCGCCTTGCCCAGCTCAACCGCGCCGCCGCTGAGCCACGCCACTTCGAGCGGCTTGCCGCGCTCGAGATCGTGGTGCATGGACGAAGTCATGTCCGCCGGCAGACTGTCGCCGAACGCCAGGCGCTTCTCGGCGTAGTCCTCGGCCAGGGCAACGCCATGCGCCCGCCCGACCGCGACCACCTCCCGCATGAGATCGAGCAGGAATGCGCGAGTCTGCGGGTTCGAGCGGATCGGCCCGATCGGCACGCGCATGGTCGTCGTCGTCGCGGACAGGCCGACCAGAAACACGAACTTCTCCCAGATTTCGCGGCGAATGTCGCCGCTCAGCTCGGCATTGATGCCGCCGCGCTTGCATGCATCGAGCAAGCCCTCGGCGCGCGCCGAGCGGCTGCCGTCGTACTCGCCGAAAAGCAGTCTTTGCATGGTGCCGGTGTGCTTGATCACACCGGGCCGCGCGATCGTCGTGGCGATATAGCCAACGCCTCCCATCACCGCCGCGTCGCCAAAGATGCGCCGCAGAATATCGTCTTTCTGCACGCCGTTCTGGAACGACACGATGCCGGTGCGCGGGCCGAACAATAGCGCGATCGAGCGCGCCGCGGTCTCGGTGTCCCACAGCTTCACCGAGAACAGCACGAGGTCGACCGGCCCCAGCGTGGCCGGATCGTCCGTCACCCGCACCTTGGGAAGAACGATGTCGCCGAGCTGGCTTTCGACCTTCAATCCATGCTCGCGCATCGCCGCCAGATGCGCGCCGCGCGCGATAAAGGCGACCTCGCAGCCGGCCTGCGCGAGCCGGGCGCCAAAATAGCCGCCGACGCCGCCCGATCCCATGATGGCGATCTTCATTCCTTAACTATCCTCAACAAAATCAAAAAACCAGCCACAGGGAACACAGAGATCACAGAGAACACAGAGTTAAACCCAGGAACAGATCTCTGTTCGATCTTGATCTTCCTCTGTGATCTCTGTGATCTCTGTGGCTGTTCTTGACGTTCTGCCGCAGTCTCAGTCCGATTGACCAGCCAGGACTTCGGCGACGTGCAGCACTCTGGTTTTGGTGTCGCCGCGCCGGCGCAGGCGGCCTTCGATGTTCAGCATGCAGCCGAGATCGCCAAGCACGATCGCGTCGGCGCCAGTGGCAAGCGCGTTCTCGCATTTGTTGTCGGCGAGCCGCGATGAGATATCACCGAATTTGATCGAGAAAGTGCCGCCGAATCCGCAGCACGTTTCGGCTTCGCTCATCTCCCTCAACTGCAAGCCTCCCACTTTCGCCAGCAGCGCGCGCGGCTGCGCCTTCACGCCCATCTCGCGCAGCCCCGCGCACGAATCGTGATAGGTCACAGTGCCATTGAACGATGCGGTGACGCGCTCGAGCTTCGCGACATTGAGCAGGAAATCGGTGAGCTCGTAGGTTTTTTCACACAAATGCTTGACGCGCTCGAGCTCCGCCGGCTGATCCGAAAAGAGATCGGGATAGTGGGTGCGGATCATGCCCGCGCACGAGCCCGAAGGCGCAACGACGTAATCGCACGCTTCGAATTCGGCGAGCACCTTGCGCGCCAACGCCAGCGCCGAGCGACGGTCTCCGGAGTTGTAGCCGGGCTGGCCGCAGCACGTCTGCATTTTGGGTACGATGACCTCGCAGCCGGCGTCCTCCAGCAGCTTGAGCGCGGCGAAGCCGATGCTCGGCCGCATCAGATCGACAAGACAGGTAACGAATAAACCAACGCGCATGGTATTGAGCGATCAGCAATCAGCGTTCAGCGTTCAGCGTTCAGCGTTCAGCGTTCAGCGTTCAGCGTTCAGCGTTCAGCGTTCAGCGTTCAGCATTTGGAACCCGACGCTGGCGCCGGTTCAGTCGGCGCGCGCGCCGGAATCCTTGACCACCTTCGCCCATTTGATGCGCTCGCGGCGGATGTGTTCCGCGAACTGCTCGGGCGTGCTGCCGACCGGCTCGATGCCATCCCGCAGAAAGCGCTCGCGGATGTCGGGCATGGCCAGCACCTTGACGATTTCGGCGTGCAGCCGCTCGACGATCTCCTTCGGCGTGCCCGCCGGCACCGCGACACCGGCCCACGAGATCGATTCGTAGCCTGGCACGCCGCTTTCGGCGACCGTGGGCGTATCGGGGAGCGACGGAAAGCGCTTCGCGCTGGTGATCGCCAGCATGCGCAGCTTGCCCGCCTGCACGTGCGGCAGCGAGCTGACGATCTGGTCGAAGATCAGCGCGAGCTGGCCGCCGACGATGTCGCCCATCACCTGGCCGCTACCCTTGTACGGGATGTGCACTATATCGACGCCCGCCATGGTCTTGAATAATTCCGTCGTCATGTGCGTCGCGGTGCCCACGCCCGAGGAGCCGTAGTTGAGCTGGCCGGGTTTCGCCTTGGCGATCGCGATCAGCTCCCGGACGTTACGCGCGGGAATCGACGGATGCACGACCAGGATCAACGGCAGCGAGCCGACCTGCGTGACCGGCGCGAAATCCTTCTCCGGATCGAACGGCAGCTTGCGGTAGAGAAACTGGTTGATCGCCATGATCCCGGTCACTGCGGTGACCATGGTGTAGCCGTCGGGCGGAGATTTCGCCACCAGATCGGCGCCGATCGAACCGCCTGCGCCGGGCCGGTTGTCGACCACCACCTGCTGGCCCATGGCGACGGAGAGCTTCTGCGCCAGCAGCCGCGCCACGATGTCGGTCGAGCCGCCCGGTGCGTACGGGACGATGTAGCGGATCGGCTTATTCGGGTACGGCTGCGCAAAAAGCACGCCCGAGCTCACGTAAAGCGCCACTGCGCAGGCGCACGCGATGTATTTCCGCATAGCTGCTCCTTATTCAAATTCCGGCGCAGATCGTCGGTCGGCGTACGCGCCGGTCAGGCGCTAGCGCCGCGCTTCAGGTGCTCGGCGAAAAACGCCAGCATTTCATGCCACGAACCGCGCGACGGGCGCTCGCGGTAGCGCTTGTCGATGAAGTTCTGGAATGCGTGGCCCGCATTGAGATACGTGTGGAACTCGTGCCACTTTTTGAGCCGCGTCAATTCAGCGTCTATTTTCTTCACGTCGTCGGGCGACGGATTTGCGTCCTCGGCGCCGAAGAATCCGATGATCGGGCACTGGATGTTCGCCGAGCGCTCGTACGGGCTCGGCCCGTCGCCCAGCGCTTTCATGATATTGGCGCCGTAAAACACCGCCGCCGCCTTGAGTTCCTTGATGGCGGTCGCCGCCAAATAGCTCACCCGCCCGCCCATGCAGAAACCGACGATGCCGAGCGGCGCGCCCTGCACGCCCGATGTCTTGAGTAGCGCAATGGTGGCATTGAGATCGGCGATGATCTCTTTGTCGATCAGCATGCTGGTGCGCTTGGTCGGATCCGCGTCCGCCGGCTGGCGGTGAAACAGCTCCGGCGCAGCGACGACATAACCCTCGCGGTACAGCCGGTGCACCGTATCCTGCATCTGCGCATCCAACCCGCCTCCGTGCTGCGCCACGAGGAGCACGGGATGCGGCCCCGGCCGGTCGGGCACGCCGAGGTAGATCCGCATGGTCTTGCCTTCGACTTGCGTGCTTTCCCAACGTACGCTCATGCTCGTTGCTCCCTGTCGACTTGAGTTGCACATTCTGCCACACGCCGGGTGTGCATTTGCGGTTGCCGCGCCAAATTTCATAATGTAAAATCGGCCGCAACTTCTCGTAAATAAATCCAAATTCCCCCCGCCGTGGCTGAAAAAGAAACCAAGTCGTCGATCCAGGTGATCGAGCGCATGATGAGCCTGCTCGACGCGCTCGCGGGGCATAACGTGCCGGTCAATCTCAAGCAGCTCGCAGCGCAAACGCGGCTGCATCCATCCACCGCGCACCGCATCCTCAACGTGATGGTGCGCAACCGCATCGTCGACCGCATCGAGCCCGGCACTTACCGTCTCGGCATGCGCCTGCTCGAGCTCGGCACGCTGGTGCGCTCGCGCATCAGCATCCGGCAGGAAGCGCTGCCGTTCATGCACCAACTCCATCAGCAGCTCGGCGAGACCGTCAATCTCTCGGTGCGCCACGACGACGAAGTGGTCTATGTCGAGCGCACGTCGGCGGGCACCCAGATGATGCGCATCGTGCAGATCATCGGCGCGCGCGCGCCGCTGCACATCACCGCGGTCGGCAAGATCTTCCTCGCCGCCGACGGCCCCGAGCAATGCCGGGAATACGCAAAACGCACCGGGCTGCCGAAGTTCACCGACAACACGCTCACCGATCAGGCGGGCTTGCTGAAGGAAATCGAGCGGGCGCGCCAGCAAGGCTATGCATTCGACAACGAGGAAGCCGAGAAAGGCGTGTCATGCGCCGGCGCCGGCATCTACGGCGACGATGGACATCTCGTCGCGGGGCTGTCGGTGTCGGCGCCTTCCGAGCGCTTCAACAAGGCGTGGGCGCCGCAGGTCAAGCAGATGGCCGAGCGCATCTCGCGCGCGATCGGCCATCAGGCCTGAATGCACCGCCGCGCGCTCAGGGCTTGGGCATGCCGTCTTTGAACGCCTGCTTCAACTGCGCGCGGAACTCCGGCGAGTCCTTGTGGCCGTGCACCGCGACCGCGTGCTGCACGGCGATTTCCAGCAATTCCTTCTCGCTGTCCGCCGAAATCGCGACCGTGCATTTGGCGACACTCGGAAAATCGCGACAATCGATATATTTGCGTCCCATGCTCCCCTCCTGTCCAAGGCGTTGCGCATCGACGCGCCATGTCTTTCGCACAGCGCGTGGTAATGCTATGTTCCATCCTACTCGGAATTTTCCGGATTTCAACTTCCATCTCCGGCCAGCGGGCGCGACAGGGATTTGATGCTGGATCAGCGACTGGTATTTCTCGATCTCGAAACCACCGGCGCCACCGCGAGCTTCGACCGCATCACCGAGATCGGGCTGATCGAAGTCGAGCGCGGACGGCTCAAAGGCGAGTGGAGCACGCTCGTCAATCCCGAATCGCGCATCCCGCCCTTCATCGAAGCTCTGACCGGCATCAGCAACGACATGGTCGCGCTCGCGCCGACCTTCGCCGAGGTCGCGCGCGAATTGAAGGCGCGGCTCGACGGCAGGCTGCTCATCGCGCACAACGCGCGCTTCGACTACGGATTTCTGCGTCATGAATTCGCGCGTCTCGACGTCAAGTTTGCATCCGACGTGGTATGCACGGTCAAACTCTCGCGCAAACTGTTTCCCGGTCATGCGCGCCACAACCTCGACAGCCTGATGGAGCGCCACGGCGTGACGTGCAGCGCGCGCCACCGCGCGCTCGGCGATGCGCGGGTGCTGTGGGATTTGATCCAGATATGGCGCGACGAAGTCGGCGCTGACGCGCTCGCCGCGGCAGCCGCGGCACAGCTCAAGACGCCGACCCTGCCGCCCGGCCTGTCGGAGCTCGTCCTCGACGAGATACCCGAGATGCCAGGCGTGTATCTGTTCTATGGCGAAAACGACATGCCGCTGTACGTCGGTAAAAGCGTCAACCTGCGTTCGCGCGTGCTGGCGCATTTTTCCGGCGACCACCGGCTCTCCAAGGACATGCGCATCGTGCAGCAGGTGAAACGCATCGACTGGAAGGAAACCGCCGGCGAGCTCGGCGCGCTGCTCGAGGAAGCGCGGCTGGTGAAAGAGCTGCTGCCCATCCTGAATCACCGGCTGCGGCGCAATAATGATTTGTGCGCATTTGCGTGGGACCCCGCAGCGGGCGGCGCGCCGCAACTCGTAAGCGTCGCCGGCATCGACTTCAGCGACACCGTCAATGTCTACGGCGTGTTCCGCTCGAAGCGCGCGGCACTCGACACGCTGCGCAATCTCGCGCAGGCATTCGAGTTGTGCCTGCTCGCAACCGGCCTCGAAAAAGGCAGCGGGCCGTGTTTCGCGCACCAGATCAAGCGTTGCCACGGCGTGTGCGCCGGCAAGGAATCGACAGCGCAGCACGACTTGCGGCTGATGGAAGCGCTGAGCGAGTTGAAACTGCAGGCCTGGCCGTTCAAGGGGCGTATCGGCGTGCGCGAAGCGAGCGGCGAGCGCACCGACCTGCACGTGCTCGACCACTGGTGCTATCTCGGCACGGTACGCTCCGAGCACGAGCTCGACGCGCTGGACGCGCAGCCGTCGTTCGACCTCGACACCTACAAGATTCTGAAACGCTTTCTCATGGATCGACGTGATGACGTCAAGATCGTGCCATTGGCAGCCTAGGGAATAATTGAAACGCGGGCAAGCGTTCCAGATGCGTGAATTGGAATCGAGAAAAATGAGCGAAGGTCGCGAAATCGGCCAAGGTCAAACTAGACTGACTGTCACGGCATCCTGGCCGATCGACGGCCGGCGGCGCTTGACCGACGGCTGTTTTATTCGCGCACGATGAGCCAGCACGCTGCCATTCCACCGCAATGGCCTGCTGACGTGGTGCGCGTAACTTATACCGCGCATGGAGTACTGCTGCATTTCCCGGCGCTGCGCGGCTGGCGCGGCGCGCTCAAGCTCGCGCTGATCGGCGTCGCACTGTTCGTGCCATCGCTGTATGCCGCTGTCGCGTTCGCGCCTAGCGAGCCCGACGCTGCGACGCTGCTGACGCTCGCGCTGACTGCCGCAGTGGTTTATCCGGTGCTGCTGTTCGGCGCGTGGTTCGTGCTGGTCGCGTTGTATGCGGTTGCCAACTCGCTGACGGTCGAAGTCGACGCGAACGCGATCTGCGCCGTGCGACGCCTGCTCGGCTTCAGGCTTGGCAAGCGGTGCATGCCGGCATCGGCTATCGGTGCACTCGAAGCGAAAACCGCGGTCGCGCCGCGCGGACTCGGCGGTAACACGTACTACCGGCTGGTCGCGCGGGCGGCCGCGGACCAGGCCACCGGCAACCCGCGCGCCGCGCGCATGATCATTGCCGATGGCGTGCCTGACGAAACGCTGCTGGAGGCGCTCAAGGCGCTGATCGCCCGCTATGCGCAGCTCGACCAAGCCCGGCGGTAGAATCCCCTTTTTCGGGTTTGAAACCACTTATGGCAAGAGCAGATTCCGCGACCGCGGCGCGCATCGATCTCGTCGCGGCGCTGCGCTGGGCCGAGCGGCTCGGCTTTTCCGAAGGCGTATGCAACCACTTCAGCCTCGCGCTGCCGGGCAAGCCCGGAGAGTTCCTGATCAACCCGCAAGGCCTGCACTGGTCGGAAGTGACGCCGGCTGATCTGGTCGTAGTCGATGCGGCGGGCAACCGGATTTCCGGCAGGCACACCGTCGAGCCGACCGCCTTCTTCATCCACGGCCACGTTCATCGCGCCAGCCCGCGCGCGAAATGCGTGCTGCACACCCACATGCCGTTCGCGACGACGCTCACCGTGGTGCAGGGCGGGCAGCTTGCATGGGCGAGCCAGAACTCGCTCAAGTTCTACGGCCGCGTCGCCTACGACGACGAATACAACGGGCTTGCGCTCGACGACGCCGAAGGCGACCGCCTCGCATCCAGGCTGCGCGACGCTGACGTGCTCTTTCTTGCCAACCACGGAGTTATCGTGTGCGGACCGAACGTAGCGTGCGCATTCGACGACCTTTACTATCTTGAACGCGCGTGCATGCTGCAGGTGCTGGGCCACGGCACCGGCAAGCCGCTCAGGATAGTGCCGGACAAAATCGCGGCGCAGACACGCGCGCAGATGGACGCCGAGCGCGAGCAATCGTTCCTGCATCTGGCGGCGTTGAAGCGCATCCTCGACCGCGAGGAAGCCGGCTGGCGCCGGCTGAAGTGATTGGGTAATTGAGTGATTCAGTGATTTAGGCTTAATCGCTCAATTACGTAATCACTCAATCACGCACTCCCCGCGCCGCGAGCCCGGCGCGGTCAGTGAACGGTGGTGGGGAAGTTGATCAACACGCCGAAGTCGGAGATGAACTCATCGACGTGCTCGGGCGACGGGTCTTCGCCGAGTGCTCCGATCATCGATTCACGGAACCTCTCGCCGACGTCGCCCTGAAAGTACGTGCCGCGGCCGGCCTGCTTGTCGACCACTTCGTACCCGTGCTCTTGCGGATACTCAACCACGTAGTAGTTGTCGCTGTTGTAGACGATGTTCATATAAATCCATTAACGGCTGAATAACGGTTCGGTTGAGTCGCCACCGTGACCGAAGTCACGTTAACTGGCTGACACCGCAGCCGTATATGTTTGATGGGGGTGAAAGCCGCAAGTTTCAAGCCAGGCACGCGAATTTCGGTCAACGCCGGCGGCTCAGCGCAATACCGAGCAAAATCAACGCGAGTCCTGCCACCGCGGTGGTGCCCGGCTGCTCCCCGAGCAGCATCACGCCTGCCAGCAGCGCGACCATGGGTGACAGGTAATTGACGATCGCCATGAAGGTCGGGCCGGCGGCGGCGATCAGCCTGAAGTAGAGCAGCGTCGCCAGCGCGGTCGGGCCGATGCCGAGCCACACGATGGCGGCGGTCGAACTCATGCTCGGCGCAAGCGCCCACGGGCGGTCGCCAACCAGTGCGACCGGCACCATCAGCGCGCTCGCCACGATCAGCACACCGGTCGAAGCCACCAGAAAATCGGTTGCGATCGAATGCCGCGCGATAATGGTGTTGGCGGCATAGCACAAAGCACCCGCGAGCACCGCCGCCTGCGCCGTCGCCTTGATGAGCGAGCCGCCGATGCCGGCCAGCGCGGCCGGCCCCATCAGCACCACGATGCCGGCAAAACCGACGGTGAAGCCGAGCGCGCGGCCGGCGGTCAAGCGCTCGCCGGCGACAAAGCAGTGCGCGAGCACCAGCGTGGCGAGCGGCATCACCGCCATCAGGATGCCGGCGAGCGCGCTGTCGATGAACTGCTGCCCCCAGGTGATCAGATAAAACGGCACGCAGTTGCCGATCATCGCGAGCGCCACGAACGGCAGCCAGCGCCGTCCGGGCGCCGGCAGCGCCAGTCCCTGCGCGCGCATCACGGCATATAGTATCGCCGCGCCGATCGCAAGCCGGCCTGCGACCAGCGTGGCCGGCGGCACCGTCGCGACGCCGAGCTTGACGAACATGAATGCCGAGCCCCACATCGCCGCCAGCGCGAGCAACAGCGCCCATTCAGTAATGCCGTGTTTTGCCATGGTCGGGTCGTTGGTGAACGCTTGGGTATAATGGGAGATTGGCGCTATCGTGTCCGATTCCCCCGCCGCCGGCAATGAATTCTCTTCGCGACGCATCCTTGACCCTGCGGGCATTCCTGCTGTGCGTGGCGCTCGCAGTGCCGGCAGCCCTGGCCCAGCAAGTACCGAACGACGAGCTCGCGCAGGTCCCGCCGGCGCCACCGCGCAATTCTGAAGTCGTACGCAAGCTCACGCCGCTGCAACTCGTCGCCGAGCTGCAGCACGGCGGCTATGTGCTGTACTTCCGCCACACCTCGACCGACTTTTCGCAGAACGATTCCAGGTCGCGCGGCTTTGATGACTGCGCCAACCAGCGCAACTTGACCGACACCGGGCGCGAGCAGGCGCGCGCGATCGGCGCCGCAATTCGCAATCTCAGGCTGCCGGTTGCAAAAGTCATTGCGAGCCCGCTGTGCCGCACCATGGAAACCGCGCGGCTCGCATTCGGTCAGGCCGAACCGGTAGCCGACGTGCGCGGCGCGGCGCTGCCGGCTTCCGACCCTAACCGCTATGCCGCGCTGAAAAAGCTGCTTGCGACGCCGCAGCCGAGTGGCTCCAATCTTGTGATTGCAAGCCATGGCAATCCATTTTATGGCGTCGCCGGTCCGCCCTATCTCGCCGAGGGCGAAGCGGCGGTTGTCCGCGGGCTCGGCAAGGACAATTTCGAAATCATCGCGCGCATCCGGCCCGACGATTGGCGGGCACTGGTCGCTGCGCGCTGACGGCAGAAACCCCAGGGAGGCCTTATGCGGCTCAAAAATAAAATTGCGATCGTCACGGGCGCCGGCTCCGGATTCGGTGAAGGCATCGCCAAGCGCTTTGCGATCGAGGGTGCAAAAGTGCTCGTCAACGACATCAACGCTACCGCCGGCGAGCGCGTCGCCCAGGAAATCCGCACTGCCGGCGGCGTGGCGAAGTTCTGCCGAGCCGATGTTTCACGCGACGCCGACGTTGCCGCGATGATCAGGGACGCCATCGACGCGTTCGGCGGCCTCGACATCATCGTCAACAACGCCGGCACCACGCACCGTAGAAAGCCGCTGCTCGAAGTGACCGAAGCCGAGTTCGACAGGGTCTACGCGGTCAACGTCAAAAGCCTGTTTCTCACGGCGCGCCATGCGGTGCCGCATTTCCGCCGGCATGGCGGCGGTTCGATCGTCATCATCGCTTCGACCGCGGGCGTGCGGCCGCGGCCGGGACTCACGTGGTACAACGGCAGCAAGGGCGCGGCCATCATCACCGGCAAGTCGATGGCGGCCGAGCTCGGTCCCGACAAGATCCGCGTCAACATGATCAATCCGGTGATCGGCGAGACCGGGCTCACCAGCGAATTCATGGGGATGCCCGATACGCCCGAAAACCGCCAGAAATTCGTGGCGACGATACCGCTGGGCCGCTTCTCGACGCCGCGCGACGTCGCCAATGCCGCGCTGTTTCTCGCCAGCGACGAAGCCGACATGATCACCGGGGCGTGCCTGGAAGTCGATGGCGGACGCTGCGTATGAGGCACGCCTTCACAAAAGCCGGGCGCCCGCATTGAACATCAACCGCCTCGCTTCACTGGCTGTCGCCCTGTGGTGCGCGGCGCGGATTTACGAGCGCCAGGGCCTGGAAGCGGCGCTCGTCGCGCTGCTCGCGCTCGCCGCACTGCTGAGCCTCATCTGGTTCAGCGAACGGTTTGCCGCCGGGCTGCGCAACAGCGCCGCCGCGCGGCGCGCGCTCAACGCGAACGTGCCGCCGCTTGCGCTCAACCTGATCGGCTGGATATTGTTGCTGCTGTTCAGCGCGGCTCTCTACACCGGCTCGCACCGTGCGCTTGCAGCGGGCGGGGCTTTTTTGAGCATCGCTTACAGTCGAAGCTCAACATAAATCGTCTCGCCTCCGCCGCGCTCGGCGCTACCTGCGTGATTCAGGCGTGGCGGTGTTGCTGGCGATGATCTGGTTCAGCCGCTTTTTCGCCACCGGACTGCCGCGGCGCGGTTCGAGCATGCTCGGCGCCCCCGACGCACGCCACACCGAGCCGATGGTCTTTACTCTCCTGGGCTGGGGAATATTGTTGTTTATCGCATGGGTGGCGTTTAATCCACGCTGAGCACGTGGCTGCCGCGCCTCAGCGGCTTTGCGTCGTAGCAGCACCCGAATCGCCGTGTTTCTTGACTATCACGGCTTCGAGATCGGGAAGGACTTGCGCGACCGGCCTCTTGTAAAGGGCGACTTTTTTCCCTTCGAGGTGAGCCTGCTTCCATTTCGTATAGGCGAGTTCGGATTGCTCGACCATATCCGTCTTGCGGGTGAGCTTCAAGACGCTCCTGTCAAGTGCCGCCCGAGTAAATGGCAGCGGGCTCAATACGGGCACGAGGATGGTGCCATTGGTAGAGCGAAAATTGAGGTTGTATAGCCGAATGAAGATGACCTCTCCCAGATCGGTGCTGCTGTCGATGCGCAATATCATCAGAGCCGAGTTCGGCTCCTGCGGACGCGTCCGGTAGCTCCATATCTGCCCAACCTCGTAGCTCTCCGCCAGCGCGCCGCCTACCGCCAGCGCGAAAAAACAACCGATCATTAAACGAAAAAGCTTACGCATGAATATCCGATCCTCAGGAAAAATTTACCGCGCCAGTTCCGCGCCTGCCCGCATGCAGACCCGGCCCGGTACCCGGCCTTGGAGTCACCCGAACAATGATAGCAACAGTATATGCGTAGGAAAATAGAGCAGCACCGGAAACGCAATCATCACCAGCCCCAGATAAATCAGCGGTGGCAGCCGTTTTTGCGGCTCGGCGCCCGGCCCATGCACCCAATTCACATTTTCTTTCGGATCCGTAAGCCAATACGTCAGGGGCAACACTATCCAGGCGAGCGCGGTCTGTGCGATCCAGGCCGTCTGAGCGTACCCCAGCTGAGCGATCATCCACAGCAGGAGCACGGGCAAGAGTACGTGGAACAGTGAAAGCGCCCTTACGTACAGTGGTATACGCGGATCGAACATGTAATCGGTGAGGCCGCTGATGCGCTTACCGGTCAGGAGCTGCCAAAAGAAGCTTGCATTCCACAGGGCCTCCGGCAGCAGCAGTCCCACCACCATCATGCTCGCCAAGAGGCTGCTCTCGAACCACAGCGCGGGCACGGTCGCCAGCAGGCCGATGTCGGAAAACCAGAGGTAATTGCCGAGGCTGTACTTGAAGGAATAGATCACCGCGATGACGACGACCAGCAGCGTGTACGCGATCTTGATCCAGAGCGGGAGGATGGCCATTGAAGTCAATGCGCGCGCGGCGACAGCCGGGTATTGAAAAATATTCGTATCCGCATAACACGGTCATCGTGACGTATCTTAAGCGGTCCTCTGCCTGACTGCGGGCGAACTCAGTCTGTGGAAACGCAATTGCGGTGTCAAGCAACCGCAACCGGCCCAAAATCCATCATCCTGCGGTCCAGCCCGGCGGCGCAGTCTGTATAATACGGCCTTTGCCAAAACAAAAACCCATCCTCGCGTGATCCGATGCTGATTTACGCTTGTACCATTTTCGCAAGCGCGTTCCTGCTGTTTCTCGTCCAACCCATCGTCGCCAAGCAGATCCTGCCGTGGTTCGGCGGTTCAGCCGCGGTGTGGACGACATGCCTCGTGTTCTTTCAGGTCGCGCTGCTCGCGGGCTACGCCTACTCGGATTTGACGACGCGCAAGCTGAAGCCGCGCACGCAGGTCATTCTGCACGTCGCGCTGCTCGTCGCGAGCCTCGCCGTGCTGCCGATCATTCCCGACGCGGGCTGGAAACCGGAGGGCGGCGAAGATCCCGGCTTGCGCATCCTGGGCCTGCTGCTCGCGACCATCGGCCTGCCCTATTTCCTGCTGGCGACGACCGGCCCGCTGGTGCAGGCGTGGTTCGCGCGCACTTTCCCGCAGGGCACGGTCTACCGCTTGTTCGCGCTGTCGAACCTCGCCTCGATGCTCGCGTTGATTTCGTACCCGTTCGCGCTCGAACCCTGGGTCACGACCCGGATACAGGCCGATTCGTGGTCCATCGGATATGCATTGTTCGCGCTGCTGTGCGTGACGTCCGCGTTGTACAGCTTGAGTAACGCCGGCGCACAGGTGGCGAGTGCGGCTGCGGCAACCACGCGAGACGATGCGGCGAAGCCCGGCCGCTTTGACCTCGTGCTGTGGCTCGCGCTGCCCGCGATGGGCTCGTGGCTGCTGCTCGCGATCACCAATCACATTACGCAGAACATCGCGTCGATCCCGTTCCTGTGGCTCGCGCCGCTGACGCTCTACCTGCTGACGTTCATTCTGTGCTTCGAGAGCGACGGCTGGTATCAGCGCTCATGGATGCTCGGACCGATCGCGGTAATCCTCGGGTTCTGCGCGTGGGGCCTGCAAAAGAGCGATGTCTCGCTCGACATCAAGACCGCGGTTCCGATGTATTTGATCGGGCTTTTCACGCTGTGCATGTTCTTCCATGGCGAGCTCGCCAAAATACGGCCGGCGCCGCGTTACCTGACGCTGTTCTACCTGATGGTCTCGCTCGGCGGCGCGCTCGGCGGCCTGTTCGTCGGCCTCATCGCGCCGCGCATTTTTCCGACCTACTACGAGCTCGGCCTCGGTTTCGTAATCACTGCGGTGCTCGCCGCGGTGACGCTGCGCAGGATGCCGTTTTTCGTGTGGATCAACGCGATCGCGATGGCTGGCGTGTGCGGTTACTTCTGGAACCAGCAGATCGATCAGCTGAAGGAAGACACGCGCGTCATGACGCGCAATTTCTACGGCACGCTGCGCACCAAGGACATCGGCACCGAGGAGAGCGATGACGGCGTGCGGCGCCTGATCCACGGCGTGATCCTCCACGGCGAGCAGTATCTCAAGCCGGAGCGACGCCACGAACCGACGACCTACTATGGGCCGGATTCGGGTGTCGTGCTGGCGATCAAGAGCGTCCATTCCGGGAATCAGAGCGTCGGCGTGATCGGGCTCGGCACCGGCACGCTCGCGGTGTGGGGCAAGCCCGGCGACACCTACCACTTCTACGACATCAATCCGCAGGTGATCACGATCGCCCGGAGCGAATTCACCTACCTCAAGGACAGCGAGGCGGCGATCGAGATCAGCCTCGGCGACGCGCGGTTGAGCCTCGAGCGCGAGCCGCCGCATGACTTCGATGTGCTGGCGGTCGACGCATTCTCGAGCGATTCGATCCCGGTGCATTTGATCACCAGGGAGGCGATGATGGTGTACCTGAATCACGTGAAGCCCGGCGGCGCCATCGTATTTCATGTAACCAACCGTTTCCTCAAGCTCGCGCCGGTGGTCAAGCAAATCGCCGACAGCCTCGGCCTTTACGCCGTTCTGATTGCCGACGAGGCGGAGGAAACCAGCTTCTCAAAGACCGATTGGGTGATCGTCACGCGCGACAAGGCGCTGATCGAAAACGAGGCGATCGCGAATAAAGCGGGCGAGTTCGATGAAATCCCCGGTCTCAGGTTGTGGACGGACGATTTCAACAATTTGTTCCAGATCCTGAAATAACACTCGATCACCAGCCATTTCCGGAGGAGCGGCAATGAAAATCAAGGCCAACGGCATCAGCATCAATTACGAAATCGCGGGCAACGGCCCGTGGGTGATGCTTTCGCACTCGCTCGCGTGCAATCTGCACATGTGGGACGCGCAGATGGCTGCGCTCACCAAAAAATACAAGGTGCTGCGTTACGACACGCGCGGCCACGGCCAGAGCGAAGCGCCGGCCGGCGCCTACACGCTGGAGCAGCTCGCCGACGACGCGCACGGACTGCTCGCCGCGCTTGGCATCAAGCAGACGCACTGGGTCGGGCTCTCGATGGGCGGCATGATCGGGCAGACGTTCGCGCTCAAGTACCCTGGCGTATTCAGGAGTCTCACGCTCGCCGATACTACCAGCCGTTATCCGGCGGAAGCGGCACCGGTATGGACCGCGCGCATCAAGTCGGTCGAAGCGGGCGGCATGCAGGCGATAACCGACGGAACATTGGCCCGCTGGTTCACCGAGCCGTATCGCAAATCGCATGCGCAGGCCGTTGACAAGATCGGCGGCGATATCCGCGCCACGCCAGTCGCGGGATTCATCGGCTGCTGCCACGCAATCCCCAGGATCAACCTCACGCACCGCCTGAAGGAAATCGCCTGCCCGGCGCTGGTGATCGTCGGCGAGCAGGACCCAGGCACGCCGGTCGCGATGGCGCGTGAAATCCACGACGCGCTGCCGGGATCGGAACTGGTGATCATTCCGTCGGCGGCCCATTTGTCGAACATCGAGCAGGCGCAGGCGTTCACCACCGCTTTGCTCGGCTTCCTCGACCGCGCGGCGAAATAAAAGCCGGCTTGAAAAGCAGGCCGGCTGTTGCCGAAAGCTAGCTTTTCTTGCCCGCGGGCTTGGCGGCCGGCTTCTTTTTCGGGTGATGCGGCCGGGTCTTGCCGTACGAGCCCTTGAAGAGCTTGCCGCGGAGAGTCCGTTTGTCGCCTTTGCCCATGATTTTTCTTTCGTGTGGTTGATACCCTGCGCGCAACGATAGCCACATTGCGCGCTGCGGTCAATGCTACAGCGCTGCGATCGCCGAGATTTCGAGCAGCATTTCCTCGCTTACCAGGCGATCGACGATCAGCAGCGTGTTCGGCGGATAATTGCCATCCGGGAAGAACTTCGCGTAGTTGCGTTCTCGGAATTTCCGCAGCTTCGGGATATCGCGCGAATCGACCAGGTAGGTGGTGAACTGCACGATATTGCGGTAACCCGCGCCCGCCGACTCGAGTGCAGCGCCGAGGTTCTTGAATACCTGCCGCGCCTGCGCCTCGAAATCGTCGGCGCCGACGAGCTTGCCGCCCGCATCGACCGCGACCTGGCCGGCGATGAACAGGAACTCGCTTGCCCTGGCGCGCGCGACGTGCGAATACGAGCCGAGCGGCTTGGGCAGTCCTTTGGGATTGCTGATCTTGATGCGGGATATCGTCATGGGTCTCCTATTTTCAATGTTGCCGGGATAATTGCATGAGTCACCGAGGAGGAAATTTGCGCCGGCCCCGATTATAGCGCAGCGCAAAATGCTGGTGCCGTTCCAACTATTCCGGGCTATCTGTGATGCGTGATCGAGATACGATACTCAACAGAAGGGCCCGCGTGGTCATAAGTCCAATCAAGTTGGAACGGCACTAGCGCGGCAGCGTCAGGTAATGCACCGAGAACAGGCGCTCGTCGTCGCACCAGCACTGCACCGGCTCGAATCCCGCGGCGCGTGCGAGGTCCTGAAATTCATCGATCGCATACTTGCAGGAATTTTCGGTATGGATGGTTTCTCCCGCGCGGAATTCAAACTCCCTGCCGGCGATCGTCACGCGCTGCGGACGCAGGCTTTCCAGATGCATTTCGACGCGCCCGCTGGCGGCGTCATAAAAAGCGCGATGACGGAACGCCGCGAGCTCGAAGTCGGCCCCGAGCTCGCGGTTGATGCGGCGCAGCAGGTTGAGATTGAATTCGGCGGTCACGCCCTGCGCATCGTTATAGGCGGCATTGAACAACGCTTCGCCTTTCTTGAGGTCGACGCCGACGAGCGCGCTGCCGCCGGCGCCGAGCAGCGGCGCCCAGCGCGCGAGAAACGCACGCGCGTCGGCCAGGGTGAAATTGCCGATGGTCGAGCCGGGAAAGTAAAGCATGCGGCAGCGCGCATGCTGCAATTCTGGCGCCGGTATTCTGACCGGTTGGGCAAAATCAGCCCGCACCGCGGCGATCGCCATTTGCGGAAACGACCGCGCCAGCGCATTGCAGGACGCTTCGAGCTGCTCGCGCGCTATATCGACCGCCACGAACACCTGCGGCCGCAACGCCTCCAGCAGGAACTGCGTTTTCCCGCTGTTGCCGCAACCGATTTCGATCAGCGCGCAGCCGGAACCGGCGAGCCCCGCCATGGCGCGCGCGTGCGAGCGCATGATCGCAAGTTCGGCGCGCGTCGGATAATATTCCGGAAGGCTGCAGATTGCCTCGAACAGCTCGCAACCGCGCGCGTCGTAAAAGAATTTCGGCGCGATTTCTTTCTGCGGCCTGGCGAGCCCGGCGAGCACTTCGTCGAGCATGCTTTGCCGCGGCGACAGCAAGTCATGGAAGGAAACCCGCTCGGATGACCGCACCACGGGAACGCTCGGAATAGTGCCGGAAAAAAGCGTCTTGCGAAAAACGCCGCGGGAAGCGTCAGGTGCGAGGCGTAAGCACCCGCGGCGCTATGCCGCGCGCTTGGTCCCCGCGCTCCTCACCCCTTACGCCTCACGACCTTCAGCCCAGGGGCTTGCGGGCGATGGTGCTTTCCAGCCACTTCTTGATGCGGTTGGCGTCGCCGATGCGGGTGTATTTGCCCCACGAATCGAGCAACACGATTATCACCGGTCGCGCAGCGATCCTGGCCTGCATGACGAGGCAGCGCCCGGCTTCGCTGATGTAGCCGGTTTTGGACAGGCCGATTTCCCAGGCCGCGCTCTTGACCAATCCGTTGGAATTGCGAAATTGCAGGTTGCGCCCGGCCATGGTTTCGACTGCGTGCGCGGGTGTCGTGGTGAACTCGCGTATCGACGGATACTGATAGGCGCCCTTCACCATCTTCACCAGATCTTCCGCAGTCGATACGTTTTCGCTCGACAGCCCGGTCGAATCGACGAACCGCGTGTTCCACATGCCGAGTTCGACGGCTTTGCGGTTCATCGCCGCGATGAACGCTTCGTTGCCGCCGGGATAAGCGCGGCTGAGAGACGCCGCAGCGCGGTTCTCCGACGACATCAGCGCCAGGCGCAACATGTCGCGCCGGGCGAGCCCGGTGCCGACTCTGAGACGGGAATTCGTGTGTTTGACGAAATCGAAGTCGGCGGATTCGATGGTTATCGTTTCCTCAGGCGGCAGGTTGGCGTCGAGCACCACCATCGCCGTCATCAGCTTGGTGATCGATGCGATCGCCGTGATGTTCTGCGTGTTCTTGGCGTAAACCGTGCTGCCGTCGTTGAGATCGACAACCAGCGCGGCGGCCGATTTGAGATTGGGCGTGCCCGAGGCTGCGAGTTCCACGGCGTCGCGTTTCGCAATAGGGTATTTGCGCGCCGGGGTTTTGGCGGCGGACTTCGATGAATATTTCACTGTCACCCGGTGCTTGCTGTCAGCGGCATGCAACGGCGGGCAAGCGAGCAGCATCACCGCGCCGACCGCGCACACAGCCCCCCGCCACGCCGCACGTTGTACCACCATCGCCCTCCCCGTTCAGATAGCATAACATGGCGGCAACCGGCCACCAGCGCGATAAGATAGCAAAAATCAGCGGTTAGGGGAAGATTTTAATAAAGTATCGAGGATTCCACCGGATTGCCACAGCGCGGCTTCGGCGAATCGTGGGATCGGTCAGCATCTTCCCCCATCAACAGGCCGGTCAGTTCCGGGCGCCTGCATCCATGCGCCACACCGGCGCTGAAAAAAATTCCGGCCAACGGGTTGCCCCGCCGGCCGGCAATCGAGTCCGGGTTAGTCACCGTCTCAGCATCAGCAACCACCCTGCAACTCCGAGGAGGAATGTGGCCGGACCGAACGCGGCACGCGTTATACGAACCACGCTCAGCCTGACCACGCTGCAAGGTTAGGGCACTAACCTTACGTCAAGCTTACAGTCAACGTGCCGGCGCGCTGAATTTCCGCTGCCTAGTAGTCAACGAGCCTGCCGGTCAACGCCTTGACCCGCAATTCCTGCTGCACAATAGCGGCTCGCAGATCGACGTTCGTGAGGCGCGCATCGAGCCGCGCACGCCCGGCGTCGATCAATTCAAGGATGGATCCGCGGCCGAGACGGTAGGCATCTTCGGCCATCTGCTTGAGGGCGGGAATACGCGCGCCGACCTTGCGCTCGAACGATTCCAGGGCGGTGCGGCGCTGTGTGAGCGAGTCGAGCAAGCGCAGCAGTTCCACGCCGGCCTCGGATTCGATCGCCTCGCGCCGCCGCCGCGCGGCCTCGACATCGGCTTTCGCTTTGGCGAGAGGGCCACGCCGGCTATCCATCAGCGGTACCTCGGTTGTGACCCCGACGAAATTGGCAGCACCAAACGGGTCGCTCGTCCACGTCCTTCCCAGGTTGAGCACCGGCACCGGCCATCGTTCACGCTCAGCGCGCGTGACGGCAGCCTGGGCGGCGTCTTCTTCGCGCCGGGCGGCCTGGACCTGCAGATTCCCGGCGACAAGTTGAGCGCGCCATGTTGCAGCGTCCGCTGGAAAACCGGCGGGAACGGGGGTCCCGATGGCGCCTGGCCGCCAGCCTGGCGCGCCCATCAAGGCGGCCAACCCTGCAGCTTGGTTTACCCGCTCGGCACGGGCATCGTCCATCCGCACGTTCACCGCGGCCAGTTCGAGCTCGACGCGCGCAAGATCGTAGCGGCTCGCGACCCCGCTTGCCAGCCGGCCGGAGATGACCTCGGAGGCGCGTTCGATTTCGGCGAGCGACTCCTGCAGCACCCCGACTTTTTCCTGCGCTGCCTGGAGCCCTACAAACAGCTCCGCGGCACGCAATGCGAGGTCGTTGCCAGCAAGCCCGACTCGCGCGCGTGTCGCGAGCAGGCCTTGCTCGGCAGCCTCCATGCGCGCGCCCCGCTGGCCAGCGATCAGCAGCGGGATATCCACGGTCGATTGTTCCTGACGGCTGCCGTCGAACAGCGTATTCCCACCACCGGCTGGCCGGTAGCGCCCGTAAGACAAAGTGGGATTGGGCAGCGCGCTCGCGGTGATGCGATCCGCCTCGGCGGCATCGATGGCCACTTGCTCGGCGGCAAGCCGCGGGCTGCGTTCCGCGACGAGCCGCAGCAGGACCGGCAAGGTCAGTTGCTCGGGAAGAGCGGCAGCCGGCGCCTGCGCGCGGGCGATGGATACCGATAAGGCGAGGACCGCCAGCAGCATGGCGAGCGAGCGACCGCTCATGGTTTGTCCTCCAGTAGTTCGTCCTGCTCCTCCGGCGTCGCCAGACGCTGCGGGGTAAGATAACTGTACACTGTCGGCAACAACCACAGGGCGACCACCAGGGTCGTCAGCATGCCGCCGACGACCACCAGGGCAAAAGGCCGCTGCGTCTCGCTGCCCACGCCGGACGAGAGCGCCATCGGCAACAGCCCGACAAGGGCGAGCAGCGAGGCCATGAGCACCGGCCGCAGCCGCTCGCTTGCGCCTTCGATCAACGCCGGCATCAGCGCTTCGCCGTTGCGCCGCCGGGCTTCCGCTGCGCTCAGCACCAGCAGACCCATCAACGAATCCTGGCCCAACAGCGCGATAAATCCCACCGCTGCGCTTACAGACAGCGGCACGCCGGCCACCAGCAGGGCGCAGGCGCCGCCGGTGAGAGCGAATGGAACGGTGAGCAGTATGGCGAGAGCGCTGCGCCCTGAATTCATCGCCGCGTAAAGCAGGAGCAAAACCATCAGGATCGCCAGCGGCACGACGAGTTTGAGCCGGGCCATCGCGCGCTGCTGGTTCTCGAACTCGCCGCCCCAGACGAAATAATGGCCTTCGGGCGGCTGCACGCTGCGGCTTACGGTGGCAATCGCATCCTTGACCACCGATCCCATGTCGCGTCCCTCGACGTTGAACTTGAGCGCAAGGTAGCGGCTGTTGCCCTCGCGGTTGATCGACGCGACGCCGTTGGCGACCTGAATGGCAGCGACATCGCGCAGGGGAATGCGGGCGCCGGACTCCGCGTTGACCGTGATGGCGCCGATCTTCTCGATGTCGTCGCGAATCTCCAGCGGCAATATCAACCGTAACGGTACCGGGCGCTCGCCCTCCCACATGGTGGTCACCACACGCCCGGCCAAAGCGGTTTCGAGGGTGCGCTGCGCATCTTCCATCGCGATGCCGGCGCGGGCAAGCGCCTGGCGGTTGAAGCGCACCTGCAGTTGCGGCGTCGAGGCGTCCCGGTAGAGGTCGAGATCCACGATGCCCGGCACCGCCTTGAGCGCCTCCTTGCCCTGCTCCAGCGTGGTGCGCATTCGTGCGAGATCGGGACCGAACACCTTCAACACCACCTTGCCGCGTACGCCGCTGACCGCCTCCTCGATGTTGTCCCTCATCGGTTGCGAAAAGTTATAGCGCACGCCGGGAATTTCGGACAGCGAGGCGCGCATCTCGTGGATCAGGCGCTTTTTGTCCCAGCCCGGGCGCCATTCGCGCACCGGCTTCAGGCGGATGAACGTCTCGCTCATGTTGACACCCTCGTTGTCGGTGCCGTCCTCGGGGCGGCCCTGCTCGCTCAAGGTTTTCCTGACCTCTGGAAACGCCAGTATCCGGCGGCGGACTTCGAGCAGGATGTCCTGCCCCTTTTCCAGTGAGATGCTGGGCGGCATCTCGACAAACAGCTGAATGTCGCCTTCGTCCAGTTCCGGCAGGAACTCGGTGCCGAGACGGGTGAGGATCAGCGCTCCCAGTGCGAGCAGGACAAATGCCGCGGCGAAGGCAGTCGCCCGGCGGTCGAGCACCCATGACAAAGACCGCCGATAGCCCGCGCGCAGCCGTTCGATCCAGGCCGGCTCCTGCAGCCGGGCGTCCCGCGGCCGAAACAACGCCGCGCACACCGCCGGCACCAGCGTGAGCGCGAACACCAGCGCACCGATCAAGGCGAAGGAATAGGTGAGCGCCAAAGGCCGGAAAATGCGTCCCTCGACCGATTGCAGCGTGAATACTGGCACCAGCGCGGCAATGATGATAAGCATGGCGTAGAGCGTAGGCCGTCCGACAGCCACCGCCGAACGCACTACCAGCCGCAGCACGCCGCGCCGGTCGGCGGGCAGATCGTGGCGCAAAGCATGAATGACATTTTCCACCAACACCACGGCGCCATCGACCAGGATGCCGAAATCGATGGCGC
>JBGPFE010000050.1:0-30268 GCA_041483135.1 Gammaproteobacteria bacterium | reverse complement strand
CAGCCTCAAGCTCGACGCGGGCAGGAACGACATGATCGAGGCGATCCGTGCTTTCGGCGGGGAGCTCGCCAGGAAGAAAGGCGTCGGCATGTTCTACTACGCCGGGCACGGCGCGCAGCTCGCGTGGAAGAACTACCTGATCCCGGTCGACGCCATCATCGAAAAAATCGAAGACATGCAGGCGAAGACGGTCGAATTGAATTCGCTGCTCGAGGGGCTGGTGAAAGCGCAGAACCCGATGAACGTGATCATTCTGGATGCCTGCCGCGACAACCCGTTCGGCAACAAGGTGCGTAGCCAGCAGAAAGGGCTGTCGCAGTTCGATGCGCCTCCCGGCTCGCTGCTCGCGTATGCGACGTCCCCGGGCAATACCGCTGCCGACGGCGAAGGCGCGAACGGGCTGTATACCGAAAACCTGCTCAGGGAGCTGAAAACTCCCGAGGCGAAGATCGAGGACGTCTTCAAGCGCGTGCGGTTGAACGTGCGGCGCAAGTCGGAAGGCCAGCAGATACCGTGGGAGAGCACCTCATTGGAGGAAGATTTTTACTTCCTGCCGCCGGCGCAAGTAAAAAAGCTCTCCGAACAGGAACTGGAAAAGGCGTTTAGCGAAGAACTTGCGATCTGGGAAAAGATCAAGGACTCGAAAGAGCCGGCGCCACTGGTGGCCTATCTGGAAAAGTATCCGAGCGGGCGCTTCTCGGAGCTCGCGCAGTACCAGCTCGATAAAGTGCTGAAGGCGAAGGGGGAGAAAACGATTCAAATCGACGAGCAGAAGGGCAATCCGTTCACCAAGGGCAACGCGCGCATCGACACCCAGTTCAAGGTCGGCGACAGCTACAGCTACCGCGAGATTGATCTGTTTACCAAGCTGGAGACGAAAACTACTGTCACCAAGATTACCCAGATCACCGAGGACCAGGTGATATTTGGCGATGGCCGTTTAGTGACTGATCTATTCGGCAATCAGCTCAAGCTCCCGGACGGCAGAACGTTCACCGGCGCGCAATTTTATATTCCCGAATACGCGATCGGCAAAAAGTGGTCGACCCACTTTAAGGTCATGCTCCCAAACGGGACGACAAATGATAACGAGGTCGAATTCAGGGTCGTCGCGCGCGAGCAGATCACGGTGCCCGCGGGCACGTTCGACGCATTCAGGGTCGAGGGCGAAGGCTGGGCGAGAGGGCAATTCGGCAGCCTGAGCCTCAAGCCCAAATACTGGATCGCGCCGGGGATCAGACGGCCGGTCGCAAGGGAGGATTACCGGCGGCACATGAACGGCAAGGTGCTCGCCAATGAACGGAACGAACTAGTGGCTTACTTGCAGCAGTAAGACCAGAGCCGCCGCGCAATGCGGTGCTTTGCAGTTGACTTGCCCGGCAAAGCTCGGCGCGCGGGCGGGCTACAATTGCAACTTCCTCATGGAATCCCGCCAAAAATACGACGCCGTGATCATCGGCGGCGGCCATAACGGCCTCGTTTGCGCGTGCTATCTCGCCGCCGCCGGCCTCAGGGTGCGCGTGCTCGAGCGTCGCGGCGTGGTAGGCGGCGCCGCGGTGACGGAGGAGTTTTTTCCCGGCATTCGCAATTCGACCGCGAGTTACACGGTCAGCCTGCTGCATCCCAGGATCATCGCCGATCTGAAGCTGTGCGAGCACGGGCTCACTATCCTCGAGCGCCCGGTCTCGAATTTTCTGCCGCTGGCGGATGGCGGCTACCTCAAGATCGGCCCCACGCTTGCCGCGACGCAGCGCGAAGTCGCGAAATTCTCGCAGCGCGACGCCGACACGCTGCCGCGTTATTACGCGATGCTCGAGCGCATCGCCGATGTGCTGCGCGAGATTGCGCTCGAAACGCCGCCCAATGTCGGCGGTGGCGTGCGCGATGCACTCGCTGCGCTGGCGGCAGGCAACCGCCTGCGCCGGCTCGATATGCCGGCGCGGCGCGACGCGCTCGACCTCTCCACCAAAAGCGCCGGGCAGCTGCTCGACGCGTGGTTCGAGTCGGAACCGCTCAAGGCCGCGTTCGGCTTCGATGCGATCGTCGGCAATTTCGCGAGCCCGTATACGCCCGGCTCGGCCTATGTGCTGCTGCATCACGTGTTCGGCGAAGTGAACGGCAAGAAAGGCGTATGGGGCCACGCGGTCGGCGGCATGGGTGCGATCACGCAGGCGATGGCGGCGGAAGCGCGCGCGCGCGGCGTCGAGATCACGACCAATGCCGAAGTCGTTCACCTTGCCGTTGCGAGCGGCAAAGCGCGCGCAGCGGTGCTTACCGGCGGCGGCGAGGTCGAGGCGCGATGCATCGTCTCGAACCTGAACCCCAAGCTGCTGTATCTCAAATTGATCGACGAACGCGAGCTCGACGCCGATTTCGTGACCCGCATCCGAAACTATAAATGCAGCTCGGCGACGTTCCGCATGAACGTCGCGCTCGCCGAGCTGCCCGATTTCAGCGCGCTGCCGGGGCGCAACACGCAAGAGCACCACCAATCGGGCATCATCATGGCGCCGTCACTTGCTTACATGGAGCGCGCGTATTTCGATGCACGCACGCACGGCTGGTCGCGCGAGCCGGTGATCGAAATGCTGATTCCAAGCACGGTGGACGATACGCTCGCGCCGCGCGGAAAACACGTCGCGAGCCTGTTCTGCCAGCATTTCAGCTATGAACTGCCCGGGGGTAAAAACTGGGACGCTTGCAAAGATGAGGCCGCTGATCTCGTGATCGACACCGTCAATCACCACGCGCCCAACTTCAAGGCGAGCGTGATCGGCCGCAGCGTGCTCTCGCCGCTCGATCTCGAGCGTGAGTTCGGGCTCGTCGGCGGCGACATCTTCCACGGCGCGCTGACGCTCGACCAGCTCTACAGCGCGCGCCCGGTCCTCGGCTACGCTGATTACCGCGGGCCGCTCGCGCGGCTATATATGTGCGGGGCGGGCACGCACCCGGGCGGCGGCGTGTCGGGCATGCCCGGTCACAACGCCGCCCGGGAAATCCTGCGCGATTTCAGGCGCGGCAAATGCAGATGACCGGGAACTTCCGTGCATTACTTCTACTTGCGCTCGCGGCGCTGGCGTTTGCGCTCGCGGGTTGCCCGGACAAAGCCCCGCAGCTGCCGAAGCTCGGCGCCAATGACGTGATCGTCGCGTTCGGCGACAGCCTGACTTACGGCACCGGCGCGGCTGAAAACGAAAGCTATCCGGCGGTGCTCGCGCAGTTGATCGCGCACACGGTCGTGCGCGCCGGCGTGCCCGGCGAAATCACGGCGCAGGCATTGGAGCGGCTGCCCGGGGTGCTCGACGAGCATAAGCCCAGTCTCGTGATTATCTGCCTGGGCGGCAACGACATGCTGCGCAAGGTGAACGACACGGACACAGCCGCCAACCTGCGTGCGATCGTGCGCACGGCGAAGCAGAGCGGTGCGGCCGTCGTATTGATCGGCGTGCCGCGCCCGGCGCTGCTCACCAGCGCGCCTAAATTTTACGCAGAGATCGCGCACGAATTCGCAATTCCCTACGAAGGCGCGATAGTCACGAGCGTCCTCTATAAACCCGAACTCAAATCCGATCCGATTCATCCCAACGCCGCCGGTTATCGCAAGATCGCCGGCGCGGTCGCTGACCTGCTGCGCAAAGCAGGGGCGGTGTAATGGCCGCCGCCATGCAACGGTCGGCCATCCGGCTGACAGCGCTGATGTGCGTAGCCGAGGCGCTGAGCATGACCGGCTTCGCGTGTTTCACCACCCTGCTGCCGGTGCTGATGAAGGTGTGGGGGCTTAACAACTCCGAGGCGGGACTGATCAGCGGCGTGTTCTACACCGGCTACATGCTGGCGGTGCCGGTGCTCACGAGCCTTACCGACCGCGTCGATTCGCGGCGCGTGTACCTGTTTGCGTGCATGTTATCGGCGCTCGGGGCAGCCGGCTTCGCGCTGCTCGCGGACGGTTTGCTCAGCGCGCTGTTTTTCCAGTTCCTGATCGGCGCCGGGCTTGCCGGCACTTACATGCCGGGATTGAAAACGCTGACCGACCACCTCGAAGGCAAAGCGCAGTCGCGTGCGACCGCTTTTTACACCGCGGGCTTCGGCCTGGGTTCGAGTATATCGATAGTCGTGAGCGGCAAGCTCGGCGCGCTGTTCGGCTGGCAGTGGGCGTTCGTGTTCGGCGCCATCGGGCCGGTGCTGGCGGCGCTGCTGGTAATGCGTGCGATGCCGGCGGGCCGCAGCCACACTGTCCACGAGGCAACGCCGGCGCTGCTCGATTTCCGGCCGGTGCTCAGGAACCGCACCACCAGGCTCTACGTGCTCGGCTATTCGCTGCACAACTACGAGCTGTTCGGCCAGCGCTCGTGGATGGTGGCATTCCTCGTGTTCTGCGGGACCCTGCAGCCGGAAGGCATGGCGCTGCCGCTCGCGGCGGCCACGCTCGCGGCAATGGTCAACGCGCTGGGGCCGGTGATGAGCGTGAGCGGCAACGAGCTCGCGCTGCGCTTCGGACGGCAGCGCATGATCTTCCTGTTCATGGGCACGTCGGGACTGCTCGCATGCGTGGTCGGCTTTACCGCCTCGTGGCCGTGGTTTGCGGTGTTCGCGCTGATGTGCGTGCACTACGGCTGCATGCTCGGCGATTCGGCGGCGCTCACCTCGGGCGTGATCGCGGCGGCTCCGCCCGCGCAGCGCGGCGCGACCATGGCGGTCTATTCATTTTCGGGATTTACCGCAGCGTTCCTCGCGCCGCTCACGTTCGGCGTCGTGCTCGATCTCGCCGGCGGCAACCAGAGCCGCATCGCGTGGGGGCTCGCGTTCGCGAGCATCGGGATTTTCGGCGTGTTCGCGCCGGTGGCGCGCTGGGTCTACACGCGACGCTCAACCTGACGTCCGCAATAATTACTTGCCGGTATAGTACCGGGGCCAGCGCTCTTTGACCGCCGGGCCATCATCCTTGTACATATGGCACGCATTCAACTGGTAGGGTTTTTTTGTGACTGGCTTGCCGGCATTGTGTTTTTCGCGCGCGCGGCCGGTGGCCTGGAACGCGGTGGTGCCGAGCGGGCCGAGCAGCTCGACGAGATGCGTGCAACCCTTGATGCCGCCCAGGAGCTCGAGCGTTTTCCTGCGCCAGCCGGGGCCGATCGTCACGCCTTTGAGCGCCTTGAAGTTGGGCGTGATATCGCCGCATGGCGAGTATGGCCCGGCATCGGTGACCGCTTCGGCAGCGTGAATTTTCATGTCGAGATCGATGGTGAGCCGCAGCCACATGTTGTGCACCGGCTCGCAGGGCTCACGCGGCCGGCCGGTGTCGCGCGCGGCCGTGGCGTAAGTCTTGGTGTCGACGAGATGTCCCTCGATGTCCCACAAGCCGTCCTCGCGCTCGTAACCGCGGCATTCGATGGCGCGATTATGCTTGAGCGTGCGTGGCACAGGCGGCGATAGCGGCATGGTCTTGACTCCTGTTGCTGGTAATGCGGTTAAGTGTTCGGCGGCGGTGACGGCAGGTTTGCGTTGCGCGATTTTGGCGAGCACGGCGAGCTTTTCGGCGCGCGTATAGTCCGTCCAGCTTGCAATCTCGTCGAGCGTGCGCGCGCAGCCCCGGCACAATCCGCGCTCCTCGTCCATCACGCAGATGTTGACGCAGGGTGAAGCGACCTCGTCGCTCATGCAGCCTTTGTTTTGGCGGCGATCGCGCGCGCCGCGCGCGACAGCGTGGGGCGTCCGAGCACGCCGCAGATGAATTCACCGGCGGCGATGAGTTTCCGCATATCGACGCCGGTCTCGATACCCATGCCGTCGAGCATGTAGAGCACGTCCTCGCTCGCAACGTTGCCGGTCGCGCCTTTCGCGTAGGGGCAGCCGCCGAGCCCCGCGACCGAGCTGTCGAACGTCGTGACGCCGCACTCGAGCGCGGCGAGCGTGTTGGCGAGCGCCTGGCCATAGGTGTCGTGGAAATGCCCGGCGAGCTTCCCGACCGGGACGTGTTTCGCGACATCGTCGATCACCGCGCGCGTTTTGCCGGGCGTGCCGACGCCGATGGTGTCGGCGATCGTGATTTCGTAACAGCCCATTGCGTAGAGCTCGCGCGCGACTCGCGTCACCTGCCCGGGCTTGACGTCGCCTTCGTACGGGCAGCCGAGGCACACGGAAATGTCACCGCGCACCTTGAGTCCTTTGGCGATGGCTTTCGCGCACACCTCGGAGAAACGCGCGAGACCTTCGGCGATCGTGCAGTTGGTGTTGCGCTTGGAAAAAGCTTCGGTCACGGCGGAAAACACGACGACTTCGTCGCAGCCGGCGGCAATCGCGGCGTCGAGGCCCTTGCGGTTCGGCACCAGCACCGGGTAGCCGACTCCCGGCTTGCGGCGGATGCCCGCCATCACTTCGGCGTTGTCGGCCATCTGCGGCACCCACTTCGGCGACACGAACGCGGTCGCCTCGATCACCGGCAGGCCGGCGTCGGTCAGGCGGTCGATCAACTCGATCTTGACCGCGGCCGGCACGCTCTCGGCTTCGTTCTGCAGCCCGTCGCGCGGCCCCACTTCGACCATCTTCACTTTTTTCGGGATATTCATAAAGTCCTCAAAAGCTTCACCGCAAAGGACGCGCAGGACGCCAAGGGATTACTTGAAATGTCGATTAACACGGAGCGGTGGATTGACAGATTGAGCCGCGTTATCTGCGTTTATCGGCGTTCATGCCGTTACAACCATCACAAGGCCGCCACTACGCAATTTGATTCTTCGCACCTGACATATCGATAGGCTCTGGGAAGCACAGGTTGTAACGGCATTCATTTGCGGTTCCATTGTTTTTGGTTTTACATTGCGTACTTTGCGGTTACCGCTTCTTCGTTTTTTTCGCCGCGTGTTTCTCCAGCGGCGCGAGCCATGCCGCCTTGCGCTTCTCGAGGAATGCGCCCAATCCCTCCTGCGCTTCGGCAGTCGCGCGAATCTCGGCGATCGTGTTGGCGGTATCCTCAACGACGGCCTCATTGATGCCGGCGTGCGCGATCCTGCCGATCTGGCGCTTGGCGGCGACGATCGCTAGCGGACCGCCGCAATACAGCTGCGTGAGCATGTGGCCGACGGCCGCATTCAGATTGTCGACTTCGACCAGATCGTGCAGCAGGCCGATGCGATAGGCCTCGGCGGAATCGAATTCCTCGCCGGAGAGAAAGTAACGCCGCGCGTAACGCTCGCCGATCGCGGCGACCACGTACGGGCTGATCATCGCCGGCACGATGCCGAGCCGCACCTCCGAGAAACGGAACGTCGCATCACGCGAGCCGATTGCGATGTCGCACGCGGCAACGAGGCCTACGCCGCCGCCGCGCACCGCGCCGTGCACGCGCGCGATCGTCGGCTTCTTGAGCATATACAGCGTGTAGTACATCTGCGCCATCTGAAACGCCGCTTTGCGGTTCTGTTCCCTGGTGAATCCGGCGCTCTTGCGCATGTGCTCGATGTCGGCGCCTGCGCAAAAGTTCTTGCCCTGGCCCATCAGCACCACCGCGCGCACTTTCGGGTCCGCTTCGAGCTGCTTGAGCGCGGTGATCATCTGCGCGCCCATTTCGGGGTCGAACGCGTTGTGCGCGTCCGGGCGGTTGAGCGCGACGGTTGCGTTGCCGTCCTTGTCGATTTGCGACAGCACTTTCTGTGTCATTTCGGTCTCATTCCTTGCTTGGATTGTCGTTTGGTTGAGGCGGACAAGATGTTCGAATATGCTCCGAGGTTTGCATTATAGCCGTGCCTGCGCGGTTAATTGCCGAATACTCCCTTCCTTACATTCTGAATACGCCAAAGCTGGTTTTTTCCACGGGTGCGTTGAGGCTCGTCGCCAGGCCGAGCGCAAGCATGTTGCGCGTCTCGAGCGGATCGATCACGCCGTCGTCCCATAGGCGCGCAGTCGCGTAATAGGCGCTGCTTTGTCGAGCATACTGATCGAGAATCGGTGTCCTGAACGCGCGCTCTTCTTCCTCGCTCCACGATTTGCCGCTTTTCTCGAGCGCTTCGCGCTTGACTTGCGCGAGCACGTTCGCCGCCTGCTCGCCGCCCATCACCAAGATGCGCGCGTTCGGCCACATCCACACGAAGCGGGGGTCGAACGCGCGGCCGCACATGCCGTAATTGCCGGCGCCGAAGCTGCCGCCGATGATGACGGTGAATTTCGGTACTTGCGCGCACGCGACCGCGGTCACCATCTTGGCGCCGTCCTTGGCGATGCCGCCGGCTTCGTATTTCTTGCCCACCATGAAGCCCGTGATGTTCTGCAGGAACACGAGCGGGATTCCGCGCTGGCTGCACAATTCGATGAAATGCGTGCCTTTCAGCGCCGACTCGGAAAACAGGATGCCGTTGTTGGCGACGATGCCGACCGGGCAGCCGGCGATGTGCGCGAACGCGGTAACGAGCGTCGCTCCGTAGCGCGCCTTGAATTCGTCGAACTCGGAGCCGTCGACGATGCGTGCGATGATTTCGCGCACGTCGAACTGCTGGCGCGTGTTGACCGGGATCACGCCGTACATCTCGCTGGGGTCAAGCGCCGGATCTCGCGGCTCGCGCAGGGCCAGCGTTACGGTTTTTTGGCGGTTGAGATGGGCGACCGCGCGGCGCGCAAGCTCGAGCGCATGCGCGTCGCTGTCGGCCAGATGATCGGCGACGCCCGAGGTGCGGGTGTGGACATCGGCGCCACCCAATTCCTCGGCGGTGACGATCTCGCCGGTCGCGGCTTTGACGAGCGGCGGGCCGGCCAGAAAAATCGTGCCCTGGTTCTTGACGATGATGGTCTCGTCAGACATCGCCGGCACATAGGCGCCGCCCGCGGTGCACGAGCCCATCACCACCGCGATCTGCGCGATGCCCAGTGCCGACATGTTGGCCTGGTTGTAGAAAATGCGGCCGAAATGGTCGCGGTCGGGGAACACTTCGTCCTGGCTCGGCAGATGCGCGCCGCCCGAGTCGACGAGGTAAATGCACGGCAGCCGATTGGCTTGGGCGATTTCCTGCGCACGCAGATGCTTTTTCACCGTCAGCGGAAAGTAGGTGCCGCCTTTGACCGTCGCATCGTTGGCGATCACCACGCATTCCTGCCCCATCACGCGGCCGATGCCGGTGACGATGCCGGCGGCCGGCACCGCGTTGTCGTACATTTCCCAGGCGGCGAGCGGCGACAATTCGAGCCAGAGCGAATCCGGATCAAGCAACGCCTTGATACGGTCGCGCACGAGCAGCTTGCCGCGCGCGGTATGGCGCTCGCGCGCCGCGGTTTCGCCGCCTTGACGCACCAGCGCGAGTTTCCGGTTCAGGTCGTCGACCTGCGCGCGCATCTGCGCCGCCGCCTTGAATTCGTCGCTGCCGGATTTAAGCCTGGATTTGAATGCGGCCATGTTCGTTTTATTTCCCGAGACGGTCGAGTTCCTGCTGGTAGAGGTCGAGCGTTATCCGGTCGAAGCACGCAAAAATGATTTTTTCGAATTCCGGATGCTTGCCGACGAAACCGGACGTCTCGCGCACCGCGATCATCACCGCCTTCTCCAGCGGGTACCCGTAAACACCGCAGCTGATCGCGGGAAATGCGACCGTCTTCAGTTGATACTCGTGCGCGAGCGTGAGGCTCGAGCGATAGCACGACGCCAGCAACTCGGGTTCCCGGCGTTTGCCGCCGTTCCACACCGGGCCCACGGTATGGATCACGTGTTTTGTCGGCAGCTGGTAGCCGCGGGTGATCTTGGCTTCGCCTGTGCGGCAGCCGCCGAGCGCGCGGCATTCGGCAAGCAGCTCCGGACCCGCGGCGCGGTGGATCGCGCCGTCGACTCCGCCGCCGCCGAGCAGGGTCGTGTTCGCAGCGTTGACGATCGCGTCGACTTGCAGCGTCACGATATTGGCCTGCCGGGCTTCGAGCTTGTCACGCATGGCGACGGAATCAAAACGGACCTTTGGCAAGCCAGCGCTCGATCTGGTCGAAGCGATCGACGCCCCAGAAAGGCTCGCTGTCTATCACGATATAAGGGGAGCCAAACACGCCGAGTTTGATCGCGGCGTCGACTTCGTTCTTGAGCCTGTCCTTGACCGCCGGGTCGTTGAGCGCAGCGAGCACTTCGTCGCGCTTGAAGCCGAACGTCGCTGCAACAGTCGCAGTCACGTCCGGACTCGAAATGTCGCGGTCGTCGACGAAGTACGCCTGATACAGCGCCTTGGCGAGTTTGCGCGCGAGCGCGGCATCGCGATCATTCATCCAATAGAATGCGCGCGCCGGCGCCTGGCTCGCGATCGGAAATTTCGAGGGATACCGGATCGGAATGCCGTAAAACCGTGCCGAGCGGGCGATGTCGCGCTTTGCGTAATCGCCCTTGAGCGGCAGCGTCGGCAACGGCTGCGCGCCGGTGACCTTGAACACCGCGCCGAGCAGGATCGGTTTCCAGTTGACGCTGCGGCCGTGTCTGGCGGCGAAGTCGTCGATCTTCATCGCCGCGATATAGCCATAGGGCGACGAGTAGTCGAAGTAGAAATCCAGCGCATTCGGCATGATGGTGTCCTTTATGGCAAGCGCTCGATTGCGAGCGCGGTCGCTTCGCCGCCGCCGATGCAGAGGCTCGCCATGCCGCGCTTGAGACCGTATTTCTCGAGTGCGGCGAGCAGCGTCACAATGATGCGCGCGCCGCTGGCGCCGATCGGATGGCCAAGTGCGCACGCGCCGCCGTGCACGTTGACCTTGTCGTGCGGCAGGCCGAGGTCGTGCATTGCCGCCATCGTCACCACCGCGAATGCTTCGTTGATCTCGTAGAGGTCGATGTCGTTTTTGTTCCAACCGGTTTTCTCGAATAGCTTTTTCATCGCGCCGACCGGGGCGGTGGTGAACCAGTTCGGCTCGTGCGAGTGCGTTGAGTGCGCGACGATTTTCGCGAGCGGCTTCAAGCCCCGCTTCTGCGCCTCGGCGATCCGCATCAGCACCAGTGCCGCGGCGCCGTCGGAGATCGAGCTCGAATTGGCCGCCGTCACGGTGCCATCTTTGCGGAACGCGGGCTTCAATTGCGGGATTTTGTCGAGGTTGGCCTTGAGCGGCTGTTCGTCTCTGGCGACGGTGGTTTCGCTTTTGCCGGCAGCGATTTTCAGCGGCACGATTTCTGCCGCGAACCAGCCGTTATTGATCGCGTCCTGCGCGCGCTTGAGCGAAGTGATCGCATAGCGGTCCTGCGCTTCGCGCGAGAACTGGTACTTCGCCGCCGTGTCTTCGGCGAATGCGCCCATCAGCCGGCCGCGGTCATAAGCATCCTCAAGTCCGTCGAGAAACATGTGGTCCTTGACCTCGGCATGGCCGAGCCGCAGGCCGGCGCGCGCCTTGGGCAGCAGATACGGCGCATTGGTCATGCTCTCCATGCCGCCCGCGACCATCACCGTGTTGGTGCCGGCGAGCAGCAGATCGTTGGCCAGCATCGCTGCTTTCATTCCCGAGCCGCACATCTTGTTGATGGTGGTGCAGCCGACGCCCAATGGCAGTCCCGCGCCGAGCGCTGCCTGGCGCGCCGGCGCCTGGCCCTGGCCGGCCGACAGCACGTTGCCCATGATCACTTCCTGCACGTCTGCAGACTTCAAGCCGGCGCGCTCGACCGCGGCCCTGATCGCCGCCGCGCCAAGTTCTGACGCCGTCACGTTCTTGAAATCTCCCTGAAAACCACCCATCGGGGTGCGTGCAGCGCCAACGATGACAACGGGGTCGGCTGACATATGAATTCCTTTCGTTCGGGAAAAGTTGTTCGTTACGGACGCGCGGAAGCGAGTATGGTCGCACGCGAAACGAGCAGCCGGCGGCCGGTAGCATCCCGCACGCTGCCCACCAGATTTACGAGATCGCCCTTGAGGCTGCGCTTGGGTTTCACTGCGGTCACGCGCCACTCCAGCGTCAAATGGTCGCCGGGCCGGGCCGCCGCGAGAAAGCGGAAGCGGAAGTCGAGCCCGAGCGAAAGCGCAAAGCGCGCCGATTCGCTCGCGATCAACCCCATCAGCAGCGACGTGGTTTGCGTGCCGCTCGCAATCAATCCCTTGAAGCGCGAGCGCCGGGCAAAGCGTGGATCGTGGTGGAGCGGATTCAGGTCGCCGGCGCGTTTGGCAAAGGCCACGACAGAGCGGACAGTAAGGCTAGTTTCGCGCGTGAAGCGCATGCCGACCCGCATGCGCGGCACCCGTGGGTGCCGGTTTTCCGCCTGTCGCCTCACGCTTCCTGCCTCACCGGGTTTCATCGAACAACTCGCGCCCGATCAGCATGCGGCGGATTTCGGAAGTGCCGGCGCCGATCTCGTAGAGCTTGGCGTCGCGCAATAATCTGCCAGTCGGGTAATCGTTGGTGTAGCCGACGCCGCCGAGGCATTGGATCGCCTCGAGCGCCATCCAGGTTGCTTTCTCGGCGGTGTAGAGAATCACGCCCGCAGCGTCCTTGCGTGTGATCTTGCCGTCGTCGCACGCGCGGCCGACCGTATAAGCGTACGACTTGCACGCGTTCATCGTGACGTACATATCGGCGAGCTTGCCCTGCATCAGCTGGAATTCGCCGATCGGCTGGCCGAACTGCTTGCGTTCGTGCACGTAGGGCAGCACCACGTCCATGCATGCCTGCATGATGCCGAGCGGTCCGGCGGCGAGCACCGCGCGCTCGTAATCGAGCCCGCTCATCAGCACGTTGACGCCTTTGCCGACTTCGCCGAGCACATTCTCCGCCGGCACCTCGCAATCCTCGAACACGAGTTCGCAGGTGTTGGAGCCGCGCATGCCGAGCTTGTCGAGCTTCTGCGCGGTGGAGAAACCCTTGAAGCCTTGTTCGATGATGAACGCCGTGATGCCGCGCGCACCGGCGCTGGCATCGGTTTTCGCGTAGACGACGAGCGTGTTGGCGTCCGGCCCGTTGGTGATCCACATCTTGGTGCCGTTAAGCACATAGCGGCCGCCTTGCTTGTCGGCGCGCAGCTTCATGCTGACGATATCGGAGCCGGCGCCCGGCTCGCTCATCGCGAGCGCGCCGACGTGCTCGCCGGAAATCAGCTTGGGCAAATAGCGTTTTTTCTGCTGCTCGCTGCCGTTGCGCCGGATCTGGTTCACGCACAGGTTCGAATGCGCGCCATAGGAAAGCCCGACCGCAGCCGAAGCGCGGCTGATTTCCTCCATCGCGACGATGTGCGCGAGGTAGCCCAGGTTGGTGCCGCCGTACTCCTCCTCGACCGTGATGCCGAGCACGCCGAGCGTGCCAAGGCTTTGCCAAAGATCGCCGGGGAAATTGTTGCTGCGGTCGATCTCGGCGGCGCGCGGCGCAATTTCCTTGCGTGCGAAGCTCGCGACCGTTTCCCGCAGGATGTTGACGGTTTCGCCGAGCCCGCAATCGAGGAACGGAGTATTCATCGGGGATGCCTATTGATCGGGTTTGCCATGCATGGTCATCAACGTCTGCAGCAGCGATGCGCAGTGCGACTCCTGGCCCGCTTTCACCGCGAAAACATCGGCGCGCGCTACCACCAAAGTGCGGCCCGCGCGCACGACTTCGCCGCGCGCAATCAGCAACTCGCCGTCGCCCGGCGCGAGCAGGTTCAGCTTGTATTCTATGGTGAGCACGCTCGAATCGCCCGGCATCAATGTATAGGCCGCATAGCCGGCGGCCGTATCCCCGATAGTGCCGATGATTCCGCCGTGGATGTAGCCGTGTTGCTGGGTCAGCTCGGGTCTATGCGGCAGGCGGATTTCGCACTGGCCGGGGGCGAGGCGAGTCAGTTCAGCACCGATCCAAGCCATCACTTGCTGGCGCCGGAAGCTGTCACGCACGCGCTCGGCATAATTGGGGTCTCGCGGCGAAAATTTGTTCATATTCAACGAGTAGTTATATTACCTTTACGTTAACGTAATGATCGGAGCAATATCAGGGGTTGATCGAGAGCGCCAAGCCAGGCTAGGCGGCTGCCGGTTGCTGGCCGGAGCGCTGATTTTCCGCGAGCAGCTTGCGGCACTGGTTTTCGAAAAACGTGATCTCGTTCAACATGACCTCGATGTCTTCGCGCTGTTGCGCCAGCAGGGCGCGGCGTTTCTCCAGCTTGACCAGGAATTCCTGCAGTTGCCGTTTCTCGTCGCGCGCCAGGTCGTAGAGGTCAAACAGCTCGCGGATCTCGGCCAGGCTGAAACCCAGGCGCTTGCCGCGCAGCGCGAGTTTCAGGCGCACCCGGTCGCGGTTGCTGAACAAACGGTTCAAGCCTTCGCGGCGCGGCGACAGCAGCCCTTCATCCTCATAATGCCGGATGGTGCGGGTCGTGACGCCGAACTCCCTGGCGAGATCGGTGATGGTATAGGTGCTTGTCATTGTGCCCCGCAATATAATCGTGTAGAATCAAAACCTTCAAGCGGCGCTATCTAACCTTTACGTAAACGTAATGCTATCAGCGGCTAAAGTCAAGTCCCACGCTGCCGACGGGCTCGAATATCCATTCGCCGAAGCGCCGGCTCCCGCAGCCGTGCACGAAGTGGCGCCCGGCGTCTACTGGTTGCGCATGCCGCTGCCGTTCGCGCTCGAGCACATCAACCTGTGGTTGCTGGCCGACGGGGACGGTTGGGCGATCGTCGATTGCGGTTTCGGCGGCGATCCGACGCGCGAGTTATGGCGCCGGATTTTTGCCACTCATCTGCGGGGCAAGCCGGTCACGCGCATCATCGTCACGCACTTTCATCCCGACCATTTCGGCCTTGCCGCATGGCTCGCCGACGAATGGCCGGCGCCGGTATGGATGACCGAACCCGAATTCGCCTCGGCGCAGGCGTGGCATACCGCGCACGATTTGTTTACGCGCGAGGCGTACCTGGCGATGTTCCGGCAACACGGCCTGCGCCCCGGGGCTGACGAGAAACCGCTCACGCGCGAGAACCTCTTTAAGCGCGGCGTGCCCGCCATACCCCAACGGATCACCTCGCTGCACGATGGCCAGCAGATGCAGATCAACGGCCGCGTCTGGCGGGTCGTCGCCGGCTACGGCCATTCGCCCGAGCACGCGGCGCTATTCTGCGACGAGCTCGGCGTGCTGATCGCCGGCGACATGGTGCTGCCGCGCATCAGCACCAACGTCAGCGTGCAGCCGGATCTGCCCGACGCCGACCCGCTCGGGCAATTTCTCGCTTCCCTCGCGCGCTATTCCGAACTTGACGCCGGAACGCTGGTGCTGCCGTCGCACGGCCTGCCGTTTCACGGTCTGCGCCAACGGGTAAAATCGCTGCACCAGCACCATGCCGAGCGTCTCGACGAATTGCAGCGCGCGTGCGGCGAGCCGCGCACCGGTGCCGACGTCATGCCGGTGCTGTTCAAACGCGCACTCGATACGCAGCAGACGTTCTTCGCGATGGGCGAAACGCTGTCGCACCTTAATTACCTGTGGCAGCGCCGACGGCTGAAGCGCGAGAACTGCGCCGACGGCATCTACCGTTTCGCGCGTGCCTGATTGCAGCGCGGACCTCAAGGAGAATTGCAGTGACCGCACCCGACGCTAAGCCTAATACCGCGCTCGACCAGGCCGAACTCGCCAAAACCTACGCCAAGATCGCGCAACGCAGCAGTCAGCTCGTGAGCGATTTCATCGCGCGCCAGGCCGTAAGCGGCATGCCCGCATACGGTGACGAGCTGGGAATCGCCAAGGCGTTTTACGAAATGATGGGCAAGCTGATCGCCGATCCGACCAAGTTCGCCGAGATGCAGTTCAAGCTGTGGCAGGATTACATGGCGCTGTGGCAACACTCGATGCTGCGAATTCTTGGCCACGACGCCCAACCGCTGATTGAGCCGGCCAAGGGCGACCGCCGTTTCAAGCACGACGACTGGCAGCAGAACTTTCTCTATGATTACATCAAGCAATCATATCTGATCGCTGCCAAGCACCTGCACCAGACCGTCGGCAGCGTGCAGGGGCTCGATGATCAGACCGCGAAAAAGGTCGATTTCTACACCCGCCAGTACATCGACGCGTTGAGCCCCAGCAATTTCCTGCTGACCAATCCCGAAGTGCTGCGCGAAACCGTCAACTCGGGCGGCCAGAACCTGGTCAAGGGTTTGAACAACCTGCTCGAAGATCTCGAGCGCGGCAACGGCCAGCAGATCCGCGTCAAGATGACCGACCCAACGGCATTTCAGGTCGGCGGCAACCTCGCCGTCACGCCGGGCAAGGTGGTGTTTCAGAACGACCTCATACAGCTGATCCAATATGCACCGCTGACGAAAGAGGTTTATCAACGCCCGCTTCTGATCCTGCCCCCATGGATCAACAAGTTCTACATCCTCGATATGCGTGAAAAGAATTCGTTCGTGCGGTGGGCGACGGAGCAAGGGCACACCGTGTTCGTCGTATCCTGGATCAATCCCGATGCCACGCACGCGCAAAAGACGTTTGACGACTATTTGCTCGAAGGGCCGCTCGCCGCGGTCGACGCGATCGAAAAAGCGACCGGCGAGCGCGAAGTCAATGCGATCGGCTTCTGCCTTGGCGGCACGTTACTCGCATCGGCGCTCGGCTACATGGCGGCAACCCGGGACAAGCGCATCAAGAGCGTGACATTCTTCGCGACCATGATCGATTTCGCCGAGCCCGGCGAACTCGAGGTATTCGTCGATGAAAAGCAGGTCGGGAAACTCGAGAAGAAAATGCAGGAGCGCGGCTATCTCGAAGGCCACGAGATGGCGACCACCTTCAACATGCTGCGCGCCAACGACCTGATCTGGTCGTTCGTCGTCAACAATTACCTGCTGGGCAAGGACCCGTTCCCGTTCGACCTGCTCTACTGGAACTCGGACTCGACGCGCATGCCGGCGGCGATGCACAGTTTCTATCTGCGCAACATGTACATCAACAATCTTCTGCGCAAGCCCGGCGGCCTCACCTTGCACAACGTGCCGATAGATCTGACCAAGGTCAAAACCCCGCTTTATTTCGTGTCCACCATCGAAGACCACATCGCGCCGTGGAAATCGACCTATGCCGGCGCCCAGTTGTTTTCCGGCAAGGTTCGCTACGTGCTCGGCGGCTCCGGCCATATCGCCGGCATCATCAACCCGCCAGCGGCGAACAAGTACGGGTATTGGACCAACGAAAATCTTGCCGACACACCTCAGGAATGGCTCGAGGCGGCGCAACAGCATACCGGCTCGTGGTGGCGCGACTGGGCGAAGTGGGCGGCGCAATATGGAGGCGACAAAGTCGCCGCGCGGGAGCCCGGCAAAGGCAAATTGAAGGCGCTCGAAGACGCCCCGGGGTCGTACGTCAAAGTACACGTCGATGCGAAAGCCGCTGCTTAAGCTGCAGCGAAGCGAAAATCCTTGAGATAGGCAAGCCCCTGGATTGCGCGGCTGCCGTACCACGAAGTCATCTCGCCGTCGATCAGGCGCACTTTGCAATGCGCATCCGGCGGCAACAGTTTTGTGATAGCCGCGGCATCGCGATCGCGGAAGCGATACGGTTCGCTCGCGAGCAGGAGATGATTCGCCGCGGCGAGCACCCCCGCCTCGAGTTCGATTTCGGGGTAGCGCGCGCCGCCGGCCGCAGGCAGCGTGTCCCAGCCGACGAGCGCGAGCGTGCGCGAGATGTAAGTGTCGCGCGACACCGTCATCCACGGCGCGCGCCAGATCAGGTACAGCACGCTCTGGCGCGGCAGCATGCGACACGCGGCGACGGCATCGTCGTATGCAAGTTCGAACTCGCGGCATAATTGCTCGGCGCGCACGTGGCAATCGAAGATGCCGCCGAGCAGGCGGTAGAGATGGAGATTGTCGCGCGGCGCGAGCGGGTGCGTGACGATGACGTTGGGAACGAAGCGCGCGAGCTCGTCGACGGTCGGCTTTTCATTTTCGTCGATGTTGACGAGCAGGTGCGATGGTTGCAATTCGCGGATGCGCGCGATGTTCACGTCCTTGGTGCCGCCGATTTTCGGAATTCGCCGCACGCTGTCGCGCGGATGCACGCAGAAGCCGGTGCGACCGACGAGGTGAGCGGCGAGGCCGAGTTCGCAGATGAGCTCGGTGATGCTCGGCACCAGCGAGACGATACGCGGCGCAGTCGTGATTGCAACATGGCGCGTGCCGGCGGCATCGATAAGCGTTTGTTTTGGTTCCGGCACCGGCGTAAGCTATTTCACGGGGTGTGAGAATTATGACTGATTTGAGCGTCCAGAAGAGCACGCACCGCGGTTACAAGGCCGGGCACAAAGTGCGCTTCGTCACCGCGGCGAGCCTGTTCGACGGTCACGACGCATCGATCAACATCATGCGGCGCATTCTGCAGGCAAGCGGCGCCGAAGTCATCCATCTCGGCCACAACCGCTCGGTCGACGAAATCGTCACTGCCGCACTCGACGAGGACGTGCAGGGCATCGCGATCAGCTCCTACCAGGGCGGCCACGTCGAATTCTTCAAGTACATGCTCGACCTGCTGCGCGAGCGCGGCGGCGCGCACATCAAGGTGTTCGGCGGCGGCGGCGGCGTGATCGTTCCCGCCGAAATCGCCGCATTGCGGGGTTACGGCGTCACGCGCATCTACACGCCCGAAGACGGGGCGCAGATGGGGCTGCAGGGCATGATCGACGACATGATCGCCGCCTGTGATTTCGACCCCACCGCATTGGCGCCGGTCAAGCTCGACGCCGTCGAACGCGGCGACCGCCGTGCGTTGGCAAGCCTGATCACCGTGCTGGAAAACGCGACGCTCGACAAAAAAATGCGCGAGCGGCTCACCGAGAGAGCGCGCGCGGTGAAGGGTGTGCCCGTGCTCGGCATCACCGGTACCGGCGGTTCGGGCAAGTCGTCGCTCACCGACGAATTGGTGCGGCGCTTGCGCCTTGATCAGCACGACCGGTTGAAAATCGCGCTGATCGCGGTCGATCCGTCGCGGCGCAAGAGCGGCGGCGCGCTGCTCGGCGACCGCATACGCATGAACGCCATTCACAGCCCGAACATCTACATGCGCTCGCTCGCGACGCGCGCCGCGAATAGCGAAATCGCAGCTTGCGTACCGGACGTGATCGCGGCGTGCAAGGTGGCCGGGTTCGACCTGATCATGATCGAGACTTCGGGCATCGGTCAGGGCAACGCCGCGATCGTGCCGCTGGTCGACGTGTCGCTGTACGTGATGACGCCCGAGTACGGCGCGGCGAGCCAGCTCGAAAAAATCGACATGCTCGATTTCGCCGGCCTCGTCGCGATCAACAAGTTCGACCGCAAGGGCGGGGAAGACGCGCTGCGCGACGTGCGCAAGCAGGTGCAACGCAACCGCGAGGCATTCAAGCAGTCGCCCGCCGGGATGCCGGTGTTCGGCACCATCGCCGCGCGCTTCAACGACGACGGCGTCACCGCGCTCTATCAGGCGCTGAAGCAGCAGCTTGCCGAACATGGCCTCGAGCTTGCGGCCGGAGCGCTCGCGCCGGTCAAGGTGCGCGCCTCGAGCGGCAACACCGCGATCGTGCCGCCGGCACGCACGCGCTATCTGGCCGAGATCGCCAACGCGGTGCGCGCTTACCATCAGCAGTCGCGCGAGCAGGCGCAGATTGCGCGCGAACGCCAGCAACTGTCGGAGGCGATGCGGATGCTGACAGCCGCCGGCAAGCCGGCCGGCGGCCTCGACGCGCTCATCGCCGAACGCGAACGTGCGCTCGCTGCGGAAAGCAGGGAACTGCTCGACGGCTGGCCGCAGGTCAAGGCGGCGTATTCCGGGGACGAACAGGTGGTCAAGGTGCGCGACCGCGAGATCCGCAACCAGCTCACGGTCATCACGCTGTCCGGCACGCACCTGCCGAAAGTCGCGCTGCCGAAATACGCAGACCACGGCGAGCTCCTGCAATGGCTGCTGCGCGAAAACCTGCCCGGCTATTTCCCGTTCACCGGCGGCGTGTTCGCGTTCAAGCGCGAGAACGAGGACGTCACGCGCATGTTCGCGGGCGAGGGCGATCCGTTCCGCACCAATCGCCGCTTCAAGCTCCTGTCCGAACACTCGGAAGCGAAGCGCCTGTCAACCGCATTCGATTCGGTCACGCTCTATGGCTTCGATCCGCACGAACGCCCGGACATCTACGGCAAGGTCGGCAACTCCGGCGTGTCGATCGCGACGCTCGACGACATGCAGGTGCTCTACGGCGGTTTCGACCTCACCGCGCCGAACACTTCGGTGTCGATGACGATCAACGGCCCGGCTCCGACCATACTCGCGATGTTCCTCAATACCGCGATCGACCAGCAACTCGACGCGTTCGCGCAAAAGCACGGCCGCAAGCCGAATGCCAAGGAAGCCGGGGAGATCCGCGAGCGCACGCTCGCCACGGTGCGCGGCACGGTGCAGGCCGATATCCTCAAGGAGGACCAGGGTCAGAACACCTGCATTTTCTCGACCGAGTTCTCGCTCAAGGTGATGGCCGACATCGCCGAGTACTTCGCCCAGCACGAGGTCCGCAACTTCTACTCGGTGTCGATCTCGGGTTACCACATTGCCGAAGCCGGCGCGAACCCGATCTCGCAGCTCGCGTTCACGCTTGCCAACGGCTTCACTTTCGTCGAAGCCTATCTGGCGCGCGGCATGCCGATCGACGATTTCGCGCCCAACCTGTCGTTCTTCTTTTCGAACGGCATGGATCCCGAGTATTCGGTGATCGGCCGCGTCGCGCGCCGCATCTGGGCGATCGCGATGCGCGACCTCTACGGCGCCAGCGAGCGCAGCCAGAAGCTCAAGTACCACACCCAGACCTCGGGCCGCTCGTTGCACGCTCAGGAAATCGACTTCAACGATATCCGCACGACACTGCAGGCCCTGATCGGCGTCTACGACAACTGCAACAGCCAGCATACCAACGCCTATGACGAGGCGATCACGACGCCGACCGAGGAATCGGTGCGGCGCGCGATGGCGATCCAGCTCATCATCAACCGCGAATGGGGGCTCGCCCGGAACCAGAACCCGAACCAGGGCTCGTTCATCATCGAGGAGCTGACCGATCTCGTGGAGGCAGCGGTCCTGCTGGAATTCGAGCGCATCGCCGAGCGCGGCGGCGTGCTGGGCGCGATGGAGACCGGCTATCAGCGCGGCAAGATCCAGGAAGAGTCGCTCTATTACGAAACGCTGAAGCACGACGGCACGCTGCCGATTGTCGGCGTGAATACCTTCCGCAATCCCAAGCCGGTCGAGGCCGGCGGCACGATCCAGCTTGCACGCTCGACCGAGGAGGAGAAGCAAAGCCAGATCCGGCGGTTGCGCGAATTCCAGCAGCGCCACAACGAGGAGGCGCCGGCCGCGCTCAAGCGCTTGCAGGAAACCGCGATGGCGAACGGCAACGTGTTTGCTGAGCTGATGAGCGCGGTGCGTTCATGCTCGCTGGGGCAGATCACCAGCGCGCTGTTCGAGGTAGGGGGGCAGTACCGGCGTAATATGTAGCAGCCGAAAAGCCCGGCGCGGCGTAAGGATTTTGTAAGCCTTGCTGCGCACAATCCACGAGGTTAATAAAGCACCCGGAGTGCCCGTTGGAGGAGACTGGCGATGCCAGACGAACAAGCACAGCTCGACACGTTTCCGCGCCTGCTCGCCGCCAACGCCGAGCGCTTGCGCGAACGGCCCGCAGTCCGCGAAAAGGACCTCGGCATCTGGCAGACCTGGACATGGGGCGAGGTCGCCGTGGAAGTCAGAACGCTCGCATGCGGCCTGGCTGCGCTCGGCTTCAGGCGCGGCGACACGCTCGCGATCATCGGCGACAACCGGCCGCGCCTGTACTGGGCGATGGCTGCCGCGCAGGCGCTCGGCGGCGTGCCGGTACCGCTGTATCAGGACGCGGTCGCCAACGAGATGGTCTATGTGTTCGACGACGCGGAAGCGCAATTCGCTATCGTCGAGGACCAGGAGCAGGTCGACAAGCTCATTGAAATCCTGCCGCGCTGCCCGCGCTTGAAGCACATCGTATACGACGATCCGCGCGGCATGCGCCATTACACGCAACCGCAACTCCTGGGTTATGACGAGCTCGCCGAGCGGGGCCGCGCGTTCGATGCAGCACACCCTGATTACTATCCTGGTGAAGTCGCCAAAGGCCAAGCTTCCGACATCGGTATCATGCTGTATACGTCGGGTACGACCGGCAAGCCCAAAGGCGTATGCCAGATGCACAGCGCGTTCATCATATCGGCGCAGGGCGGCTCAGGCTTCGACCAGCTCGGTCCCGAGGACAGCATCCTGTCGTATCTGCCGATGGCCTGGGTCGGCGACCATCTGTTTTCGTACGCGCAGTGGCTGGTCGCCGGTTTCACCATCAACTGTCCGGAGTCGGGCGACACGATGATGACCGATCTGCGCGAGATCGGGCCGACCTACTATTTCGCGCCGCCGCGCATCTTCGAGAACCTGCTGACGACCGTGATGATCCGCATGGAAGACGCGAGCGCGATCAAGCGGGCTCTCTTCCACTATTTTGCGGGCGTCGCGCGGCGCTGCGGCGCCGAAATCATGGATCGCAAGCCGGCCGCTTTTGTCGACCGCTTGCTCTATGCGCTCGGCAACGTGCTCATCTACGGACCGCTGCGCAACGTCCTGGGCATGAGCCGTATCCGTGTCGCGTATACCGCGGGCGCCGCGATCGGCCCCGATCTGTTCCGATTCTACCGCTCGATCGGCGTCAACCTGAAGCAGCTCTACGGCTCGACCGAAACCTGCGCCTATGTCTGCCTGCAGCCCGACGGCGCCGTCAGGTTCGATACCGTCGGAGCGCCGGCACCGGGAGTGGAAGTCAAGATCGCCGATAACGGAGAAGTGCTGGTGCGGGGCCCGATGCTGCTGAAGGAATACTACAAGCGGCCGGATGCGACCGCCGAATCGATCGATGCGGACGGCTATTTCCGTACCGGCGACGCCGGTTTCTTCGACGACGCCGGCCAGTTGAAGATCATCGACCGCGCCAAGGATGTCGGCAAACTCGCGACCGGGGCGATGTTCGCACCCAATTACATCGAAAACAAGCTCAAGTTCTTTCCGCATATCAAGGAGGCCGTCGCCTTCGGCAACGGGCGCGATCAAGTCTGCGCGCTCATCAACATCGACATGGGCTCGGTCGGCAACTGGGCCGAGCGGCGCGCTATTCCCTACTCGGGTTATACCGACCTCGCGGCCAAATCCGAGGTCTACGAGCTCATCCGCGAATGCGTCGAGAAAGTCAACTCCGAGTTGGCGCAGGAGGATGCGCTCGCCGACTCGCAGGTGCACCGGTACCTGATCCTGCACAAGGAGCTCGATGCCGACGACGACGAGCTGACGCGCACGCGCAAAGTGCGGCGCGGTTTCGTCGCCGAGAAGTACGCGGTGCTGATAGAAGCGTTGTACTCGGACCAGACCGAGTGTCATATCGAAACCCAGGTCAAGTTCGAGGACGGCCGCACCGGCATCGTGCGCGCCGACGTCGGGATCCGCGAGGCGCGCGTCTTTTCTCCCGAGCAGTTGAAAAAAGCCGGTTAAGGGCGGAAATCAATGGTGCAGGCGCGCAACATCGGCGACGTCATTCTCAAGATCGACAACATCTCGCTCGCGTTTGGCGGCGTCAAGGCGCTGTCGGAGGTGAGCTTCGATGTACGCGAGCACGAGATCCGCGCGATCATCGGTCCCAACGGCGCGGGAAAAAGCTCGATGCTGAACGTGATCAACGGCGTCTATCATCCGCAGCACGGCAGCGTCACGTTCAAAGGCATCACGCGCGAGCAGATGCGGCCGCACGAGGCGGCGAAACAGGGCATCGCGCGCACGTTCCAGAACATCGCGCTGTTCAAGGGCATGACCGTGCTCGACAACATCATGACCGGCCGCAATCTCAGGATGCATCGCGGGTTCCTGGCGCAGGCAATCTGGTACGGCCCCGCGCTCAAGGAGGAAATCGAGCACCGCAGGCACGTCGAGCAGATCATCGATTTTCTGCAGATCGAGTCGATCCGCAAAACGCCGGTGGGGCGGCTGCCGTATGGACTGCAGAAACGCGTCGAGCTCGCGCGCGCGCTCGCCGCCGAGCCGGACATGCTGCTGCTCGACGAGCCGATGGCGGGCATGAACGTCGAGGAAAAGCAGGACATGTGCCGCTTCATTCTCGACGTCAACGACGAGTTCGGCACCACCATCGTGCTGATCGAGCACGACATGGGCGTGGTGATGGATTTGTCCGACCGCGTGGTGGTGCTCGACTATGGCCGCAAGATCGGCGACGGCACGCCGGATGAAGTTCGCGACAACCAGGCGGTTATCGACGCCTATCTCGGCGTGCAGCACTGAGGGCCGCGATGGGCTTCTTCATCGAAGTGTTGATCGGCGGTTTGATGGCGGGCGTGCTGTATTCTCTGGTCGCGCTCGGCCTGGTGCTGATTTTCAAGGCTTCCGGCGTGTTCAATTTCGCGCAGGGCGCGATGGTGTTGTTCGCCGCGTTGTCGCTGGTGCGGCTGATGGAGCACATGCCGCTGCCGCTCGCGCTCGCCGCGACGTGCGTGATCATGCTGATGCTCGCCTATGCGATCGAGCGCTGCGTGCTGCGGCCGCTGGTCAACCAGCCCGGCATCACGCTGTTCATGGCGACGCTCGGCATCACTTTTTTTATCGAAGGTTTCGGCCAGATCCTGTGGGGCAGCGAAATCTACAATCTCGATCTCGGCATTCCCAAGCAGCCGATCATCATCCTCGACAAGGTGTTCGCAGGCGGCGTCTTGGTCAACAGCGAGGATCTGTTCGCAACCGTGGTCTCGGGCGCGCTCGTGATCGTGCTGGCAATTTTTTTCCAGAAAACGCGCATCGGCCGCGCGCTGCGCGCGGTCGCCGACGACCACCAGGCCGCGCAGTCGATCGGCATCCCGCTCAACCAGATCTGGCTCATCGTGTGGACGGTTGCCGGACTGGTGGCGCTGGTCGCCGGTATCATCTGGGGCTCGCGGCTCGGCGTGCAGTTTTCGCTGTCGCTGATCGCGTTGAAAGCGCTGCCGGTGGTGATACTCGGCGGCTTTACTTCGGTGCCGGGCGCGATCATCGGCGGTCTGATCATCGGCGTCGGTGAAAAAATGTCGGAAGTTTATCTGGGGCCGCAGATAGGCGGCGGTCTCGAGAACTGGTTTGCTTATACGCTCGCGCTCTTGTTCCTGCTGATCCGTCCCGAGGGATTGTTCGGCGAAAAAATTATCGATCGGGTTTGACATGCGCGCTGAATACCGGATCCCGGATTCCCACGGCTGACCCATGTTTTACAGAGAAGTCGGGCAGTTCAAAACCAGCTACGCCGCCGATCAGGTGATATTCCCGATCCGGCAGGACCGCTATTTCGTGTGGGCGTTCGTGCTGTTCGCGTTTCTCGGCGTGCCGTTTCTCGCGAGCGAATACCTGGTCGTTGCGATCCTGATACCGTTCCTGATCCTGTCGCTCGCCGCGCTCGGTCTCAATCTGCTGGTCGGCTATTGCGGCCAGATCTCGCTCGGCACCGGCGGCTTCATGGCGGTCGGTGCCTATGCCGCCTACAACCTGACGCTGCGCATACCAGGCCTGAATCCGCTGATTGCATTTCTGCTTGCCGGAGGCGTGACCACTGTCGTCGGCATCATATTCGGCATCCCGAGCCTGCGCATCAAGGGTTTCTATCTCGCAGTGACGACGCTCGCCGCGCAGTTCTTCCTCGACTGGGTGTTCAGCCGCATACGCTGGTTCACCAACTACACGCCATCGGGTTCGCTCAACGCGCCGGAAATCACCTTCTTCGACTTCACGTTCGACACGCCGATCAAGAAGTATCTGCTGTGCCTCGGTTTTGTCGCGGTGTTCGCGGTGATCGCGCGTAACCTCACGCGCGGCCGCATCGGCCGTTCGTGGATGGCGATCCGCGACATGGACGTCGCCGCCGAAATCATCGGCATCCGGCCGCTTCATGCAAAGCTGTCGGCATTCGCGGTGAGCTCGTTCTTCATCGGCGTCGCCGGCAGCCTGTGGGCGTTCGTGCATCTGGGCTCGTGGGAGCCGCTTGCGTTCGACGTCAACCGCTCGTTCAGCCTGCTGTTCATGGTCATCATCGGCGGCCTCGGCTCGATCCTCGGCAGCTTTCTCGGCGCGGCGTTCATCACCACCCTGCCGTTGTTCCTCAACCAGCTGCCGGCGTGGCTCGGCATTCACATGTCGACGGCGCTGCAGTCGCACCTCGAATCGATGATTTTCGGCGCCCTGATCGTGTTTTTCCTGATCGTCGAACCGCTGGGTCTGGCGCGGCTGTGGCGGATTGCCAAGGAAAAGCTGCGGTTATGGCCTTTCCCCCATTAAACGGGGGTCGCACGACTGGTTTTACAGTGCTTGCGCCGGAGAGTGGCAGTCAATACACTTTGCAGTCCGAGTACAAGCCCGACAACAGGACCGGCGGGGTTACCCGTAACGGCGCATAGTCGGATATACCGGCGCAGCCCGGAACAGTTGTCAACACCAGGAGGTAGTCATCATGGGTAGTTTTAATAAGTGGAAACGCGCGGCGCTGCTGGCGCTCGCGGCCGGAGCGCTGGCCAGCACGGCTCCGGTGTTCGCCCAGGCGAACGAGCAGTTCATTCCGGTGCTGGTCTACCGCAGCGGCGCCTACGCGCCAAACGGCATTCCGTGGGCCAACGGTTTCGTCGACTATCTGAACATGCTCAACGAGCGCGACAAAGGCATCAACAACGTCAAGATCACGTATGAAGAATGCGAGACCGGCTACGCGACCGACCGCGGCGTCGAGTGCTACGAGCGCCTGAAAGGCAAAGGCCCGACCGGCGCCGCGGCGTTCAACCCGCTGTCGACCGGCATCACGTTCGCGCTGACCGAGAAAGCGCCCGGCGACAAGATGCCGATCATCACCATGGGCTACGGGCGCTCGGAGTCGGCGGACGGCAGCGTGTTCATGTGGAATTTCCCCCTGCTCGGCACTTACTGGACCGCGGCCGATGTCATCATGCATCAAATCGCCAACAAGCTCGGCGGCTACGACAAGTTGAAAGGCAAGAAAGTCACGCTGGTCTACCACGACTCGCCGTACGGCAAGGAGCCGATCCCGTTGCTGACCGAGCTCGCCAAGCGCCACGGCTTCGAGTTCAAGTCGATACCGGTCACGCATCCCGGCGTCGAGCAGAAAGCGGCGTGGCTGCAGATCCGCCAGGACCGTCCCGACTACGTGCTGCTGTGGGGCTGGGGCGTGATGAACTCGACCGCGATCAAGGAGGCGGTCGCGGTCAACTATCCGCGGGATCATATGTACGGCGTATGGTGGTCGGGCGCCGAGCCCGATGTGCTGCCGGCGGAAGCGGGTGCGACCGGCTACAACGCGGCCGCGCTGCAGCACTCGTCCGGCCAGACCTCGGTGCACGCCGACATCATCAAATATGTCTACGACAAAGGCAAGGGCGCCGGCAAGAAGGAAGAAATCGGCAACGTGCTCTACAACCGCGGCATGATCAACGCGATGGTCACGGTCGAGGCGATCCGCACCGCGCAGGGCAAGTACGGCAAGAAGCCGCTCACCGGCGAGCAGGTGCGCTGGGGCATCGAGAACCTGAACATCGATCAGGCCAGGCTTCGCTCGCTCGGCTTCGGCGGCCTGATGCAGCCGCTGAAACTCTCGTGCAGCGACCACGAAGGCGCGCGCATGGCGCGCATTCATCAGTGGGACGGCTCCAAGTGGGTGTTCGTGTCCGACTGGATCGAAGGCAACAACAAGCTGTTGCGCCCGATGGTCGAGGAAGCCGCGAAGCGCTACGCGAAAGACAAGAACATAACGCCGCGCGACTGCTCAAAGGCGATCTGACAATCGCCGTAATCCGTAAAGGGCGAAGGGCATCCCCCTTCGCCCTTGTTTCTTGGGGGCTCTAACGCCAATGTCCGCCGTGCCCAAGCCCGCGGCCGCGCAGACGCTCCTCGCGGTCAACAACATCGAGGTCATCTACGACCATGTGATCCTGGTGTTGAAAGGCGTTTCGCTTGTAGTGCATGAAGGCAAGATCGTCGCACTGCTCGGTGCTAACGGCGCCGGCAAGTCGACGACGTTGAAATCGATTTCGAATCTGCTGCGCGCCGAGCGTGGCGATGTCACCAAAGGTTCGATCGAGTTCCGCGGCCAGCGCGTCGATCAACTCAGCCCGTCGGAGCTGGTCAAGCGCGGCGTGGTGCAGGTGATGGAAGGGCGGCACTGTTTTGCGCATTTGACCGTCGAGGAGAATTTGCTGACCGGCGCATTTACCCGCAGCGGCAAAGGCCAGATCGCCGCCGAGCTGGAGAAAGTCTATGTCTATTTCCCGCGCCTGAAGCAGCGGCGCGCGAGCCTCGCGGGCTACACCTCGGGTGGCGAGCAGCAGATGACGGCGCTCGGGCGCGCACTGATGGCGCGGCCGTCGATGATCCTGCTCGACGAACCGTCGATGGGGCTCGCGCCGCAGATCGTCGAGGAGATTTTCGAGATCGTGCGCGACCTCAATCAGAAAGAGCGCGTGAGTTTCCTGCTGGCCGAGCAGAACACCAACGTCGCGCTGCGCTACGCCGATTACGGCTACATACTCGAAACCGGCCGCGTCGTGATGGACGGCGGCGCCGCAGCACTGTCCTCCAACGAGGACGTGAAGGAGTTCTACCTCGGCCTGAGCGCAGGCGGGCGGAAGAATTACCGCGACGCGAAGCACTATCGCCGCCGCAAACGCTGGCTGGCCTGAAGACAGTGAAGGAGTGAATGGGTGAAGAAGTGAAAAAGTAATGGCGGCAAACCGCGGGTCTCAGCTTCCGAGCGCCGGCGAGGAATTCACTCCTTCACTCCTTCACTTTTTCACCTTCCACATGGAATTTTTCGACCAGCTCGAAACGCGCGACCCGCAGCGGCGCGAAATAGAACAATTCGCCGCTGTCCGCGGGCAGATTGCCGGTGCGCAGAAAAATGCCCCGTATTTCGCCCGTTCGCTCGCCGGCGTCGATGCCGCCGGCATCATGGACCGCGCGGCGCTCGCCAGGCTGCCGGTCACGCGCAAATCCGATCTGGCCGATTTGCAGAAGGCGCGCCCGCCGTTTGCCGGCATGACGACGTTGCCGGTGCCGGAACTCGGTCGCGTGTTCATGTCGCCGGGCCCGCTGTTCGATCCCGAAGGCAGGCGCGGCGACTACTGGCGGCTCGCGCGCGCGATGTTCGCGGCCGGTTTTCGCAAAGGCGAGCTGGTGCACAACACGTTTTCGTACCATTTCACACCTGCTGGTTTAATGGCAGACATGGGCGCTCATGCGCTGGGCTGCACGGTTTTCCCGGGCGGCACGGGGCAGACCGAGATGCAGGTCGCGGCGATCGCGTCCTTGCAGCCTCAGTGTTACATCGGCACGCCGTCGTTCCTGCGCATCATCCTCGAGAAAGGCGACGAGCTCAAAGCCGACCTGTCGAGCGTGAAAAAAGCCCTGGTGTCGGCGGAAGCGCTACCGGCGAGCTTGCGCACCTGGTTCAACGGACGCGGCGTCAAAACGCTGCAATGCTACGCGATCGCCGATCTCGGCCTCGTCGCGTACGAGTCGCCCGCGCAGGAAGGCATGATCGTCGACGAGGGCGTGCTGATCGAACTGGTGCGGCCCGGCACCGGCGAGCTGGTCGTGCCAGGCGAAGTCGGTGAAGTCGTGGTGACGACGCTGACGCCCGAGTATCCGCTGATCCGGTTCGCGACGGGTGATATGTCGGCGGTGCTTCCGGGCACAAGCCCCTGCGGCCGCACCAATATGCGCATCAAGGGCTGGATGGGACGCGCCGACCAGACCGCGAAAGTGAAGGGAATGTTCGTCAAGCCGTCGCAGATGGCTGACATTGCAAAGCGCCATCCCGAGATCCGCAAGTACCGGCTGATCATCGATCACGACGACAGGAAAACCGACCGCATGACGCTCAATTGCGAAATAGAAGGCACGGGCAACGCTGTGCTGGCACAGAACATCGCGGCGACGGTACGCGAGGTCTGCAACCTGCGCGGCGAAGTCGCGTTCAGGCCGGCCGGCTCATTGCCTAACGATGGAAAGGTCATCGACGACGTGCGCAAGTACGACTAACATGATGAAAAGCGCTAGCCACAGAGATCACAGAGAATACGGAGTTTAGAACCCTGGAGGGTTCATCTTAATTTTTCTCTCTGTGAACTCTGTGTCCTTGTATGTTCGTTTTGTAGGTGTATGTTGGTAGTGTTCTCGAGTCTGGCCGGACTTGGGGACGGGGAAACGGTAGATCGATTGTGCCCAGGTTCAAATCGACACAGAGCAAGGTCGCCGTTT
>JBGPFE010000049.1:0-31775 GCA_041483135.1 Gammaproteobacteria bacterium | reverse complement strand
ACCTCAAGCAGCGGCTCGCCCCGGCGCACCAACTGGCCGGTCGTATTCACGTAGAGTTTCTGGATCCAGCCCTCGAATTTGGGCGAGACGGTATGCAACTGGCGCTCACTTGCCTGTATCGTTGCCACGGCCTGTACGGTGCGGGTGAGCTCACGCAATTCCACGGTTTCAGTGCGCACGCCGAGCTTCTGCACCTTGTCGGGATTGATTTTCACCACGGGGCCGCTTGCGGCTGGTTCACCTCCTTCGTAGACAGGCACATAGTCCATGCCCATCGGGTCCTTCTTCGGTACCGGCGAGGTGTCGGGCAGGCCCATCGGATTTCGATAGTAGAGAATTTTCCCTTTGGGTTTATCCGCCGCCACCCCTGGTTCCTCATCGGCATATACGGGCACATAGTCCATGCCGTCGGGCGCTTTCTTCGGCACCGGAGACGTGTCGGGCTGGCCCATCGGGTTACGGTAATAAAGAATCTTCCGTCCAGGTGCGGTTGCGCTAGGAGAGTTCGCTGAAGAAGTCGTGGGTTTGGCGCTACCCCACCAGTACCCTGTGGCAAGGGCGGCCGCGATCAGCGCGGCGAGGACAATCTGTTTAACGATGGATTTCACGTGCGACTCCACTGAGGTGTGAATTCGAATTAATCAGATGACTTGCCGGTCAGCAAGTCGATCTCGGCCGAAGCTTTCTGGAAGTTCACAGCCGCCTGCGCCAGGCTTATTTCATAGTTGAAAACGGTCATCTGGCTGTCCAGCAGCGTCAGGAAATCGGCACGGTTCACCCTGTAAGCCGAGAGTGTCGCCTCGACCGTCAGGCGCGCCTGCGGCAGGATAGTGCTCGCGTACAGTCCGTAGGACTTGGCACTTTGTTCACCCATCGCGATTTGCTGGCGCAGTTTGGAGGTGAGTTCGTTTTCCTGCGCGCGATACATCTCGAGTGCCTGCTCGCGTATCGCCACGGCTTCAATCACGCGCGGTCCGAGCTTCGTGTCACGCCACACCGGCAAGTTAATGGCGAGCGTGAGACTCACCATATCGTCGCGCCGATCGCCCATGAGCGTAGGGTCACGCTGCCCATACGCGAAGCGCACGTCGAAGTCCGGATAGTAGTCCTTGCGAGCGAGTTCAAGCGTTTTGCCCGCGCGTTCGATGGCGCTTTGCAGGCCGAGGAGCTGAGGGCGATTTTTCACGGCTGCGTCTCGCAGTGTGCCGAAATCGAGCGCTACCGCGCGCAGTTCGGGAACCTGTGCAGAATCTAGTGCAATTACGGTGCTTCGCCGTCCGAGCGCGCGCGCGAGCTCAGCTTCGACGGACGGTCGTTCCCGCGCCAGACGGATCAACTCGTCCACCATCTTCGAGAGCTGCGTTTGCGCCTTGAGCACATCGGCCTGTGTGCCCTGGCCAACGGTATAGCGCGACTCGGCGATCTGCAGGAACTGATCGAGGACGAGCTTGTTTTGTGTAACAAGCCGGATCGACTCGGCGACAAATGCCAAGTCGAAATAAGCAATCTTGACGTCCCGCGTCACGCGATTCACCGTCTCCCGGTAGCCGTAGTCCACGAGTTCGGCCTCTTTGGCGGCAACATCTTGGCGCAAACCGCGTTTGCCGGGATAAGGGAGTTTTTGCGAGAGACCAAGCATCTTCATCGTCATATCCTCGCGGCGGAAACTGCCTGAGGGGACGGGAAGGTTGATGACTCCCGCCTCAAGCATTGGGTCCTCAAGCGCACCCGCCGGCGTGATTCTGTGCTGCGCTGCTTCCCTTTCCCTGTGGGCTGCCTGGATCTCGGGATTGTTTTGCAGCGCCTCGGTCACGAGTTCCCTGAGCGGTGTCGTCGTCCTGACCGCCGATCGCGGTTCGGCCGGCGTGGACGAATCGGCCGGTAGCGCAGGCGCCGGCATCCCGGCGACGATGAGCCAGAGTGCGGCATGCAAATAGCCCCTGGCTGCGCGCGCTACACGCAAGCCGCGGCACATCGGGAACAACTCAGTCGGTACAAACGCCATGACCCACCTCCGCAAAAAATAACCAACCGCAGCCAGGATATTCTGGCCGGTTTGCGCGAACGGCGGAAGCTAGATCAGGAAGCTACAGAAGCGGATCGGGATGGGAGGGTCGTGACCGGCGTTACCCGCTACCAGCGGTGGGATCCATGACGGTAAGCACTGAGCTGCGTCGGGCACTGTCAAGATCACCGCCGCTGCTGCGGCAACCACCGGTTGCGCCGTATGCTGGTCGGACTGATCGGCCCATTGATAAAAGCAAAGGTTGGGATTTATCTCGCCTGACTGCTGGCAATGCGACGACCCGGCGCCGGCTGTGGACTGAGCAGGCGCCGAGCGGAGCGTCAGGCACGTATTGGCGGCAACCGCTGCCTGCGCAAACAGCACGGCGAACAACACTAATCGTAACCCCACGCGGAGAAGGAATCGTTTGCTCATTGGCGCATAGTACGCTAACCGGGGACCCCGCGCACTTGACCTATATCAATCGTTGCGGGCACACACACGCGCAGCAGCGCGCTTGAAAGCGCTTTCCCTGCCGCGGTTTCTCGCATAATATGTGCTTGAATATTAAGGTTACTGGCTTGATGTCATGGCGTTTTCCGTCACTGCTGATTTCGTCAAATGGTTCCGCTCCGCGGCGCCCTATATCCACGCCTTCCGCGGCCGCACCTTTGTCATCGCGTTCGGCGGCGAGGTGGTGGCGGGCGACAGGTTCCTCGCGCTCATCCACGATCTCAATTTGTTGGCGAGCCTCGGCGTGCGGCTGGTACTCGTGCACGGCGCGCGGCCGCAGATTGAGACCCGCCTTAAACAGTTGAAGCATCGCACGCGCTATGTGAATGGCCTGCGCGTGACCGATGCTATCGCGCTCTCGTGCGCCAAGGAAGCGAGCGGCAGGATGCGCGTGGAAATCGAGGCCCTGCTGTCGATGGGGCTGCCGAATTCGCCGATGGCGGGTGCCGATATCCGCGTCGCGAGCGGCAATTTTGTGACGGCGAAGCCGATCGGCGTGCTGGAGGGCGTGGACCTTGTGCACACCGGTGAGGTTCGCAAGATCGACGTCATCGGCATCCGCGATCGCCTCGATCACAACGAGCTGGTGCTGCTCTCGCCGCTCGGCTACTCGCCGACCGGCGAAATTTTCAACCTCGCGCTCGAGGACGTGGCCGCGTCCGCCGCGGTTGCGCTGGGTGCGGAAAAACTCATATTCCTGATGGAATCGGCCGGGGTCGTTACCGGCAAGCGGGCGGAGTTGAAGCATGAATTGACCTGCAGCGAAGCCGAGCGGCTGCTGGCCCGGGATGGCGCTTTGTCGGGAGACGTTAGATTCTACCTGCCGCGCGCGGTGGACGCGTGCCGTGCCAGGGTCAAGCGGGCTCACCTGATTTCGCACCATGCCGATGGCGCGCTGCTGATCGAGCTTTTTACGCATCGCGGCATCGGCACCATGCTGACTCAGGACCCGCTGGAAAAACTGCGCCCGGCGCGCATCGAGGACATCGGCGGCATCCTGCGCCTGCTCGAGCCGCTCGAGGCCGAGGGCATACTGGTCAAGCGCAACCGCGATCTGCTCGAAATGGAGGTCGAGCGTTTCTTCGTGCTCGAACACGACCGTGTGACCATCGGCTGCGCCGCGCTGTATCAATACGAGGGCGGTATGGCCGAGCTTGCCGGTCTTGCGGTGCACCCGGACCACCGGCGGGCCGGCGCCGGCGAGCGCTTGCTGCACGCCATCGAAGCACGCGCGAAGCAGCGCAAGGTAAAACGGCTGTTCGTACTTACGACGCGCGCTGCTCATTGGTTCATCGAGCGTGGTTTCAGCGCGGCGCCGGTATCGGCGCTGCCGCGCCGCAGGCAGGATCTGTACAACTACCAGCGCCGTTCGCAGGTTTTCATCAAGCGCCTGTAGCGTGCGAGCGGGTATGGTGCACCTTTTTGGAGGGGAAAAGGCGATGCTGCAACATGCTGTCAACGTCGCGCCGCCGGGAGCAGTTTCGGGCCGCGGGGTCGCATGAGGCTGTTGCCGCAGTTTTCATCGCTGCGCGTCAAGCTGTTTCTCGCCGCGATCGTGGTGCAAGCATTGATGCTGGCGGTCATCACCGCCAAAAGCATCGACGTCATGAACGAAAAACTCGAGGAGCGCGCGCAACTGCACCTCGAGGAAGACAAGAAACTGCTCGTCACCTCGCTCGCCGTGCCGCTGAAGCTCCGCGACATCACCGCTATTGAAGCGGTGCTGGCGCGCGTGCGCAGCGACAACGGCATTACATATCTCGTGCTGTTCGACGCCGCTGACAAGGTCGTAGCGCGCACCGGATGGGGTGTGGCTGCCGCGCTGCCGCCGCTTAGCACGCGCTTGCACGACGACGCCAGCACCCGCCACGGGCGCTTCGACACCGAAGTCGGGATCGAGTCGGGCGACGAGGTGCTGGGCAATCTGCGCTTCGGGGTTTCGACCGCGTTCATGCAGAACGCGCGCGCCGAGTTGATGCGCGAGGCGATCGCCACAGGCGGCCTCGCGCTCGCGGTGTCGGCGTTGCTGATCGCGATGGTGAGTTACTGGCTGACGCGCAACCTCAAGCAGTTGACGGGCGCGAGCGAGCGGTTCGCCCGGGGCGATTTCACGGTGCGGCTGCCGGTCGAGAGCGACGACGAGATCGGCAAGCTCACGGCAAGCTTCAACGTGATGGCGGAAGCGCTGCGCAGCCGCATCCAGGCGCTCGCCGACAACGAAGCCAAGTTCCACGCGATCGCCGATTACTCCTACGACGTCGAGCTGTGGATAGGCACCGAAGGCAGGCTGATCTGGATAAACCCGCGGGTCATCGACATGTTCGGCTACACGCCCGAGGAATGCCTCGCGATGGAGAACTTCCCGGCGGCGCTCGTCGACCCCGAAGACGTCACGCGCACGATCCGGCAGATACGGCAGGCGCTGCGCGGCAACGCCGGCCAGGATTTCGAATTCCGCGCGCGGTGCAAGGACGGCACGCTCTTGTGGGGCGCGGCCGACTGGCGCTCGATCTACAGTTCGAGCGGTGAATATCTCGGCATCCGGATCAGCATCCGCGACGTGAGCCAGCGGCGCGAAGCCGAGCAGCGGCTTGCTGCCACCGTCGTCGAGCTGCAGCACGCGCAGTCGGTGCAGCAGGAGTATCTCAAGCGCGCGCAGGACGAGCACGCGCGGCTGTCTGCGCTCCTGTCGGCGATGGAGATCGGGATCCTGTTCGTCACTACAGACAATCGTGTTGTTTACAGCAACCCTGCGTTCAACCGGCTGTGGCAGATTCCATCCGAGGCAACGCTGATCGGCGGCGATCCGCTGCAAGTGCTTGAAAAATCCGCCGCCGTGCTGGCGCGCCCGGAAGAACAGATGCCGCACCTGTTCAAGCTGCGCGGCGAACGCGAAGTGCCCGGGATTTACGAGATTCAAATGGCCGACGGCCGGCTGATTACGCAGCAGTGCTATCCGGTCGAGGATATCAACGGCGGTCCGGTTGGCCATATCTGGATCTTCGAGGATGTCACGCTCGAGCGCCAGACCGCCGAGCAGCTGATCTATCTCGCCGAGCGCGATTCGCTGACCGGGCTCTACAACCGCCACCGCTTCAATGAGGAGTTGGGCCGCATGATTGCCGATGCTCAGCGCGGTGGTTCGCGGCTCGCGCTGCTTTACTTCGACCTCGACGAGTTCAAGTACATCAACGACACCTTCGGCCACCGCGCCGGCGATGCGATGCTGATCCGGGTTGCCGGTGACGTTGCGAGCCAGGTGCGGCGCAACGAAATCTTCAGCCGTCTCGGCGGCGATGAATTCGCGATCCTGGTGCCGGAAATATCCGACAACATGCTGCGCGTGCTCGCCGAGCGCATCGTACGGTCGATCGCGATGCTCAAGTTCCAGTTCGAAGGGCAGAGCCTGCGATTGACCACGAGCCTTGGCATTGCGATGTATCCGGACCACGCCGAAACCGTCGAAGAACTGATTGCCCACGCCGATGCCGCGATGTACCAGGCCAAGGAAGCGGGCAAGAACGCATGGCGCATCTACCGCCGCGATCTCGACGCCTCGCGCGAGATGGTGTCGCGGCTGTCGTGGAACGACCGCATTGCGCACGCGCTCGAGCATAACCTGCTGCGGCTTTATTTCCAGGGGATTTTCGACACCGTCGACAACTCGCTGGCGCATTATGAAGTGCTGGTGCGCATGCTCGACCAGGACGACGCGACGCGGGTGCTGATGCCGGGACAGTTCATTCCCTACGCCGAGAAAAGCGGCAAGATACTCGACATCGACCGCTGGGTGATCAAGAGCAGCATCGAACTCCTGACCGACGCTGACCTGCCGTCGCTCGCGATCAACATCTCGGGCCGCTCGTTCGACGAACCGACGCTGCCGCAATACATCGCCGAGCAATTGAAGCGGTGCGGGGTTGCGCCGCGCCGGTTGCTGGTCGAGTTGACCGAAACTTCGGCGGTGTCGGACCTGCACGATGCGCGGCGCTTCATCGAGGCGCTGCGCCAGACCGGATGCCGCACTTGTCTCGACGACTTCGGCACCGGCTTCTCGTCATTTGCCTACTTGAAGCACCTGCAGGCCGATGCGGTAAAAATCGACGGGCTTTTCATCCGCGATCTGCCGAACGATTTCGACAACCAGATTTTCGTCAAGGCGATCGTCGCGGTCGCGCGCGGCATGCGCAAGCACACGATCGCCGAATGCGTCGAGGATCAGCAGACGCTCGATATGCTGAAAAGTTTCGGCGTCGACGCGGTGCAGGGCTTCTTCCTCGAGCGGCCGCATCCCGATCACCAGCCTGCTGCCAGCGCCGCCGCTGCCGGCATTAGCGGCGAGCTCAAGCTTTCCTGATAGAATTCGCATCCTGCGTTGTAACAATTCCGTAACACGCGGTTGTGAGTCTGGAGCGATTGCCATGGCAAGACTGGTCAAGTGCGTCAAGCTCGGGCGCGAGGCGGAAGGGCTTGATTTTCCGCCTTATCCCGGCGAGCTCGGCAAACGGGTGTTTGAAAATGTATCGAAAGATGCCTGGAAGCAATGGCTCGAGCTGCAGAAAATGCTGGTCAACGAGAACCGGCTCAATCTTGCCGACAAGAAGGCGCGCGATTATCTGGCGCAGCAGATGGAAAAGCATTTTTTCGGCGGCGGCGCCGACGCTGCGCAAGGCTACGTTCCCCCATCCAACAAGTAGCAGGTTCCGGGCCCTTGATGGCGGCGGTGCGCGTCCAGCGCGTGCGCCTGCCGCTGTGCCCAACACCGCTGACAACGACACGGCATATTCGATCCAGCGATGGTTAAACGACACGTAGCGCCAGAGCTTTACCTGAATCGCGAGCTGGGCCAGCTCGAATTCAACCGCCGCGTGCTCGCGCTTGCCGAAGATCGCAATATTCCCGCGCTCGAGCGCCTGCGCTTTCTCGCCATCGTCGACAGCAATCTCGACGAGTTCTTCGAAATTCGGGTTGCCGGCCTCAAGGAGGAACTCGCCGCCAATTCGCCGGCCGGGCCCGACGGCATTGCTCTGAGCCAGGTATTCCGCCAGGTGACGCGCAAGGCGCAGGAGCTGGTTGCGCGCCAATACCAGGTGCTCAATGAAAGCGTGCTGCCGCAACTTGCCGCCGAGGGCATCCGCTTCCTGCGCCGCCCCAAGTGGAACAATGCGCTCAAAGAATGGGTCAAGGATTATTTTTTTCACGAGCTGGTGCCGGTGCTGACGCCGATCGGGCTCGATCCCGCGCATCCGTTCCCGCGCCTGCTCAACAAAAGCCTCAATTTCGTGGTCGAGCTCGAAGGCAAGGACGCATTCGGCCGCAAATCGAGCATGGCGATCGTGCAGGCGCCGCGCGTGCTGCCGCGCGTGATCGCGTTGCCGCGTTCGGTTTCCGGCTGCGAGCACGGCTTCGTGTTTCTGTCGTCGATTCTGCACGCACACGTCGCCGAGCTGTTCCCCGGCATGTCCGTGCTCGGCTGCTATCAATTCCAGCTCACGCGCAACAGCGACCTTTACATCGATGAAGAGGAGTTGCGTGAGCTGAAAAGCCTGCGCAAAGCGTTGCAGGGCGAGCTCACGCAGCGCCAGTTCGGCGACAGCGTGCGGCTCGAAGTCGCCGACTCCTGCTCGCCGCGCATGATCGAAGCGCTGTTGCAGCAGTTCGGCCTGACGCAGGACGATCTCTACCAGGTCAACGGTCCCGTCAACCTGGTGCGATTGATGCAGATTCCCGATCGGGTCGACCGTCCCGATCTCAAGTTCGCGGGTTTCATCCCTGGCGTCCCGCACGAGTTGACGCGTTTCCCTGGCATCTTCGACTGCATCCGCAAGAGCGATGTCCTGCTGCATCACCCGTACCAATCGTTCCTGCCGGTGATCAATTTCATCGAGCAGGCGGCGCACGACCCGCAGGTGGTTGCGATCAAACAGACCGTGTACCGCACCGGCGCGCAGTCGCAGATGATGGAACTGCTGATACAGGCGGCGCGCAACGGCAAGGCGGTGACGGTGATACTCGAGCTCATGGCACGTTTCGACGAAGAAGCCAATATCAACTGGGCCCAGCGGCTGGAGGAAGTCGGCGCGCACGTGATTTACGGCGTGGTCGGGCACAAAACACACGCCAAGATGGCGCTGGTGGTGCGGCGCGATGACGACCGCCTGCGCCGCTACGTGCATTTGTCCACCGGCAACTACCACTCGCGCACCGCGACGCTGTACACCGACTTCGGGTTGTTCACCTGCAACGAGGAAATCTGCTCCGATGTCAGCGAGGTATTCATGCAGCTGACGGGTCTCGGCAAAGCAATCAAGCTGAAGCACCTTTGGCAGTCGCCATTCACTTTGCATCAGCGTTTCATGAAAGCGATCCAGACCGAGACCAGACATGCCGCCGCCGGGCGCAAGGCGCGGATTATCGCCAAGATGAACGCATTGCTCGAGCCCGAAATCATCGCTGCGCTCTACGAAGCGTCGCAAGCCGGCGTCAAGATCGACCTCATCGTGCGCGGCGTGTGCGCGCTGCGGCCGGGAATCCCTGGTATTTCCGACAATATCCATGTGCGTTCCATACTCGGCCGCTTCCTCGAGCACACCCGCGTGTTCTATTTCCACAACGGCGGCGCCGAGGACGTGTACCTCTCCAGCGCCGACTGGATGGACCGCAACTTCTTCCGCCGCATCGAGGTCTGCTTTCCGGTGCTCGAGCCGCGCCTGAAAAAACGCGTGATCCGGGAGGGGCTGAGGCCGTTTTTGGCGCGCGATATCGAGGCATGGGACATGGACTCGACGGGTCAATACAAGCTCCGCAAAGGGGGCCGCGGCAAGCGCGGCCACGTGCAGACCCTGTTGCTCGAGGTGCTCGCCAGCACGCACGGCGAGTGAATTGGCACCGGCGCTGTTTGCCCGCTCCCGGGGGCGCTGCGCTAAACTGCAAAGCGCATAATGCGCATTCCACCGGGTTGATGTTTCCCCGTCCAATGGCAGTTGAAATCGAACTCACGCTCAGCCTCGATCCGCGGTATATTGCGCGCCTGCGCAACCATCCGCTGCTCAAGCGTGCAACGCACCATTCATCACGCAAGCTTTACAGCGTTTATTACGACACACTCGATCTCGATGTGTGGCATGCCGGCGTCGCGCTGCGGCTGCGGCGCACCGGCGAAAAATGGATACAAACGATAAAAGGCGGCGGCGCTGTTGTGGCCGGCCTGCATCAGCGCCACGAATTCGAGTCAGAAATCGCAGCGCCGTTTCCGGATTTCAGCGCGATCGATGACAGCGAGTTCGCCGCACATTTTGCCGCGCCCGAGCTGCGCGCGCATCTGAAGCCGGTGATCATCACCGAATTCACGCGCGCGAGTTGCATGCTGGCGCCGGCGGAAGGAGTGACGATCGAAGCCAGCATCGATCACGGCATGCTCAAGAGCGGTGACGCGACAGCGCCGATCTGCGAGCTCGAGCTCGAAGTCAAGGCGGGCTCGGCATGGCGCGCCCATCAGGCCGCTCTGCAGTTGCTGGAAACCGTGCCGTTGCTGATCGAAGACCGCTCGAAAGTCGAACGCGGCATCGCGCTGCATCGGCGTACGCCGCGCAAGCCGCTCAAAACGCCACCGTCGCCGTTGACCACAGGCATGACGAGCAACGGTGCGTTCGGGGCGCTGATACAGACGTGTCTGCAGCATTACACCGCCAATCAGCGCGGCATGCTGGACGGCGCTGATCCGGAGTACCTGCATCAGATGCGCGTTGCGCTGCGCCGGCTGCGCTCCGTGTTCAGCACGTTCGCGCCACTATTTCCTGCTGCGGTTTTGACGCCGCCGGTTGCGGAAACACGCTGGCTCGCGCGCATGCTGGGCCCGGCGCGCGACTGGGATGTATTCGCCGCCGAGACCTTGCCGCCGGTCATCGCTCGTTACGCCGGGCACGCCGGCATGGCGGCGGTAGCGCGCTCCGCTGCGCGCCTGCGCCAAGCATCAAATCGCAGCGCACGCCGCGCGGTGGCCTCGGCGCGCGGGCAGGGTTTGCTGCTTGCGCTGGGCGGCTGGTTGAGTGCCGAAACCTGGGTTGAAGCCCTTGATGAAGCCCAACGCAGCGAGATCGAACGACCGGCGCCGGAATTCGCGCGGATCGTACTCGCTGCGGCATTGAAGCGCGTGCTGAAGCGCGGCAGACATTTTCGCAGCCTCGCGCCGCGCGAATTGCACGGCCTGCGCATCGCCGCCAAGAAGCTGCGTTATGCGGCCGAGTTTTTTGCGCCGTTGTATGATGGTGGCAAGGCGCGTGACTATCGCGCCCCGCTCGCCCGTTTGCAGGACGCGCTCGGAGCCTACAATGACGCGGTCACCGTGACGCGGCTCGCCGCGCGTGCGAGCCGCGGATTGCAGGGTGCCGCGGCGAACGAAGCGCGCGGCATCATGCTGGGCTGGAGCGCCGGCATGCAGGAGGCGGGCACCCGGCACCTGAAGCGCATCTGGAAGGAATTCCGCGCCGCCCGGCCGTTCTGGGAATGAACTCGCGCTACGACCGGAGTAAAACCATGGAACTGATCTTGTGGCGTCACGCCGACGCCGAGGACGCGCCTGCGAGCAGTAAGCAGGGGCCTGCGGAACGTGGAGCAGGGGCCCGCTTGCGGGATGCGCACGTCCGCGAGTCTGGCGCTGTGCCGTCAATCGCATACGTAATGGGAGTGCATCAGCCGTGGAACTGATCTTGTGGCGTCACGCCGACGCCGAGGACGCGCCTGCGAGCAGTAAGCAGGGTTCCCGCTTGCGGGATGCGCGCGTCCGCGAGTCTGGCGCTGTGCCGTCAATCGCATACGTAATGGGTGTGCATCAGCCGTGGAACTGATCTTGTGGCGTCACGCCGATGCCGAGGACGCGCCTGCGAGCAGTAAGCAGGGTTCCCGCTTGCGGGATGCGCACGTCCGCGAGTCTGGCGCTGTGCCGTCAATCGCATACGTAATGGGAGTGCATCAGCCGTGGAACTGATCTTGTGGCGTCACGCCGACGCCGAGGACGGCACGCCAGACAGCGAACGCAAGCTGACGGCAAAGGGCGTCAAGCAGGCTGCACGCATGGCGAAATGGCTGCGGCCGCGCATACCCGAAGACGCGCTGATTCTGGCCAGCCCCGCCAAACGCGCGCAGCAGACTGCGCGTGCATTGAACCCGGATTTCAGGACCGTGAAGGAAATCGGCACTTCCGCTGCCCTGGAAGACGTGCTGCTCGCGGCCGGCTGGCCGAAAGGCGACCGCACGGTGGTGGTGGTCGGCCATCAGCCGACGCTCGGCGAGACCGCGGCGTTGCTGCTGACCGGCGCCAAGGAGCAGTGGAGTCTCAAAAAAGGCGCGGTGGTATGGATTGCCCGCCGTACTGGCGTTGCTGATGCGCGCACCCATTTGCGTGCCGCGATTTCGCCGGACCTGTTGTAGCGATTTATGTGCTTAGGCCGCCTGTGCCTCGACTCCACCTTCGAGCTCGCGCAGCGATTTGATGTCGAGCTTGAAGCCGGCGGCGTCCCATTCCTCGATTTCATCCTGCAGCGCGGTGACCGTCAGCGGATTGTTGGCAAGCCAGTCGCGGTCAATATCGAGCCGCAGCGAGCGGCCATGCGCTTTGGCGCCGATCTCGGGCAGTGCGATATCGGCCCGGCTGCGGTAAATCAGCGCCGCGAGCCTGAGCGCCATCACCATGCGCCAGTCGACGATCTCGACGTCGCGGGTGAAGATCTTCTTGAGCGACCTGCGATGCGCGAGCACCAGAGTTGACAGCCGCCACTGCTCCATCTTGGAGAAGCCCGGCATGTCGGCGTTCTGCGCGATGTATGCCGAGTGTTTGTGATAGCCGCTGTAGGCGACCGAGATGCCGATTTCGTGCAGCTTGGCTGCCCATGAAATGTAGTGCGGCGCCGCTTCGTCGCTGTCGTCCGCGTCAACCGTGAAGCGCCGGTAAAGTGCGAGCGCCAGGCTGGCGACACGCCGCGCCTGTTTCGAATCGACATGATAACGCTGCATGAACTGCGACACCGTCACGTCACGCATGTCGTGGTGCTGGACGCGGCCGAGAAGGTCGTAGAGTATGCCCTGGCGCATTGAGCCGCTTGCGACCACCATTGACTCGATGCCGAGCTCCGAGAGTGCCGCGTTCATGATCGCGAGCCCTCCCGGCAACACCGGCAGGCGGTCGTTCCTGAGGCCCTTGAGGTTGAGCCGCTCAACGTCGCCTGCCTTGATCATCATTGTGCGCAACTGGTCGAGGCCGTCGGGCGTAATTCCCGATTCGCTCAGCCCATTCAGCTGCAGGATGTCAGCCAGTGCACGCGCGCTCCCCGACGAGCCCACCGCCTGCTGCCAATTGCCGCTGGCGAATCCGGAAACCATGGTCTGCAACTCGCTGCGGGCGGCGAGTTCGGCATGCTTCATCGCGCCCTTGCTGACCTTGCCGTCCGGAAAATATTTCAGGCTGAAGCTCACGCAGCCAATGTAAATGCTTTCGAGTTTGAGCGGCTTGAACGCGCGGCCGATGATGAATTCGGTCGAGCCGCCGCCGATGTCGACCACCAGGCGCTTGTCCTTGGACAGCGGCAGGCTGTGCGATACACCGAGATAAATCAGGCGCGCTTCCTCGCGTCCGGCGACGACCTCGATCGGGAAGCCCAGCGCGGCTTCGGCCTGTTTGAGAAAGCCCGCGGCGTTTTTGGCGACTCGCAGCGTATTGGTGCCGACCGCGCGCACCGCGTGCGGATCGAAGCCGCGCAGCCGCTCCCCGAAGCGTTTCAGGCATTCGAGCGCGGAGCTCTGGGAATTTTCATTGAGACGTTTGTCGCGCGTGAGCCCTGCGCCGATACGGAGCGGCTCGCGCAACGAATCGAGCGGGTAAAGTTGATCGCCGACGACGCGCGCAACCTGCAGGTGGAACGAGTTGGAACCGAGATCGACTGCGGCGAGCGTGGAATAAACCGCCATGTTATCTGTAGTCTGCCGTCAGTGTGCGCGTATCAGGCGGTCGAATGCTCCCGGATGGGGTGAAGTATAGGTAAATTGCACAGCGTATGCACGGTTTTTTACGGTCGCGCGGGTTTAGTGCTGAGTCTCGAGCGCCTCGCGCCCGATTGCTTCGACTTCGGTATGGCTCACGATCTGGTCTTCGACGATGCCGCCCATCTGCAGCACGCGCGCGCACACCGCCTCGAGTTCGGCGTCGAATTGCTTTGAAGTGTGTTCCGAGCCGGCCATAGTCTCAAGCTCCTGTGCGGGGCAAGTGGGCGAGCCTATCAGCCCAATGTGACAATTATATTGCGGTGGAAGTTCTAACGGGTCAAGGTCTGCACGCCCTTATCGGTGCCGAGCAGCAGCACGTCGGCGCCGCGCCGCGCGAACAGACCGTTAGTGACAACGCCGGCGATCTGATTGAGCGTGCTCTCGAGCTCGAGGGGCTTCAGTATTTGCAGGTTGTGGACATCGAGGATCAGGTTGCCGTTGTCGGTGGTAAAGCCCTGCCGCAGCGCCGGTTGCCCGCCGAGCCTGACCAGCTCGCGCGCAACATAAGAGCGCGCCATCGGGATCACCTCGACCGGCAGCGGGAACTTGCCGAGCACGTCGACGAGTTTCGACTGATCGGCGATGCACACGAACTTGCGCGCGACCGCGGCGACGATTTTCTCGCGAGTGAGTGCGCCGCCGCCGCCTTTGATCATCGCCAAATGGCGCGTGACCTCGTCGGCGCCGTCGACGTAGACCGGCAGGTCGGCTACGTTATTGAGATCGAGCACCTCGATGCCGAGCTTCTTGAGCCGCTGCGCCGAGGCCTCGGAGCTGGCGACCGCGCCATCGATCTTGTGCTTGATCTTGCCCAGCTCGTCGATAAAATAATTCGCGGTCGAGCCGGTGCCGACGCCGACGATGCAGCCGACCGGAACTAGGGCTATTGCCGCCCGCGCCGCCGCTTGCTTCATCTCGCTCTGAATCATGCCCTAATGGTAAATGGTGAATGACGAATAGTAAATGGAGAATGGCGAGCGGCAGAAGGCAGGGGAAGCGCTCTTAAAAACCCTGGATTCTAACACCCCCCCTTAGGCGGGGGTCGAAAATGGCCAAAACGATGCAATCCTGCTACGCTTTACGCCCCGCAATCGCCTGGCCAATGTGAAATGAAGGTCGATTATCTCGAACGCATCCTGACCGCGCGCGTCTACGACGTCGCAATCGAAACGCCGCTCGAGCGCGCGCCGAATCTGTCGGCGCGGCTCAACAACACGCTGCTGTTGAAGCGCGAGGACATGCAGCCGGTGTTTTCGTTCAAGCTGCGCGGCGCTTACAACAAAATGTCGCGGCTGCCGGCGGCGGCGCTCGCCCGCGGGGTTATCGCCGCCTCCGCCGGCAACCATGCGCAGGGTGTCGCGCTTGCCGCGCAGAAGCTTAAGAGCCGCGCCACCATCGTAATGCCGGTGACGACGCCGCAGATCAAGGTCGCCGCGGTCGCTGCGCGCGGCGCCAAAGTCGTGCTACACGGCGATTCCTACGACGATGCGTATACGTATTCGCTCAAGCTTGCGCGCGGGCACAAGCTCACCATTGTGCATCCCTATGATGATCCGGACGTGATCGCCGGGCAGGGCACGATCGCGATGGAAATCCTGCGCCAGACGCGGCGTGAGATCGATGCGATTTTCGTCGCGATCGGCGGCGGCGGACTGATTGCAGGCATCGCCTCCTATGTCAAGCGCTTGCGTCCGCACATCAAGGTGATCGGCGTCGAGCCGGTCGACGCCGATGCGATGTACCGCTCGCTCAAAGCCGGCAGGCGCGTCAAGCTCGATCAGGTCGGGCTGTTTGCCGACGGCGTCGCGGTCAAGCAGGTCGGCAAGGAGACCTTCCGCATCTGCCGCGAGCTGGTCGATGAAATCGTACTGGTCGACACAGACGCGATTTGCGCTGCGATCAAGGATGTGTTCGAGGACACGCGCGCAGTACTCGAGCCGGCCGGCGCGCTCGCGATCGCCGGTGCCAAGGCCTGGGTCGAGAAGAAGGGCGTGCGCGGCAAGACGCTGGTCGCTGTAGCGAGCGGGGCCAACGTGAATTTCGACCGGCTGCGTTTCGTTGCCGAGGAAGCCGAGCTTGGCGAAAAGCGCGAAGCGGTGCTCGCGGTGACGATTCCGGAAAAGCCCGGCAGCTTCCGTAAGTTCTGCACGCTGCTCGGGCCGCGCAGCGTGACGGAGTTCAATTACCGCTACGCCGACTCGCGCGAGGCGCACGTGTTCGTCGGCGTGCAGGTGCATGACAGCGACGAGACCGCGCGGCTCGTGCGCTCGCTTCGCCGGCATGGGTTGAAGACGCTCGATTTCAGCGACAACGAACTCGCCAAGTTGCACGTGCGCCATCTCGTCGGCGGCCATGCGCCGGGTGTCGCGCACGAGATTCTCTACCGCTTCGAGTTTCCCGAGCGCCCGGGTGCGCTGGTGAAGTTTTTGAACAGCATGCGCCACGGCTGGAACATCAGTCTGTTCCACTACCGCAACCATGGCGCCGATTACGGCCGAGTGCTGGTCGGCATGCAGGTACCGCCGCGCGATAAGGCGGCGTTCAAGGCGTTTCTCGCCAATCTCGGTTACCCGTACTCGGACGAAACGCGCAATCCCGCGTATCGGATGTTTCTCGCCTAGAGCGCTGTGGCGTGCGGTGCTCGGCGTTTCGTGTGCTTGCGTAAGCAGGCCTTACTGGCTATTTCGGGCATGCTCGATCCTGCCGCGACATCACGCAGGCGCCGGTCTTCTCCTGCTGACGGATCGCGTGCAAATGCCAACATCCCCGCTGCCCGCTCGCATGCGATTTTGCCGGTGAGTTTTTTTGGGGCCAAGGTGTTCCTCTGCCGTCTACACTGCGTTACGCTCGAACCGGCTAAAATCAGGGCTGTCAAAACGGTTCAAGGCACATGTTCAGGCAATTAATCACGTTTACGGCGATTGCGTTACTCACCGTTTCGGTGTGTGCCGCAAGTCAGGACGACGATTTCCTCGCCGCGCGCGAGGCATTCCGCGTCGGCGACGCGGTCATGTTCGAGCGCTCTGCGAAGTCGCTGAATGATTACATCCTCGAGCCGTATGTTGCGTACTGGCGGTTGCGAATGCATCTCGAAGACGCGGCGCCCGGCGAGGTGCAGGTGCTGCTTGCGCGCGTCAAGGACGGACCGGTGTCGAACAGCTTGCGCACCGACTGGCTCAAGGCGCTCGCCATGAAGCAGCAGTGGGAGTTGTTCGACGCCGAATACCCGCAACTGACCGGCGAGGATACTGAACTCCTGTGTTACTCGCTGCAAAGCCGGTTGCGCGCCGGCGGCACCGAGGCGTTGAGCTACGCGCGCACGCTGTGGTTCAGCGGTCGTGAACAGCCCGACAGCTGCAATGCGCTGTTCGATACGCTGGCCGAACGGCAGATGTTGGCGGTCGACGACGTCTGGGCGCGCATCCGGCTTGCGCTCATCGCCGGCAATACCGGTGTTGCGCGCCGTGTCGCCGAATACCTGCCGGCGAATGAGCGGCCGGATGGGGGCACGCTTTCCCGCATCGCGGTCAATCCGCAGGCCTACCTCGACCGTAAAAAATTCGATCTCAAGACGCGCGCCGGGCGCGAATCCGTGATGTTCGCGGTGTACCGTCTCGCGCGCACCGCGCCGCCGCTCGCGGCGCAGGAATGGACTAAGCTCGGCGGGCGCTTCCTGGAAGCCGAGCGCGGTTACGTGTGGGGGCTGATCGCATCGCAGGGCGCCCAGCGCCATGATCCGGGCGCGCTTGGCTGGTATGCGCGGGCGGGCGAGATCAGCGACTCGCAGCTGGCGTGGAAGGCGCGCGCCGCACTGCGCGCGCAGAGCTGGCCGGACGTGCTGGCGGCGGTCGATGCAATGTCGGCGAAAGAAAACCAGGAGCCGGCCTGGCGCTACTGGAAAGCGCGTGCGCTGAAAGCACAGGGCCGCGCCGCCGAGGCGCAGGCGCTGCTCGCGCCGCTCGCGGCTGAATTCAATTTCTATGGCCAGCTTGCCGCCGAGGAACTCGGCGGCAGGAGCCGGGCGCCTGCCGCGGGCTACAAGCCGAACCGGGACGAAGTGCAGGCGATGGCCAATTTGCCGGGCTTCCAGCGCGCGCGCGCGTTTTATCGGCTCAATCTGCGTTTCGAGGGTAACCGCGAGTGGATCCGGGCGATCCGCGGTTTCGACGACAAGCAGTTGCTGGCGGCCGCCGAGTTCGCGCGCAGCATCGAACTCTACGACCGCGCGATCAACACCGCCGACAAGACCGTGCAGTTGCACGATTTCGGCATGCGCTACCTGGCACCTTATCGCGACGTAATGAAGGGCTATGTGAGCGAGTTGCAGCTCGACGAGGCGTGGGTCTACGGCCTGATCCGGCAGGAAAGCCGGTTTATCGCCGACGTCAAATCGAGCGCCGGCGCGACTGGCCTCATGCAACTGATGCCGGCGACCGCGCGCTGGGTCGCCAGGAAAATCGGCCTCAAGGACTACCGCTGGACACGGGTCAGCGATGTCGATACCAATCTCAATCTCGGCACCTGGTATCTGCGGCATGTGCTCGATACGTTCGACAACCATCCGGTGCTCGCGTCGGCGGCTTATAATGCCGGGCCGGGCCGCGCGCGCGCCTGGCGCGCCGACGAGCCGATGGAAGCGGCGATCTACGCCGAAACCATACCGTTCAACGAGACCCGCGATTACGTGAAGAAAGTGATGAGCAACGCAACCTATTACGGTCAGCGGTTCGGGCAAACGCTGCTCTCGCTCAAGGAGCGCATCGGCGTCATTGCGCCGCGCCCGTCCGCAGCCGACAAGCCGCTCGACGAGCCAGGCGGATAGCGGCGAGAAACGAAAGGCAAGACGCGAGCAGCGGAAAGGGAGAGGTGTTGTTAGCAAGGATGGAATTGAACAATATTTGCGTAATCGGTGGCTCCGGCTTTAGCTTCGGCCGCGTTGCGCGCTTAACATTCGCTGTACTCATGTTAGCCTGCACTGAAACCGCCTTCACGATTGGTCGCATTCGAGCGCGTGATCACTTATGGAACTGAGCAATGTTTGTGTGATAGGCGGGAGCGGTTTTGTCGGACGCCACATCGTTCATCGGCTGGCGGCACAGGGCTGCGGCGTGCGCGTGCCGACGCGACAGCGCGAACGCGCCAAGCAGCTGATCCTGCTGCCGACGGTCGACGTCGTCGAAGCGAACGTGCACGACGCAGCCGAACTCGCGCAACTCACGCGCGGCGTGGATGCAGTGATCAATCTGGTCGGCGTGCTTCACGACGCGCGCGGTGAGCGCGGCTTCGGGCCGGCGCACGTCGAACTGACACGCAAAGTGGTTGCGGCGTGCCAGGCGAACAACGTGAGCCGCTACGTGCACATGAGCGCGCTCGGCGCGGACGTCAACGGCCCGAGCAAGTATCAACGTACCAAGGGTCAGGCCGAGCTGCTCGTGCGAGCGTCCAGTCTCGACTGGACCATCTTCCGCCCGTCGGTGATTTTCGGCCGCGACGACCGCTTTCTCAATCTGTTTGCGTTGCTGCTCAAGCTCGCGCCGGTGATGTTCCTCGCCAGCCCACATGCGCGTTTTCAGCCGGTGTTCGTCGAGGACGTCGCCGCCGCGCTCGTGCATAGCCTCACGGATCTCTCTACCTACGGCAAAACGTACGATCTGTGCGGGCCCAGGGTTTACACGCTGCGCGAACTGGTCGAACTCGTCGGCAACGTCACCGGCCACCGCCGTCCGATCGTCGGCCTGAACGATGCGCTGTCCTACCTGCAGGCGTTCGTGCTGGAGCTCGCGCCGGTCAAGCTGATGACGCGCGACAATTATTATTCGATGAAAGTCGACAACGTGAGCAGCCGGCCGTTTCCGTTCGGCTTCCAGCCTGCCGCGATCGAGGCGGTGGTGCCGGGCTATCTCGGCAACGACTCGCCGCGCGCGCGCTATCGCGCCTACCGCGACCATGCAGGGCGTGCGACCGGGCGCTGACGTCGGTCATGGCGCAATACACGCTCGTCATCGGCAACAAGAACTACTCGTCGTGGTCGCTGCGGGCGTGGCTCGTGATGAAGCAGACGGACATCGCTTTCGACGAGGTCCTGGTCCGTCTGTTCGAGGGCGGCCACAAAGCCAGGATTGAACGGTATTCGCCCGCGGGCAAAGTGCCGGTTCTGGTCGCAGGCAGCATCACTGTGTGGGAGTCGCTCGCGATCTGCGAATACCTTGCCGAACGGCATCCGGAGAAGCAATTGTGGCCGGCCGACGCGGTGGCGCGCGCGCATGCGCGCGCGATCTGCGCCGAAATGCATGCGGGATTTTCGGCGCTGCGCAACGCGATGCCGATGAATATCCGCAGCTCGCATCCGGGCAAGGGCATCACACCCGAGTCAAAACGGGACCTCGAGCGCGTGGTCGCAATCTGGGAGCGATGTCGTGCGGATTACGGACAAAGCGGCGAGATGCTGTTCGGCCACTTCACGGTGGCTGACGCATTTTACGCGCCGGTGGTGAGCCGGTTCCAGACCTACGCCGTCAAGCTGTCGCCCGTCGCCCAGGCCTATGCCGACGCAGTGCTGCAGCTGTCAGCGATGCAGGAATGGATGACGGCGGCGTGCCAGGAAACGGAGTTCATCGCCGAAGACGAGCCGTATGCGGAAGCGAAGGGTAAGGCGTGAAACGTGAAAGGTTAAAAGTGAAATGTAAATCCCTTCCCCCCGCTTTTTCACTCGTTAGCGCGGGAGCGAGTATGCGTTTCACGTTTCACGTTTCACGTTTCACGGATTGATGAAGATCTACTCCGTCGGCGGAGCGGTACGCGACGAGCTGCTGGGCCTGCCGGTTGCCGATCGCGACTACGTAGTGGTCGGCGCCGCGCCCGAGCAGATGATCGAGCTCGGTTACAAGCCGGTCGGCAAGGACTTCCCGGTTTTTCTGCATCCCGCGACGCACGAGGAATATGCGCTCGCGCGCACCGAGCGCAAGACCGCGCGCGGCTATCATGGCTTCGAATTTCACGCCGCTCCCGACGTCACGCTCGAGCAGGACCTCGCGCGGCGCGATCTCACTATCAACGCGATCGCGAAGGACGAAACCGGCAATATCATCGACCCGTTCGGCGGCGGCGCCGATCTGAAAGCGCGCTTGCTGCGTCACGTCGGGCCGGCGTTCGTCGAAGACCCGGTGCGCATCCTGCGCGTCGCGCGCTTCGCTGCGCGCCTCGATTTCGCCGTCGCGCCTGAAACCATGCGGCTCATGCGCGAGATGGTCGCCAACGGCGAAGCCGACGCGCTGGTGGCAGAGCGGGTATGGCAGGAGTTGTCGCAGGGGCTGATGGAGCGGCAGCCGTCGCGCATGTTCCGCACGCTTGCCGAATGCGGCGCGCTGGCGGTGGTGCTGCCGGAACTTGCCGGCCAGTTTGTCGGAGTTGCCGGCAAGCGTACGCCGGCCGCGCTCGATGCCGCCGCCGCGCGCGGCCTCGGACTTGCGGAGCGTTTCGCGCTGAGCATGATCCGCGCCGACGAAGCGGCAATTTCCGCGCTGTGTGAACGGCTGCGCCTGCCGCAGGATTGCCGCGAGCTCGCGCTGCTTGCCGCGCGTTATCACGCCGACATCGAAAATTCGCCCGCGCTGCAGGCCGATGCGGTGCTGTGGCTGCTGCAGAATACCGACGCGTTGCGCAGGCCCGCGCGTTTTATGCAACTGCTGGCCGTCTGTACAGTCGACGCACTCGGTGCGGCAGCGACGCCTTTTCCCGCGGCGGAGCGGCTGCGAACAGCCCTCGCCGCGGCCCAGGCGGTCGACGCCGGCGCGATCGCCAAGCGTGTGCGTGAGCCGCGGCAGGTCAAGGAACACGTGGCGCAAGCGCGGATCGATGCAATACGCGGCGCCCTTGGCGCGGGTAAGCCATCCACCAAGCGCGCTGCCAAGAAGAGGAATAGAAAATGATAGAGCTTTACACCTGGACCACGCCCAACGGCCGCAAGGTCTCGATCATGCTGGAAGAACTCGCACTGCCGTACCGCGCGCACGCGATCAACATCGGGCAGGGCGACCAGTTCAAGCCTGACTATGTCGCGCTCAATCCCAACGCCAAGATTCCCTCGATCATCGACCCCGACGGCCCCGGCGGCAAGCCGTACGCGATGATGGAATCCGGCGCCATTCTCGTCTATCTCGCCGGCAAGACCGGCAAACTGCTGCCCAAGTCCGACCGTGGCAAGTACGACGCGCTGCAATGGCTGATGTTCCAGATGGGCCACGTCGGACCGATCTTCGGACAAGTGCATCATTTTCTGCGCGCCGCCAAGGAGCCGGTGCCGTACGCGATCGGGCGCTATACCAAAGAGAAGGACCGGCTTTACGGCGTGCTCGACAAGCATCTTGCGCGGCACGAATATCTGGCGGACGAGTACTCGATCGCGGACATCGCGACCTATCCGTGGGCCGCGCGCTACGAATGGCACAAGACTATTCTCGCCGACTTTCCGAACGTGAAGCGCTGGTTCGATGCGATTTCGGCGCGACCCGCGGTGCAACGCGGCATGAAAGTGCCAGCGCTTAGTTAGATACCTCAAGCTTCAAGGTTCTATCGCGCCTTTGTGCGATTGCTGTGTTGAGTAGTGCTTGTCGTTGACGGCATTCGCCATTCGTAAGCTCATTTTATCTCGATCGCGTCAAGCACTGACCGAGAGAGATAAATTTTTCCCCAGCGCCTTTCTCCGAGCGGTTTGATGATGCCTTGATCAACCAGCAGCTCTACTGTTTTTCGCGCGGTAGGATTTGAAACTCCAAGCACCTTCTCGGCATGCGCAACAGTAATATATGGATTGGTAAATAACTCATCAATCAATGCCAATGCCCGCGGTTTTTGCTTGACCTTTTCCCGGAACTGGTCCCTGAGGTCGAGAAGCTCTGTAGATTGCTGTATTGCCTCGGTCGCAATCGTGCCGACGCCGGTCAGGAAATATCGGATCCACGCCCCCCAGTCGCCATGGGTGCGTACACGCTGCAACAATTCGTAATAATCACTACGATGCTCGTCGATATATGCCGAGAGGTACAAAAGGGGCTGGAATAGGCGGCCGCGCTCGATCAGGAACAGTGTAATGAGAAGCCGCCCAACGCGACCGTTGCCATCGAGAAATGGGTGGATTGCCTCGAATTGTTCGTGCATCAGCGCACATTGCACGAGCTCTGGCATTGTGTCATGTTCGTGGAGAAATCTTTCCCACGAGTCTAGGCAGGAAGTCATTTCGGTAACCGGCGGAGGGACGTACGCGGCCGTAGTGGGGTTACTACCTTCGGGGCCAATCCAATTTTGGGTACGACGAAATTCGCCCGGCGTGGCTTTGTCGCCGCGGACGCCTTTCATGAGTCGTGTGTGCAGTTCCCGCACCAAGCGGAGCGAAAGCGGCAACTCTTTCAGTCGCCCTATACCGTATTCCAGAGCCTCCACATAGTTTCGAACTTCGCGTACGTCGTCGGGGGGCTTTGGCGTGGCGTGTTCACCGCCAATTTCGTCAATGAGTAGGTCAGAGAGACTTGCGCGCGTGCCTTCGATGCGTGACGAAAGAACAGCTTCTCGGCGTATCCAAGGCGCGATCAAGAGATGCGGATTCGGTAAGATGCGACCAATACCGGAGAGTTCCGAAAGTGCGGCGTCTGCGCGCGACAGCAAGCGGACGAGGTCCGGATCGTAATTAAGTGTCGGTGGCAGGGGAGCAGGGACGAAGGCCCAATACCCTTGGTGGGTCTTGGTTACCTGGCCAGCCGCTGGCGCATTGAAATCATTAGGATTCATATAGTTATACCCTATAAGCTTTTTCTAAAGCCAAGACAGCTTTAAAAGAAAACCCCATAATTGTTTCAAAGTCGATAAGAAAGTGCAAGAATTGCTTCAAACAACTTTTTTGCAGATTCTGAGCTTTCGCCAGCAGCGAAGATGCGCGAACGCGCTATTTACAACTATCGGCAGCAAACGAAATTAGCGAGGCAACACGTGCGACCAAGGACATGGGGTTAGTTCAGAGTCGAATTTCAACAGCGGAACGGAGAAAAATTACTTTGGTTCGATGCGATCTCGGCGCGGCCTGCGGTGCAGCGCGGCATGAGGGTTCCCGCCTGATGGTGGAGAGGCGAGAGGGCGGATGAAGCGCAGGCAGATGGTGTTCGCGGGCGGTGCATTGTTGTTGTTGCCGCAACTTGCACGCGCAGCGTGCGTCGCGACTCAACGCGATGCGCTTGGCCCGTTCTACGTGAAGGATGCGCCGGCGCATAGCGACTTGTGCAGCACTGCCAGCGACAGCGCACGCCTCACCGTGACCGGGATAGTGACCGGTTTACCGGATTGCAAGCCGCTGTCGGGCGCCGTGATCGAGATCTGGCAGGCCAATGCCAAGGGCGAATATTCGCAGGTTTCGCGCGAGCGCAAGGATGACCCGCGATGCCTGCTGCGCGCAACGCTGAAATCGGGCGTCGACGGACGCTACGAGTTCCGCAGCGTTCTCGCAGGCGAATATCCGGGCAGGCCGAGCCACATTCATTACCGCGTCAGCATGAACGGCTACCGGACGCTGGTGACTCAGCTTTACTTCAATCCCGAGCGTGGAGTCGAAGCGGCGCGCGTTGCAAGACTCACGCGCGGGCAGGCGGTCGACGGCAAGCAGGGCGATTACCAGGCGGTGTTCGACATCACGCTCGAAAAAACATAAATCTGCTTTCTAGCCGCCGATAAACGCAGATGAACGCCGATTCAAAGACGTGGGGGCATAATTAGGCTAGGCGTTGCTTCGCCATATCAGCGAGAATGAAGCAATCAGGGTAGACGGACTTAAATACAACGTGGCACAGGGAGGAAACGAAGCATTTTCGCGCGTCGTCATCGACGCGTTGCTCGCCGACGTCGGCTGGAACCTGACCGACGGTCGCAGCGTGCGATACGAGTATCCGCTCGCAAACAGCACACGCGCCGACTATGTGCTATCCGACCGCAACGGCCGCGCCCTTGCGGTAATCGAAGCCAAGCGCTTCAGCGTCAATCCTGCCGACGCTGCCGCGCAAGGACGCGCCTACGCGGAGCAGCTCGGTGTCCCGTTTGTATTCCTTTCCAATGGCAACGAGATTCGCTTCTGGGATTATGCGAATGAGGCGCACCCGCGCCCGGTGAAGACATTTTTCTCGCAGGACAATCTCGAACGCCGGGCGGCAACGCGCAAACTTCGTACCGATCCGCTCAAGATTCCGATCGATCGCAAGATCGTTGACCGCGACTACCAGGTCGAGTGCATTGACACGCTATGCCGTGAAATCGCACGTGGGCGCCAGAAACTTCTCGTCGAAATGGCGACTGGCACCGGCAAGACGCGCATGGCCGCCGCGTTCATCAAGCGTTTGTTTGAGGCGAATGCGGTCACGCGGGTGCTGTTCCTGGTTGACCGCATCCCGCTCGCGATGCAGACCGAAGATGCCTTCACCGAGCACCTGCGAGACTTCCCATGCTACGTGTTGCGCGCAGGGCGTAGCTTCCAGGATGAGAAGCGCGTTACCATCACAACGCTGCAGTCGATGATCAACATCTACCGCAATTATTCGGCGGGCTATTTCGATCTCGTGATTTCTGACGAATGCCACCGCTCGATCTACGGTAAATGGAAAAGCGTGTTGTTGCACTTCGATGCCATTCAGCTCGGACTCACAGCAACACCATGCGTAACAGAGGAATTGCGTACCGGCGACGATGAGGATCAGCTCTTCGTGCGCGACACGCTACGGTTCTTCGAGGTGGAGAAGCCGACTTATACCTACTTGTTGCGCCAGGCGATACGCGACGGCTGGCTGGCGCCGTATCAGATATACAAGGCCAAGACCGTGAAGACCGCCGCCGAAGGTGGTTTCGAAGTGCGTCGCGACGAAATTCAATGGGATGAGCTGGATGACAAGACGCGCGGAGAACTCGACCAGGCATTTGGCGGACGCGACTCGATCATGGTTGACCCGACCGCGCTGGAAAGGCGCTTCACGATACCCGAGCGCAATCGCGCGATCGTGCGCGAGTTCAGGCAGGTCATGGAAAACGGCTATACGGACGCGAAAGGGGTGCTGAGAAAACCACTGATCGGCAAGACCCTCGTATTTGCCGTCACCAAACGCCATGCCGAAACGCTGGCGCGGTTGCTCGACGAAACGTTTGCCGACAAGAAACCCTCGCCTGAAATCCGGTATGCGGATTACGTCGTATCCGGCTTCGGGCCGGAGGACACCACGGACGCGATGACCAAGATCCGCCGCTTCAGGAAGGCGCAGGAGCAATTCCCGCAGATCATGGTCTCGGTGAACATGCTCGATACCGGCTTCGATTGCCCGGAACTCATGAACCTCGTCTTTGCGCGGTTCACGAAGTCGCTCATCCTCTATCGCCAGATGCGCGGGCGCGGGACCCGCAAGGCACACGGCAAGCCAGTGTTCACCATGTTCGATTTCGTCGGCGTTACCGATTATCACGAGGATGAAGAGACATACGGCGAAGGCGGCCAGCTCGCAGGAGACCGCACGCGGCCGAGGTCGCACCCGCGCGCGCTCGTCGTGGTGGACACCGATGACCACATCGATCCTGCGACGCGCGAATGGATTACCGTGGACGAGAACGGCAATCTGGAGTTTCCGCTGGCGTCGGAAATTCGGCAGAGCGAACTTGGCTTGCGCTTCGAGGCGTGGCTTGATGAGCAAGACCTGTCGCGCGATCAGTTGCGTCTCTTGAAGGTGGTGGGCGAGCAAATCCGCGCCAACGCCGAGCAGTGGAACGAATTCACTCCGGATCACTTCGAAGTGTGGTCGGCCCGCGGGCGCTGGGACCGGCGCCGCGCGGTCGAACTCTTCGGTGACGAAAAACGGCTCGCTGACTTATGCGCGGGTATGAGCCACGCGGTATTCGGGGACGGCGGCGCACGCGCCGCGCATTGAGGAAGTTGCGATGCCCTTCACTGCGGACATGCGTCGTGCGGTCGAACAAATCCGCGACTACCTCTACGGCGGCGGTTATCCCGATCCCGTCAATAACGCCGAGCAGCTTTCGTTTCTGTTCTTCTTCTATCTAGCCGAAGGTCTGGATGCGCAGCAGGCAGCGCGTGCGCGCATCGCGAAGAAGGCCCGCGAGAGCATATTCGCCGGCGATTGGAAGCTGAAAAATCCGCTTAACGCGCAATCCTTTGGCGGCAAGAAAACGATCCCGCGCGAGAACCTGCGCTGGTCGGTGTGGGCGAAAGGGCTTTCAGGTGAGGCGTTGGTGCGCTTCGTGCGCGACGAAGTGTTCCCGTTCTTCGCCGAAATGGCGAACGGCAGCGCGGTCAACTTCATGGACGGCGCGCGGCTCTCGATCGATGAGCCGACCGTGCTCACGCAAGTCGTGAATCTGGTGGATGGGTTGCATCTCGATCAGGCGGACGCCGACTCGAAGGGCGATCTGTTCGAGCATGTGCTCAAGCAAATCCAGCAGGCAGGCGAGCTCGGCCAGTTCCGCACGCCGCGCCATATCATCCGCGCCATTGTCGAGATCGTCGATCCGAAGATCGGCGAGACGATCTACGATCCGGCGGCGGGCACGGCGGGCTTTCTCGTCGCCGCCTACAACCACATCCGGCTCGCCAATTCTTCGCCCGACGGCATCGAGGAGGTCGAGCTCGATGGAAAGAAAGTGCGGCGCGGACTCGGCGACCGGCTTTCCGCCGCGCAGCAGACGATACTCGAATCGCGCACGTTTTTCGGCAACGATGTCGATCCGAAGATGGTGCACCTTGCAACCATGAACCTTACGCTGCGCGGTCTGCCAAGCGTGCGCATCGTTAAGCGCAACGTACTCACCACGCTGCTCGAATCCGAAGCCAAACAGGCGCTCGGCATTCCATCTGAAGGCTACAGCGTTGTTCTCGCAAATCCGCCGTTCTCTGGCCGGCTCGACAAGGATCGCATCCTCGACGATATCAAAGTCGGTACAACGACCGCGACTGAAATCCTGTTCGTGAAATATATGATGGAGAGCCTAAAGCTTGGCGGCCGCTGCGGTGTCATCGTTCCCGAGGGTTTGCTGTTCGGCTCGACCGGCGCGCACAAGGACCTGCGTCGCCAGCTCGTCGAGAACAACACCGTTCAAGCGGTGCTCTCGCTGCCGGGAGGCGTTTTCAGTCCCTATTCAGGTGTGAAAACATCGATCCTCGTTTTTGCCAAGGGCGAGAGTACCGAGCGCGTGCTTTTCCTGCACGCGGATGACGATGGCTACAAGCTCGACGCGCAACATGACACGCCGATCGACGCCGACGATCTCCCTGCGCTCGTGGACGCTTATCGCACGCGCGGCAAACGTTGGAACGAATGGCAGAAGCGTGACGCGAGCGCAAACTGGACCGCGAAGTGGTGGTTTGCGGCCGATGACGAAATCCGTGCGCATGACTTCAATCTCTCGGCCAGCGCGTACCGCCCGCTCTCAAAAGCCGAAGTGGAGCATCGCAGTCCACGAGAGTTGCTGGACGAACTAGCGGCAATCGAAGCGGAGATTACGGAGGAAGTTGGTGCGTTGCGGGCGGCGCTTGACTAACCTGCATGGCATATTGGCAAACCGTTAAACTGGGCGAGGCTCTTGAACTTGCCTATGGCAAGAGTCTTCCAAAAGGCAATCGTGTTGGTGGAACGGTGCCTGTCTTTGGTTCAAACGGCGTTACCGGTTGGCATGACACAGCATTGATTAATGAGACAACCGTGATCGTTGGCCGTAAGGGTAGTGCCGGTGCCGTGCAATACGTTGAAGGGCCCTGCTATCCGATCGACACAACTTATTACGTCCGGACAAGGCAAGGGTTCCATTTCGAGATGAAATTCCTGTATTACCTTCTCCGGAAGCTCGATCTCTCACGGCTGAAAACCGCAACAGGCGTACCTGGCCTCACACGAGAAGACGCATACAAGGAAAAAATTCCTGTCCCGCCGCTTTTGGAACAACGCCGCATCGTGGACATCCTTTCCCGAGCCGAGGGCATCATCCGGCTGCAGCGCCAAGCTGCTGACAAAGCCCGCGAAATCATCCCCGCGCTTTTCCTCGACATGTTCGGCGATCCGGCGACGAATCCGAAGGGATGGCCAATTCGGCGTCTCGGGGATTTAGCGGAGAAAATGTCAGACGGTCCGTTTGGCTCAAACCTCAAGACTGCGCATTACACTGAGACTGGTGTCCGAGTAGTTCGACTTCAGAATATCAGCGTTGGCTCGCTCAATGATGAGGATAAGGCTTTCGTCTCGCACGAGCATTTTGCGTCTCTGCCGCGCCATCGCTGCCTGCCCGGAGATGTCATTATCGGTACGCTGGGGGATCCGAATCTGCGCGCGATAGTCCTTCCTCCTTCAATCCCAGAAGCACTGAACAAAGCTGATTGCGTTCAGTTTCGCTGTCGCCTTGATACCGTATTGCCCGAATACATTTGCTGGCTGATGAATGTGCCTTCCACCTTGGCAATGGCCGCTTCACTCGTTCAAGGAATTACTCGTACACGCATCAGCATGGGACGCCTGCGGGAAATGTTCGTCCCGGTTCCGTCGCTGCGCCTTCAGAAAAAATTCGCAGACCGAACCAATGGCATTCGCGGTATCCTTTCACAGCGAGAAACGTCACAGCGTAGTGGGGTCGCGCTTTTTAACGCACTACTTGCCAATGTTCTTGGGAACTAGAGTGGTTAAATATAGCTGAGGCAGGAGGAGTTGCAATTTATGGCCAGGATCCTAGCTGATAAGGACATTAAGCGAATCATTGATCGAGTCTTGATCGATGCCGATGAGAAATTACTCAATCCGAATGGAATCGAACTTCGTCTTGGGAAGCACGTTCGTTTCCATTCAACAGGGGAAGAAAAGGAGCTCGCCCCTGGAATGTTTTTGCAAGTAAATCCGGGGGAGACAGTAATAATCACGAGCCTAGAAGTAATTGATTTCACGGCAGACACTTTGCGTTCCATTATCCCTGACACCATGCTCATGGGATTCATCACGCCCACCACAACAATGATGCGCGAAGGAATTTCTCAAGTTGCTACAAAAGTCGATGCCGGATTCAAGGGGCAGCTGAATTGGAGCCTCCGGAATGGATCTATACAAAATCTCGTTCTTCAGTACGGCGAACCCATCTTCAAGCTGACAATATTTGCCCTCAGCAGTGACGAATCTCCCGAACTTGCGTATGGCGATAGAGACAAAGACAGTTACCAGAATACCGAGGGAATCGCCCGGTCCAACCGACGTATACCGGCGGACATTCCGAAATCGAAAATTATTTCGTCCAACATCGAGCGAATCGATGCAAAGAAGCAGCTCAAAGAGGCGGGCTACCCGTTTGATCACATTGGTACCGAGCTTATCGCATTGCACGGAAAATTTGAGCTTGTATCTTCGGATGTCCGGGTGATGAAGGAGGAGTTCACGCAAAAGACATCTGAGCTATCAAACAAAATTGAAAAAGAGACAAGCACGCTCTCCACGAAAATTGAAGACACTAAGAACAACCTTCTTGATAGCGCCGATATCCTGTTTGATCGAAAATTTTATCGGACGACAGGTATCATCATCGGAGCTATCCCCGTACTATACGCAATCGCATCATTCGTTGAGAATACGCCATCCGTAGCACAATACACTACGCTCATTGCGTTCGGATCGGGACTGGCTATCTGGATAGTCTCGTATTACTTGACGAAGAAATGACCGCTGCAATGCTCAGCGGAAACCGAACAATTTAGATTGCGCTTAGTTGGATTCAATCGTGGTCGTCAAGCACCGCAAGCGCGTTGACAGTCTGTGTTTGCTCCGCAGACGAACGCGTCGGTGCTCGCTTGACCGCTTGCGATGTCCCTCAATCTAGTCGACGGAAACTCATAGCACCCGCGAGAACACCCCATTGCGCGAAATCGTATAGATGAACGGTCCGGGCTGGCGTATAGCCCGGCGGGTGACGCCGGGCAGCGCTTTGACGAAAATCTCCGCCATCTCCGGGCCAGAGAGTCCCTGTTGCGTCAGGAAGAATGCTTTCACTTGTGCGCGCTCGAACGCGGCGCGCTCAAGCGGATTACGGCGAATGCGTTCATCTTTGGATAGCACGACCCAGACGCGTTGCCCGACCGACGTAAGCCAATCAATATCGGTGGCGTCCTGTGGAAAGTAATCGTCGTGGACTTCTACACGTGCGCCGGCGTCGCGCAACGACTGCGCGACGACGCGCTTGCCGAGGCTGCGGTCAACGAAAAAGACGAGCGAAGCGAGCCGCTCGGCATCACGCCGCGAGCGGGAGCTCGCAGCGGATGACTTCCTCGATATCCTCTTTCGGGCGGCCATAGTCCTCTGCGAGCGCCTCGGTTGATTCGCCGGCGCTGAAGCGTTCGACCACGACGTCCGCGCGGATGCCGGTGCCATCGAGGACCGGGCGACCAAACCCGAAACGTGGGTCGACCACGACCGCCCCCCGTTCCCGCTTCGTAATATCCACGCGCGGGTTGCGCGGGATCAAGTAGAGCTTCATCGGCACGCCGGCGGTATCGCGCTGAACGCAGCGGAGGTGCGCGAGGATGAATTCCTTCATCTCGACCTGGCCTTCCCTCGACAGGTTGAGCAGCTCACCGAACTTCTCAGCGAAAAGGTCAACGCCATTCGTCTGGAAATCATGATCAGCGAGCGGATGCGGGCTCGGAAATTTCTTTTTAAGGAAGGCGACGGCTTGGCGAACCTGCGGTAGGCCCACTTGGTACTTGCGGCGGATCGCCGCCAGGACGAAAAGCTCGACAAGGTTGATAAACGACAGGTGCTTTGCCTTGCGGTCGGCAATATCGATTACAGAGACGAAGCGATGCGGAACACGTTTCGCATCGTAGTAGCGCTGACCGATGCACCAAGCGCGCACGGTCGACGGAGGCAGCCGCAGATAATGGGCGGCCTCGGCGAAGGAATAGACGGGAGTCTCGCGCAGCTCGTTTACGGATAGGGCGGACATTATGTTCTCCTTCATGAACGTCCGGCGACTAATTGCGCATTGTACCGCGTTGCCCCGCTGCCGGGGGACGCGCTTATACCGCGTGTTACGTACCGCTCTAGTTTAGGCTGAGCATTCCGATCTGGATGAGGGCGAGAAGAGAGGCGTGTCTCGTGTAGGACGAGGGAGAACGCGCCTGCGGAAGAGATTGGGACAGCGGGTTAGAAATCGTCTGATTCCGATT
>JBGPFE010000048.1:0-31963 GCA_041483135.1 Gammaproteobacteria bacterium | reverse complement strand
CAAGCGGGTAAACATCACTATGTGGCCATCACCGCTTGTATGCGAAAAATGCTGGTCATCCTCAACGCCATGATCAGGTCTAATCAGCCTTGGAAACAATCACAGAATGCTTGACAGTCAACGCAGTTGCTCTGTGGCTGATGCTTTTTGGGGTTGAACTTTGAAATCAGCCCCATTTGAGTATGTGCGTGCCGGTTCGGTCGGCGAAGCATGCGAGCAGCTGAAGCAGGCTGGCGACGACGTCAAGCTGATCGCCGGCGGCCAGAGCCTGGTGCCGATGATGGCGATGCGCCTGACGCGGCCGGGCCGGCTCGTCGATATCAATGAAATTGCGGCGCTCAAATATATCGCAATCGAATCGGATTTTGTGCGCATCGGCGCCTGCACGCGGCAATGCGTGATCGAGCGCGACGATGCGCTCGCCGCCCGCGTGCCGCTGCTGCGGCAGGCGCTTGCGTGGGTCGGCCACGTCCAGACCCGCAATCGAGGCACGGTCGGCGGCAGTCTCGCGCACGCCGATCCGGCGGCAGAGTTGCCGCTCGCCGCGCGGGTGCTCGACGCCAAAATGATGCTGCGCTCGACGGCCGGCGTCCGCAGCGTGCCGGCCGGCGAATTCTTCGTCGGGCCGTTGACGACCGCGACCGGACCGCACGAATGTCTCGAGGAAATCCGCTGGCCGGTGTGGGCGGAGGAACGCGCGGGCTCGGCTTTCGTCGAGGTCAGCCGCCGCCATGGTGATTTCGCGCTCGTCGCGGCGGCAGCGCAGATCGCGCTGGATGACGAAGGACGCTGCCTGCGCGCAAGCTTCGGCCTGGGCGGCGGCGGCACGACGCCGCTCGCCTTTCCGAAACTCGCTGCGCGCCTGATCGGCACCCGGCTCGAAGATGCCGTGGTGCAAAGCGTCGCGCACGACGCCGCGGTCGAACTCGATCCGGGCGGCGATCTGCATGCAAGTCCGGGCTATCGCAAACAGCTGGCCGGCGTGCTCGCCGCGCGCGTGCTGCGCGCAGCATACGAGCAAGCAAGGGACAAACCGTGAGTGAAACCCTGTACCCAATCGCGGTCGAGATCAACGGCGTGCAGCGCATGGCGCAGGTACCGGCGCGGCTCTCGCTCGTCGACTGGCTGCGGGAGGAGTTGCGCCTCACCGGCACGCACGTCGGCTGTGAACACGGCATCTGCGGCGCGTGTTCCATCATGCTCGACGGCGAGCCGGTCCGTTCCTGCCTCATGTATGCAGTGCAGGCAAACGGACACCGCGTGACCACGGTTGAAGGGCTCACGCATCCCGACGGATCGTTGAGCGTGCTGCAGGACAGCTTCTGCCAGGCACACGGCCTGCAATGCGGTTACTGCACGCCGGGCATGCTGATCGCGGCGCAGAGCCTGCTCAACACCACGCCGCGCCCCACGGATGAGCAGATACGTGAAGCGATCGGCGGCAACCTGTGCCGCTGCACCGGCTACCAGCAGATCGTGGACGCCGTGAAGCACGCGGCCGGGCGGCTCGCCACGGGAGCGAAATGACGATGACCCAGGCATTTCGTTACATCGGGAAAAAGCGCCGGACGAAGGAGGACCCGCGCTTCGTGATGGGCCGCGGCCGTTTTGTCGCCGATATCGCGCTGCCGGGCATGAAGCACGTCGCCATCGTCGCGTCGCCGCATCCGAGCGCGCGCATCATATCGATCAGGACCGCAGCCGCGCTCAAGACACCGGGTGTGCGCTATGTGCTGACCGGCGAGGAATTCTGCGCCGCCACCGATCCGCTCGCGATCGGCGTCGATGCGCCGAAGGTGACACGCTATGCTCTCGCGAAAGATGTCGTGCGCTATGCCGGTGAATGGGTCGCCGCGGTGGTCGCCGACACGCGTGCGATCGCCGAAGACGCCGCAGAACTGGTAGAAGTCGATTACGGGCCGACGCCGCACGTAGTCGATCCCGAGCTGGCGGTCACAGCCGGCAGCCCGCTCGTGCACCCGGCGCACGGCTCGAACATCCTGTTTCACCGGCGCTTCGTGTGGGGACCCGTCGAGCAGGCGTTCGCCAAGGCCGAGCATAAACTTTCGCTGCGCGCGGTGTGGGGGCGCAGCTCGACGGTGCCGATCGAAACGTTCGGCGTCGCGGCGCAATGGGACCCGGGCCAGCAAATGCTCGACATCTGGGCCTCGATCCAGATGCCGAAATTTCCCGACCAGGCGGCGCGCGCGCTGCGGCTGCCGGGCAACGCGGTGCGCGTGCATTACGACGTGGACGTCGGCGGCAGCTATGGCGGCAAGCGCGGCATCAAGCACACGGTGCTCGCCGGCTATCTCGCGCGGCGGCTCGGCTCGCCGGTGCGGCTGATCGAAGACCGGCTCGAGAACATGCGCGGCGGTGACGCGCACGGCCCCGACCGGATTTTCGACATGCAGGCCGCGTTCGACCGGGACGGCACCATCCGCGCGCTCAGGATTCGCGCGCTCGACGACGTCGGTGCGTACGCGGGCCGCGCGCCGCTGCAGCTCGGCAAACCAGTGAGCGCGATTTGCGGGCCGTACCGCGTCGCCGCCGTCGAATACGAGCCAACGTCGGTGATGACCAACAAAACGCCGCAGGAAGCGGTGCGCGGCTTCGGCCAGTCGCCGACCAACTTCGCGCTCGAGCGCACCATGGACCACGTCGCGCGCCACCTCGGCATGGACCGCATCGAGCTGCGCCGCAGGAATCTGATCCGCAAGGAAGAGTTTCCGTACCGGATTCCGAGCGGTTCCACCTACGACTCGGGCGATTACCACACCGTGCTCGACAAAGCGCTCGCAGCGGCCGATTACCCGGCGCTGGTCGCCGCGCGCGATAAAGCGCGTCGCGCGGGACAGCTCGCCGGTATCGGGATTTCGACCTGTCTCGAGCCGAGCGGCGGCAATTCCGCATTCGAGCCGCTGTTCAATCCGAAAAACGACACGACGACATGGATGGACTCGTGCCTGGTGCGCGTCGATCTGTCGGGTGCGATCACCGGCGTGATGGGCACTTCGTCGGCCGGCCAGGGCCACGAGACGCTGGTCTCCACCGTGATCGGCGAAGTGCTCGAGCGCGACCCGGCGGACATCCGCGTCGTGCGCGCCGATTCGCTGTCGGCGCTGCCTTCGAACAGCCCCGTCGGCAGCCGCATGGCGATCATGCTGGGCGGCGCGGCGGCGGGCGCCGCGCGCAAGATCAAGGAGGCGCTGATCGAAATCGCCGCGCACAACCTCGGCTGCACGGCCGAATCGGTCGAGTATCAGGAGGGCAATGTCGCGGTGCGCGGCCACCCGCAAAAACGCATGGCGTGGGACGAGTTGATCGCTATCGCGCACCGCAAATACCACCAGATGCCGCCGGGACTGGAACCCGGGCTGCAGGCGAAATTCGTGTGGGAAGTCCCCACCGGCGGCGCGCTGCCGACCGCCGACGGCGTGATCCAGATCTACCCGTGCTACGCGTTCGAAACGCACATCGTGTACGTCGAAATCGACCCCGAGACGGCCAAGCCGGTGCTGCGCAAGTACGTGTGCGGGCACGATTGCGGGGTCATGATCAATCCCGACATCGTGCACGGCATGACCTACGGCGGCATCGCCCACGGCATCGGCGCGGCACTCTATGAAAAATTCGCCTACACCGGCGACGGCCAGCTCGCGAGCGGCACCTTCATGGATTACCTGATCCCGAGCGCCATGGAAATACCGGCTATCACCATCGTCGATCACTGCACGCCCTCGCCGCTCACGACCTTCGGGCAGAAAGGCTCGGGCGAGGCCGGCTATCTCGGCGCGCCCGCCGCGGTCGCCAACGCGATCAACGATGCGCTCGCGCCGCTCGGCGCCAGCATCGAGACGTTGCCGATGGCGCAGGACGACCTGTGGCATGTTATCGAAAGCGCCAAATTATCGAGTGAAGGAGTGAATGGGTGAATGAGTGAACCCCCTCACCCTAGCCCTCTCCCCCGGTATCGGGGGAGAGGGGATTTTTCACTCCTTCACTCCTTCACTCCTTCACTCCTTCACCCCTTATTATCAACACTCATCTGCGGCTGAATATTTCTCGAATTACCATTTTCACAATCACATAAACCGGCGCCCATGAAACCCATCGTCATCGACATCCACGCCCACTTCACCCCCAAGCTCCTACTCGAGCGTTTCGATGCGCACGCCGCGCAATTTTCCGGCGTGAAGCTGCTGCGCGAAAACAAAAGCGTGCGCATGCAGTTTCCCGGAACCGAGCCCACGCGGCCGGTCATGCCGAAACTTTCCGACCTCACTGAGCGCCGCGCGTGGATGGACAAGAACGGCATCGATCATCAGCTCGTCGGCGGCTGGCTCGACAGCTTCGGCTACGAGCTGCCGGCAAAGGAAGGCCTCGCGTGGAGCCGCTTCATCAACGACTGCATGCAGGAGGAGCTGGAGAGCGAGCAGCGCTTCACGCCGCTCGCGACCGTGCCGCTGCAGGATGGCAAGCTCGCTGCCCAAGTGCTGGAGGAAACGATCGACAAGGGCTTCGGCGGCGTGATGATAGGCACGCTGCCCAAAGGCCATGGCGGCGGCAATCTCGACCATCCGTCGCTCGATCCGTTCTGGGACACCGCGTCGAAGCTCGGCGCCGCAGTCTACCTGCATCCGATGTTCGTCTGCGGCGAGCCGCGGCTCTCCGACTACGACCTCGTGAACGCCCTCGGGCGCCTCGTCGACACGTCAATCGCGGTATCGCGGCTGCTCTACTCGGGCCACCTGCTCAAGTACCCGGGCATGAAGTTCATCCTGTCGCACGGCGGTGGCACGCTGCCGTACGCGCTCGGGCGGCTTGCGCGCAGCCACCAGGCCGCGCAGGGCAAAGTCGCCGATCCGCGCCAGGGCTTCGCGACGATGTATTTCGACTCGTGCGTGTTCGACAGCGACTCGCTCGAGTATCTCGCGCGCAAAGCCGGGGCGCAGCGCGTGATGCTCGGCTCCGATGCGCCGTTTCCGATCGGCGATCCCGAGCCGACCAAGGTCATCGAGAACGCCGACTTTACCGCGGCGCAGAAAAATGACATGCTCAGCGCAACCGCGCAAAAGGTGTTTCGATTGAGATCCGATTGCTGGCACAGGAGCCGACCATGAGAATCCTGAAAGAACAATTAAGGGACTGGCCACAGATTAAAGCCTGGCCACAGAGATCACAGAGATCACAGAGATCACAGAGTAACTGCAAAAAGAAACAAACCTTGTCTATCGATTTTTCTTTTTTATTTTCTTCTTTCCTCTGTGATCTCTGCGGCTATATGTTTTTGATCTTAGCGGCTTTTGTCGGCGTGCAGGCAAGCGCACTGGCCCAAAATTGGCCGACAAAGCCGATGCGGGTGGTCGTACCGTTTACCGCCGCCAGCGCGACGGACACCATCGCGCGCATGGTGGCCGAGCGCGTCGCCGCGCAACTCGGCCAGACCATCGTCGTCGAGAACCGTCCGGGCGCCGGCGGCACGATCGGCGTCGGCGTCGTCGCCAGAGCGGAGCCCGACGGCTACACGATCCTCGTGCACTCTTCCTCCTACACCGTTACGCCGTCGACCTATCCGAACCTGCCGTACAACACCGAGCGCGACTTCGCCGGTATCACGCCGCTTGCCAACCTGCCCAACGTGCTCGTGATCGCGCCGTCGAAGGGCATCCGCTCGGTCAAAGAGCTGGTCGCCACCGCGAAGGCAAAGCCCGGCACGCTCACTTACGCGTCCGCGGGCGCGGGCAGCGCAACCCAGCTCAATGCCGAGCGCTTTCGTCTCGGCGCCGGGTTCGACGCGGTGCACGTGCCGTTCAAAGGCACGCCCGAAGCGCTGACTGAAATCATGACCGGGCGCGTGGATTACTATTTCTGCCCGGTGATCTCGGTGCTGCAATTCATCAAGGACGGCCGGCTCCTCGCGCTCGCCGCCGGCAGCAGCAAACGTTCATCCGCGTTGCCCGATGTGCCAACCACGCTCGAAGCGGGAATCCCGAATTCGGATTACAACTTCTGGGTCGGCATGATGGTGCCCGCGAAAACGCCGCGCGAGATCGTCGCCAAGCTCTCGCAACACACGTTGCAGGCGCTGCGCGCGCCGGACATGCAGGAGCGAATGGCGAAAATCGGCGCCGAGCCGATGATCATGACGCCGGCCGAGTTCGCCGCCTATATCCGCAAGGAGATCGCATCCAACGCGGTGCTCGTCAAGGCGGCGAAGATCACGGTGAACTAAGGATTACGCAAAAGATTGAACCGCGAAGGACGCAAAGGACGCGAAGGAAACTTCCCAATTGATTGAGAGCCCAGTTGACTCTGCCTATAACGTGCGGCAGGTTGAAATTGACTCGCCAATCGTTTCTTTCTAGTCCTGGGGTTCCTTTGCGTCCTTTGCGGTTAAAGATTTGTATTCAGCCCTTCCGCTATTGGAGAGATCGATGAAACGCTTCGGATACATAGCAACCGTAATCGCGGCCTGCCTTGCGGCGGTGCCAGTGACGCTCGTCCACGCGCAGGCGTACCCTGCAAAACCCATACGCCTGCTGGTACCGTTCGGGCCGGGCGGGGTCGGTGATATCACCTCGCGCGCCGTCGCACAGAAAATGGGCGAGGCGATGGGACAGCAGGTGATCATCGACAACCGGCCGAGCGCGGGCGGCATTGTCGCCACCGAGCTCGTCGCGAAAGCCGAGCCCGACGGCTACACGCTGTACCTGATGAACAACACCAACGCCGTGAGCGCGGCGATGTTCAGGAAGCTGCCGTACGACACCGTCAAGGATTTCGCGATGGTCTCGACCATCGGCGCGTTCTCGCTCGGCGTGCTGGTAAGTCCCGATTCGCCGGTCAAGACCGCGAAGGACCTGATCGCGCTCGCCAAGGCGAGCCCCGGCAAGCTCAACATCGGCACCATCAACATCGGCACGACACAACACCTGTCGGCCGAGCTGTTCAAGTCGCTGGCCGCGCTCAACATGGTCACGGTGCCGTTCAACAACACCGGCGGGGTGCTGACCGCGTTGCGCGGCAATGAAGTACAGGTCGCATTCGAATTCCTGCCGCCGGTCATCGGGCAGATCAAGGCGGGCGGGCTGCGCGCGATTGCGGTGACGTCGCGCAACCGCTTCGGACTGCTGCCCGACGTGCCGACGCTCACTGAGAGCGGCGTGCCCGGCTACGAAGTGAGCTCGTGGAACGGCGTCGCGGCGCCGGCGAAAACGCCGCGCGCGATCGTCGAGCGGCTCAACAGGGAAATCCACACGGCGGTCAATTCGCCGCCGATCAAGAACCGCTTCCAGGAGCTCGGCGTCGAGCAGAACGTGAGCACGCCGGAAGGCATGCGCAAGTTCCTGGTCGACGAGATCGCCAAGTGGAACGCACTCATCGACAAGGCAAAAATCCAGCGCCAGTGAACGCGCCCGTCCCCAAGACTATCCTCGCACCCGATCGCGTGCTGTGGGGCACCGATTTCCCGCACCCCAACGTCAAAGTCATGCCCAACGATGGAGAGCTGGTGAACCTCTTCGCGGCAATCTGCGACGACGATGCGTTGCGCCAGAAAGTCCTGATCAACAATCCGGCGCGGCTTTACTGGAACGACGCACGCCATGGGTGACGCCGGCGGGCCGGTCGCCGACCCATACCGCAGGTTTCCGAATTCACCCCTTGTCCGCGAACGCGGACGGGCCCGCCTGCGAATGATTTTTATATGGCGATCTTGACCGGGGCGCCGCGCGAACTTTAGTATACGGCAACCATCGAGGAACGAGGCATGCCATGACAGTAGGCTTGGTCAATCATTTCAACATCGTCATTGCGCCTTCGCAGGGCGAAGAAACAGTGCGGTTTTATTGCGACGTGCTCGGCCTGAAGGAAGGCTTCCGTCCGAATTTCGGCCGGCCCGGTTGGTGGCTCTATACCGGCAACCACCCGGTGCTGCACATCACCGTGCGGGACGTCGAGCCGACCAAAGGCAGCACCGGCAGCGTCGACCATATCGCGCTGAATGCCACCGGCCTTGCCCCGATGAAGGCAAAGCTCAAGCAGCTCGGCATCCCGTTCGAGGAACAGCGGGTGAGCGACAACCCGGTGCACCAGATTTTCTTCCGCGATACCAACGGCCTCAAAATCGAACTCGATTACGCGCTGGACGAGACCGGCGCCGGCTGAACAGCAGAGCGCCGGATTTTCCTTCCGTAGCGCGATCATGCCCAACCGCGTAGGCAAGTACGAACTGAAAAGCACGCTGGGCAAGGGAGCGTCCAGCACGGTTTACCTCGCGGTCGATACGTTTTCCAACGCCGAAGTCGCCGTCAAAGTGATCGATCCGGCCGTGATCAAGGATCCCGAGCTGGGGAACATCATCCGCACGCAGTTCCTGAACGAGGCTTCCCTCGCCGGCCGGCTCAATCACCCGCACATTGTCCCGATTCTCGACGCGGTCGTGACCGATGACTCCGGGCATATCGCGATGGAGTACGTGCCGGGAGGAAATCTCGCGAAGCGCGCCGACCCGCAGGACCTGTTCTCCATCGAGGACGCGATCCAGGTCGGCTTCAAGTGTTGCGGCGCGCTCGACTACGCATTTCGCGAGGGCATCGTGCATCGCGATCTCAAGCCCGCCAATATCATGGCAGTCAGGGATACGGACATAAAAATCACCGACTTCGGGGCCGCTTATCTGCGCAAGAACAAAGCGGCTGAAACCCTGAATCTCGGCTCCCCCGGTTACATGTCGCCCGAGCAGATCGGCGGGCGGCCGCTCACCCACCAGAGCGACATGTTCTCGCTCGGGGTGGTGCTGTACGAGCTGCTGACCGGGCAGCGGCCGTTTGATGCGGAGACCGTGCCCGCGACGCTCGAAAAAATCCTGACCGAGGATGCGCTGCCGCCGAGCCGCGTGCGGCCGGCGCTGCCGTCCGAGTTCGACCGCATATTGCTTACCGCATTGAAGAAAACGCCCGCTGCGCGCTTTCCGACGTGGGCCGAGTTCGCGCTCGAGTTGGCAAAGGTCGGGAAGTTGAGCGTCTACCAGCAGACCATCCGTGACAGCGAGAAATACGAGGCGCTCAGACGCATCGGGATGCTGGCCAGGCTCAACGATGCCCAGATCTGGGAACTGGTTCGCGCCGGCCGCTGGATGCGGTTGCCGGCGCATAGCATCGTGATACGCGAGAATGACCCCGGGCAGAGTCTTTTCTTCCTGGCGAAAGGGCAGGCCAAGGCCACCAAGCAAGGGCACGTCCTCAATTTGATCGGAGCAGGCGAATGTTTCGGCGAAATGAGTTACATCCGGGGCGGCGATATGCCGCGGCACGCGACGGTCGAGTCTTTAACGGAAGTGGTCTTTGCCGAATTCGAGAGCGCCGCGCTGGAACGCATGAGCAGCAACTGCCAGCTCCACTTCATGCGGGCCCTGGTGCGCACGCTGGTCGAGCGCCTGGAGCTCGCCAACAGCCGGATTTCTCAGGCGCCCAGATAGCGCCGATCGCTTTCAGCGCAAAGTTACGGGCCTCGATCCGCCGCGGCGCGATTGCGCTGTCTTTTGCCGCCGGCCGCCGACGGTTGCGCGCGCCGGAGCGCGGCGTCCGGCTTGGCCAAAATCACGATCTGCGTCTGCGTGACGATCGCGACGATGCGCCCGTCGGGATTCTTGATCGTTGTCTGCCATACCATCGTGGTGCGGCCGATGTGCAGCGGGATGCACACGGCGGACAGCGCGGGGCCGTGGCCGGCGGCGAAAAAATTGGTCTTCGATTCGAGCGTCGTGGTGCGATACCCGGGCGCGAGGTTGGCGACCGTGCCTGCGGCGCCCAGCACATCCGCGAACGCCATGATCACGCCGCCGTTCACGCGGCCGGTGCGGTTGATGTGGAGCTTCCTGATGCGCATCTCCGCGGTCACTTTTTTCCGGGTGAGCGAGATGAGCCGCACGCCGAGCGCGCGCGGCGTGCCGCTCAGCACCACGGGAGAAGTCGCAGCCGTTCTGGATTTACGCTGACGCTGATTTGGTTTGGTCATGCCTCATCCGCCAACAAACCCCGCCAACAAAAAAGCCGGGGCGCACCCCGGCTTTCTTGCGGCGACCAGGTTTACTCAGAACTTGTACAGCAGGCTTGCCGAAAATACATCCACATTCATCCGTCCGCTGAAACCGTCGCTGATGCGATAGCGTTCCCACTCACCACGCAAGCCGACGTTCCTCGTGAAATCGAACTCCATCCCGACGCCGGCTTTGTAATTCGTCAGGTTCTTGCTCGGGGCCGGATTGACCGGGACCGCACCCGCACCGGTGCCGGTGAACAAATCACTCGTTTTCGAAGACTGGACGCCGACCCGGCCGAACAGCGAAAACCGGTCCGCCACAATCGGCAGCATGCCAAGAGCGTCGACGTTCAAGCCGTAACTGTTCTTCAAATCGCCGTGCAGCGTACCGGGCGGGGCCGTCGTCGAGTCGAAGCTGAACTTACCAAGGTTGAAGTAACCCCCCTCGACTGCGAAATACCTGTTGAACTGGTAACCGACGAACGCCTTGTACTCGAAGCTGTGCTCGTTCTTGACGGTCGCCGCCGCCGTAGCCCCGGTCCCGGACAATACCGCGTTGATGCCGGAGTCCTCGATCTTCGCCCGGGACTGGCCGGCGCCTATCCCGAGATACCAGATTCCCGTCTGTTCAGCCGCCATCGCGGCCGGACTCGCGGCGGCTGCAATCGCGGCCAGCGCCAAAGCCAAAACGAATCTCTGTGGTTGCATTTGTCCCCCTGCAAGGAATCATTCCGTTCAGCGGCCTGGGCCGGCAATTCAATCGCAAAAACCATTACCTGACCCATAGTGTATCCGAATTCGGGGTATTTGCTCCAATCTCGCGCGCGGACGCTTTGCCCCCGGTTTCGGCTGGCGCGAAGAACGACAGGGTCTGCGGCAGCGGGTTGGGAGCCTATCCGCCGGGCTCACCCGACAACGACGGTCAGCATCCCTATCGATGCGTTCTGGATGCCGTCGACCGCAAAAGCCATCGGCTCGCGTCCGTCCTGCAGGCCGATGATATACAGCAGCGGCAGATAATGCTCCGGGGTTGGTATCGACAGGCGCGCGTCCTCGCCCATCTTTTCGTAAGCCACCAGCGGTTGATGATCGCGTTTCGTCAGATGGTCCCGCACGACACCGTTGAACCGCACTGCCCAATCATACGCAGGCGCGTTGTCGCTCCGGTCCAGCACGTGCAGATTGTGCACGACGTTGCCGCTGCCGACGATGAGCACGCCTTCGCCGCGCAACGGCGCGAGCCGTTTGCCGAGGTCGTAATGGAACGACGGCGGCCGCGTCGCATCGATGCTCAACTGCACGACGGGAATGTCAGCATGCGGAAAAGCGTGCGCCAGTACCGACCATGTACCGTGATCCATGCCCCAGCTGTCGTCGAGCCGCACGTCGAGCGGGGCCAGCAGATCGCGCACCTTCCGCGCGAGCGCGGGGCTGCCCGGCGCAGGATACTGGAACTCGAACAGCGCCTTTGGAAACCCGCCGAAATCGTGAATGGTCTGCGGCATTTCCATCGCCGTCACTGCCGTGCCGCCGATGTACCAGTGCGCCGAGACCGCCAGGATGCATTCAGGCCGCGGCGCGGAACTGCCGATCCTCTTCCAGGCTTCGGTGTATGGGTTTTGCGCAAGGGTATTCATCGGACTGCCATGTCCGAAGAACACCGCCGGCATCCGCGCCTGACCGGAGGGCATCCCTGTTTACCTAACGCTGCAAATTATCGCGCTCACGCGCGCCAATCTGCCAAGGCAAAACGGCCGCGGGCCTGACCGGCTGTTGAACCAAAGTGAAATTAGCCGCCATCGCCAGAACGGTGATCCCTGGCGTCACTTGAGCACGTTCGGATTGATCGGGGACCCCACCGCGCCGGTAATCGGCAGCGGCGGCGCGCAAAAGAGGAATTCGTAAACCCGGTCCTTGGCGCAGTCCGCGGCGAGGTCCTTCAAGTAGAAGATCTCGCCCATGGTGATCCCCATCATGGGTATCACCACCCAATGCCAGGGCTGGAACGCCTTGGTGCTTTCGTTCGGACGCACTTCGCAACCCCAGGTATCGCAGCAGATCGACGCAAGCTGCTTGCGGTGGATCCACTCGGCGGTCTCGAAACGCAAACCCGGCGCGTCGCCGGACGCATACCCGCCCCAATCGCCGCGCGCCAGGCAATGTTCCATCTGCCCCGTGCGCACGATCACGAAATCGCCCCGCCTTACCTCCACGCCCTGCGCTTCCGCGCAGGCGTCGAGATCGTCGTTCCCGATGCCATAGCCGTCCTCGAGGTAGTCTCCGCCCTTGAACCGCGCGACGTCTAGCAGCACCCCGCGGCCGACCATCCGGTCGCGCGTATTCTCGATGCCGTTCTTCTTGGCGCCGTTGGAATCGACGAGCCGCGCGTCGTAGCCGTTCCACATCTTGTCACCGTAGAAGATATGGCCCAGCGCATCCCACTGCGTCCCGCACTGCAGCGGCATGGTGACCATGTCGTCGGCATATTGAATCTGCATCGATTCCTGCCGTCCCGCCACCGCGTCGGTGCCGGTCGCCAGCATCGTATGGATGGGGTTGAAGCGGCCGCCCCACCCTTTTTGCGGACCGAATTGATTGAAGTCGAGCCCAAGGGAAAACGCCTTACCTTTCCGGACCAGCGCAGCGGCCTTGACGAGGTCCGCCGGCTTCACGTAGTTCAAAGTACCGAGTTCGTCGTCGGGGCCCCACTTGCCCCAGTTCTTGACGCGCTCCGCCATCGCCCGGATCGTGCGCAAAGTAACGTCCCGCTTAAGAACGTTCCTCGGTACCATCTTCATCACTGCTTTCTGCTTGGCTTTTGACATGGCTTGACTCTCCTTTGAGTAACGATAATGCTCACCGCTGCGTCACGGCAGCTTCCAGCCGATCCACTCGCACAAGCCGCGGCCCATGATCCACTCCATCTCATTGGCGGAAAGCCACGGCATCTCTTCGGTGAACATGGTGACGCCTTGCCGGTAGGGGCACGGCAGCCGCGATACATCCGAGCCCCAGAACATGCGCTTGGGGCCGAACGCATCGTAAACGCGGCGGATGTACGGGTGCAGGTTATGGAACGGGTACGTGCCCTTGGTGTAACACGGCAACGCGCTCACTTTCGCCGCGACGTTGGGGCGCCTGGCGATCGCCAGGAGCTTGTCGAGATCGCGGAACGCTTCGTCATCGTATTTGCCGCTGGTGAGCGCGAGATGGTCCATTACGAGCTTGAGCCGCGGATAACGCTCGGCGACACCGTCGATCAGATGCACCAGCGCATGCGGCACGAGCACATAAATCGGCACGCCGGCGGTTTCCGCTTCCGCCCATAACCAGTCAACGTGGCCTTCGGTGAGCAGCTCCGTCAGCGGCGACCGGTGAAAGGTAAATCGCAATCCGAGCATGCCGCGCTGGCGGCGCCAGCCCGCCAGCTGGCCGCGCGAAGCGGGCGCTTGCGGGTCGAGCCGGCCCATCACGGCGAAGCGCCCGGGCTGCGCCTGCGCCGCCGCGAGTCCGAGGTCGTTGCGGTCGCCTTCCCACGATGGCGGCACGATCACGACGCGATCGACGCCGGCGGCGTCCATCTCGCGCAGCAACTCGTCCTTTTCGAGCGGTACCGGGCGCTGCGCCTGGTGCCGGCCCTTCGGCCACGGCCGGGCGGGTGTATCGGCGCCCCAGATATGAACCTGCGCATCAACAATCAACATGCTGGTTGCTCCTTCTCAATGTTGCTCGGGTGTGCCTGAGTATAGCGTGGCCGCCGCGCCGGTGACCGCGGCGCGGATCCACACGTAATCGATCGGCGACGCCTGCGTGCTATTGCCTAATGGCGGCAGCGAATACATGCCGAGAATGGTCCGCAGAACATGGTAGTGATCGATGCGCTGCGAATAAGCGCCTTTGCGCACCATCGGGCCGACGAAGACCGTCGGGACGCGATTGCCCTCGGTGCCGTCGTCTTCATCCCACGTGACGATCAAGAGGCTGTTGTGAGTCTCCGCCCATCGTACATAAGCGTCGAGATGGGTCTTCAGCCAGACGTCCCCGTTGATAATCGCCGCGAGTTCCGCTCCATCGTGCATGTCGTTTTCCTGATCGGGCACGACCATGGAAACGGTCGGCAGCGCCGAATAATCCGACGGGAAGCTGGTCATGGGCATGTTGACACCGGGCGGCACATTGACGCCTTGCCAATTGACAACCGGATTGTGTTTCCTCTGGTAATGCCTGTACTCGCAACCGGTGTAGCCCACCGCCGGCATCGACTCCGAATAAATCCCGAACGTCAGCCCGGCCCGCAGTAAAACGCTGGCGAGGTTGTCTCCCGCGAAAGCGTGCGGGCATGAATTGTCGGTGATGTTCTGCGTCGACCCCGAAAATAAAGAGAGATAGTTCGGCTGGCTCGGATAAGCGATCGCATAAGATTGGGTAAACGACGCGCCAAGCCTGGCAAGCGAGTTGATATAGGGCGCGGCCATGTTCCCGATAATCCGCGAATAAGCGCGGTTCTCCTCGACCACAATGACGACGTGGTCCGGGCGCGGCAGTTGCGAGGCGGGCACGCGATCCGCAGCGTAAGCGCCCGGATTGCCCAACGCGCAGAAAATCAGCGCGAGCAGTAATGCTTTCATGTGCCCCCGGAAACGCGGAAAACGCCCGCATTATTAATGGGAAAGCGCGGCCTGTCGAGCCAATGCGGCCGGCCGCGTGTGCCGCGCGGCCCCGCTGCTGCACAACTCTGCCGCGACGCACCCCGCTGGGCGGCGGCCACGCCAACGCGCAAAACCGGGGATGCGTGTAACCAGGTGTAAATCCGTGTAACGCCTTGTAAGTGCCCTTGGCGCACGGTGATGCCACGCGTAGCTTGGACGTCGCTGGTGATGACATTCGTCATGACGCTAATCAACGGAGGTTTACATGTTACGGAAAACTTTGCTCGCGCTCGCGCTCGGCGCCGCATTCGGAGTTTCAGCTCCGATCGCCTATGCGCAAACCGCCTCAACGGGGCACACCGCCTCAACGGGGCACACCGCCTCAACGGGGCACACCGCCTCATCGGGGCACACCGCCTCAACGGGGCACACCACCTCGTCGGGGGACACTACCTCCTCGGGGGACACTACCTCCTCGGGGGACACCACCTCATCGGGGGACACCACCTCCTCGGGGGACACCACCTCATCGGGAAGCACCGGCTCATCGGGTAGCACCGGCTCATCGGGGCACACCGGCTCATCGGGGCACACCGGCTCATCGTGGCACACCGGCTCATCGGGTGGCACCGGCTCATCGGGTGGCACCGGCTCATCGGGTGGCACCGGCTCATCGGGCAGCACCGGCTCATCGGGCAGCACCGGCTCATCGGGCAGCACCGGCTCATCGGGGCAAAATGGCCAACCGGGTTCCGGCAATACGCACCACGACTATCGCAACGGGCGGCATGACGAGCACGACATGCACGCTGACCGTGGCTACCATCGCGGCGATTACCGCGGGCACCACGGTTGGCGCGATCAGCGTTGGGAGCACGACATGCACGCTGACCGTGGCTACCATCGCGGCGATTACCGCGGGCACAACGACTGGCGCGGCGACTTCCGCGACCATCGTGACTTCGCCGACCACCGCAATGGGTTCCGCGGCATGCAAAACCATCAGTTTGCCGGCGCGCAGAACCATCAGTTTACCGGCGCGCAGAACCATCAGTTTGCCGGCGCGCAGAACCATCAGTTTGCCGGAGCACAAAACAGTCACTTCGCCGGCGCGCAAAACCGTCAATATGCAATGGCAAGACCCGCGATCGCAGCAAACCGCGGACGCCGCTGACCGTTCCCTCCCTGCCGGTCTGCGGTTGCTTCGCTCCCCCGGGCTAATCCCCGGGGGATTTTTTTGCCGTCCGTTTGACGGGAAACATCTGCGGACTGAAAAGACTGCTCGAGACCGGCCGGCCGCTGCCGAATATGCCTCTGCCGCAAGCACCAATCTGAGACGAGTCAGCCGGCAGCGCCGAGGAAATCGAGCACGAGCCGGTTGAATTCATCACATATGGTCTTCGATGCGGCATGTCCGCCATCGGGATCGATGACCAGCTTCGCGCCGGGAATCGCGCGCGCGAGCGCCTCGGAGAAGTAGCTCGGCGTAATGTAGTCGTTGTCGCTGCCGAGAACCAGCGTGGGCGCCTTGATGCGCGCAAGCCCCGCGCGGCGGTCGAAGGCGAGAAGCGCATCCATGCGCGCCATCGACACTTCGACCGGCGACGGGTTGGCAAGCGCTTTGCGCTGCTCCTCCGCAATCTGCGCATCGTGTCTGTTGACCCACCATGCCGGGTAGAGCCACAGCGGATGAAACAGGGCGTGCAATTCCGGACCGCCTTTGCGCAACATTTCCTTCCGTCCTTCGAACAGCCGGCGAAAAAACGGATCGCAGTGCGTCCAGGTGCTGGAGAGTACCAGGCGCGCGACGCGCTGCGGCTGCTCGATCGCCAGAGTCTGTCCGATCGCCCCGCCGGTCGAATGGCCGACGATGTGCGCGCGCTCGATTTTCAGCGCGTCCATGAGCGCCGCGAGTTCGGCGGCCATCTGATCGATTGTAAAGGCACGCTGCAGGCGGTCGCTCGCACCCGTGCCGCGCTGATCGTAAGTCACCACCCGGAAGTGCCTGGCGAACTCGGGCACCTGCGGCTGCCAGTAGCGCGCCATCCCGCTCAAGCCCGAGACCAGTATCAGCGGGTGTCCTTCACCGGCAACTTCGTAGTAGATCTCCCCGCCCGCGAGCGCAATCTTCGGCATCGAATTCCCCCTGTCTTGATTACGCCTCTCGCCTCACTGGGGCTGGAAGCCGATGTCGCGGATCAGCTTGCCGTACTTGGCATAATCGCTCTTGATCGTTGCCGTGAAAAACTCCGGCGGCTCGGTGACGACGATCAGACCGGCCGAAACCAGTTTTTCTTTCACGTCCGGCAGCGCTATCGCCCGGTTGATCTCCTGGTTCAGCAGCGTGACGATCTCGCGCGGCGTCCCGGCCGGCGCGAGAAAACCGAACCAGCCGCGCGAGTCGTAGCCCGGCAAGGTTTCGGCGATCGTGGGCGTGCCGTCGAACTGCGGCACGCGCGCCGGGTTGGTGATGGCGAGCAGGCGCAGCCTGCCGGAACGTATGTGCGGCGTCAGGCCGGTAATGCCGTCGATCGCCGCATCGACATGCCCGCCGATCAGATCGGTCGCAATCTGTGCGCTGCCTTTGTACGGAACGTGCACATAGGTGAAGCCCGCCATGACGCGGAACAGCTCGATTGTCATATGCGGGAAGCCGCCCTCGCCGTTCGACGCGAAGGTCAGGCGGTTGGGGTTGGCCTTCGCATAAGCGATCAGGTCCTTCACGCTCCTGAACGGCACGCTCGGATGCACGACCAGCGCGAGGAAATTCGTCGTTGACAGTGCGATCGGCGCGAAATCCTTGAGCGGATCGTACGGGATCTTCTTGTAGGTGTGCGGCATGACGACGAGGTTGCCGCCCTGCCCGGCGATGAGAGTGTAGCCGTCCGGCGCGGCGCGCGCGCCAAGCTCCAGGCCGAGTTGTCCGCTCGCCCCGGCGCGGTTGTCCACGATCACATTCTGCCCGAGGCGCTCGGTCATCTTCGGCCCGATCAGCCGGGCCATGATGTCGATAGTGTTGCCGGGCGGGAACGGAATGATGATGCGGATCGGTTTGGACGGATAAGACTGTGCAAGCGCCGTGCAGGCAAATCCGAACGCAACTGCTGACACCAACGCGTACCTTATCGATTGTTTCATGACGTTCCTCCTCGACCCACGGTCTCAGGCGGCATTCACCACATAACCGGATGGTGTTCCCAACACGGTAGTCCGCTCCATGTGCCTGAGTTGGGTTTCGTCGAAATCGCCCAGCGCGCAATGCATCGTGCAGCGGTTGTCCCAGACCAGGATGTCGTTTGCTTTCCACTGGTGCCGGTAAACGAATTCAGGCCGCGTGGCGTGCTGCACCAGATATTCGATCAAAGGGCGGCTTTCCTCCTCCGTCATGCCGTCGAAGGACTTTACTTTGTCGCCGATGTACAGCGCCTTCCGGCCTGTTTCCGGGTGCACGCGAACCACCGGCTGCGCGACCGGCGGGTTGATGCGCTTCTGTTCCTCGGCACGGGGAATGCCGGTCGTGCTGTTAGCGATCTTGCGCGTCCCCGACATGTGTATGCCGTGCAGGCCGGCGATCAGCTTCTTCATCCCCGCGGATAGCGCGTCATGCGCCATATACATATTGGCGAACATCGTATCGCCGCCGACCGGGGGCGCGGTGATGCACCGCAAAAGAGATCCCAACGACGGCGCCAGGGTGAATGACATGTCGGAGTGCCATTGGCGCCCGGTATATTTGCTGTCGGATGGCGCGCCATTGGGTTTGGGCTCGTTCGTAACCATGAGGATCTCCGGATGGTCCGGATGGCGGTCGCGCGGCAGCGCGTCGTGCTTATCGAGTTCCCCGAAGCGGCGGCTGAATTCGATGTGCTGCTCGCGGTTGATGTGTTGGTCCCTGAACAACAGGATGCCGTGTTCGAGGAAGGCCCTGTATACGTCGCCGAAGTCGTGCTCGCTCATCGTGCGCGATACATCGATAGCGCAGACCTCGGCGCCCAGACTGTAGGATAGAGGGCGCAGCTTCAGAGCCATTGATCTCCGCCGCGCCGATAACTGCCGCAAGTTATATATCCCGCACTTTCACGGGAACCCCGGATCAGACTTGTCCGGCTTTGCGTTTCCTGACGTGTTCCACCACGCCCTGCTTGCCGGCTTCGGTCTCCGGCTGCCAGGTGTTCGCGTGCTTGAGAAGCTCTGCTTTCTCCCACACGTGCGTCGCATCGCCCATGTAGACGATGAACACCTCGCATCCGTCCGGATACTCGTACGGACCGTGAGGTATGTCCCAGCCGAAGACATAGTCGCCGGGGCGCAGGTCCTTGCCTGCCACGCACATGCGGCCCTTGGTCACCAGGATCGAATGCCAGCTCTTGTGGGTATGCGCCGGCTCGACATAGCCCGGCGGAAACCGCTGCTTCATGTCGAGGCGTTTCATCACCGGGTCGTAGTTCAAAACCTTGACCTTGACCCCGGGCGGCAGCTTGAGCAGCCCGCGCACGTCGTCGCTTTCCCATTCGACCTCATGGTCGTAAATCGCCTTGAACGTGCGGTCGTAGCGTGGTGCGGTTGCGCGCTTTACTGATTTGCGCTTCGTCGCCGCGCTTTTTTTCGCTTTTGCTTTCGTTGCCAAGCGTTTCTTCGCCTTCATTTTGCCATATCTCCCGGTTTTTGATTACTATGCCACGCCACCAAGTCAGGGCTCCAGCTTGATCCCGGCGTCCTTGATGACCTTCAGATACTTCGTCAGATCCGACTTGATGATGTTGGCAAATGCCTGCGGCGTGCTGGTCACCGACTCGATGCCAAGCGCGGTGTAGCGTTCTATCACATCCGGCTGCTTCAGGGACTTAACGATTTCGGCATTGAGCTTGTCGACGATTTTCTGCGCTACCCCCTTCGAGGTCAACAGCCCCCACCAGTTATCCAGCACAAAACCCGGCAGGCCGGCTTCGATTGCAGTCGGTATGCCCGGCGTGAGCGGGAACGGCTTCGAGCCTGCCACCGCGATCGCGCGAAACGCGCCTGATTTGACGTAGGGAAGGGCAACCGGCATGTCGGCGAAGACCACTTGCACCTGCCCGGCCAGGAGATCCAGCAAGGCGGGTGCCTGACCCTTGTAGGGAATCTCCGTAATCTTTTCCCCGGTTATAGTGTTGAACATCAAGCCGCCAAGTTGAGGGAGTGTGCCGGAGCCGCTGCTGCCAAAGTTGAGCGCACCGGGTTTCGATTTTGCAAGTGCGATCAAGTCCTTTATCGACTTGACGGGAAGCGATGATTTGACCACGATTAATTGCGGAGCGGAGGCGATGACCGATACCGGCGCAAAGTCGCGCAGCGACTGATAGGTGGTCTTGTAGAAGAGCGGGTTGAGCACGACCGGGGCAACGCTGCCGACCACCCACGTATAGCCGTCCGCCGTTGCGGTGGCCGCGATTCCCGTACCCAGACTGCCGCCGGCGCCCGGACGATTGTCCACCACGATGCGCTGTCCCCACGCCTCAGTCAGCTTCTGTCCAAGAATGCGTGCCAGGATATCGGATGAACCGCCCGGTGGGAACGGCGCGATGAGCCGGATCGGTTTGTTGGGATAAGTCTGAGCCGCGGCCTGACCTGCCGCCGGACCGGCGGTCAATGCGCAGACCGCTGCCCCCGCTAGAAATACCATTCGTCGTACGGTCTGGCTGCTCATGGATTCCTCCTCCCGCTGGTCTCAGGGTCCGGACTGTTTATTGATTACATGAATTGCGTCAGGCTGATCGCAGCATGCCGCGCACCAATACCGAAGTCAAATTTCTCCGGGTTGCGAAACTCGCGGCGCCGGCGCACTATCACGCGTCGCGCTTTCGCGCGGATTGTTTTTCCCGAGGCCGTGTCGCGCGACCCGGAAATCGCGACTATGCTGCTCATAACTTGTCAGCAGGAGATCAGGAAATGTTGAAAGCTGCAATTTACGGCATCGGACGCTGGGGCGGCCGGCTGGTTGATTCGGTGAAAGCAAGCGACAAGATCCGCATCGTCAAGGGGATTTCCCGCAATCCCGACAAGCACCGCGAATTCTCCGCGAAAACCGGCATTCCGGTCGTCTCCTCGTATGCGGACGCGCTCAAAGACCCGCAAATCGGCGCCGTCGTACTCGCGACACCGCACTCGCTGCACCACGAGCATATCGTGGCCGCAGCCAAGGCCGGCAAGCATGTGTTCTGCGAGAAACCGATCGCGCTGACGCGCGCGACCGCCGAATCGGCGGTGGCTGCGTGCCGCGCGGCGGGCGTGACGCTGGGGCTGGGCTTTAACCGCAGACATGTGCCGGCATTCCTGGAGATGATGCGCCGGATCAACGCCGGCGAAATCGGCGAGGTACTCCACCTCGAGGGACAGCATTCCGGGCCCACCGGCTTTCGGCTCAAAGCGGGCGACTGGCGGGCAACCCGGGCCGAGTCACCCGGTGGCGGCATGACGGCACGCGGTATTCACGCCCTCGATTCGATGATCCACATCGCCGGCCTGGTGAGCTCGGTCTATGCGTTCAGCGGGAAACGCAAGCTGCCTGCGGACATCGACATGGACGACACCACTTCGATGCTGCTGAAGTTCTCGGGCGGCGCCACCGGCTATCTGGCCACGGTCTTTGTCACCGGCGAATTGTGGCGGGTGCATGTGTTCGGCACCAAGGGCTGGCTCGAGATGCGCGGCGACACCGAACTCGTGGCGTGCGCTCTGGAAGGCAAGCCGGAGCGCATTACGCTGCCGGCAATCGACAGGGAGCAGGCGACGCTCGAGGCGTTCGCCGATACCGTGGCCGCCAAAAAACCATGCATGGTGCCGTCCGAGCAGGCGGTCAACGGCATTGCCGTGCTCGAAGCAGTCGTGGCGTCGGCCGCCAGCGGCAGTCCGGTCCGGATCGCTCAGCCGTGAGGTTGCAGGACCTTGCCCGGCATCGAACCGGCCTGAATTTTCTGGACTCCCGCTGGCGCGAGTGATGATTCTTTTTGCATCAACCTGCAGGTTTTCCGGCGGACGTAGCGGCTTACCGTCGATACCCCATGCGCTGAGCGCGCCCGTTATACGCTGCGGATACCCGCGTCCCTGCTTCCTGCCATGAGCTGGGACCCGACCCAATACCTCAAGTTCGCCGGCGTGCGGCTGCGCCCGGCCCTCGACCTGCTCGCGCGGATTCCGGCCGCGGCGCCGGCAACGGTGGTCGACCTCGGCTGCGGCACCGGCAGTCTGGCGCCGCTTTTCCTGCAGCGCTGGCCGCAGGCGAAACTGACCGGCGTGGACAACTCGCCGGAGATGCTGGCCAAGGCCCGCGCCGACCACCCGCAGGCGAACTTTGTGCAGGCCGATGTCGCAGCCTGGCGGCCGGCGCAGCCGGTGGACGTGCTCTACAGCAACGCGACGCTGCACTGGCTCGACAATCACGACGCGGTGATCCCCGGCCTGCTCTCGGCGGTCAAGCCGGGCGGCTGGCTCGCGATCCAGATGCCGTGCAACTTCGCCGAGCCATCGCATACCTGCCTCAACGACGCCATCGAGCATGGCCCGTGGCGCGCCACGCTCGAGCCGCATCTGCGCCGCGCGCCGGTAGCCGCTCCACAGCATTACTGGCAGCTTCTGCACGACAAGACGAGCACGCTGGATATCTGGGAATGCGAATATCTGCAGGTGCTCACGGGCGAGAACCCGGTGGCGGAATTCATCAAGGGCAGCTGGTTGAGGCAGTTCCTCGCCCGCCTGCAGGAACCGGAGCGCAGCGTTTTCGAAAACGATTACCGCGCGCGCGTGCGCGCCGCCTATCCGGCCGAAGCCGACGGCCACACGCTGTTTCCATTCCACCGCCTGTTCATCGTGGCGCAGCGCGCCGGCTGATCCGGTTCCGGCGCGCGCTTGATACCCGGCGCAAAATCCGTTTTCAGAATTTGAACAGCCGTTGCGGATTGTTGAGCAAAATCTTGCGCCGCACCGCATCATCCGGCGCCCACTGGCCGAGCAGGTTGAAGAGCTCGACCGTGCCCACCTTGTCGGCGAACGAGAGATGCGGATAGTCGCTGCCCCAGATGATGCGGTCGGGGGCCGCCTCGATCAGCGCGCGCGCGAGCGGCGCTGCATCGGCGAACCCGGGGGCAACCGACATGCGGTAGACGCCCGTCAGCTTGATCCAGCAGCGTCCGTCGCCGTGTCGCAACAGATCGAGCAGTTGCTGGAAACCCGGTTGGTCGACGCCGTTGCGCGCGAGGTACATGCCCATGTGCGCAACCGTAAAGTCGCATTTCAGCTTCTTCAGCGTGGGCATCAGCTCGGTCGTGAGCCAGCCCGGGGTCAGGAAATCGAGCTGCCAGCCGAGCTCGGCGCAGCGCGCATGCAGGCGCTCGATGCGCGGCAGCATCGTTGCCGCGAACCCCGCCGCCTGCGGCTTGACCGGCGACACGTTGATGCGCACGCCGCGCACGCCCGCCGCATGTAATCGCGCGATTTCGCCATCGGGCGCGTTCTCGTCGATATCGACGATGCCGCGGCATTTTGCGCCGACTTCGCGCATCGCATCGAGCATGCAGGCATTGTCGCGGCCGTACGCGCTCGGCTGCACGAACACGTGACGCTCGAACCCGAGGCGGCGTGACAGCGCGAGATAGTCCTCGAGCGGTGCCAGCGGCGGCGGGTAGCGCAGATCGCTGCCGTAGGGGTAGCGCGCGGCCGGGCCGAACACATGGAAATGACTATCGCAGCTCAGCGGCGGCGCCTTGAAAGCGGGCGCGCCTTCATCGTGCAGCGACAATGTGCTCTCCTTTCAGATGAGCTTGCGGTTGACGGGCGAAAGCACGCCCGAGCGCGCGGCAGGCTTGCCATGCGGTGGCTTTGATCGACGACCACACCGGGCGCCCGAATTCGTCCTGCAGGCCATCGAGGATCGCGAGGGTCGGCAGCTGCGAGCACGCGATAAAGAGCGCGTTGCAGTCGGCGTCCATCGCTTCGCGGGCCCGCGCCGCGACCGCGGCCGAGTCGATGGCGCCCAACTCATCGACGCTGGCCGCCCCGAAGCTGCTCAGATTCCGCACCCGGATGTCCGCGTGCGCAAGGAACGCCTTGAGCCGTTCGTTGACGAAGTCCGAATACGGCGTCACCAGCGCGATGCTGCGCGCATCGTCGTGATGCAAAGACGCGACCATGGCGCTCGCGGTGGTCACGGTAGGCTTGCCGGTGATTTCGGACAGCGCACTCGAAATCTCCGCGTCACGGCCGGGGCCGGCGAGAATCCCGGCGGCCGTGCACCCGTAGACGACCAGATCGACGTCCTGCTCGGCAAACGCCACCGCCATCGCCTCCGCCTTTGACGCGTAGGCAGGGATGTCGGCCAAAGTCAGCGTGCCCTTGTCGCGCGGAATCCGCAGCGTCGTGCAAGCGGTCCCCTGCGGCAGCCACGCGAGGAGCTCCGGTTCCATCGTCGTGTTGTTCTCCGGCACCATCAGTCCGATCCGCAACGCCATTGTCATCACCCTCGCTTTCCCTGCTGGCGCCCTGCCGCGCAACCGGCCCGTTCACTCCAGCTTGATGCCGGCGTCGCGCGCGAGCTTGCTTTTCTTGTCCACCTCGGCCTTGATGTACGCGGTGAACTCTTCCGGCGACGCGCTGGCTTTCAGCTCCACGCCGTGTTCCAGGAAACGCTTGTGCAATGCCGGCACGCGCACGACCTTCGCGACTTCTTCGTTCAGGCGCACGAGGATTTCGCGCGAGGTTCCCGCCGGCGCCACCAGGCCGTTGAACGTAATGTCTTCGTAGCCCGGCGCGCCCGCCTCGTCCATGGTCGGCAGGTCGGGAAACAGCGGCGAGCGTATGCGGCTCGTGACGGCCAGCGGGCGCAGCTTGCCGGCTTTGATGTGGGGTTCCGAGGTGCTGACCTGGTCGAACATCAGCATGACCTGTCCGCCGATGACATCGATGATCGCCTGCGCATTGCCCTTGTAGGGCACGTGCAGCATTTTGATGCCGACCTGCCGGCTGAAGAGCTCGGTCGCCATGTGCCCGGTGCCGCCCGGGCCCGACGTCGCGTAGGTAAGTTCCCCCGGCCGCGCTTTGGCGAGCGCGATCAGCTGCTTCAACGAGCGCACCGGCAGCGCGGGGTTCACGACCAGCACCTGCGGTACCAGGCAGGTCAGCGTGACGCCGGTGAAATCCTTCAGTGGATCGTAGCCGGGGTTGGCCACGATCGACGGCACCATGGCAAAGGTGTTCGCCATGGCGAGCAGCGTATAACCGTCGGGTGCGGCCTTGGCGACGAGCTGGGTGCCGACCAGGCTGCTCGCGCCGGGCCGGTTCTCGACGATGACCTGCTGCCCGAGGTTTTCGGTAAGCTGCTGGGCGAGCGTGCGGGCGACGATGTCGACGTTGCCGCCCGGCGCGAGCGGCACGATGATGCGGACCGGCCGCGCGGGATACCCGCCCGCGGTCTGGCTCAGGACGCCGGGCGCGTAAATCGCGGCGAGCGCCGCCGCCGCAACAATACTCGTTATTTTCATGGTTGCATTCCTCCGGGGATAACGCGGGTCGCACCGCTCGATGCGGGCTTCTAGTGCCGTTCCAACTATTCCGAGATATCTGTAATGCGTGATCAAGGCACGATATTTGGCAGGAGGATCCTCGCGGTCATCAGGCCAATCAAGTTGGAACGGCACTAGTCTAGCGGAATTCCTGACTCAAAGTAGAATGACTGGTTCGCTGACACTCCCGGGACAACGCAATGACGACGAACAAGCAATTCGCCAAGGTCGGCGACCTCACCATCCACTATGATCTCGCTGATTACACCGATCCATGGCGAACCGACGAGCCGGAAACGTTTCTACTCTATCCAGGTTACTGCCGGAATATCGAATTCTGGCGCGCGTGGGTGCCTTTGCTCGGACGCGATTACCGGGTGCTTAGCATGGATGCGCGCGGCTACGGCGATACGACCAAGCCGCCGCCGGGTTCGCCGTTGACCACCGACATGCTCGCCAATGACGCGATCGGCCTCATGGATGCGCTCGGCATCAAGCGCGTGCACTGGGTCGGCGAATCCACCGGCGGCGCCGTGGGCCTGGTCGCCGCGCTGAATCATCCGCACCGCATCGCTTCGATCACGCTGTGCAACACGGCCGCCAAGATGGGCGAAGAGACGGTTTCCACCTATGCGATCGGGGAAGCGAACCAGGGAGCGGCGATCGAGAAATACGGCGTCGCCGAATGGTGCCGCCGGACGTTGCAGTACCGGATGGACGTGAAGCGCGCGCCTGCCGGTCTCGCTGAATTCGTTCCCAGGGAAATGGCGAAGACCCCGGCGCATATCGCGGTGGCGGCGTTCAGGCTCTTCTCCACCGTGGATCTCACGCCGCGGCTGCCGGAAGTGAAGGCCCCCACGCTGCTTGTCGTCGGCAGCAAATGCACCGACCGCCGCAAGCGGCACATGGCCGAGATGCGCGACAAGCTGCAACGGGCGAAGCTCGTTCAACTCGAGGGTTACGATTATGGGATCCACTTCCTCGCGCCGGACGCGGTGGTTGCCGAGGTCCGGAAGTTTTTGCAGGAAACCAGGAACCCATGAAACCGCCGATGAACGCAGATGAACGCGGATAGGGTCAAAATCAAATACCGAAACGCCCACCTATAGAGAGCACAGAAAAATGAATGCTTCGAAACTTTCTGCTTTTATATTTTCCCCTGTGGTCCGGTTCTTGATTTTCATCGGCGTCTATCGGCGTTCATCGGCGGTTGCAGTATTGGCAGCGCTCGCGTGCGCGGCCGCGCTGCAAATCGCCGCGGCGCAGCCCTATCCCAACCGGCCGATCCGGCTGATCGTCCCGTACCCGCCGGGTTCGAGCACCAACGACATCCTCGGCCGCGCGCTCGCGGCGCGCCTGACGGATGCGCTCGGGCAGCAGGTGGTGGTGGACAATCGCTCAGGCGCAAGCGGCAACGTGGGCTCCGAAATGGTGGCGAAAGCGGAGCCCGATGGCTATACGCTGCTGATCGGCGTGGCCGGGCCGCTCACCGTCGGCCCGAGCGTGTATGCCAAGCTCGGCTACGATCCGATCAAGGATCTGGCGCCCATCGCCAGGTTTGCAACGATCCCCTATGTGATGGTGGTCAATCTGTCGCTGCCGGTAAACAACATCAAGGAACTGATCGCGCTCGCGAAGAGCCGGCCCGGTGAGTTGAATTTCGCATCAAGCGGCAACGGCGGCTCGCCTCACCTATGCGGCGAGCTGTTCAAGAGCATGGCCGGCATCGACATGGTGCATGTGCCCTATAAGGGCGGCGCGCTCGGCGTGATCGATCTTCTCGGCGGGCGCGTACAGATGTTCTGCACGGGGCTCACCGCGATGACGTCCCAGATCAAGGCCGGCAAAGTGCGCGCGATCGCGATGGCCACGCTGGAACGTTCGGCATTGATGCCGGAGCTGCCGACCATCAGCGAGCAGGCGCTGCCCGGATTCGATATGAACTCGTGGAGCGGTGTGATGGCGCCGGCGAATACTCCGCAGCCCATCATTCGCCGGCTGTACGACGCGATCGCCAGGGTCGTCAACACCGATGAGATGAAAAACTTCATGCTGGCCCAGGGTGCCGAACCGGCGCTGATGGACCCCGTCCGGTTCGGCGCTTACATCAAGGCGGAGACCGCCAAGTGGGCGAAGGTGGTCAAAGCGGCGCACGTGAAAGTGGATTAGAACGCCTCTCCAAGAACACGGACCCGCCGATAGACGCCGATGACCGCGAAAAAAGGTTTTTCATCCTTCCGCCTTCATCCTTCAATGGCGCATCCATCAAGGGCTGAAAACGGCCACGAGCGGTCATTCAGGCGACGTCCTGATTCTGCGACCACCAAGCGAGATAAGCCTTTGGGGGCGCGGAACGTTGCTCGAGCTGCGGTTGGCTCCCCACGCAGGATAAAGCCAACACTGTGCCTAGTCTGGTTCGCCCTTTCACTTCGATTGCAGAAACTCGGCGACGGCTTTCATATCGGCTCCGTTCATGTCACTCACGATACCGTGCATGACCGGGGCAGCGCGGAGAAGCGACTGAATCAGCGTAATCTGTTTCACGATATAGGCCGCGTGCTGGCCTGCCAGTCGTGGAAACTCGCCTATGCCTTCGCCATTCTTTCCGTGGCAAGTAACGCAGGGGGGCAGCGGTTTTGATGCGACGCCTTTTTCGAACATGTCCCTGCCTTTTGCGATCAGTACGGGATCGCCCGGTTTCATCGGCGACGGGATTTGCGACGCATAATAATGGGCGAGCCCTCCGATCAGTTTGTCATCGAGCGGCGCCGCCATACCCCACATGAAATCGTGCGCATCTTGTTCGGCGCGCTTGCGCGATTTGAATGCCTTGAGCTGATTAACGATGTATTCCTCGCGCTGAGCAGCGAGGCGGGGAAACGTAGGCGATATGCTGTTGCCCCCGGGTCCATGGCACGAAGAACACACTTCCACCGCGACTTTGGCCGCCGCCTTGTTGACCGCATCGGGTGATTCGGCCGCTTGCGTGGTGCTCATACCCCACACCAACGTCGAACCGATGATTGCTGCAATATGTTTGTTCATCAAACTCTCCGCAGAATATTCGGGCTATGCACCGTCGATCAGAAGGCCACCCACAGGTTGAGAAAGAGCTGGTTGTTGTCGCGCGGATTTCTTCCCAACCCATCATAGTTCCCGCTCGCGCCATTGTATTTGAGGAAACCCGTGTACTGAAGCATGAGCCTTACGTTCTGGATTGGCAGGTAATCGAGTTGTAAAATGTAGCCCCTCTGGTCCGGAAAAATCGGGTTCCCCGCCGGGTCAACCGTCGGATAAAGACCAGCGTCCGCGCCGCCTGTGGTCTGGAAATACGCTGCGGTCGCGCCGTATTTACGCTGATAGTAATAGGCGGCTTTGAGCCTGGTGGTATTCAGGGTGCTGGAGGAACCGCACGGGGTCGGACCGGCCCCGATGCCAGTGCCGACGCCACACCCCCCCGTCGCCACAACCGCAGGAAAACTCGCGTCCCAATCCGTTTTTTCGTGAATGTAGGTGACCTGTGCGGTGAAAGTGTGGGGATCGGTGATGTACTGGTACTGGGCATCCAGCGCGGTATCGGTATATCGGTCAGTTCCGCTGGTGGGAACGAGATTGCTCGGATACTTGTTCGCGATCATGCCGAAAGTCCCGACCATGATCGAGTGCGGGCCCCACTCATGGTTCAGCGCAAGCCGCCAGTAAGGGTTGTATCCGTTCAGCCTGTTCACGCCCTGGTCGCTGGCGGTGTCCTGACCGGCTCTCAACCACGAAAACGCGCCATCCGCAGTCCGGTAGAACGAAACCTCGCCGTAGAGAGTTTTCTTCCAGAAGAAATATCCGCCCATTCCGGCGACATGCTGGCCCATACTGCCGTCGACTAACGCGGCTGGCGTAGCATTGTCGCTGTCGACGAAGAGGAAAGGCGGGCCGGTAAATGGAAAGCCGAAGGCGGGCGTGCTGTTCCACACGTCCTGCGCAGTCGGATTGTTGTGCAGCGTGAGGCCATAAATGAAATCCAGTTCCTTGGCGTCCGGCCCGGCATGCTTGCCGACCAGACGGAGGTCAACATTATCAATACCGCTGTGGCTGGTCCCGCCGGTGGGATTGCCGCTGATGTCCGATCCACCGGCAAAATTGTCGAACGTCCATTGGACAAAGCCGCCGAGATTGTCGGTAGCCTTGCCGGCCACGAACACGCTGCCGCCAGTTGCGACCACACCGCCATCTCTCGGGACCTGCAGCACGCCGGCACTATCGTGCGCTTGCTGGGTCCAGGTCATGCCGACCTGACCCATGACCGCGAAAGGCAACAGTTGCCTTTCGCCAATCGTATAGCCGGTCAGCTTGAAATAGCGGCCGTAGGGAGTGAGCTCGGGGAAGCTCACATGGCAAGCGATACATTGCTGGCCGGTCTGCCGTGCATAAGACGGCACGGCGTGGGCGCTCGGTAGAGAGGTGAGGCTTAGAATTCCGGCTGCGACGATCAACCATAAAAAATTTAACCGGTGTGTTGCCATGGCGGAAAATCCTTTTGCTGTTGACTTGAAGATCAAACTATAGAGCTGCAGCGCGGCTAGATTGATCTAAGTCAATGCCACGGTCTGACTATCCGTACTCGTACGGAGTTACCCGGAAAACCCCCGTATTTTTTGGTGCCCCGAGTCTCCCGCGGGCATATTTGGAAGGGCGGGCGCGCGATCAGGCGCGTGGCCAACGCGCCGCGCTTAGGGTTGGTTGAGCGGTATGATTCCTCGCTCGATGGCGTACTTGATTAAATCCGTGTGGGTTCGCAACTGAAGTTTGCGCATGAGGTGGGTGCGATGCGTTTCGGCGGTCCGCGGACTTATCGCCAGCCGACTCGCAATCTCGTTGTTAGTGTGTCCCTCGGCCACTAACTGCAGGGTTTCCCGTTCCCGTGTCGTCAGCATGTCATATCTTTCCCATGCCGCCGACTTTGCCTTCTCCTGATACGCATCAATCGCCCGTTCTGAAAGCGGCGGGCTAAGATAACGCCTGCCCGCCATCACCTCGCGCACTGCGTGTATCAAATCGGCGCCGCTGGCATCCTTAAGGACGTAGCCTGCTGCGCCATTTCTAAGCGCCTCCATCACGTAAGGCTCGCTCGAATGCATCGATAGCACCACAATGCGCGTTTTTGGAGAGAGCTTGCGCGCTCTTCGGGCAACCTCCTGCCCGTTCAATTCCGGCATCATCAAGTCGAGCAACAAAACATCCGGCTTCAGGCAATCCACCAAGCGGATCGCCGTCAATCCATCGCCCGCGTCTCCAACCACGCTGAAATCGCGTTCGGCCTCTAGAAGTACACGCAGTCCCTCCCGTACAACCCGGTGGTCGTCCGCCAAAACTATAGTCGTCTTGCGTATAAGTGCGTCTTTGACGTCCATGGTATGAGGCTAATTCCCGTGCTTTGCGATTGTTCGCACCTGAAGAAGGGGTAATTCTGCCACCAAGTGCGTTCCCCGGCCGGGTTGAGTATCGATCCTGAGTGATCCGCCAAGAATCGACGCCCGCTCCTCCATGCCCACCAGTCCGCTGCTGCTCGCCCCTACCAACGCTTGAGCATCAAATCCGACACCGTGATCTTCAACGCGCAAGTTCAGGGAAACGTCATCGACCCAAACACGCACTTCAACCAATTTGGCATGCGCATGTCGCGCAACGTTGGTCAGCGCTTCCTGAATGATGCGACAGGCGACCGTTTCCATGTCCCGCTCGAATCGGCGCCCCTCCAATCCTTGGTGCCTGAAGTCTACCTGCACTCCGGTTTGCTTCGTATACCGCTCGAAATGCCAAAGCAACGCAGGCAGCAAACCCAGGTCGTCGAGTGCGGCCGGGCGCAAATCCAGTGACAGATTCCTGACGCGCGATATCAGATTGTTGGCCAGGCTCACTGCTCCCCTTACGCTTTCTCGCGCAGGCTCATGCGGGAGCCGATCGGCCATCTCCAGGGACAGCTTGAGCCCGGTCAGCGCTTGCCCGATTTCATCGTGTAGCTCCCGCGCGACCGCGCGGCGCTCGTTCTCCTGGATATCCAATAACTTGTGTGAAAGCATCTGAAGCCGCTCGGTCTGGTCCTTCAGCGCCCGCTCAGACTGCTGGAGCGTGGCAATGGAACGGCGGACGAGCAGATAGATCAATACCGCAGTTGCCAACACTACTACGCCGTCGCTGATCGCTTCAATTTGCGCCAGTGTTCGAATCTCGAAAATCGGGAACTGCCCAAACAGCAGGTAATTCGATACGTAGATCCAGATTCCACTGATCAAAAGATAGATCACCGAGATCGAGAAGGCCTGGTGTTGGCCCAGGAACATTTTGCCTTTGAATGCGCTCATGATTGACCATTAACTCCCAGAACAGCACTTACACCGGGCGCGGGACGAACTTCGCAGACGCACTAATACGCTACTCAATCCGATTGGTGTACCGTATCTAGGATACATCGCGCAAAGATATTACGCCGATCCGGTAATTCAGAAAAAACACTGAACAGTGCCTATTTCTGTACTCGATTGGCTCCCCGCTCGGGGCTCGATCGAAGGAAAAAATAAATAAGGTCGGTGTAACTTAACCGCTGCGCTCCTCAGAAATCTGACACTGATCTTGCCCACGAATGGTGGACACCTTAATCAAGGGTACATCGCTTCGAATGCCAGCGGGGTTTCATAGTTTAGAGTCGAATGCCGTCGCTGGCGGTTATAGAACACCTCCATGTAT
>JBGPFE010000047.1:0-32308 GCA_041483135.1 Gammaproteobacteria bacterium | reverse complement strand
CGCGACCGCGGTGGCGGTTGCGCCCGACACGCGTGTCGGGCGAGGATTGAAACACATCCATCGGCGGCACGGTTCCGGCTGCCGCGTGTTGCGCCCGACACGCGTGTCGGGCGAGGATTGAAACGTCGCAAGAGCAGCTCACGCGCCACTGGGTCAACGTTGCGCCCGACACGCGTGTCGGGCGAGGATTGAAACGAATCTGAATGCGCCAAAGCTTGTCCCGCTTATCGTTGCGCCCGACACGCGTGTCGGGCGAGGATTGAAACCACAGATGGTGTGTCCTGCGAGTGGTTACGTGCACGTTGCGCCCGACACGCGTGTCGGGCGAGGATTGAAACAGCTCGGCGCTCGGGGAGATCATCACCCGGGGCGGGTTGCGCCCGACACGCGTGTCGGGCGAGGATTGAAACCACGCCGGGGCGTAGCTCGTGGTGCTGATGATCGGTTGCGCCCGACACGCGTGTCGGGCGAGGATTGAAACGCGGTATAGGGCGGCTGATCGTCGTGCGTCAGGGGTTGCGCCCGACACGCGTGTCGGGCGAGGATTGAAACACGAGATCGTCGAGCACGCGCTGCCCGGACGGGCTGTTGCGCCCGACACGCGTGTCGGGCGAGGATTGAAACGAGCAATACCGCTACGCGGCATCCAGAGGTAAGGGGTTGCGCCCGACACGCGTGTGGGGCGAGGTTTGAAACGAGCTCGAATTCGCGCTTGAGGTTTGTGAAAAGTAGTTGCGCCCGACACGCGTGTCGGGCGAGGATTGAAACATGTCAGATGCTCCTCTGCAAAATGCGCGTCACGGTTGCGCCCGACACGCGTGTCGGGCGAGGATTGAAACTTCTCGATGAGCGCGCCGTCAAGCCATTGTCTGAGTTGCGCCCGACACGCGTGTCGGGCGAGGATTGAAACGATTTCACCACGCACCACCCGATGACCGGGCAGGTGTTGCGCCCGACACGCGTGTCGGGCGAGGATTGAAACGCTGCCTCAGCGCGTCTTCGTTCACTTTAAGAGCGTTGCGCCCGACACGCGTGTCGGGCGAGGATTGAGACTATGGCAAGGCGCTAGTCGAGACCGCCTATTACGTCTGCACGTGTTCCCCGCGCGCGCGGGGATGAACCGTAACTCCGAGCGTGAACAGAGTGTTTTCAGCGCTGTTTGGAGTAAATTCGCTTATTGGCGGATTCTCCTGTATAGTGCGTCCACCTCGAAGCAACTTCGGTTGTTGAATTCGAGTTGCATCTGTCCCTGACCCCTTCGTTTCAGCTCCCTTCTTCTCGAATAGCTGCTTCCGCCACGGTTAGCGACGATACCCGTGCGCCGGCGGCGTTTGCCTGCCTTTTGCAGCAGCCTTTTGCCTGCGCGTTTGTTTTGTTTCACTTTTAGGAAAATTTTTTGATGTCATTTGAATCTTTGAATCTGAATCCCGCCATTCGGCAGGCGCTCGCTGCGGCCGGTTACACCGAGCCCACGCCGGTGCAGGCGAAGGCGATACCCGATGCGATCGCGGGCCATGACCTGATGGTCTCGGCGCCGACCGGAACCGGCAAGACGGCGGCATTCGTGCTGCCCGCGTTGCAGCGCCTGGCGCAAGCCGCCAAGCCCGGCCGCGGACCGCGGGTGCTGGTGCTGACGCCGACGCGCGAGCTCGCGTTGCAGGTCACCACCGCGGTCGAGAAATACAGCAAGTTCATGCCCCGCGTGCGCACCGGCACCGTGCTCGGCGGCATGCCGTACCCGAAGCAGCGCAGGCTGCTCGAATCGCCGCTCGACATTCTGGTGGCGACGCCCGGGCGGCTCATCGATTTCATCGACCAGGGCAAGGTCGATTTCTCGCGCCTCGAACTGCTGGTGCTCGACGAGGCCGACCGCATGCTCGACATGGGCTTTATCAAACCGGTGGAAAGAATTGCCGGCGCGACCCCCGCCGGGCGCCAGACACTGCTGTTCTCGGCGACGCTCGACGGCGGCATCGCGACGCTGGCAAAGCGCCTGCTGCGGCAGCCCAGGCTGATCGAATGTGAGGCGACCCAGGCGAGCCATGCCAATATCGAGCAACGCCTGCATTATGTCGACGACGGCAGCCATAAGCACCGTCTGCTCGACCACCTGCTGCGCGACGCTGATCTGACGCAGGCGATCGTGTTCACCGCGACCAAGCGCGGCGCCGACCGGCTGGCCGAAGCGCTCCACGGCAAGGGCCACTCGACGGCCGCATTGCACGGCAACATGAACCAGTCGCAGCGCAATCGCACGCTCGCCAGGATGCGCAGCGGCGACGTGCGCGTGCTGGTCGCGACCGACGTCGCCGCGCGCGGCATCGACGTGTTGAGCATCACGCACGTGATCAACTACGATCTGCCGAAAGTGGCCGAAGATTACGTGCACCGCATCGGCCGCACCGGCCGCGCCGGCGCTGCCGGCATCGCGATATCATTTGCGGCGCCGGACGACGGGCAGCAGTTGAAGCAGATCGAGCGTTACACCGGTCAACAGATCGAGCGGCACGTGGTAGAAGGGATGGAGCCGAAGCTCAAGCCGCGCAGTGGTGGTGCTCCAGGCAACGATCGCAGGCCGCGCCAGGGCGAGCAGCGTCGCCCGAACGGCCGCGGTGAATCACGCTGGAACAGCGGCGGCGGCGGCGAGTCACGCTGGGGCGGCAAGAAGTCGTTCGGCGGGAACGGCGGACGACAGTCACGCGATTTCGGTAACCGCAGCCGCGGACGCGGGTAATTCAGGGCCCGGGTTTCGCCCGGATCACGAAGAAAAGGCTGGCGCCGTTCAGCGCCAGCCTTTTTTATTGCACATCCAGCCGGTGTTCGCTATCAGCCGCCCTTGCGCAGTTTGCTCAGCCAGAATTCCATTTGCCGGCCCGCCGCTTCGCGCCCGCCCAGGCCGAAGGAAAGCGCGACCGCGACCGCGACCGCGCCGAACGTCAGGCCGAACGCGAGATTGACGATGTCGTCGGCGATGCCCATCGCGCGCAGACCCATCGCGATCACGAGGCCGAGTATCGCGATGCGGGCGATGCGCGCGAACGCAGACGCTTCTTCGCCGCTCGCGCGCCGGATCGTTTCGAACGCGAGATTGGCGAGCCAGAACCCGATCACCAGGATCACGCCGCCGAGCAGCACGTCGCCGCCGAATCGTATGAACCCGGTGACCACGTCGCGCACCTGCGAGAATTCGAGCCGGTTGGCCGCCTCGACCGTCGCAAACAGCATCGCGAAAAACAGCACCAGCCTGCCCATCACGACTGACGGCAGGAGGGTGCCCTTGAAATGGGTGAGCCCGATCTTTTCCGGCAGCGCATCGAACCCGACGCCATGCAGCAGATTGCTGAGCAGCGCCGACGCGAAGCGTGCGACGTAGTAGGTAACCACCAGGATCAGCGCCGCCGCGATGATGTGCGGCACCGCGCCCAGTATGATCTCGAGCATCTCGGTCGCCGGGCGCGAGATCGATTCGACCTTGAGCGCGTCGAGCGCCGCGATCAGCGCCGGCACGAACACGAAAATGAACACCAGGGTGCCGGCGAGCTGCGAGAGGCGCACTGATTTGGCAAGCCCGACAGACTCGTTGACCGTGTCGACGCCGCTTGATGCGAGCAGGTTGGCGACGATGCCGCGCAGTATCCGCGCCACCAGCCACCCGACGAAACCGATCACGAATGCCGCCACGATGTTGGGCACGATATCGAGCGTCTTGTCGATCATGCCGCGCACCGGCTCGAGCAGTCCCTGCAGGTCAAACGCGCCGATGATCGCCGGGACGAACAGCAGCATGATCAGCCAGAACAGCACGTTGCCGACGCTCTTGTTCATCGGCTGCATGCCGGCTTCGACGCTCAATTTCTTGTGCCATGGGGTGGCGGCAAGCAGCTTCGCTACGAGCGTGCGCACCGCGCTCGCGACTATCCACGCGAGCAGCAGCAACAGCACGCCGGCGGCGAGCCGCGGCAGGTAGCCCAACACCTGCGTCAGCAGCGCATTGAACGGGTTCGAGACCTGGTCGAGATTCAGCGAGTTGAAGACGCCGATCAGCGTCACCAGCATCACCAGCCAGAACACGCCGACCGCGATGCCGGATTCGACATCCATCGCCTCCTGCGTGCTTTCGGCGATGCGCGCGTTGACCTTGAGCAATCCGAGGCTCTTGCGCACGCCGGCACGCGCCATCACGGCGAGGATCCAGCCGACGATCAGGATGGCGAGCGCGCCGAGGATACCCGGCAGGTGCGTGCCCAGCGTGGCGAGGAAGGCAGAAAAGTCCATGGTATCCCCCTATCCGGAAGTCAATATGGACCAAGGCCCGGCGTGCGCCGTGTGCTTGGAATCTTGTCTGGCGCGGCCTGACCCCAGCACGCTTATGTTAGCACCAGGACGTTACAGGGTTGATGCCGAAGTATAAATTTGCCAGCGGACGCGGGCGGTGTAGACGCATGCCATCGGTATGGACAAAATGCAATTCATGCGTGAATTCATGGGGTAGCATGCGGCCCGGTGTGATCTTGATGGTGGCGGGCATGGTTGTGGCGTCGTCGTCGCGGGGCCCGGGATCGCGCCGAATCCGTCTGCGTGAGTCGCGTTCGCGCAGCAGGTGAGAAAACCGCGGCAGGTGATGCCGCCGTGCAGCGAGAAGAATTCGAGCGAGCAGGATCTCGCCGATAACTATGTTTACGATGCCTTGATCAAGCCTTCGCCCGCAGCGCGGGATATCCCGTTGTTGAGCACCTTTTAGCAAACCACCGGCACGCGGTGGCAAACGAGCGGCAAACCGGATTCCTTTGCCCTGGTGTAGGTAATCCTGTATAAGGGGGGTGCAGGAATATCAAGCAGTGAAATTGCCAGTCCGTAAGTTGCCGCCAACGCGGTACTCCTCAGGTCATCGTTATTTTCCTCTTGAAGTTCTCGCATTCGGGCGCAAGCCCATTCTTTAATTTTTTTCAGGAATAACAGACATGAGTAACGGTACCGTTAAATGGTTCAACGACGCCAAAGGCTTCGGCTTCATCACGCCCGATGACGGCGGCAAGGATCTCTTCGCGCATTTCTCCGCGGTCCAGGGCAGCGGCTTCAAAAGCCTCAAGGAAAACCAGAAGGTGTCCTACGAAGTCACGACCGGCCCCAAAGGCGATCAGGCCACCAACATCAGGCCGCTTGACTAAGATCGATCGCTGAACAAAAAAGCCCGGGCGACCGGGCTTTTTTACGTACGCTGACCGGCTTCAGTGCATCCGGAGGAACCCGGCGCTTCAGCGCTGGTCGTTGAGATGGCACGCCGACCAGTGGCCGGGCGCGATTTCCCTGAGCAACGGCTGCTCGACGTGGCAGCGCTCCATCGCGTGCGGGCAGCGCGGATGGAAATGGCAGCCCGGCGGCGGCTCGATCGGCGACGGGATTTCGCCCTTGATCGGGGTGAAATCATGGCGGCGCTTGTCGAGTGTCGGCACTTCGGCGAGCAGCGCCTGGGTGTATGGATGGTTGGCGTGGCGGAACAGCTCGAGCGCCGGCGCCGTCTCGACGACGCGGCCGAGATACATGATCACGACGCGGTCGGCGAGATGCTCGACCACGCCGAGGTCGTGGCTGATGAAGAGATACGTAAGATTGAAATCGGCGCGCAGCTGCATGAAGAGATTCAGCACCTGCGCCTGGATCGAGACGTCGAGCGCGGCAACCGCTTCGTCGCACACCAGCAATTCGGGCTTCACCGCGAGTGCGCGCGCGATGCCGATGCGCGCGCGCTGGCCGCCCGAGAACTGGTGGGGGAAGCGGCGCCTGAACCCGGGATCGAGACCGACCTTTTCCATCAGTTGATCGACGTAATAATCGATATCGTCGGCGGCGTCGATGCGGTGCACGCGCGGTGCCTCGCCGATGATGTCGGCGACCCGCATGCGCGGATTGAGCGACGCGTACGAATCCTGGAACACCATCTGAATCTTGAGTTCGGCCGCACGGCGCTCCTCCGGCGTCAGCGCTGCGATGTCGGTGCCGTGCCACAGGCGCGTGCCGGCGGTCGGCGCCAGGATGCCGGCGGTTATGCGGCCGAGCGTCGATTTACCGCAACCCGATTCACCGGCGAGACCGACCACTTCGCCCTCAGTGATCGCCAGGCTCACGTCGTCGAGCGCGTGCACCACGACTTCGTGCGCATCGGCACCGGCGAAACGCGCGATTCTGGCCGCGAGATCGAGCGGCCGCACGAAATTCTTCGTGATATTGTCAAGTTGCAGCAGCGGCGTCATCGTGGCAGGGCGGGTTGTCAGCGCGCGTTGGCGGGCGCGGCGAGAGGACGGCGGCAGTCGCGATGATCGTTCGGCATGACGAGTTTCATTTCAGAGCAGATGTTCGATCGTAAGCGGGGCGTGGGCTACGGCCGGATGAAAGCAGCGCAGAGTACGCAATGGCGACGGGCGCGTGATGTCGGGCGCCGTGCCGCAGGCGGAATCGGCGCGCGTGCAGCGGTCACGGAACGCGCAGCCTGGCCTCAATCTGAGCAACGAAGGCGTCATGCCCGGAATCTGGTTGAGCGGCTTGCCGCGCTCATTGCGGCTCGGGATCGATGCGATCAGCCCCGCGGTGTAAGGATGCTGCGGCTGGTCGAGCAGGTCGGCGGTCGGTCCCGACTCGACGATGCGTCCCGCGTACATCACGCAGACTTCGTCGGCGAGGCCGGCGATCACCGACAGATCGTGCGTGATCCAGATCATCGCGGTGCCGGTCTCGCGCGCGAGCTTCTGCACCTCATAGAGGATCTGCGCCTGGATCGTGACGTCGAGCGCGGTGGTCGGCTCGTCGGCGACGATCACGCGCGGGTTGTTGAGCAGCGCGATCGCGATGGCGACGCGCTGGCGCATGCCGCCGGAGAGTTGATGCGGATAAGAGTTAAGACGCTCGTCGGGCGCCGGGATGCCGACGCGGGTGAGCGCGGCACGCGCGAGTTCGCGCGCTTTCCCGGAGCTGACATGCTGGTGTGCGTTGACGGTTTCGATCATCTGGGTGTCGATGCGCAGCACCGGATTCAGCGTCATCATCGGGTCCTGGAAGATCATTGCGATGCGGTCGCCGCGCAGCCGGCGCATCGCATCATCGGACCGATCGAGCAGATTATGGCCTTCGAGCAGCACCCGGCCGCCGATGATGCGCCCCGGCGGATCGACCAGGCCCATGATCGAAAAGCCCGTCACGCTTTTGCCCGAGCCCGATTCGCCGACGAGGCCGAGCACCTTGCCGGCGTCGACGCTGAAGCTCACGTCGTCGACCGCTTTCACCACGCCTGCTTTGGTGAAGTAATGGGTCTTCAGGTTTTCGACTGAAAGGACGGGCATGATCGATGGTTACCCGCAGTCATTCCTGCGCAGGCAGGAATCCAGGAGTCTTATTCCGCTGGTCTGGATCCCCGCCTGCGCGGGGATGACGCCTGACGGCGTCATTTCTGCAGCCTCGGGTTGAGCACGTCGCGCAGTTGATCGCCGACCAGGTTGATGCTGACGATGGTGATGAGCAGCGCGATACCGGGATAAAGGCTGATCCAGTATTTGCCTGAGAGCAGATGAGTGAATCCGTTCGCTATCAGGAGCCCCAGCGACGGCGAGGTGATCGGCATCCCGAGGCCGAGGAACGACAGCGTCGCCTCGAGCGCAATAGCGTGCGCGATCTGCACGGTGGCGATCACGATCAGCGGGGGCAGGCAATTGGGCAGCAGATGGTGAAACAGGATGCGGGGCGTCGACAGGGCGAGGCACGCCGCGGCCTCGACGTATTCCTTGCCGCGCTCGACCAGCGCCGCGCTGCGCACCGTGCGCGCATAATAAGCCCACTGCACGGCGATGAGCGCGACGACTATCTTGTCCACGCCCTGGCCGAGCGCCGCGAGCAGCACCAGGGCGATGAGGATCGACGGAAACGAGAGTTGGATGTCGACGAGACGCATGATCGCAGACTCGATCCAGCCGCCAAACCAGGCGGCAGTAAGGCCGACGACGAGCCCGATCGCCAGCGCGCACAGCGTCGAAGCCGCGCCCACGCCGAGGCTGATGCGCAGGCCGTAGAAAATCGCCGACAGCATATCGCGTCCCTGGTCGTCGCTGCCGAGCCAGAACGTCATGCCGTCGAGGCTCACGCCGCCGGGCGCGATCTTGGAGTCCATGATGTCAAGCTGCGCCAGGTTATACGGGTTTTGCGGCGAAATGAACGGTGCGCCGATCGCGACAATCAGGATCAGCACGAATACGGTCAGGCCCAGGAGCGCGAGCCGGCTCTCGGCGAAGTCCGCGGCGATGCGCGTAAACGGCGATGTAACGTCGGCAGTGCTCATGACTGGGCGCCGGAGAGGCGCACTCGCGGGTCGAGCAGCGAATAAAGCAGGTCGACCACCAGATTGATGATCACGAACATGAAAACGATGATCAGCACGTAGGCGACGATCACCGGCCGGTCGAGCACGTTGATCGAATCGATCAGGAGCTTGCCCATGCCCGGCCACGCGAAAATGGTTTCGGTGACGATCGCGAACGCGATCACCGAGCCGAACTCGAGCCCGATCACGGTCACGATCGGGATCATGATGTTTTTCAGCACGTGCACCAGCACGATGCGCCGCATCGGCAGCCCCTTGGCGCGCGCGAATTTCACGTAATCCTGCAGCATCGCCTCGCGCGTGCCGGCGCGCGTCAGCCGGATCAGCAGCGACAGCTTGAATAGCGCCAGATTCAGCGCCGGCATCGCGAGGTGCGTGAGCCCGTCCCAGTTGAGAAAGCTTACCGGCACGCCGAGGAGCAGCGTGGTGTGGCCGCGTCCGGTCGACGGCAGCCAGCCGAGAAAGACCGAAAACACCATGATCAGCATCAGCCCGACCCAGAACGTCGGCAGGCTGAAGCCCAGGATCGAGCCCGCCATGATGGTTTTGCTGAACCACGCATCGGGCTTCATGCCGGCGATGAGCCCCAGCGGGATGCCGAGCACGACGGCGATCACCATCGCGCACAGCGCGAGTTCGACGGTCGCCGGCATGCGCTCGAAGATCAGCTGCACTGCCGGCACGTTGTACGCGAACGAACGGCCGAGATCGCCGCCCAATGCGTGCCTGAGGAATTCCCAGTACTGCACCCACAACGGCTGGTCGAGCCCGAGCGCGGCGGTGGCGCGCGCGATCTCGGCCTGGTCGGCCTGCGGATTGATCAGGATGTCGATCGGGTTGCCGATCGCGAACACGCCGCCGAAAATCAGCACCGACATGATCAGCAGCGCAAGCAGGCTTTGCAGCAGACGGCGAATGATGAAGACCAGCATGGTTGCTACGTGGTGAGGCGTGAGGCGTAAGGCGTGAGGGGGAAAAAGCAAGGCAATTGCATGGTACTGCTCGTCCTCATTGTTTCTCTGGGTGCGTTCACGGCTGTTATCTTCTCATTGCGGCCGGAAGTATTGGGCGAGCGTGCGCTCGTCGGTGCGCGGCGTATAGACGATGCCTTTGCGCGCGCCCCACAGGTTGACCTGGTGATGCAGCGGGATGATGCCGAGATCGCCGATGCCGATTTCAGTCGCCTGCTGCAGCAGCTTCTCGCGCCTCGCGTCATCGACCGTTGCCAGCGCCTGCTCGAGCACCGCGTCCATTCTGGGATTCGAGTAACGGCCGCGATTGGCGGCGCCCATGCCTTTCTTGGCGTCGTAGGTCGCGAGCAGCGACTTCAGCGGCGAGGAGGCTTCTGCAGTATCGGCCGCCCAACCGACCAGCATGAAGCTGAACTCCAGCTTGGAGCCGCGGCTGAAGTAAATCGACGACGGCATGGTTTCTACTTTGGTCTGGATGCCGATGCGCGCCAGCATTTGCGCGATCGCCTGGCAAATCTGGTCATCGTTGACGTAGCGGTCGTTGGGGCCGTGCAGCGTGATGCCGAAGCCGTCGGGATAGCCCGCCTCAGTAAGCAGCTTCTTCGCGCCCTCGGGGTCGAACGGTTCGGGTTTCAGCGCCGGCGTGTAGCCGAACATGCCCTCCGGCATCAGCTGTCCGGTCGCGACCGCCGCGCCTTCCATTACGCGCTCGACGATGGCCGGACGGTTGATTGCTTTCGAGATCGCCTTGCGCACGCGCGGGTCCTTGAGCGGGTTTTTGTCGAGCGGTTTTCCTGACTTGTCGGTGACGAATGGAGTTTTGTCGCGGCTGGTGTCGAGATGCAGGTACATCACGCGATGCGAGACGGTGCGGTAAATGGTGAGATCGGGGTTTTTGCGCAGCTTCGCGAGGTCGGGAGTCGGCACGTTCTCGATCGCGCGCACGTCGCCACTCAAGAGCGATGCGACACGCGACGGGTCGCTGGCAATGACGCGGAACGTGACTTTGTCCCACGCCGGCTTCGGCCCCCAATAGCCGTCATTGCGCGCGAGCTCGATGCGGTCGCCCTTGGCGTAGCGCACGAACCTGAATGCGCCGGTGCCGATGGTCGCCTTGCCGCTGTTGAAATCCTCGGTCGCGGCGCCCTTGGCGGCCTTGCTCGAGACGATGAATATCGTGCTCATGTCGTTCGGCATCAACGGGTACGGCGTGGCGGTCTTCAGGCGGATGGTCAGCGGATCGACGACGATTTTTTCGGTGATTTGCTTGGTATAGATGGTGAACGGCGACGGACTGTTCGGCACCAGCGCGACACGCTCGAGCGAGAAAGCGACGTCAGCGGCGGTGAACTCCGAACCGTCATGGAATTTGACGCCGGGCCTGAGCTTGAATTCCCACGTCAGGTCGTCGACCGGTTTCCACGCCACCGCGAGCGCCGGCTTCAGCACCGACTTCGGGTCCTTGGTGACCAGCGTCTCGAAGATGTGCTCGGCGATGTTGTTGTTGGGCGTGAGATTGTGGTAGTGCGGGTCGATCGAGGTGACGTCCGCGCCGACGGCGATGTTCAAGTCGGCGGCAGCGGCGGCAGCGGCGCAGAGCAGCAGCGCGATGGCGGCGGCAAAAACCCGTGACGGCATGGAATTCCCCCTTGAGAGAAACGCGTTCAGGATACCGTAAATTCGCACGCTTGTGAGGGCGCGGCGGCGGCAGTCGATTCGATGCACGCGATGCGCGATTGACACCCTTGAAGAGCGCACCTATTCTGGCTGCTTTCCCGCAGAATTCCCCGCCCATGGCGGTAAACAACGTCACCGCGCCGGCCAGCATCGAGATGATCCGCAAGCTGATCGGTTTCCCCACCGTCAGCCGCGAGTCCAATCTCGAGCTGATTCACTTCGCGCGCGATTACCTGCGGGACCTCGGCGCCGAATCCCGTTTGACCTACGACGACGATCGCCGCAAGGCCAACCTGTTCGCGACGCTCGGACCGGCGGGCGAAGCGGGCATCGTGCTGTCGGGACACACCGACGTGGTGCCGGTCGACGGCCAGGCGTGGGACACCGACCCGTTTCAACTCACTGAGAAAGACGGCAAGCTCTACGGCCGCGGCACCTGCGACATGAAAAGCTTCGTGGCGGTGGCGCTTGCGCTGGCGCCGGAGTTTGCGCGGCGGGGACTCAAAACGCCGCTCCATTTCGCGTTTTCGTATGACGAGGAGGTCGGTTGCACCGGCGTCGGGCGCATGATTGCAGATCTCGCGCGCGCTGGTATCAGGCCGTTATCGTGCATCGTCGGCGAGCCGACCATGATGCGGCCGGTCATCGCGCACAAGGGCAAGCAGGGATTTCGCTGCGCGGTGCGCGGCTACGCGTGCCATTCGGCGTATGCGCCGCAGGGCGTCAACGCGGTGGAAGCCGCCGCCGAAGCGGTCGCGTTCCTGAAGAGCATGGCGCGCCGCCATCGCGACCGGGGCCCGTACGACCGCAGTTTCGACATCGCGCACACCACGGTGCATACCGGCGTGATTCGCGGCGGCACGGCGCTCAACATCGTGCCGCACGAATGCGTGTTCGACTTCGAGTTCCGCCATCTGCCGGGCGACGATCCCGATCAGCTTCTCGCCGAGTTCAAGCACTACGTCGCAACCAGACTCGAGCCCGAGATGCGCGCGGTGCACCCCGACACGGGATTCGCGATCATGCCGCTGTCGGTGCTGCCGGTGCTCGACAACAGTCCGGAGGCGGAAATCGTGGGCCTGGCGCAGGAATTATCCGGCAACCACGATATCGGCAAGGTGTCGTTCGGTACCGAGGGCTCGCAATTCCAGCGCGCGGGCATACCGACGGTGGTCTGCGGCCCGGGCTCAATCGAGCAGGCGCACAAGCCAAACGAATTCGTCGCGATCGATCAGGTATTGAAATGCGAGCGTTTCATGCGGCGGCTTGCCGATCGCATCTGCGATCGGAGTGATGGGTAATGAGTTATGGGTGATGAGCGGAAACTGTTTTCTCACGCCCGGCTTCTTACCCATCACGCATGACCCATCACTCATCGCCTGCCTCAGTGATGCAGGATTTTCGACAGGAACTGCTGCGCGCGCTCGGAGCGGGTTTTGCCGAAGAAATCGTCTTTGGTAGCGTCCTCGACGATCTCGCCCTTGTCCATGAAAATCACGCGGTGCGCGACCTTGCGCGCGAACCCCATCTCGTGCGTGACCACCATCATGGTCATGCCGTCCTTGGCGAGCTGGACCATCACGTCGAGCACCTCGTTGATCATCTCCGGATCGAGCGCGGAAGTCGGCTCGTCGAACAGCATCGCGATCGGATCCATCGACAGCGCCCGCGCAATCGCCACGCGCTGCTGCTGGCCGCCTGATAACTGGCCTGGAAACTTGTCCTTCTGCTCAACCAGACCCACCCGGTCGAGCAGCTTGAGGCCGCGCTCCGTCGCTTCTTCGTTCGAGCGCCCAAGCACTTTGATCTGTCCGAGCGTCAGGTTTTCGGTGATCGAGAGATGCGGGAAGAGCTCGAAGTTCTGGAATACCATGCCGATGTGCGAACGCAGTTTCGACAAATTGGTGTCTTTTGCCGTCAGCGAAACGCCGTTGACCACGATGTCGCCCTGCTGAAACGGTTCGAGTCCGTTCACGGTCTTGATCAGCGTGCTTTTGCCCGATCCCGACGGCCCGCACACCACGACCACTTCGCCTTTGGAGACCTGCGTGGTGCAGTTGGCAAGGACCTGAAAGCTGCCGTACCATTTGCTGATGTTCTTGATTTCAATCATAGCGGACATAACGGAACCTCAACGAATGATGGCCATCTTGGCCTGCAGCATTTTCACGGTGTAGGACAGTGAAAATGAAATGATGAAATACACCGCCGCGGCAAAGGTATACATCTCGATCAGCCGATAGTCGCGATTCGCGATTTTCGCGGCCGCGCCCAGGAAATCGGTGACCGAAATCACGTACACCAGCGAAGTGTCCTGGAACAGGATGATCGTCTGCGTAAGCAATACCGGCGTCATGTTGCGGAACGCCTGCGGGAGCACGACCGTGCCCATCGTCTGCCAGTAGTTGAGGCCGAGCGCCTGGCCGGCCGCCACCTGGCCGCGCGGAATCGACTGGATGCCGGCGCGCATGATCTCGCAGTAGTAAGCGGCCTCGAACAGCGTGAACGTGATCACGCACGACAGGAATGCGCCCACCTGGACGGGCTGCGCGGCGCGTATGACCCACGCGCCGATGTACGGCACCAGGAAGTAAAACCAGAAGATCACCAGCACCAGCGGCACCGAGCGCATCATGTTGACGTAAGCGCCGGCCGGGACGTTGAGCAGCGTGAAACTCGACATCCGCATCATCGCGAGCAGCGTGCCAAAGACGATGCCGCCGGACATGGCCAGCGCGGTCAGCGTCAGCGTAAAAGTCATGCCCTCCCTGAACAGGTAGGGCAGCGCGCGCTGGATGACGTCGAAATCGTAACCGGTGGACATGCGCTCAATGCCCGGGCGTGATCTGGCTGGCGCTGCCGATGAACCCCGGAACGCGGATTTTGTTTTCGAGCATGCGCATCAGCAGCACGATGACCAGGTTCGTAATTAAGTAGATCACGGTCGCCGCGGAAAATGCTTCGAACACCTTGAACGAAAATTCCTGCATGGCGCGCGCGCGCCCGGTCAACTCGAGCAGCCCTATCGTCAGCGCGACCGACGAATTCTTGATGATGTTGAGGAATTCCGAGGTCAGCGGCGGCATAACGATGCGGAATGCCATCGGCAGCAGCACGTAGCGGTAGGTTTGCGGCAGGGAGAGGCCCAGCGCGGTGCCCGCCAGCTGTTGACCGCGCGGCAGCGACTGGATGCCGGCTTTCACCTGCTCGGCGACGCGCACCGAGGTATAAATTCCCAGGCACAGCACCGCCGGCAGATAGGATCCCCACGGCGGCGGCATCTGCTTTATCGCATCGCCAATTTGCTGCGGCAGGAGTTCGGGCATTACGAAAAACCACAGAAACATCTGCACGAGCAGCGGAATATTGCGGAAGATTTCGACGTAAAGATTGCCCGCGCGGACCACCCATACGAGCGGTGTGGTGCGCAGAGTGCCGAGCACCGAACCGATCGAGAGCGCGAGGACCCACGCGGCAAGCGCGGTGACCAGCGTCCAGACGAGGCCCACGAGCAGATAGTGGAGCCATGTTCCCGAGCCGTCCGCGGCAGTCTGGATAAAGATGCTCCACTGCCAGTCGTACTTCACGCCAGCTCCTCCCGAAACAAAACGGGGGACTCGAGAGTCCCCCGTGCGACGCGTGGCTTGTTACTTGTAGGCGGCAGGATCGCCCGAGTCCGTCGGATGCGCGATCAGGTTCTTGAATTGCGCCGACATCGGCACGTTGTAGTTCATGCCCTTGGGCGGGGTTGGGCTGGTGAACCATTTGGCATAGATCTTGTTGATCTCGCCGCTCTTGTAAACCGCGGTCATCGCGTCGTCGACGACTTTCTTGAACGCGGGATCGTCCTTGCGCATCATGATGCCGTACGGCTCGGGCAGGGACAGGGCATCGGATGAAATCACGTAATCGCCCGGCGTGCGCGCCTGCGCGACCAGCGTGTAGAGCAGAATGTCGTCCATCACGAAAGCCACCGCGCGTCCGGTTTCGACCATTTGAAACGCTTCCGGATGGCCGTTCGCCGGGATGATGTTCATGCCCATGTTTTTTGCGACATTGAGGTCGGTCGCCTGCTTGATGTTCGTGGTGCCCGAAGTCGACACGATGGTCTTGCCCTTGAGGTCGTCGATCGACTTGATGTTCGACGATTTTTTGCTTACATAGCGGTTCGCCGTCAGGAAGTGGGTGATGGTGAAGGAAACCTGCTTCTGGCGATCGACGTTATTCGTCGTCGAACCGCACTCCATGTCGACCGTGCCGTTGGCTATCAGCGGAATGCGGTTCGCCGAGGTAACCAGCTGGTACTTGACTTCGAGTTTAGGCATTTTCAGGTTGGTTTTGACCGCATCGACGATCTTCGCGCACAGGTCCATCGCAAATCCGATCGGCTGCTGCTTGTCGTCGTAATAGGAGAACGGAATCGAAGCATCGCGATGGCCGATCGTGATCGTGCCGCTGTCCTTGATTTTCTTGAGCGTGCCCTCTTGTGCAAGCGCCGGAGCTGCGCAAATCGCGCACGCGGCGAGCGTCAGTAACAACTTTGAAATACGGCTCATTTGTTTCTCCCGATTATTTGGTTTTTGGTTCGATCTTTCGCCAATGAAATCAGCAAAAACCCCGAACCGAGGGCATCAATCTAGCCCAATGGTTTAAGCTTGTCCAGTATGGCCTGCGGCCGGCAATGCAAACTTTCTTTGTCGAATCAGCATGCTGTAGGCCGGTGCGGATCCTCGGCAGAACGTTATGATTGGTAACGGAACGTAACTAGGCAGGCGGCCGAGCCATGGCGCTTTGATGCGAAACGCGCGCAGCGCTGGTGCCGGTTACTCAATACGTTCAAACTGGATTGCGGGCGAATATCTTCCCCGCTATGGCAATACATTTCGGGTTACCTTGATTGTCCGGATTCAGCGGAGACCTCCCATGCCCAGAGAAGCACGACGCATCGAGCATGATCTGCTCGGCGACCGCGCCGTTCCCGCCGACGCCTATTACGGCGTGCATACGCTGCGCGCGCTCGAAAATTTCGAGATCACCGGCACGTCGATTTCGATTTATCCCGATCTGGTCAACGCGCTCGCGTGCATCAAGCAGGCCGCGGCGCTCACCAACAACGAGTTGCAGCTGCTCGACGACGGGAAAACCGCGGCGATCGTCAAGGCGTGCGAGGAAATCCGCGAAGGCAACCTGCTGGACGAGTTCGTGGTCGACGTGATCCAGGGCGGCGCCGGCACTTCGACCAACATGAACGCCAACGAGGTCGTCGCCAACCGCGGCCTCGAGTTGATGGGGCGCAAGAAGGGCGAATACCAGTATCTGCACCCGCTCGAGCACGTCAACATGAGCCAGAGCACCAACGATGTTTACCCGACCGCGGTCAAGGTCGCGCTCCACCTCGGCATCCACCGGCTCACCGACGCGATGGCGGAGTTGCGCGCGGCGTTCGAGGTGAAGGCGCTGGAGTTCGTGCACGTGCTGAAGATGGGGCGCACCCAATTGCAGGACGCGGTGCCGATGACGCTCGGCCAGGAGTTCAGCACATACGCAGTGATGCTCGGCGAGGACGAGGAGCGCCTGCGCGAAGCGTGCCTGCTGATCCACGAGATCAATCTCGGCGCGACCGCGATCGGTACCGGCATCAACGCGCATCCCGATTACGCGCGGCTGGTGTGCCGCAATCTGTCCGACATCACAGGCATCAAGCTCGAGACCGCCGGCAACCTGGTCGAAGCAACACAGGACTGCGGCGCGTTCGTGCAGGTGTCGGGTGTGTTGAAGCGCGTCGCAGTCAAACTCTCGAAGACCTGCAACGACCTGCGGCTGCTCTCGTCCGGTCCGCGCGCGGGGCTCGGCGAAATCAATCTGCCGCCGGTGCAGGCGGGCTCAAGCATCATGCCGGGGAAGGTCAACCCGGTGATACCCGAAGTCGTCAACCAGATTGCATTCGAAGTGATCGGCAACGATGTCACGGTGAGTTTCGCCGCCGAAGCGGGACAGCTGCAGCTGAACGCGTTCGAGCCGATCATCGCGCACAGCCTCTTCAAGAGCCTGAACCACCTGCACAACGGCTGCCTGACGCTCGCCGAGCGCTGCGTCAAGGGCATTACGGCGAACCGCGATCACCTGCGTCAGCTCGTCGAGCATTCGATCGGCATTGTCACCGCGTTGAATCCGCATATCGGCTATGTGAATGCGACTGCCGTGGCGCAGGAAGCGCTTGCGAGCGGCAAGAGCGTCTACGCGCTGGTGCTCGAGAAGAAATTGCTCAGCAAGGAAAAACTCGATGAAATCCTGCGCCCCGAAAATCTTACGCAGCCGCGTTGAGTAACGGTAATGCGTTAAGAGCAATGAGTAATGGGATGTTTGTCATTACCCATTACCCATTACCCATTACCCTATTTTCCCGCCACCATGCCACGCACGCTCTGGCCAGCGCGCGCGTAGCATCGACGCATATAGCCGCGATTTGCGGCGATAAACGCTCGAGCACCACCGGGGTTTCAGTGCAGGCGAGTAGCACGCCCGCCGCGCCTTCATGCACGAGCTTTGCGACCGCGGATTCGAGCAGAACGGCCGCGGCGCCGAGCTGGTTGCTCTTGACGTGCATGATGGCCGCCAGCACCAGATGTTCCTGGTCCGCGTCGCTATTGACGATGCAACGATAGCCGTACGCCGTGAGCCGTTGCTGGAAAAATCCGGCAGCAAGCGTGCCGCGCGTGCCGATCAGGCCGATCGTTGCGCCCGGCGCACAGCGTCCGGCGAGTGCGGCGAGTGCGGCGTCGGCGATGTGCACGATCGGCAGGCCGCCTGCGCGCCGCAACTCGTCGTACCAGTAATGCGCGGTATTGCACGGGATCGCGATCGCAACCGCGCCGGCCTTCTTCAACGTGTGTATCCCCTCGATCATGGCGGGCAGCGGCGACTCACCGCCGTCGAGGATGGCCGCCGGCCGCATCGGAATCTGCGGCACGGAATACGTGACCACAGGGATATGATCCTCGTCGCGCGCCGCCGGCGTTTCCTCGATCAGCTTGTGCAGGAAATCGACGGTCGCGAGCGGCCCCATGCCGCCGAGCACTCCCAGAACTTGAGGCATGATCAGTTAGTCAGTTGCGAAGTGCGAAGCATAGCGAATCGCGGCAACTGCAGCCAGCGACGCCCGCGTTGTCGACGATCATCTGTTGCTTGAGCAGGTTGGTGAGAGGAGCGCGCGGGTTCATAGCTGCTTGCAAGGAACTGGCTGGTAATCCCGCCCGGATATGCGACCGTGCGGCCCTGGTTGGCGTCCCGCCGTGCCGGCTGCTCCCGGAGGCTGAAATGCCGGCGCCGTTTGCTTGCCGTTTTCACTTTGCTGCCGCATACTGCCCGGCGTACTTTTGGAATGTGACAAACGCGGCATGCAGGTATATCGCCACACCATTCCCAAGGGACACCGTTTCCAGGGGAGACACCATGAAATTCATCCAACGGATTGTGCTGCTTGCTTTTGCCAGCCCGATGCTCATGGTCGCGCTTGGCGGTGCAGCACAGGCGCAGGCCCCCATAAAAATCGGCGCCTCATTAGCGACGACCGGCTCCTTCGCGGCGCTCGGACAAAACCAGTTGCGCGGCTACCAGCTCTGCGTGAAACACGCGAACGACAAGGGCGGCGTGCTGGGACGGAAGATCGAACTGATCGTCGAGGACGATCAGTCTCAGGCCGCCACGGCGGTGCGCATCTACGAAAAGCTCATCACTCAGGTCAAGGTCGATGCCATCCTCGGGCCGTACTCCTCGCCGATTACGGAGGCGGTGGCCGACGTCAGCGAGAAGTACAAGATGCCGATGTTGGCGCCGCTGGGCTCCGCGTCTTCAATCTTCAAGAAAGGCCGCAGGTACGTTTTCATGGTTCTCTCTCCGGCGGAAAACTGGTTCGAGGGCCTGCTCGACATCGCCGCCAAGCGCGGACTGAAGACGATTGCGATCATTTACGAGGACACGCTTTTCCCCAAGTCCACCGCTCAAGGCACAATCGACCTCGCCAAGAAAAGGGGGTTGCAGGTGGTGCTTGCCGAGGCGTACCCCAAAGGTGCAGCGGACTGGACGTCGCTCATCGGCCGCGTGCGCGCGGCTAATCCGGACGTGTTAGCCGCGCCGACGTACTTCGACGATGCGGTCGCGATCACTCGCCAGCTCAAGGAGCTTAACGTAAATTCGAAGATGTTCGGCATCAGCGTGGGCGGAGACCTTCCGAAGTTCCACAGCACGCTCGGATCGGCCGCCGAGTTCGTCTACGGAACATCGCAGTGGGAGCCCGAACTGGTTACGTTGCGGGCGGGAGGCTTGATCCCGATCGCGCGGCAATACCCCGGCGCGCGTGAGTTCGTGGAAGCCCACAACAAGGAATTTCCCGGCGCGGATTTGTCGTACCATTCGGCCGCCGGCTATAGCGGATGTCAGATCCTGCTGAACGCGATCCAGACTGCGGGATCGCTGGATCGAGAAAAAATTCGGGAGGCCATGCTAAAGCTGAATACTGCCACCGTCTTCGGGGCGTACAAGGTGGATGAGGGTGGCTTCCAGTTGGCGCATAAGGCGCTGCTGTTCCAATGGCAGGACGGCAAGAAGGCTATCGTCTGGCCCGACGAGATCGCACCTGGCACCCCGCGCTTTCCGACGCCCGAATGGAGCAAGCGGCCGTGAACTGGCCGCGGTAGCGGTGTGTTTTCCCACATCCCCATGCGATCAGCGCCGAGACTTATGCATCAGTCGTCTATCATCATGCGCGCCGCGGCGCTCGCGTTTTTGGTATTCGTAGCTTCCGCCGCCGAGGCGCAACCGGCGCATCGTGTGTACCGGATCGGAGTGCTGAATGAAGCCTGGGCCGCCAACCATCCGACCGTCGAGGGACTTAAAGCCGGACTGCGCGACTGGGGCTACACCGAAGGCCAGGACATCACCTATGACATCCGCTTTACCAAGGGCGACCCCGCCGCGACTCAGGCGGCGGCGGAAGCTTTGGTCAAAGCGGGCGTCGATTTGATCTTCACCAGTAACGAATCCGCGACGCTCGCCGCCAAAAAAGCGACCGACCGCATCCCGGTTGTTTTTACACTAGTCGGCGATCCGGTCGGCACCCTTGTTGTACCGAGCTTCTCGCAGCCGGGGGGGAATATCACGGGTATCTCCAGCCGCGCAATCGAGCTTGGTCCAAAGCGTCTGGAAATGCTCAAAATGATGGTGCCCAAGTTGCGGCGGGTCTGGTACATTTTTCACGTTACTGACATCTCGGGTACGGGCACGCTCGACCATGTACGGCAGGCGGCGACCAAACTCGACATCGAATTGATCGCGAAGACGGTCGGCAATGCGCAAGAGCTGGACGCCGCGCTGAAGGAGATCAAGCCCGGCGACGGGGTGCTTGCTCCGGCGGTCGACACTCTCGATATTCCGGTGTTGTTGATGGAGGCGTCGCGCGGCTTGCGCGCACCGGCGATTTTCCCCTCCGAGTTGTTTGTGAACTACGGCGGGCTCATGTCCTATGGGCCGGAATTGCGCGCGCAAGGCGTGCAGGCGGCGCGGCTGGTCGCCAAGATTCTCCGCGGCACCCGGCCGCGCGATCTGCCGGTCGAGCGCGCCGATGCGGTCGATCTGTCGGTCAACTTGCAGACTGCCGCCTTTGCGCAGATCCCGGTACCGCAGAGAATTCTCATTCGCGCTAACGTCGTACGCCGCTGATGCTCGAAAACTTTCGCAAGCGCCTCTTCTGGAAGTACCTCGCGGTCGTGCTCTTGTTGGTCGGCGGCGTGCTCACGGTGAGCACGGCAGTCGACCTCTACTTTTCCTACGAGGAAGCGAAAGAGAACATTGTCGAGCTCGAGCGGGAAAAGGCCATCATAGCGGCCTCCCGCATAGAGCAATTCGTGACATCGATCGAGCGCGAAGTCCGCATCGTCATGTCCTCCGCAGTGCTCCAATCGGCGGCCATGTCCGCGCAGACGGACTCGAACAGTGAGGGGCTGTTTTTTGAGCAGAGGTATATGGATTTTCTGCGGGAGCTGCGCAACGTGCCCGCGATCACCACTCTGCGCCATCTTGATTCCAGCGGCGTGGAGCGGTTGAGCGTTTCAGTCGGCGATCTCGATTCGGTCAACAGCGGCAAAGACTATTCGAAGGCGCCGGAGTTTCTTGTCACGCAGACGAAGAAAAAGTACTTCAGCCCGGTGTTTTTGCGCAATGAGTCCGAGCCGCACATGCTGGTTGCCGTTGCAGTGGCGGATACGGCGCCCGAAATCACCGTGGCGGAGGTCAATCTCAAGTCGATCTGGGACGTCGTCTCGCGTCTGCGCGTCGGCAACGCGGGTTATGCCTACGTCGTCGATGCCGGCGGGCGCCTCATTGCCCATCCCGACATCAGCAAGGTTCTTCAGAACCGCGACCTGTCGAACACGCCGCAGGTGAAGGCCGCGCGACTCGAGGCGAAGGCGGAAGCAAAAAACGACGCGTCGTCCATTACTGCCGAAGGCCTTAACGGCGGTAAGGTGCTCGCGGTATTTGCGCCCATTGCGGATCTGCAGTGGGTGGTTTTCATCGAACAGCCGCTCGACGAAGTGCTCAGTTCGCTCCGCGCGCAACTTTGGCGCAGCGCCGCTATCATGCTGCTGGGCCTAGCGCTGTCAGTGCTCGCAAGCGTGCTGCTGGCGCGCAGAATGGTGGCTCCGATACGCCTGCTCCAGGAGGGCGCGGCGCGAGTCGGCAGGGGCGAGCTCGATCACCGCATCGACATCCATACGGGCGATGAGCTGCAGGCGCTCGCCGCCGAGTTCAACCATACCACCGCACAGCTTCAGGATTCGCAGCGCAACCTCGAGCAGAAAGTGCAGGCGCGAACGGTCGATCTCACCCAGTCGCTTGAGCAGCAGACGGCGACCGCCGAGGTGTTGAAGGTCATCAGCAGCTCGCCGACGAACGTGCAGCCCGTCTTCGACATCATCGGCAAGTTGGCGGAAAAACTGTGCGCGGCCGATCTCAGCCTGGTGTCGAAGTTTGACGGCGAACTGATCCGGCTGATGGCGTTACACGGCGTGGCTGGGGAGGGTGAGGAGGCCGTGCGGCGCGCGTTCCCGATGCGACCCGAGGACGAGACTGCCACGGCGCGTGCGTTTCGGAATTGCGCCGTCGAACATATCGCGGACGTGCTCAACGACCCCAAGTATGCGCAGCGGAACGCAGCCAACGCGACCGGCTACCGAGCCGTCCTTGGGGTGCCGATGATTCGCGAAGGGCAGGTCATTGGCGTGATCTTCGTCGGCCGGCTGGCGCCGGGATACTTCGCCGACGCGAAGGTCGAGCTGCTCAAGACCTTCGCCGCCCAGGCGGTGATCGCGATCGAGAACGTGCGCCTGTTCAAGGCGGTGGAGGTGCGCACCGAGGAACTCACGCGCTCGGTCGAAGAAATGCGCGCCCTCGGCGAAGTCGGCCAGGCGGTGAGTTCCACGCTGGATCTCGACACCGTGTTGCTGACCATCATCACCCATGCAGTCGAGCTGTCGCAGGCCGATGCGGGCGGCACCATCTACGAGTTCGACGAGGCAACCGAAGTGTTCGAGCCGCGGGCCAATTATGGCGTGAGCGACGGCTATGTCGTGATACTGCGCGAGATGCGGATCAAACTCGGGGAAACGTCGGTGGGCATGTGCGCGGCGAAGCGGATCCCCTTCCAGGTTCCTGATCTGGAGAAGAGCGAGGACAACCGCATGCGCGAGACGCTGGTGCGAGAAGGTATACGCGCGGTGCTGGCGGTGCCGCTCCTGCGCGAGGAGCGGGTGATCGGCGCGCTGGTGATCCGGCGCAAGACGGCGGGCGAGTTTTCGGAGTCGGTGGTGGCGCTGCTGCAGAATTTCGCCAGCCAGTCGGTGCTCGCCATCCAGAACGCGCGCTTGTTCCAGGAAGTCAGGGACAAGAGCCAGCAGCTCGAGGTCGCGAGCCAGTTGAAGTCACAGTTCCTCGCCAACATGTCGCACGAGCTGCGCACGCCGCTCAACGCGATCATCGGCGTGACCGAGATGCTGCACGAGGACGCCGTCGATATGAAGCGGGAGGACGATCTGGAGCCGCTCGATCGCGTGTTGCGCGCTGCCAAGCATCTGCTCGCGCTCATTAACGACATACTCGATCTCTCGAAGATCGAAGCGGGAAAAATCGACATCCACATCGAGTCGTTTGCGATCGCGCCGTTGGTTACCGACGTGGTGCAGACCATATCCACCATGGCGACCAAGAACGGCAACCAGGTGGTGGTGGAGTGCCCCGCCGACATCGGCACGATGAACGCCGACCAGACACGGATCCGGCAGGCGTTGCTCAATCTCGCGAGCAACGCCAACAAGTTCACCGAGAAGGGCACCGTGACCATCAGCGCCAGGCGCGCGATCGAGGCGGGCCGCGAGTGGGTGACGATGGCGGTTACCGACACCGGCATAGGCTTGACGCCCGAGCAGATGGGCAAGCTCTTTCAGGACTTCGTCCAGGCCGATGCCTCGATCACCCGCAAGTACGGCGGCACCGGGCTCGGGCTCGCGATCAGCCGGCGCTTCTGCCAGATGATGGGCGGCGACATCAAGGTTGCGAGCAAGCCGGGCCACGGCTCGACGTTCACGATCCGCGTGCCGGCCGATGGCGCAATTTCTCCCGCTGCGGTCCCGCGGCGGGATGCCGCGGCCCCTCGACCAGGCGCAGCAAAATCCGATGCCCCAACGATCCTGGTCGTGGATGACGATGAGACCGTGCGCGAAGTGATGGAGCGTTATCTCGTGCGCGAAGGTTTCTCGGTGGTGACGGCGAGCGGTGGCCAGGAAGGGCTCAAGCTCGCGCGGGAATTGCATCCCGCCGCGATCACGCTCGATGTGATGATGCCGGACCTGGACGGCTGGACGGTGCTCGCCGCGATCAAGGGCGATCCCGAGCTGGCGGACATACCCGTTATTCTCATGACCATCGTGGACGAGAAAAACCGCGGCTACTCGCTCGGCGCCACCGACTATATGGTCAAGCCCGTCGATCGCGAGCGACTCACGGGCGTGCTGCGCAACATCTGCGGCACGGTCGGCCGCCAGGTGCTCCTGGTCGATGACGACGACATGATGCGGCGCGGCATGCGGCTTGCGCTCGAAAAGGACGGCTGGGAGGTCGACGAGGCGGAGAACGGCCGGATTGCACTCGCACGGCTGGCCGAATCGCGGCCCGATATTATAATGCTCGACCTGATGATGCCCGAGATGGATGGCTTCGAGTTCCTCGTCGAGATGCGCAGCCGGACCGAGTGGCGGGACATCCCGGTGGTGGTGGTGACCGCCAAGGACCTGACGGCGGAGGAGCGCAGCCGCCTCAACGGTGATGTCGAGCGCGTGCTGCAAAAAGGCGGCTCCGAGCTTGACGAGTTGCTGCGGGAGATCGGCCGCATACTGCCCGGGTCGATCGCGCGTGGCCGCGGCAAGCAGGTCGTGGAGGAAAAAGAATGAAAATCCTGTATGTCGAGGACAACGACGACAACATTTACATGCTGGAGAGACGGCTCAAGCGCGCCGGTTACACCGTGATGATCGCGCGCGACGGCGCCGAGGGCGTGGCGATGGCGGGCGCCGAGCAGCCCGATCTCATCCTGATGGACATGGGCCTGCCGGTAGTCGACGGTTGGGAGGCGACGCGCCAGATCAAGGCCGCGCCGCAAACGAAACATATTCCGGTAATCGCGCTCACTGCCAATGCGATGGCCGGCGACAGAGAGAAAGCCATTGCCGCGGGTTGCGACGACTTCGATACCAAGCCGGTGGAACTGCCGCGCCTGCTCGAAAAAATCAAGGCGCTGGTGCCGGGGGCACCCGCATCGTGAGCCCGGCTGATGCGGCGCTGCTCGTGGTCGATGACAACGAGGACAATCGCTACACGCTCACGCGCCGCCTGAAGCGCGAGGGCTACACGAACCTCACGACGGCCAATGACGGCAAGCAGGCGCTCGAACTCCTGCAGACGCAAAAGTTCGACCTGATGCTGCTCGATATCATGATGCCCGAGCTGGACGGCTACCAGGTGCTCGAGCACCTCAAAGCCGATGCCGAGCTGCGGCATCTGCCGGTGATCATGATCTCGGCGGTCGAAGACGTAGCGAGCGTGGTGCGCTGCATCGAGCTCGGCGCCGAGGATTATCTGCCTAAGCCCTTCGATGCGACGCTCCTGCGCGCGCGGGTGGGCGCGAGCCTCGAGAAGAAAGCTCTGCGCGACGAAGTGCGCGACTGGACCAGGAAACTCGAAGCGCGCGTGCAGGAGCAGGTCGCGCAACTCGGTCGCCTGGGCCGGCTGAAGGACTTTTTTTCACCGCAGCTCGCCGAGTCTATCGTCAGCGGCGGCGGCGAAGACCTGTTGAAAACGCACCGCCGCGAAGTGGTGGTCGTCTTCCTCGACCTGCGCGGCTTCACCGCCTTCACCGACAGCTCCGAGCCCGAGGAGGTCATGGCGGTGCTTGGCGAATATCACCGCGTAATGGGGCAGCTGATCATGGCCCACGAAGGCACGCTCGAGCGCTTCGCCGGCGACGGCTTGATGATCTTTTTCAACGACCCGATCAAGCTCGAGAATCCCACGGCGAACGCAGTGAAGATGGCGCTCGAAATGCAGGAGAAATTCGTGCCGTTGCGCACGGCGTGGAAGAAGCGCGGCTACGACCTCGATCTCGGCATCGGCATCGCGCAAGGCTACGCGACGCTCGGCGCGATCGGCTTCGAGGGACGCTGGGATTACGCGTGCATCGGCAGCGTGACCAACCTCGCCGCGCGGTTATGCAGCGAGGCGAGAGGCGGACAGATACTCACGAACCAAAAGACGTTGGCGCGGATTGAAGATACGACCCAAGCGGAACCGCTGGGCGAACTCACGCTGAAGGGCATCGCGCAACCGGTGCCGGTGTTCAACGTCACGGCTTTCAAGTCGTAACTTACGCCGTCTGGCCCGATGTTGGACCACGACACGATCGGGGGTGCCAGATGCACGAGAGGGACGTTGAGTTGTTCAATGACAGCATTGAACGGTGTTCCTGCGAGCCCGAGTTCCTGCGCCGTTTTTATACCCTCTTCCTCGCTTCCTCCGGCACGGTGGCAAAGAAATTCGAACGCACGGACTTGCGAAAACAGGCAAGACTGCTCAAGACATCGTTATACATAATGATGCTGGCCAGCGGTGAATCCGAGCGAATCGTTCATCTGGAACGGCTCGCCAAGCTTCACAGCAGAGCGGAGCTGGATATAAAGCCGGAACTTTATGATCTATGGCTTGACCGGCTGGTGCAGGCCGTCAAGGAATTCGACCCGCTGTTTGACATGGAAACCGAGACTGCCTGGCGGCGTATGCTGCAACCTGGAATCGAATTCATGAAATCCAGATACTAACGCGCAGGCGCTACGCGTGTGAGGCGACAGCTGCAGCCTCCGTTCCGAAAAAAACGGGTTCCGGCTCAAGCCGGGGCCCGTATCAGTTTCTGGTGAGAGCGGGTAAGCGCTCAGTCGGCGCAAACGCCGGTTTTCCTGATGATCGGGCCCCACTTATAGATTGCAGTTCAAGCGCGTGGTGGCGGCGCGAGAAATTCCTCGATGATCGCCGCAAGTTTTTCCGGCTGGTCGTGATGCATCATGTGACCGCAATCGTCGAGCGTGACCTCGCGGAAGTCGCGGAATGCGGCTTTACGCTCGGCGAGTTGCTCGGGCGTGTCGCCACGGTAGCCTGCGCCCTTCGACTCGCGCGCAAACACCCACATCACGGGCGCACGGACTTCCCGCCAGCAGGCGAGATGCTCATCGAGGCGAAAAGGGTAGGGATTGGCGCGCTTGTGAGCCGGGTCGCAGCTAAGCACGACCGATCCGTCGCGCGTGTCCTTCGCCCAGTAATGCGCCAGAAACTGCGCCTGCTCGTCGCTCAGCCGTGGATTGTTGCGTTTCAGTCGCGCCTCGACTTCCGCGTATGAGCCGTACGAACGGAAACGCGGCAGATTGCGCAGCTCATCAAGCCAGCGCTGCTGACGCCGGAGCGCCTCCCCGGGGCCCGTCCGCGCCAGCCCGAAGCCTTCGAGCGAAACGAGTTTCGCGACGCGCGCGGGCCGCAGCCCGGCGTAGGTGCAGGCGATCAGCCCTCCCATGCTGTGGCCGACGAGCGATGCCGGCGCAGCGGGCTGGTAGATCTCGAGCAGCGCATCGAGGTCGGCGTAGTAGTCCGGGAACCAGTAGCCGTTGCTCGCCCACTCGGACAAGCCGAAGCCGCGCCAGTCGGGCGCGATCACGTACCACTCGCGCCGGAAAGAATCGACCAGAAACTGGAACGATGCGGAAACGTCCATCCAGCCGTGCAGCAGAAACAGCTTTGCCGCGCGCGGGTCGCCCCAGGTGCGTACATGGTAGCGCAGGTTGCGGATGGTGTGGATATGCGACCGGCTTGATTTCATCAAAAGCACTCAGCGTTCAGCAATCAGCTTTCAGCCTGAAGCAGCCCTGATTTTGCTGACCGCTGATAGCTGATCGCCTCCTCATTCCTGCCCCATTTCCGGCACGATGCTGCGCTGGCCGCGCGTGGTCAGCCATGACAGCAGGCCGAGGCTCAAACCGATCAGCAACATGCCGATGATTTCCACGCCATGCGGCTGCTCGCCGTACTGGAGTTTCGACAGCAGCACGCCGAGCGCCGGCACCGCCATCAGGCTCAGGCTCGCGATACCCGCCGGCAGGTGGTCGAGGATGTAGAGCCACAGCAGCCAGCCGGCAACCGAACCGAGCACGATGCCGTAACCGAGCACGCACGCGAAGTACCAGTTCCACGCGATCGGTTGCGAAGGCACGGACCATGCGATGACGCAGACGACGATGCCGCCGAGCAGCATTTGCCATGCGGTCACCGACAGCAGGTCGAAATCGCCCTCGTTGCGCCATTTCTTTACGATCACCGAACTGATCGCCCAGCACACCCCGCCAAGCATGGCGAACACGCGGCTCGCGAAACTGCCGGAGAGGTCCCAGGGTTCGAGCACCAGCGCGAGCCCGACCGCGGCGAGCGTGATCGCGAGCCACTGCATGCCGCGGATGCGTTCGCCAAGAATCGGCCATGCGAACAGCAGCGTCCAGAACGGGAAGGTGTAAACCAGCACTGTCGATTTGCCGACCGCGCCGACTACCAGCGCCCAACAGACAAAACACAGGAAGCCCGTGGTCTGGAACAGCCCGAGCAGCAGCAGGCGCAGCGGGGATTTCGCGCGCAGCGGCTTTTTCATCCACAGCATCGCCGCGAACAGCAAGAGCGCGCTGGGAGCGGTGCGCAGCGCCGCGAAATCAAACGGGTCGGCGAAGCGCAGGCCTTCTTTCAGCATGATCCAGTTGTAGCCCCAGATCAGCGACAATAGGCACAGCGCAACCAGGGCTGGACGCGCGGACGGCGCGGATGGCATTACGCTCGCAGTTTGGTTAAGTTATGTTATTGGGGAGACGCGGAACCACCCGGATTATGCGGTATTTCTTGTTAGAAGGCATATGCAGCGGATGATCATAAGGCTCGCGCGCCGCGCTTTCCTGCTGGCGCTGATTTTCATCGCGCCGCTGGCGCTGCTCAATGTCTTTGCGCCGCACATCGCGCCGGGCTCGAAGTACTTCGGCCACGTTGCGGCCGCGCAGTCGGCGAATGTCGGGTTCGACAAAGGCCTGCTGTGGCGGGTCGAGAAGCCCGGCGCCGCGTCAAGCTACCTGTTCGGCACGATTCACGTCGCCGACAAGCGCGTCACGGCTGTGCCGGAAGCGGTGCGCAAGCAGCTTGATGCGGCGAAGTCGTTCACCATGGAAGTCGCGCTCGATCAACCCAATATCACGATGCTCGCGGCACGCATGGTCTATGCCGACGGCCGCGACCTGCCGGGCGTAGCGGGCGAGGAGCTGTTCCGTAAAGCCGTGCCGCTGATGGCGGGCTATGGCGTGCCGCCGGAATTGTTGCGCTCGTTCAAGCCGTGGGCCGTGATGCTGATGCTGGCAGTACCGCAACAGCAGCAGCCTGAAAATGTGCTCGATTTCGTGCTTTATCGCATGGCCTCACGGCAAGGCAAGCCGCTGCATTACCTCGAGACGGTCGACGACCAGGTCGCAGCGTTCGAAGGCATGCCGGAAGCGGACCAGGTTGCGCTGCTCAAACATACGGTCGAGACCCATCACGAACTGCCGGCCACGACCCGCAAGCTGCTGGAAGCTTACCTGCAGCGCGATCTCGGCCTGATGTGGCAGATCAACGAAGCGGAGGTCAAGGACCGGCCCGAGTTGAAGCCGCTCAACGAAGTGTTTGCGCAGCGTCTGCTGTACGATCGCAACGTGCGCATGGTCGAACGCATGCAACTGCAGTTGAGGGAGGGCAATGCGTTCATCGCCGTCGGGGCGTTACACCTGTACGGCGGGCGCGGACTGCTCAGCCTGCTGCAGAGCGACGGTTACCGCGTGTCGCGCGTGTATTGACGGCAGGATTGAGGATCCGCGACTGAGGATTGAGCGTTTTTCGCCTCTCTCCCCACGCCTCTTTTCTGGCGGCAACGCCGTCTGATCAGCGCCCGGCGCCGCGTTGCGCTTCGTCGAGCTGTTGCTGGGCGGCGGCTACCGCCTGCTCGAGGGATTGGATGCGCTGGAAATAGGCTTCGTTCAACTGCGAGTTCACGGCGCCGCCTTTTCTGGCGATGCCGGTGCGCTCGCCCTCCAACGGCTCGCGTCCTGCTTCAAGCGCTTTTTTTGCGGCTTCCAGATTCTGGCGGGCAGCCGCGATCTCGACGCTGTTGCTTCCGGCGGCCGCCGGCGCGTCAGCCGGGCTTGCCTGCGGTTGCGTCGAGGTGGAAATATTCGGCGGCGGCAGATTAACCTGTTTGGATTCTTTCGCACCGGGCGCCGGTTTGTCGCCGTAGACGATCTTGCCGTCCGGCATTACCGAGCGAAACACGGCCTGGGCCTGCGCCGTGGTTGCCACGAACGCCAGGGCAATCAGAAATATCGCTTGTCGCATGATGGCTGGTCTTTCGAGTATTTTCTCGGACGACTCAAATCTGGCCGCGATTGGGCCGGCTGTCAAGTCGAATTGTTCCTGTGTCTCGCATATATATTCGCGATTCTTTTTCGCGGGATGAAGGACTTATGTCCGGTACCGGGCGTGAACTCATGCGCCGCTGAAAGCGATAAAATGACCGCCATGTCCCAACTGCAGTTCGTCCACCTCAGGCTGCACAGCGAGTATTCGGTGACCGACGGCATCGTGCGCCTCGACGACGCAGTCGCGGCCGCAGTCAACGACGGCATGCCGGCGCTGGCGCTGACGGATCTGGCCAACGTGTTCGGCATGGTCAAGTTCTACCAGGCCGCGCGCGCGCAGGGCTTGAAGCCGCTCATCGGCTGCGATGCCTGGATCGAGAACGATGCCGACCGCGACAAACCCTGCCGGCTGCTGCTGCTGTGCCAGTCGCGCGCGGGTTACCGCAATCTGTGCGAGCTGCTGACGCGCGCCTATCGTTCCAACCAGCACCGCGGGCGCGCCGAGTTGAAAAGGGAATGGTTCGCGGCACCCGCGGGCGACGGCCTGATTGCATTGTCGGGCGCGCACTATGGCGACGTCGGCCTGGCGCTGCTCGCCGGCAATCACAAACATGCGGTAGAACATGCGCGCGGGTGGGCAGCGTTGTTCCCGCGCCGTTATTACCTCGAGCTGCAGCGGCTGCCGCACAGCGCCGCCGCGCAGGTCGAGAATTGCGTGCAGCAATCGCTGCAGCTTGCCTCCGAGCTCAAGCTGCCGGTGGTGGCGACGCATCCGGTGCAATTTCTCAAGCCCGACGATTTCAGGGCGCACGAAGCACGCGTCTGTATCGCTGAAGGCCATGTACTCTCTGACCAACGCCGGCCGAAGCGTTTCAGCCCCGACCAGTATTTCAAGACGCAAGCCGAAATGGCCGGGCTGTTCGCGGACATTCCGCAGGCGCTTGCCAATACCGTCGAGATCGCCAAGCGCTGCAATCTCGCGATCGAGCTCGGCAAGAGCCAATTGCCGCGCTTCCCGACGCCCAACAACGAGAGCCTCGACGATTACCTGCATACCCGCGCGCAGGCCGGTCTCGAGCAGCGCATGCAGCGGTTGTATCCGGACGCGGCCGAGCGCGCGCAAAAACTGCCGCATTACCAGCAGCGGCTAGAGTTCGAGATCAAGACCACCCTGCAAATGGGCTTCGCCGGCTACTTTCTGATCGTGGCTGACTTCATCAACTGGGCGAAATCGAACGGCGTGCCGGTCGGGCCTGGCCGCGGCTCGGGCGCGGGCTCGCTCGTCGCCTACTCGCTCGGTATCACCGATCTCGACCCGCTGCGCTACGACCTGTTGTTCGAGCGCTTTCTGAATCCCGAGCGCGTATCGATGCCGGACTTCGACATCGACTTCTGCCAGGACGGGCGCGATCGCGTGATCGAGTACGTGCGCAGCAAGTACGGCGTCGACAGCGTCTCGCAGATCGTGACCTTCGGCACGCTGGCGGCGAAAGCGGTGGTGCGCGACGTCGGTCGCGTGCTCGATCTCGGCTATAACTTCTGCGACCAGCTCGCGAAGCTGATCCCGTTCCAGCCCGGGAAACACGTGACGCTGCGCCGGCGCGCCGATCCGAAGGACAAGGAGACCGTGTATGCGCGGGAGGTCGAGCCGCTGATTGGCCAGCGCGAGGAGCAGGAGGAAGAAGTGCGCGAACTGCTCACGCTGGCCGAACAGCTTGAAGGCCTGCCGCGCAATATCGGCATGCATGCGGGCGGAGTGCTGATCGCACCCGGCAAGCTCACCGATTTTTGTCCGCTCTATGCGGCCGAGGGCTCGACGAGCGTCGTATCGCAATTCGACATGAAGGACGTGGAGGCGGTGGGGTTGGTCAAGTTCGATTTTCTCGGGCTCACGACGCTGACCATACTCGACTGGGCGCTGCGTTACATCAAGCACCTCGATCCGGCGTCGACGCTGACGCTGGAGTCATTGCCGCTCGATGACAGGGCGTCCTACGACATGCTCAAGGAAGCGCGCACCGTCGGTATCTTCCAGCTGGAATCGCGCGGCATGCGGGACCTGTTGCAGCGCGCGAAGCCCGACCGCTTCGAGGACATCATCGCGCTGGTTGATGAGCGGCTCGACTTCGCGTGCATAAATCGTCTGCTCGTCTTTCGGGTTGGTGCGCCGGCGCAGCGTGATATGGCGGCCGGGCTGGAACGGCACCAGCTTCGCGAGCTGGTCGCAGAAGTTG
>JBGPFE010000046.1:0-33213 GCA_041483135.1 Gammaproteobacteria bacterium | reverse complement strand
GGACTTTTTCGATTCGATGAGGAGAGGTTGACATAACCTCGACGGCCAGCATGCGGTCAATCGCTCTGGAACGAAAAAGTCCCTGCCGCCGTTCCCGCAAACGGGCCTGCGGCTAACGTGTCCCGGCGGCTACTTCTTCGATTCGATGAGAAGAGGTTAACGCCAACATCGACGATCAGCCCTCGACCAACCGCTCTGGAGCGAAAAAGTCCCTGCCGCCGTTCCCGCAAACGGGCCTGCGGCTACCGTGTAACGGCGGCTAGTTCTTCGATGCGATGCGGAGAGGTTGCTCTCTCCCCGGTTTCAGGTTTCGAGTTTGCAGTTTCGGGTCGAAGATTTGGCGGCTGCGCTGCTGCTGTCAACTCGCAACGCAAATACCGCAACTCGAAACTTCTTCCCATAGCCCTTGCAGATGGAGACGAACATAAAGTCTCATGCCACCACCTTCGGGGCAATCGCTCTGCTGCTCGTAATCGCGAGCTGCGCGACCCGCGTTCCGGACCCTGCTGAGCTGCAGGCAAAACGCTTTGAGACGATACCCGACAAGTCGGCCGTATACCTCTACCGCGACAGACCCGATTTCTCGAGCGCTCCCGCGAGTCTCACACTCGATGGACAACCGCTAGGCAGCGTCTATGCAGGAACTTTTTTCCGCCTAGAGCTCGCGCCCGGCCGTCATCGCATTGCCGGATATGCCGGCGACTCGGGCGTATTCGAATTTAGCGCAGAGGCAGGAAAGCTCTATTTTGTGCGGCAAATCGTAAGCCGGTTTCTGGGGTTCGACCAGTCCTTGTTCTACGTGGTCAGCGCGGAGCAAGGACGCAACGCGGTGTTGCGGTATGAGATGCTGGGAGCGCGCTGAATCCGGGTTGGGGTTAGAATAAACGCCATCGGTTCGATGCTGTTTGCGCCATGTCCCATGCCCTGAAAATAACTTCTACGCTCACGCTTTTGCTCGCGCTCCTCGGCGGATGCGCGTCGACGCCCGAAGCTTCGCCGGACACCGACGCCGACGCGAAGCGTTTTGAATCGGCTCCGAATGCCGCGATCATCTATCTTTACCGTCCACTCGCCCCCGGCGGTAATGCCGCCTCCACCCTCTGGGTCGACGGCAGGTTGATCGGCGAGACCTTGTCGACGACTTTTTTCCGCGTCGCGGTGCGTCCGGGACGCAATCGGATTTCGGCCTCGGGAAGCGACGCGGGACGGCTGGAAATCGACACGCAAGCCGCCGGCATTTATTTCGTGGAAACGCAGGTATTGGGCGACGCTCAAGGCGCGTCCACGACCTTCTTTCGCAGCGTCGCGCCCGCAACCGGCAAAGCGGCGATTCTGCGCTGCTGCAACATGCTCGAAACGTGGCGCCCCGGCCAGTCGAGATTTAATTTCTGACGTCCTTTCACCCGCGGCGCCGGTCATCGCATGGTGCGTCATTGGTTTCGAGTTTTATTAAGGTTTCTGGCTTGGCGGCTACGCCGCCAACATCAACTCGCAACCCGAAACCCCCCAACTTGAAACCCGGGCTTATGCCTCAACTTGCAAGCGCCCGCCCGGTAAGGGATAATCGCCGCTTTTCGTCAAGCGGCAACAGCGCAAGGACTCCGCCATGAAAGCCAAAATTCACCCGGAATACAAAGAGATAAACGTCATCTGCAGTTGCGGCAACAAGTTCAAGACGCGCTCGACGCTCGGCCGCGAGCTGCACGTCGAGGTGTGCGCGGAGTGCCATCCGTTCTACACCGGCAAGCAGAAGATCGTCGACACCGCCGGCCGCGTCGAGAAGTTCAAGCAGAAATACGCGCGCAAGCCGACCTCGAAAGGCAAGTCCGCAACGACGGCCTGAACGGCGCTCGCGTTCCGTCAAAAAAGGCAGCTGCGGCTGCCTTTTTTATCATTTGCGCTGCTCCCGGGTCCGGAATATGGATAGAATTCCCATGGGGACGGACGCAAGCGGCCGTTGCCCGCGACTACGGAGAGTCATGCCATGTTGCTGGACACTCAAGTTACCGTAATGCTGCCCGTGATCGACATGGCCCGTGCGCGCCGGTTCTATGAGCAGCAGCTCGGACTCACGCCACTCGGGCTCAAGCCGGACGGCAAGTTCGGCTATCGCTGCGGCGGCACCGAGATCGCGCTGTTCCCGAAACCCGGCGGCACCAAGGCCGAGCACACGGCGCTCAGCTTCCGCGTCGATGACATCGCTGCGACGGTCCGTCTGCTCGAGCAGCGCGGCGTGAAATTCGCGGATTACGACCTGCCCGGTCTCAAGACCGTCGAGCACGTCTGCGTGCTCGGCGCCGAGAAGGCGGCCTGGTTCCAGGACCCGGAAGGCAATATCCTGTGTCTGCACGAGGACCTCGCGCAACCGTCCGGGCGTTGAGCAAGAGGCGGCTCAAGCTACGCCGAGTCGACACCGGGCAGCGTCGCCGCGCCCATCACGGCAAACAGCAATGCCGCCACGATGCGCACCGCGCTAAACGGGATGCGGTGTGCGCTCGAATCGGGCGCGCCGGTAGTCCTTTACCGACCCAACCTGAAAAAATCACACCGATGAAATCCCGATACCTGGTCGCATTGACTGCGTTACCACTGGCGCTCGCGCTCGCCAGCTGCGCGCAAAACCCCGTCACGGGCAGAGCCAACTTCGTGACGATGTCGGAATCGCAGGAAATCCAGATCGGGCGCCAGGAAGACGTCAAGGTCCGCCAGCAGTACGGCGTCTACGACAACAAGGCATTGCAGCAATACGTCAACGAAGTCGGGCAGCGGCTCGCGCATGCGAGCCACCGTCCGAACCTGCAATACAGCTACGTGGTCGTCGACTCGCCCGACATCAACGCGTTCGCGCTGCCGGGTGGCTACATCTACATCACGCGCGGCATCCTGTCCTATCTCAATTCCGAAGCCGAGCTCGCGGCAGTGCTGGGACACGAGACCGGCCACGTGAACGCGCGCCACAGCGTGCAGCAGATCAGCGCCGCGACCGCGGCCAATGTCGGCGCGTCGGTGCTGCAGATTTTCGTGCCCGTGCTGGGCAACCAGACCGGCGGCACTGCGATAAATCTGCTCGGTAACTATTTATTGTCCGGGTATGGCCGCGATCACGAACTCGAGGCCGACAAACTGGGCGCGGATTACCTCTACCGCACCGGCTACGATCCGCAGGCGATGATCAAGGTGGTCGGCGCGCTGAAAAACCAGGAATTGTTCGACGCCGAAGTCGCCAGGTCCGAAGGCCGCCAGCCACGCGGCTACCACGGCGTGTTCGCCTCGCATCCCGACAACGACACGCGGCTGCAGGAAGTCGTGGCGGAGGCCGGCCGCCTGCCGGCGGGGACCGGGCACATCAATCAGGAGGAATTCCTGCGCAAGATCGACAAGATCCCGTTCGGCCACAGCGCGGGCCAGGGCTTCATACGCAATTTTGTCTTCTACCACCCTGACCTCGGCCTCGCCATGAAGTTTCCGCAGGACTGGCGCATCATCAACAGCCCGGACAGCGTCACGGCGAAGAACCGTGGCGACGACGCAATCATCCAATTGCGCGCAGCCGGCCGCGCTCATGGGTCCCCGGTCGACGCGCTGCGCAAGGCGGTCGGCGGCGCGCGCGACATCACCGAGACCACCATCAACGGCCTGCCTGCCGCCATTGCGAATACCACCGTCGGCGGTTATCCGACCCGCGCGGCCGTGGTCTTTCTAAACAAAACCGCGTTCCTGATCGGCGGGCAGGCGAAGTCGGGCGCAGCGCTGCAACAGGCGCTGCCGGAGATCAATGCTACGATAGCGAGTTTTCATGCCCTGACCGACGCCGAGCGCAGATCGGTGCGTCCGTTGACGCTGCGCATCATCAATGCGCCGCGTGGCATGACGTTTGCCGATCTCGCGCGCAATTCGCCGCTCGGCAAGAATGCCGTGTCGCACTTGCGACTGCTTAACGGCTTGTATCCAAACGGCGAGCCGGCGGCCGGACAACCGCTGAAAGTGATCGAATAATGAGCCAACTCACGACCCTCGACATCGCCCAATGGAATGAGCCACGCGATCCCGCCGCGACCGCCCGCGCCACGCGCGAACTCGAAGCCGGCAATGTGCTGCTCCTGCCGCGCCTGAAATTTGCACTCGCTGCCGAAGAGCAGCGCCTGCTGTCGCCGCAATGGTCGGACGGCAAGGCGAAAAACGTGAGCTACGACCCGCTCGCCGCTGAAATCAGGCACACGTCGGCGCAGGGCGAAGACCGCCGGCAGCTCGCGGCAATGATGGCGCGCTATGCGCAGCAGGCGCGCGAACTGGTACTGAGCCTGTGCCCGGGCTACTCGCAGCATTTGCGCTGGGGGCTCACGAGCTTCAGGCCGGTAGAGACCCGCGGACGCGAAAGCTCGCGCAAGAAAGACGACACGCGCCTGCACGTCGATGCGTTCGCCTCGCGTCCCAACCAGGGCCTGCGCATCCTGCGCGTGTTCTGCAACGTCAATACGCGCGGCGAGCCGCGCGTGTGGGAAATCGGCGAGCCGTTCGATGCCGTCGCGCAGCGCTTCCGCGACCGCGTGCCGCCGCAGTGGCCATGCAGCGCGGCGCTCATGTTGGCGCTCGGCATAACCAAAGGACGCCGCAGCGCCTATGACCACATCATGCTCAACCTGCACGACCAGGCGAAGCTCGACGACGCTTATCAGCAGAACTCGCCGAAAACGCGCGTCGAGTTTCCGGCGCAATCGACGTGGATCGTGTTTACCGACCGCGTGATGCACGCAGCGCTCGCCGGCCAGTTCCTGCTCGAGCAGACTTTTTATCTGCCGGTCGCGGCGATGCAGGACGAGCGCTACGCGCCGCTGCGCATCCTCGAACAGCTCTATCAGCGCAAGCTCGCTTGAGAAGCGGCGATTGAGTAATTAGGTGATTAAGCGATTGAGAAAAAACCAAACTTGGCGGACAGCAGTGACCACCCGCTTTAATCACCTAATCACCCAATCGCTTAATCACTGAATCACTCATCCATGACCCCTCCCGCCAGCGGCCCCAACGCCGCGCCACCGATATCGCTCGCGTGGGCGTGCGTGCTCGCCGCGGCGTGGATATTGCCCGGCCTGCTCGGCCACGATCCATGGAAACCCGACGAGGCCTACACTTTCGGCCTGGTTTACAGCCTGTTGCGGAGCGGTGACTGGGTGGTGCCGATGCTCGCGCACGAGCCGTTCATGGAAAAGCCGCCGCTGTTCTATCTGAGCGCGGCGGCAATCGCAAAACTCCTGTCGCCGCCGCTCGCATTGCACGATGCGGCGCGACTGACGACCGGGCTTTACATGGCGCTCACGTTTGCGTTCATTGGCGGCGCGGCGCGCGAACTCTACGGGAAGAGTCGCGGCGCGCTCGCAGTGCTGATGCTGATGGGCTGCCTGGGGATACTGATCCGCAGCCACCAGTTGATCACCGACATGTCACTCTTGACCGGATGCGCCGCCGGCTTCTATGGCTTCGCGCTCGCACTGCGGCGCCCCGCGCTCGGCGGCTTCTGGCTCGGCACCGGCGTCGGCATCGGCTTCATGTCGAAAGGCCTGCTCGCGCCCGGCATGTTCGGCATCACTGCGCTCTTGCTGCCGGTGTATCCGGCGTGGCGCAGCCGCGGCTATGCGATCTGCCTGGTTGTTGCCGCAGCCGCGTGTGCGCCGTGGTTGCTGATCTGGCCGCTCGCGCTCTATAACAAAGCGCCCGCGCTGTTTCATGAATGGCTGTGGGACAACAACTTCGGCCGCTTTCTCGGCACCAACGATTTCGGCCCGCCCGCCGACACCGCGCACTATCTGCGCATTCTGCCGTGGTATGCGTTGCCGGCGCTGCCGCTCGCGGCGTGGGCGCTGTGGCGCGCTCGCCTGAAGGGAATGCTAATGCCGCCGATGGCGCTACCGCTCACCGCCTTCGTTGTATTTTTCCTGGTACTGAGCGCATCCGCCGACGCGCGCGAACTCTATGCGCTGCCTCTGCTGCTCCCGCTCGCGCTGCTCGCGACTCCCGCGACCGACACACTGCGGCGCGGCGCAGCAAACCTGATTTACTGGTTCAGCGTGATGAGCGGCGGTTTCTTCGTCGTCGTCGCCTGGTTTTACTGGAGTGCGCTCGAGCTTTCGCTGCCGCCGCGCCTGCACGAGCACCTGCTCGATCTGCAGCCCGGCTATGCGACGGGGTTCAAATGGCTGCCGTTCGCGCTCGGCGTGCTATACACGATCGGCTGGATCGCGCTCCTGCTGCGACTGAAGAAAAGCCGTGAGCGGCCGGTGGTCGCGTGGGCCGCGACCATGACGATGATCTGGGGGCTGCTCGCGATATTGTTCGTCGGCTGGGTCGACGTCGGCAAAAGCTACCGCTCGATGATTGCCGACATGCAAAAAGCGCTGCCTCCCAAATACGAGTGCATCGCAAGCAAAAATCTCGGCGAGCCGCAGCGCGCGATGCTGCACTACATCGCCGACATCGTCACCTGGCGCATGGATGCTCCCGAGCGCCGGCGCGACTGCGATTTAGCGATCGTGCAAGGCGTGGCAAGCGAGGAATACGTGCCGCTGGGCCCGTGGCAGAAAATCTGGGAAGGCGCGCGCCCCGGCGACCGGGTCGAGCGTTATCGGCTCTATCAGCGCGTTGAATTGAAGCCTAAAGCGATGAAACCGCCGATGAACGCCGATAAACGCGGATGACAACGAAGCAAACCCGCGCAAGCCCATACTGGCCCAGATGGCGCACTCTCCCGAGAACGCCTCTCTAAGCTAGCGCGTTCTGCTTCTTGGCGCCCTTCGCGTCGAAGCGCTTCCCCTTTCAATGCATTTTAAGCGAAGCCCCGCCGTCGTCGGCCGGCCTGCCTGCGACGATCTCGTCGAGCGTCGCCGGCCGCACGCCGACGATGGTGACGACGAACTTCACGGTCTGTCCCGCGAGCGGATGATTGCCATCCACGGTCAGCTTGCCGTTCTCGATGCGCGTGACGCGCAGTTGCATCTGCTCCCCGCGCTCGTTCTCGAACATCACTTCCGAGCCGATGCGGCGATGCTCCAGCGGCACGTTCACGATGTCGTCGGTGAAAGTCAATTCCGGCTTGCGCTCGCCGAAGCTGTCCTGCGGCGTCAGTATCACCTCGACGCGGTCGCCAACGCTTCTGCCTTCGAGCGCCTGCTCGATTTTCTCGAACAGCGGGCCATTGACGCCATGCACGTAGCCGACCGGAAGATCGTACTGCTCGAACAGCGTGCCGTGCCGATCCCAGATCGTGTATGTGAGATAGACAAACTTGTTGCGGCTTACGGTATATTCCATGCGCTCCCGCTGGCCGGGTCATGCATGACCGCGCGTTGAGCGGCGTCGCTTACGCTCGCTCCAACGCGCGGAGTTAAACCGGAGCTTTGTTTCAGGTTTACCCGAAATTATCTCATGCGGGACTGCGCGCCATGCTGCTCCGCAGCATCGTCTCGACACTCACCATGCGCAGGCGTAAACTGGCGCTTAATCCCCCTTTCGGCAACATTCCGGATTCCCGGATTACCTTCATCGCAATCAATAAGTTAAGGAGTTGACCATGAGCAACGGACGCGAAGTGGTGGTCTTGAGCGGAGTGCGCACTGCAATCGGCGATTACGGCGGCGCATTGAAGGACCTTGCACCCTCGGAACTGGCCGCGCAGGCGATCAAGGAGGCGGTCAAGCGCGCCAAGATCGATCCCAAGCAGGTCGGCGCGATGGTGCTCGGCAACGTGATCCACACCGAAGCGAAAGACATGTACATCTCGCGCGTCGCCTGCATCAAGGCCGGGCTACCACAGGAAACGACCGCGCTCACTGTCAATCGCCTGTGCGGCAGCGGCATGCAGGCGATCGTCAGCGCGGCGCAAATGATAAAGCTCGGCGATGCCGATGTCGCGGTCGGCAGCGGCGCCGAGTCGATGAGCCGCGGCGGCTACCTGATGCCGACGCTGCGCTGGGGCCAGCGCATGAGCGACGGCAGCGTGGTCGACATGATGGTGGGCGCGCTGACCGATCCGTTCGATACCGTGCACATGGGCATCACCGCGGAGAACATCGCCGAGAAATGGAAGATCACGCGCGAGCAGCAGGACGAATTCGCGGTCGAAAGCCACCGTCGCGCGATCAACGCGATCGGGAAAGGTTATTTCAAGGACCAGATCCTGCCGATCGAGCTGAAGACCCGCAAAGGCACGACCGTGTTCGACAAGGACGAGCATCCGCGTGCCGACGCGACCCTCGAAGGCATGGCAAAGCTGCGCGCCGCGTTCAAGAAAGACGGCTCGGTGACCGCGGGCAATGCGTCGGGCATCAACGACGGCGCGGCAGCGGTCGTGCTGATGGAAAAAAGCGCTGCGGAGAAACAGGGCCTCAAACCGATGGCGCGGCTGGTGTCGTACGGCCTCGCCGGCGTCGATCCCAAGATCATGGGCATCGGCCCGGTACCGGCGTGCAAGATTGCACTCGACAAAGCGGGATTGAAAGTCAGCGACATGGACGTGATCGAAGCCAACGAAGCGTTCGCGGTACAGGCGATGGCGGTCGCATGCGACCTCAAATTCGATTCCAAGAAAACCAACCCCAACGGCGGCGCGGTCGGTCTCGGCCACCCGATCGGCGCGACCGGCGCGCTGCTCACGGTGAAAGCGCTTTACGAATTGCAGCGCATCGGCGGGAAATACGCGCTGGTGACGATGTGCATCGGCGGCGGCCAGGGAATTGCCGCGGTTTTTGAACGCATGCACTGAGAGCGAGAAACGTAAGGCGGGAAACTCCCTGCCCGCAGAAATAAAAAGCGCGCGGCATTACCGCGTGCTTTTTATGGTTTTGTTGTTATCGGCGCTTATCGGCGTCCATCGGCGGTTTCATCGGTTCAGGTTTTTCCGCTTCTTGCCTCTGCACGCAACTCGGCAAGCCGCGCCAGCCCGAAGTGCGCGAACGCGAGACCGCTCAACACAGGTACCAGCAGGTTGAGCAGTGGCACGTAATAGAGCAGCGCCAACAGGAAGCCCAGCACGTACATCCTGCCCCAGCTTGCTTCCAGAATCGCCCGATACTCTTCCGCTCCCGCGTGATCCGACAGCGCGTCGTAGCGGAACAGCCGTTGATTTAAATACGCCGTCAACACTACCGGCACCACCGGTGCCAGTACGCCCGTGAGCCACAGCGGCAAAGTAACAACCCACAGCCCGGCGAACGCCAGCACTGCAACCATCGAGTTGACGATGCTGCCGACGATTGTTCCACCGCAACGTTTTTCGAGCGTTGGGTAATATCGCGCGGCGACAAAGTTGACGATCCATGGCATCTCAAGCACCGCGGCAATCAGCACCGCGGTGATCAGTATCATCGGCGCAATGAGCAGCGACAACAGCAGCAGCGCCGAATAGCGCGCGAGGTCGGAGAAGCCGCGCCGCGGCAGCCAGTTGCCGACGGCCGATTCTGAAATCACACTGCCGACCCATTGCGACCAGGTGTCCCAGTTGAACCAGGCGAGCCCCAGCCACAGCGCGAGCGCGACGAGCATCGGCCAGATCATCAACGCCAGCATGCGCGGGTGCAGCACGCCGCGGAACGCATTGCCCAGCGCCTGCAGCACGTCATTCATGGCGGATTCCCGCATATCGCGTGACGCATAGGTGCATTCTAATGAAGTTGGGCAGCCGCATTGAAAGCCAGTAAAATCGGCTCCATCCATCGCCGCGGCGGCAATCAGAACCAGAACAGCATGTCCAACCTCACCCAATCCCGTGCATGGCAGGCGCTCAGGACACACCAGCGAACAATCACCGGATCCGGCATGGCGCAGTTGTTTGCCGCCGATGCGCGGCGCTTCGAGAATTTTTCGCTGCAGCTCGGCGATATGCTGCTCGACTACTCGAAAAATCTGATCACTGCCGAGACCGTCAAGCTGCTCGTCTCTCTCGCGCGCGAGCGCGACGTGGGCAGCCAGGCGCAGCGCATGTTTGACGGCGGGAAGATCAATATCAGCGAGAACCGCGCCGCGCTGCACACCGCGCTGCGCGGCGGCGAGCCGGTGTCGGTGGATGGCGCCGACGTGATGCCGCAGGTGCGCGCGGGCCTCGAGCGCATGCGCGCTTTTTGCGACGACGTGCGCGGCGGCAAACACTACAGCGACGTCCTTACCATCGGCATCGGCGGCTCACATCTCGGGCCGGCACTCGTGACCCAGGCGCTCGCGCCATATGCTGACGGTCCGCGCGTGCACTTCGTATCCAACGCCGATGGCGCCGCGCTGCAGCGTGCACTCAAACCGCTTAAGCCGGCGACGACTTTGGTGATCGTGATCTCCAAAACCTTCACCACGAGCGAAACTCTCGCGAACGCATGCACGGTGCGCAAATGGCTGGGCCGATCGGTCGGCAACGAACCCGCCGGCAAGCATCTTGTGGCCGTGACTGCAAATGCCGGGCTTGCGCTCGAGTTCGGCGTGGCCGGAGAACGCGTGTTTCCGTTCTGGGACTGGGTCGGCGGGCGCTATTCGCTATGGTCGGCGGTCGGGCTTCCCGCCGCGCTCGCGGTCGGCATGGATTGCTTCGAGGAGCTGCTGCACGGCGCGCACGAGATGGACGAGCATTTCCGTAATGCACCATTCGAGAAAAACATGCCCGTGATCCTCGCTCTGCTCAGCGTCTGGTACAACAATTTTTTCGGCGCCGCGTCACACGCGGTACTGCCGTACGACGAATCGCTTGCGCTGCTGCCCGCCTGGCTGCAGCAGCTCGACATGGAATCGAGCGGCAAGCGCGTCACGCACGACGGCAAGCAGGTCGACTACGATACCGGCGCCGTGATCTGGGGCGCGCCCGGCACCGACGCCCAGCACTCGTTCTTTCAACTGCTGCACCAGGGCACTCGCGTTATTCCGGCTGACTTCATCGCCGCATGCCAGTCGCAACTTGCGAACGACCGGCACCACGCGCTGCTGATGGCCAATTTTTTCGCGCAGACCGCGGCGCTCATGAACGGCGCGCCGGACAGGGGGTTCCCGGGCAACCGGCCGAGCAACTCGATCCTGCTCAAAAAACTGACGCCGCACGCGCTCGGCATGCTGCTCGCGCTCTACGAGCACAAGGTGTTCGTGCAGAATACGATCTGGGGCGTCAACGCGTTCGACCAGCCCGGCGTCGAGCTCGGCAAGCAACTCGCAACGCGCATCCTGCCCGAACTCGATGGCAAAGACCAAGCCGGATCCCGTGATGCATCGACCAACGGGCTGATCGGATTCTACAAGGCGAATCGCTAGTGGCGATCCGCGAGCTATCAGCCATCAGCATTCAGCCAAAATCCGTTCCAAGCTGATCGCCGAACGCTGACAGCTGACCGCGACTTTCAAAGGAGAAACACCATGAACGAAGAAACCTTCAACATGAGCATCCGCAAGTTCCTGAAAACCGTCGGCGTGCGCTCGCAGACCGAGATCGAGCGCGCCGTCGCCAAGGCGATCGCCGACGGCAAGCTCAAAGGCAGCGAGGCCTTCCCCGCGCGCATGCATCTCACCATCGACAAGATCGGGCTCACGCTCACGCTCGACGGCGAAATCAGATTAGAGTGATGGGTGATGAGCGGTGCGTGATGGGGTAATAGCATTACCCATTGCCCAGTACCCTTTACCTATTCCCCGCCTCGCGGGCGCAGAGTCAGCTGATCGCCGCGCTGCGTAAACTCCAGCCGCTTGAGGAAATTCATGCCGAGAAGCACGGTATCGGCGTCCATGCCGTCGGCGATCAACGCCCCGACATCGCGCATTTCGATCGGCCCCAGACGTATGCTGTCGAGCCGGGTCTGATAGCCGACCGCGGCGCCATTCGCTGTCTGCAGCGTAATAGCGGCGCCGCGTTTCAATCCGAGCTCGCGCGCCAGGGCGGTCGGCAACGCGACCCAGGTCGCGCCGGTATCGAGCAGGAACGTCACGTGCCGGCCGTTGATCTCGCCTTCCGCAACATAATGACCGGCGCGGTTGCGCACGAGCGTGAGTTCGCCCCGCTGCTGGTTCAACACGCGCGCGGGGTTGGGATTGCTTTGTTGCGCCTCCCAGCCGCTGACGAACCAGTAGATACCGCCCAGGATCAGCAGCCATGCGATGACGAGCATCGTCATGCCGCCGCGGCTAAAAGGATTCATAGGGCGTGAGGGGCAAGGCGTGAGGCGGTTAGAACCTGATTGCACGAGGGCGATCGCGCGTCAGGCTTTTCCGCCTCACGCCTAACGCCTCTCGCCTCACAGCTTCAAAAAATGCTCGCGGTAGTACTTGAGCTCGTCGATCGACTCGTAAATGTCGGCGAGCGCTTCGTGCCTGCCGTGCTTGGTCATGCCCGCCGCGAGCTCCGGCTTCCAGCGCTTCATCAGCTCCTTCAGCGTGCTGACGTCGAGGTTGCGATAGTGGAAATAAGCTTCGAGGCGCGGCAGATGGCGCGCCATGAAGCGGCGGTCCTGGTGCACCGAATTACCGCACATCGGCGATACACCCGGTGGCACAAACTGCTGCAGAAATTCGACCATGCGGTTTTCCGTGTCGGCTTCCGACAGGAGCGAATTCCTGACGCGTTCGATCAGCCCCGATTTGCCGTGGGTGCTCTTGTTCCAGGTATCCATCGCATCCAGCACGGCGTCGCCCTGATGCACGACCAGCACCGGCGTCTCCACCACGGTATTGAGGTTGGTGTCGGTGACGACGATCGCGACCTCCAGCACCCGGTCGGTGTCGGGATTGAGCCCGCTCATTTCCATGTCAACCCAGATCAGGTTGTTGGGGTCGGCTGCCATAGTTTCCACTGAACAAAAAGTGGCATATTTTGTCATATAACGAGTTGGTAGGATAATCTTCGCTCCATGCAGACCTTTTCCGTGATTTTTGTCGCCGCCCTGGCGCTCGCTACCGCGACCAGGCTGTGGCTGGGCGCGCGCCATTTGAGCCACATTCAGCGCCACCGCGACAATGTGCCCACCGAGTTCGCGCTCGAGATCAGCCTCGATGCGCACCGCCGCGCGGCCGATTACAGCTGCGCCAAGACGCGTTTCGCGCTGGTCGCCACCGCCTTCGACTGCGCGGTGATCCTGGTGCTGACCTTCGGCGGCGGATTGCAGCTCATGCACGACATCACGTCGGGCTGGTTTGCGCCGGGCGTCGCACGCGGCGTGGCGCTGGTCGTGCTGCTCGGCGCGGTGATGACGGTCATCGACATCCCGTTCGGCTGGTACCGCACGTTCGGCATCGAGCAGCATTTCGGCTTCAACAAGATGACGCCGGTCATGTTCTTCGCCGACATGCTGAAACACGCTGCGCTCGCCGCAGCGCTCGGTATTCCGCTCATCGCGTGCATTTTGTGGATAATGGAAATAGCTGGCGACCGGTGGTGGCTTTACGCGTGGCTGATCTGGGTAGCATTCAATCTGTTCATCCTCGCGGTCTATCCGACGTGGATTGCGCCACTCTTCAACAAATTCCTGCCGCTCGAGGACCCGCAGTTGAGAGAGCGCATCGAGCGTCTGCTCGAGAAATGCGGCTTCAAAGTGCAGGGGCTGATGGTGATGGACGGCTCGCGCCGATCGAGCCATGGCAACGCCTATTTCACTGGTTTCGGCAAGGCCAAGCGCATCGTGTTCTTCGACACGCTGCTCGCGCGGCTTGCGCCCGGCGAGATCGAGGCGGTGCTCGCGCACGAGCTCGGCCACTTCAAGCTGAAGCACGTGGTGAAGCGCGTGGCGTGGATCTTCGCGGCCAGCCTCGCGTTCCTGTGGCTGCTCGCGCAGATCATGAGCCAAAGCTGGTTTTACAGCGGGCTTAATGTGCAACTGAGCGTGCAATCGCCCTCGACCGCGATGGCGCTGATCCTGTTCTTCATCGTCGTGCCGCAGTTCGTTTTCCTGCTGCAGCCGGTGACGAGCTTTTATTCGCGCAAGCACGAGTTCGAGGCCGACAATTACGCGGCGCGGCACGCGTCGGTCGCCGACCTGATCTCGGCGCTGGTCAAGCTCTACAAGGACAATGCCGCGACCCTGACGCCGGATCCGCTGCACTCGGCGTTTTACGATTCGCATCCGCCCGCGACGCTGCGCATCGCGCGGTTGCAAAGCCATGGGAGGTAACGCACCATGAAATACCGCTTGACCGGTTATGCCGCCATATTGCTCGCCGTCAGCATCGCGAGCGCCGCGCCTTTTCCAAAAGGCGATCCTAAAACCGGCAAAGCCCTGTTCGACAAGGCCAAGTGCGACGCCTGTCACGCGTCGATGATGGGTGGCGACGGATCGAAGCTCTTCACGCGGCCGGATCACAAGATCAAGAGCGCGGACGCGCTGCTCAAGCAAATTCAGTTCTGCACGTCACAGCTCAGCGTGCAATGGTTTCCCGACGAGGAAGAACACGTTGCGGCTTATCTCAACCAGCAGTATTACAAGTTCAAGTGAATGGTGAATGGTGAATGGTGAGCAGGATATCGTGGTTGCTTCCTGATTGCTGCTCGCCATTTACCACTTACTATTCATCATTTGCCGGGGTAAATCATGACAGCACCCGATCTGGCGCACAAGAAATGCAAGCCGTGCGAGGGCGGCGTGTCGCCGCTCAAGCCGCAGGAGATCACGCAACTCCTGAAGCAGCTCGACGCCTGGGAATACAAAGGCGGCGTGATCACCAGGACTTATTCGTTCAAGAACTATTACCAGACGATGGCGTTCGTCAACGCTGCGGCCTGGATTTCTCACCGGGAAGACCATCATCCCGACATGACGGTCGGCTACAACAAGTGCAAAGTCGATTACTCGACCCACGCCATCGGCGGCATGTCCGAGAACGATTTCATCTGCGCGGCCAAACTCGACGCGCTGTTTTCTCTGTGAACGGAAAATTCGAAATGCGAATAGCCACAGAGGTCACAGAGAGCACGGGGTAAAGGCTAAAAATATTATCTGTCGGTTTTTCTTTTTGATTTTTGTTTTACCTCTGTGAACTCTGTGTCCTCTGTGGCCTGAATGTTTTAGAACGAGCTCGCGATGGTCGCGAGCAGGATCAGAAACAGCCACAGCACCAGCGCGCGCCAGATCAATCCGACCGCCGCCTGCATATAATCGACATCGGCGTCATCGCCGTCGCCGAGCTGCGGCCGGTATTCGATGCCGGTGTCCCCGTGCAGGACACCGCCCAGCTTGACGCCCAGCGCGCCGGCGGCAGAAGCCAGAATGATGCCCTGCGAACGCGAGCGCCAGGTCTTCGCCTGCTCGCGCCAGCATTCGACGGAGCCCATGAAGTCGCCCGCCACCGCAAAGCTGAACGCAGTCAACCGCACTGGCAGCCAGTCGATGATCTGGAACGCACGCGCCGCGAATCCGCCGAACGCATCCGCCTCGCCGTCACGCGAGCCGCCCCAACGGTCGTTGAGCAGTGCCGCCAGACGATAAGCGATCGCGCCGACCGGCCCGAGCACGACGAACCACGCCATAACGCCGAACACGTGACGGTGCGAGCGCAGCAGGCCGAGCTCGATCGCGACGCGCGCCGCTTCGCTCGCGGTCAATTCCCGCGACGATTCGCCGCGCCATTTATCCAGCGCTTCGCGCGCGCGCGCGAGGTCGCTGCCGCGCAGCGCGAGCATGACATCGTTGTAGAAATGGCTGAACTGGCGAAAGCCGAGCGCGAGATACAGCACCACGACGTTCCACGCGAGCGCGAGGAGGCCGTTGATGTGCCGGGACAGCACGTAGACAATGAGCGTGACCAATGCCACCGGCACCACCGCGAGCAACCATGAGATCACACCGTCGCGGTACTGCCCGGCGTTGAAATTGCGCGCGAGTTGATTGACGTAGCGCGCAAACGCAACATAGAGCCGGTTGCCGGTGCGCAACGGCTGCCACTGCTCGAGCAGCAGCGCCGCGACCAACGAAAGAAACGTCATAAGCTTGCGTGCGGGGTCATTGCGTCATGGGCCGGCCGCGACGCCATGCGTTGTTTCAGGCGCGGCGGCCCGCTGGGTCAGCGTCGTAGCTGATCGCCACGATCTCCACCTCGGTCGCGCCGGCCGGACGCTGCCACTTCACGGTGTCGCCGACCCTGGCGCCGATCATCGCCTTGGCGAGCGGCGACGCCCAGCTGATGCGGCCCGACGCTACATCGGCCTCGTCGTCGCCGACGATATGGAAAGCGTGCCTTTTGCCGTCCTCGTCGAGTATCGCAACCGTTGCGCCGAAATGCACTTCGTCACGCGGCTGACCCGCCGGATCGACCATCTGGGCCCGTTCGAGCTGGGCCTTGTAATAGCGGATGTCGCGCTTGACCTCGAGCAGCTTCTGCTTGGCGAGCGACTCGTCGTCCACCTTGAGCCTGTCGCGGCTCTCCTGCAATTCCTTGAGCCGCGTCTGCAGCAGCTCCAGCCCGCGCGGCGTCACGTAATTCGGCTGGTCGCTCAGCGGCCGTTCGGGCAGCTCGCCCGCTGACTGATCGTCGTCGGCTTCCTTGACAAAGGCGCGGCTCATGGCAGGTCCAATACCGGTGTTGATCCCGGAACTATAAGTCAGCTTGCATTATCACTCAATCGCCGCCATACCAGCGTGCGATTGTTGGCGGGCATCGGTGAGTCGCGCACCAGCCCGAAACCGTAAGACCGCGCCAGGGCGTCGACGCGCTCGAAATCACGGATGCCGCTGGCGGGATCGCGCGCCTTGAGCGAGTCATCGAAACGGGCGTTGCTGTCTGAGGTGTAGCGGCCGCCGTAATTGAATGGGCCGTAAATCGCGAGGATCCCGCCGGGCGGCAACAATCGCCCGACGCCGGCAAACATCCGCCCGACTTCCTGCCACGCAACGATATGCAGCGTGTTGGCGCTGAACACCGCGTCATACCGCTGCCGCGGCCAGTCGTCGCTGTTGACATCGAGCGCGAGCGACGGCAGCACGTTCGGCAGGCGCGCTTCCTCGAGCCAGGCCTGGATGCCGGCGTGGTTATCCGGCATTTCACTGGTTTGCCACGTAAGATGCGGCAGTCCGGCGCCGAAATAAACCGCGTGCTGCCCGCTGCCAGAGCCGATTTCCAGCACGCTCGAGCGGTCGGCAAACACTTCGCGCAAAACCTCCAGTATCGGTGCGCGATTACGCTCGCAGGCTTCCGAGTATGGTTTCATCCGGGGGTATCGCGGGCAAAGCGCGCGGCTACAGCCAGCACGCTTCGTAGCCGAGGAACTGCATCAGGTCGTCGCGCCGCTGCATCGTGTCCTCGTAACCGAGCTGGATCAGCGCGCGGCAGTATTCCTTCTCGAACAGCAGGTAGCTCACCAGGTTGGAGCCGCTCTTCTTCAGCGCGCCGAGGGTAAACAACAGCGTGCGGATGGTGCGCGGCAGCGAGTGCGTGTGGTCGATCGCGATTTTCTCGAGCGCGACGCTCGGAAAGAGCGTGCGGAACTCGACGGTATGCAGCGGCATGTTGTTCTTTTCCAGCAGCTCGCGCGGAATGATGCTCAAGGTGCGGTTAATGCGCTGCAGCCGCTCGAGGTCGACCTCGAGGCTGTCGAGAAATATGCTGTTCAGGCAGTGGCCGGCGATCTGCGCGAGCGACGGGAACATCTCCGTCTTGCTGCGCTCCTGCTGCGGCTCGAGCTGGCGGCCGACGCCAATCACGAACAGGCGGTCGGCGCCGAGATGAAGCGCCGGGCTCACCGGCGCGATCTGGCGCATCGAGCCGTCGCCGAAATACTCGCGGTTGATGCGCACCGGCGGAAAGATGAACGGCAGCGCCGAGGACGCAAGCAAATGGTCCGGCCGGATGGGCATCGGGATGCCGATGCGGCGCGCGCGATGCCACGGCTCGAGACCGGGCATGCCCTGATAAAACGTGACCGACTGCCCCGAAGTATAGCCCGAGCAGCTGATGCTGAAAGCGTGGAGAGCGCCGCTGTCGATCGAACGCTGGATCCCGCCGAAATCGAGCTTGGTGCTGAGCATGTGCGCGAGCGGCGAGTTGTCGAGCAGCGAAACCGGCGTTTTGCGGCCGAGTCCACCGGTCAGCAGCGCCACGACCCACGCACCGCTGTTGCGGAACGCCCCGACCGGATCGGCGCGATAGATGTGGTGGACGTGAAAGTTCTTCCATACCGTCATCAGCTGGCGCACGCCCTGGCGGAAATTCATCGCGTTGGCGGCGAGCACCGTCGCGTTGATCGCGCCGGCCGAGGTGCCGCAGATGATCTGGAATGGGCTCGGCACGTCGGCCGGCAGCACCTCGGAAATCGCGCGCAGCACGCCGACCTGGTAGGCGGCGCGCGCGCCGCCGCCGGTCAACACCAGGCCGATCCTCGGCTGCTCCGGACGCTTGCCGCTGTCCATCGATCCCCCCCTTGGCTACCGCCTATATTGCCATACTGCGGACTGCGATTGAAAAGTCAGCGGTCCCTGCACGGTAATAACGCCTGGCGTTACCGGCGGGTCAAGCCGCGGTAAGCTGCAAATAGAGGCTGTAGAGCATGCCCGCGGTCGCGCCCCAGATGTAGCGGCCCTGATACGGCATTGCCAGATAGTCGCGGTGACGGTCGTTGAAATGATAAGTGCGGCGCTGGTGGTTGGCCGGATCGAATACGAACGACAACGGCACTTCGAACGCCTCGGCGACCTCGAACGGATCGAGCTTGAGCTCGAACGGCGGCTCGATCCAGCCCACCACCGGACTGATCCTGAACCCGGACGGGATTTCGTAGTCGGGCAGCGTGCCGATGATTTCGATACGGCTGCGGGCAAGCCCGATTTCCTCTTCCGTTTCACGCAACGCGGTTTCGATGCGGTTCTCGTCGGCACCCTCGACACGCCCGCCGGGAAAGCTGATCTGGCTCGGATGATCGTGCAAGTGTGTTGTGCGCTGCGTCAGCAGCACGTTGACGCCGTCCGCATGGGGTATCAGGGGCACCAGCACGGCGGCGTGCGTCACTCGCGCACCGGATGGCAGCGATACGATGTGCCGGTCGTCGGACCGCGGCACCGGCGGCGGCCGCAGTTGCAGCCGCCCGGCGATCCAATCACGCGATGGCTGGAATAAGCGGCCGCCATCTGCTGTTGACCAAGGGGCAGGAGAAGTCATAGTAGGCGATTCAGACGGTAATGGCGGATTGTACTGCGCAACACCGGCCTGCCGCCACGCGGTCGGCGGAGTTTGCAGCGTTTGCGGCCTCCACTTATACTTTGCCGGCGACGAACAGTGTGTGAATCTCAACCCGAAAGGAGAAACCCATGAAATTACGCAGCATCGTAGTGGCACTGAGTTTAGCGCTTGCCAGCGGCGGCGCGCTTGCCTTCCATTGCCCGAAGGACATGAAAGCAATCGACGACGCGTTGGCGAAGAACCCGAAGCTGACCGCCGCCCAGATGTCCGACGTCAAGAAATACCGTGCCGAAGGCGAAACGCTGCACAAGGCGGGCAAGCACCAGGAATCGCTCGACACGCTGACGAAAGCCGAAAAAATTCTGGGCATCTAACAATAGCCTGCACCCATTTGAAAGCCCCGCCTTGCGCGGGGCTTTTTCATGCCCCGGCGCATGCACGGCGGACGCACATTTTCGTCGCGGCGCCGGAACGGCGCGCCGCGTGATGCCTCTGTTTCCGCCGGGGAAAAATTGACTGTTGGCCGGGAAATCCCTAACCTGTGCGCGGACGGTATTGCAAATAACGTATGCAAGGAGGAATTCATGACCGTCAGGCTACGGCCGCGCGCGCGAGTGACGCGACGCGACGTACTGCACAAGGTGACCGCGTGAGCGCCGCGGCGGGCCGGCAAAAACCGCGCATCGTGGCGACGGGCGCCGGCAAGTGTTTCGGCGCGCTGAACGTTTTTCGCAATCTCAATGTCGAGGTCGGCGAGCGCGAAGTACTGGCGATCATCGGCCCTTCCGGCTGCGGCAAAACCACGCTGCTGCGCTGCATCGACGGCCTGCTGCCGCTGACCGAGGGCGAAATCAGGGTCGAAGGCGAACGAGTCACGGCGCCACGCGCGGGCGTTGCCATGGTGTTCCAGCATTTTGGATTGTTTCCATGGAAGACCGTGTTTCACAACGTCGCCTACGGGCTCAAGCTCGCCGGCGCCTCGCGTGACGAAACCGATGAAAAAGTTCCGAAATTTATCAGCCTGGTCGGGCTCACCGGCTTCGAGGACTACTATCCCTATCAGATCTCCGGCGGCATGCAGCAGCGTTGCGGCCTCGCCCGCGCGCTGTCGATCGAGCCGCGCGTGCTGCTGATGGACGAGCCGTTTGGCGCGGTCGACGCGCAAACCCGCGAGATCCTGCAGTTCGAGCTGTTGCGCATCTGGGAGTCGCGCCCGACGACGATGGTGTTCGTCACGCATTCAATCGACGAAGCCGTGCTGATGGGCGACCGCATAGTGGTGCTCAAGGAGCGTCCCAGCATTGTGCACGAAATCGTCAAGGTCGATCTGCCGCGCCCGCGCAATCGCGCCACGCTGCTGCTGCCCCGTTTTGCGGAGCTGCGCGAGCACGTCTGGGGCACGCTGATGGCCGACGCGCGGAAAGCGGAGTTTGAAGTTACCCGGTAACCCGGTTTTTTTACACAAAAAGGAGGAGCAGTCATGACACTCAGCAGCCCGACATTGATTCGCAACATTCGTGCAGCCTCTGCAATATTGATATTGACCGCGTTGCCCGCGCTCAGCGCGGCGCAGCCGAAACTAACGCTCGGCGTACCCGGCGTTCCCGCGATCTTCAGCGACACGATTGCATTTGTCGCGGACAAGCAGGGCTTTTTCAAGAAGCACGGGGTGGACGTGACGGTACGCCAGTTCGAGACCGGCGCTTTCGCCTCGCGCGCCGCGGTTTCCGGTGAAATCGACGCCGCGCTCCCGCCGACGCCGCTGGTGGTAAGCCAGATCTCCAACTCGGACGTACCGCTCGTCGCCATCTGGGGCATGGAAAACCCCGACTGGCTGATCGGCTCGACCGACCCGAACGCCACCTGCGACAGTCTGAAAGGCGCCCCGGTCGGCGTCGACTCGGTGGGCGGCGCACGCTCGATCGCGCTCAAGGTGATGCTGATCGGCGGCTGCAAGATGAAGATCGAGGACGTGCAGCAGGTGGCACTCGGCTCGAGCTCGGGCGCCGCCATGATCGCCGGCCAGCTCAAGTACGCCGTGCTGCACATCGACGATGTGCCCGTCATCGAAGCCGAAACCAAGAAACCGCTCAAGACGCTGGTCCTGCAGAAAACCTCGCGTCCAGTCGATCACTACCTGCTGATCGTGGCGCGCAAGGACAAGCTCGCGGCGAACCGCGACGCCTACGTGCGCATGCTTGCGGGTCTGATCGAGGCCGAACGTTTCATGCGCGATCCCGCCAACGCAGCCAAGGTGGCCCTGGACGCAGCGCCCACCGGGCGCAGCGTCGATTTCGCGACGAAATCGCTCAAAACGTATCTCGACATGGAATTCTGGCCGCACGAGAAAGACGGACTGAGCCGCACGAACATTGAAGCAGTCACGAAGGGACAGCAGGCCGTCGGCAACATCAAGCCGGACAAGACGCCGGCATCGTACGAGCGCCTCGTCGATCCTACCGTCTGGCGCGACGCTTACGCGCTGGTCAACAAACGCTGATAAAACAGGGCGGGCCCCGCGCGGGCCCTCGCTGGATCCCGTGAATCGGCAAGCAAACTGGATTCGCTACGCGACCGTCGGCGCAAGCCTGCTCGCAGGCGCAATCGTCTGGGAGGTCGCCGGCCACCTCACCTCGGGCGCGTTCTGGGCGCCGCTGTCCGCCACGCTGAAAAGCCTGGCTGATCTCGCGCGCACCGGCGTGCTGCTGCGCCAGGGCGCGAATTCCTTCGAGCTGTACGTGACGGGCCTCGCGATCGCCATCGCAGTCGGTGCGCCGTTCGGTCTGTTGCTCGCGCGGCTACCCTGGCTGCGGGTGGCGCTCGAGGACTACATCATGGTGCTCTACGCCACGCCGATGGTCGCGCTGATCCCCTTCATCCTGTCGATCATGGGGTTCGGTTTTGCGCCCAAGGTGCTGGTGGTGTTTCTGTTCGCGGTTTTCCCCGTGCTCTACAACACCATCGAAGGCGCGCGCAGCATCCGGCCGGAGCTGGTCGAGGTCGCGCACTCGTTCCGCTCGAGCGAATGGCAGCTCTGGCGCGACGTGATGATTCCCTACACGCTGTCGTTCACGATGACCGGCATCCGCCAGGCGATCGCGCGCGGGCTGGTCGGCATGGTGGTGGCGGAATTTTTCCTGAGCCCGTCCGGGCTCGGCCAGATGATCATGACGGGATCGCAGAATTTCGATACCGCCGGCATGCTGGCGGCGATTTTCGTCATCGTCCTGCTCGGCGTCGGCCTGATGGATTTCGGCCGCTTTATCGAGAAGCGCTTTGCCGCATGGCGGGGATACAGCCCGTGAGCCAGAGCAGTGCACTGGCGTTGCCCATCGGCGCGGACAGCCGTTCCGTGTGGTTCGCCTCGCCGCTCGTGCTCAAGGTGGTGGCCGGGATGGCGTTGCTCGCGTTGTGGGAAATCGTGGTCCGCAGCCTGGCGCCTGCGTACGTCGCGCGGCCGAGCGGAATCGTCAGGGTGTTTTTCTCCGTCATGCAGGACGCGCAGTTTCTGGCGGCGGCGGGAGCGACGCTGTGGGCGGTTGTCGAGGGCCTGTTCATTTCCCTCGCTGCCGGCATCGCCACCGGATTCCTGATGGGCCGCGTGAAGGTAATCGAGTACGGGCTCAGGTATTACGTGAACAGCCTGTTCGCGACGCCGATGGTCGCAATCCTGCCGCTGGTATCGTTGTGGTTCGGCTACAGCGGCGACGCGCGTCTTGCGGTGGTTGTCTTCGCCTCGTTCTTTTCCGTCACGATCAACGCCTGCGACGGCGCGCGCTCGGTGCCGCCCGAATACCTCGAAGTGGCGCAGTCGTTCCGTGCGCGGCGGTTATCGACATTTCTCGACATCGTGCTGCCGTCGTCGCTGCCTTATCTGCTCGCCGGCGCGCGGCTTGCCGCCGGCCGCGCGCTGATCGGGGCGGTCGTCGCGGAGTTTTTCCTGTCGATCCCGGGCCTTGGTTACTACATCCTGTATAACTCGCGCATTTTCAAGCACAACGAAGCGTTCGTCGCGGTGATCCTGCTGATAGCGACGGGCGTCGGCTTCGAAGCGCTCCTCAAGTGGCTCACGCGGCGTTACATGCCGTGGGCGCGGCGCGGGTGAGAGCAGGAAATTCTGTAACCGCTAAGGACGCGAAGGACGCCAAGGAAAATCAAATACTATGTAACCGCCGATGAACGCCGATACACGCAGATAAATTCAAAAACAGATTGCCACAGAGATCACAGAGAACACAGAGAACACAGAGGAGAGAAACGAACAAACGGTAACGCTCGCGTTGAGCGGCCGCACGCCAACGGCTAGCGCGCGCCGCGGACGCACAATGTACCAGGGCGCTCGCGGCGCACCTCGATGGCACGACAACGGACTGCTCCAACGCGTTGTTAGGCGTCATGGGGGCGCGTACAGCCTGTAGGCGATGTCAGCCACGCCCACTAAGATGCCACGCTCTAAAAGTACGTGAGCAATTGCGTTGCCGTAGGCGGACATTTGAGCTCGATGCGCGCTGCCGTATATTTGATGTAAGGCGCTGGACTGATCGTGTAGTTGTGCGACCAACATTGCATCTGGGGTCGAGCCAATCAATGATCTGACCTCGCCCAGTATCTCGGGCGTGTAGACGGGCTGGACATTCCGACGAGCTTCGGCATTAGTTAAGGTAAATCGCCGCCCAGGCTGCATTAATGCAACCCGTAGGGCTTCGTTACTCCCCTTTTCGTCATACTCAATGTGGCGCTCGCGGTGAATGGCACCGAGGAGAAACGGAGCCTGGATGCAGACTGCGCGATCAGTACCTGTTTGTGGGTTATGAAGTGTGATGAGGACGAACATTGGCGCTGTGCTGCGGTTTTCCAATGCTCGCCGATACATATCATCGGAGTACTTGTCTGCGGCTTGTGCCACACCGCAGAGGACAAGAAAAAACGCCAGGACAGACTTCATGACGCCTAACGTCCGTGTTGTGTTGCGCGCGGCTATTCTCGCCGCGCGTCAAACTCGAACACGCGGTTATGCGACGTTCTGCATCTTATTTGCGAAGTCGCGGCCCGACGTTGGTGGAGGAAGAGGTTTACCATCGTGGTGGTAAAGTGCAATCGCTTCCTCCACCACTTGGCACAATTGGTCGAAGACGGCTTTTTCATCTGCGCCATGGCATCCACCGTAAATCAGGCCGGGTGAGCTCCCGACAAAGCACTGGTCCTCTTCCGACCACTCGACAATCTTCGCGTACCTTGCACTTTCTTTCATGATTTTGACTCCTCAACGGCGCGCTTTACGGCGCGGACTTGATAGTGCTTAGCATCGTCGCCAGGCGCTCCCGATATTGTGATGGGTTTTGAAACTTTCGGGTGGACAAAATTTCGATGGCTGCCTTTTCCGCCCCGATTGACGAAACCAGCGCGTTCAAGCTCAGCAACAAGTTCTCTCACCTTCTGCGGCACAAAATTACCCCTAAATATCTTGTCGCATAACTACAATTAGTTGACAAATATTAGATGACAAAAATTATATGCCTGTTGTTAGTTGACACATAGTCTATTAACACCAGCTCATACCAAAGTCATGGCTACCAAGGTATCGGCTTGCGGTCGCGGAAAAAACCGCCCGTCGGCCCGTCATCCGGCAGCGTCGCGAGCCAAACCGCGGTAGCTGCGCCCCGCGCCACCGTGCGCGGCGCGTTGGGCCCGCCCATGTCGGTTTTGACCCAGCCCGGGCACATCGAGTTGACGAGTATGTTGGCGCCGCGCGTTTCCGCGGCGGTGATGCGCGTCACGGCGTTGAGCGCCGTTTTCGAGACGCGGTACGCCGGCGTGCCGCCGCTCATCTCCGAGAGCTGGCCGAGCCCGCTCGACAGGTTGACGATGCGGCCGTAATTGCGCTTCTTCATCAGCGGCAACAGCGCCTGCGTCAGCGCAAGCGGCCCAAGCGTGTTGGTTTCGAGCGTGGAGCGGAAGGTTTTGAGATCGGAATCGGCGAGCCGCGCGCCGTGCGGGTCGATCATAATGCCGGCGTTATTTACCAGCACATCGACACGGCCGAATTTTTTGGCGACGGAATCGGCAAGCGACCTGATGCTGCGCGCGCTGGTCACGTCGAGCGTGTGGAATGCGACCGACAACCCGGCATCGTATAACGCTTTGACGGCCGCTTTGCCTTTTCGGGCACCGCGGCTCGTCAGCACGACACGCAGGCCCTGCTGCGCGAGTTGGCGGCAGATCTCGAAGCCGATGCCGCGGTTACCGCCGGTGACGACGGCGATGCGCTGTGCCGGGCTCGTTGCCCGCCTCACGCCTAACTCCTCACGCCTCTCCTGATTTTCACACCATGTCCTCCGGCTTCACCCATTCGTCGAACTGCCTGGCGGTCACGTAGCCGAGCGCGAGAGCCGACTCCTTGAGCGTGAGGCCTTTCTTGTGCGCGTTCTTGGCGATCTGCGCCGCCTTGTCGTAGCCGATGTGCGGGTTCAACGCCGTCACCAGCATCAGCGATTCGCGCATCAGCTGCTCGATGCGCCGCTTGTTCGCCTCGATGCCTGCCGCGCAGTGCTCGTTGAAATTGCGGCAGCCGCTCGCCAGCAGGCTTGCGCTGTGCAGGAAGTTGCGGATTACCAGCGGCCGGAACACGTTCAACTCGAAGTTGCCCGACGCCCCGCCGAGGTTGATCGCAACGTCGTTGCCGAATACCTGGCAGCACAACATGGTCAGCGATTCCGACTGCGTCGGATTGACCTTGCCCGGCATGATCGAGCTGCCGGGCTCGTTTTCCGGAATGCCGAGCTCGCCGATGCCGCAACGCGGACCGCTCGCGAGCCAGCGCACGTCATTGGCGATTTTCATCAACGACGCGGCCAGGGTTTTGAGCGCGCCATGCGCGTGCACCACGCCGTCGCACGAGGCGAGCGCCTCAAATTTATTGGGTGCAGTGACAAACTTGAGCCCGGTGAGCTTCGCGAGTTCGGCCGCCACCAGCACCGCAAATTTGGGATGCGTATTAAGACCGGTGCCGACCGCGGTACCGCCTAGCGCCAGCTCGCACAGATGCGGCAGCGCGGCGTCGATGTGCGCGAGCCCGTGGTCGAGCTGCGCGACGTAGCCCGAGAATTCCTGGCCGAGCGTGAGCGGCGTCGCATCCTGCAGGTGGGTGCGTCCGATCTTGACGATCTTCGCGAACTGCTTCGCTTTTCTGTTGAGCGTGTCGCGCAGCTTGCGCACTGCCGGTTTTAATTGCTTATCGAGCGCAATCACCGCCGCGACGTGCATCGCGGTCGGAAACGTATCGTTCGACGACTGGCCCTTGTTGACGTCGTCGTTGGGGTGCACCAGGCGCTTTTCTCCGCGCACGCCGCCGAGGATTTCGGAGGCGCGGTTGGCGAGCACCTCGTTCACGTTCATGTTGGTCTGCGTGCCGGAGCCTGTCTGCCATACCACCAGCGGAAACTCCGCGTCGTGCTTGCCGGCGAGCGCCTCGTCGGCGGCCTTGACGATCGCGCTGCCCTTCTTCCGGTCGAGCACCCCGAGCTCCATGTTGACCGCCGCCGAAGCACGCTTGACCATGACCTGGGCATGCACCACCGCCAGCGGCATCATCTCGCCGGGAAATCTGAAATTGACCAGGCTGCGCTGGGTCTGCGCGCCCCACAGGCGGTCGGCCGGCACTTCGATGTTGCCGAACGTATCGCGTTCGATTCTGAATTTCGCCATCGCTTTTCCTCGACAATTACAACAATAAAATAAATCTCCTACCGGTTACTCGCGGGCGCTCAGAACGGCAGCGCGAGGTTGCCGCGCACGGCGCCGGCATCGACCACCGTCAGCGCGGTCATGTTGACGAGCCGGCGCACCGTCGCCGTCGGCGTGACGATATGCACCGCTTTCGCCGCGCCGAGCAGGATCGGCCCGACCGTGATGCCGTCGCCGGACGCCGTCTTGAGCAGGTTGAACGCGATGTTCGCCGCATCGAGCGTCGGCATGATCAGCAGGTTGGCGTCGCCCTTCAGGCGCGAGCGCGGAAAACTCTGCCGCCGCACGTCTCCCGACAGCGCCGCATCGCCGTGCATTTCACCCTCGATCTCGAGCTCGGGCGCTATTTCCTCGATCAACGCCAGCGCCGCGCGCATTTTCTGCGCGGTCGGCGTATTCGCGGTACCGAAACTCGAATGCGAGAGCAATGCGATTTTAGGCGTAATTCCGAAGCGCCGGATTTCCTCGGCCGCCAGCACCGTCATCTCGGCGACCTGCTCGGCGTCCGGGTCGAAGTTGACGTAGGTATCGCATATGAACACCGTGCGATTCGGCAGCATCAGCGTGTTCATCGCGTAATAGTGGTTGACCCCGGAGCGGCGGCCGATCACCTGATCGATGTAATGCAGGTGCAGGTCGTGCGTGCCGAACGTGCCGCAGAGCATGCCGTCGGCTTCGCCGCGGTGGATCATCATCGCGCCGATCAGGGTGTTACGGCGGCGCATTTCGATCTTCGCGTATTGCTGAGAGACGCCGCGGCGCTCGGTGAGCCGATAGTATTCCTGCCAGTACTCGCGATAGCGCGGGTCGAACTCCGGGTTGACCAGCTCGAAATCAGTGCCCGGCTTGAGGCGCAGGCCGAAGCGCTCGATGCGGCGCTCGACCACGGCCGGGCGGCCGACCAGGATCGGAAACGCGAGTTTTTCGTCGACCACCACCTGGGCTGCGCGCAGCACGCGCTCGTCCTCGCCTTCGGCATAGACGATGCGCCGCCGCGCCGCCTGTTTCGATGCCGCAAACAGCGGCTTCATGATCATGCCGGAGTGATAGACGAATTGCTGCAGCGAGTCGCGGTACGCGTCGAAATCGGCGATCGGCCGCGTCGCGACACCGCTGTCCATCGCCGCCTTCGCCACCGCCGGCGCGATCTTGACGATCAGCCGCGGGTCGAACGGGCGCGGGATCAGGTATTCGGGGCCGAAGGAGAGGATCTGCTCGCCGTATGCCATCGCCACAATGTCCGACGGCTCGGCTTGCGCCAACGCTGCGATCGCCTTCACCGCCGCGAGCTCCATCTCGGTGTTGATGGTGGTGGCACCGACGTCGAGCGCGCCGCGAAACACGAACGGGAAACACAGCACATTGTTGACCTGGTTCGGGTAATCGGAGCGGCCTGTCGCCATCACCACGTCCGGCTTCGCCTGCTTCGCGAGCTCGGGCAGGATTTCCGGCTCCGGGTTGGCGAGCGCGAGTATGAGCGGTTTGTCCGCCATTTTCCTGACCATTTCCGGCTTCAGTACCCCACCCGCCGACAATCCCAGAAAAACGTCGGCGCCGGCGATGACTTCAGCGAGCGTGCGCGCTTTGGTGTCGATCGCATACTGCTCCTTGTCGGGGTCCATCTCCTCTTTGCGGCCCTTGTAGACGACGCCCTTGATGTCGGTGACAGTGATGTGCCGTTTCGGCAGACCCAGTTTCACCAGCAGGTCGAGGCACGCGAGCGCTGCGGCACCGGCGCCCGACACCACCAATTTCACCTTGGCGATGTCCTTGCCCACTACCTTGAGGCCATTGAGGAACGCGGCGCATACCGTGATCGCGGTGCCGTGCTGATCATCGTGAAACACCGGAATGCGGCAGCGCTCGCGCAGCTTGCGCTCGACGACGAAGCATTCGGGCGCCTTGATGTCCTCGAGGTTGATGCCGCCGAACGTCGGCTCGAGGCTCGCGATGATGTCGATCAGCTTTTCGGGGTCGCGCTCGTTGATTTCGATGTCGAACACGTCAATGCCGGCGAACTTCTTGAACAACATGCTCTTGCCTTCCATCACCGGCTTGGCGGCGAGCGGCCCGATATCACCGAGGCCCAGCACCGCGGTGCCGTTGGTGATCACTGCAACCAGGTTGCCGCGCGCAGTCATGTTGCGCGCTTCGGCGGCGTCGGCGACGATCAATTCGCAGGCTGCCGCCACCCCCGGCGTATAGGCGAGCGCCAGGTCGCGCTGATTGATCAGCCCCTTGGTCGGCGTGACCGAGATTTTTCCAGGCGCAGGCGAGCGGTGGTATTCGAGCGCGCTTCTGCGCAGTTGGTCATCCATCGGAAAACGTTATGTTTTTGGGGTAAATATTATAACCCACTGCCCTTGGCGACCTGCCGCTCCCGGCCACAATCGTCTTGCCGTAGCCGGTACAATGGCGGTCCGGCTCGAGGCGCACTAAAGCAGCATCCGCATACCTGATCAGCGCCTGTGCATCGCGCTGTGCCAGATGCTGCACACCGACGCTCACGAACGCAGTTTCGCGCGCAGTGCGCTTGTGCTATTTTCACGGCTCGACCGAACTCGCAGCGCACGCCGCCATGGATATCTCGCCCAGCATCCGCACCGAACTCTATCCGCCGCTCGAACCCGACAGCGCCGGCATGCTCGCGCTCGACCGCATTCATACCATGTACTGGGAACAAGCGGGCAATCCGGATGGCGTGCCGGTGGTGTTCCTGCACGGCGGGCCCGGCGCCGGCGCCGCGCCCAATCACCGGCGCTTTTTCGACCCCGCGCATTATCGCATCGTGGTATTCGACCAGCGCGGTGCCGGCCGCTCGACGCCGCTCGGCGAGCTGCGCGAGAACACCACGCCGCACCTGATCGCCGACATCGAACGGCTGCGGCAGCATCTAGGCATCGAGCAGTGGCTGGTGTTCGGCGGATCGTGGGGCTCAACGCTCGCGCTCGCCTATGGCGAGGCCCACCCCGGGCGCTGCTTTGGTTTCATTCTGCGCGGCATATTCCTGTGCCGGAGCAGCGAAATCGACTGGTTTCTCTACGGCCTGAAGAATATTTTTCCCGAGGAGTGGCGCGCTTTCGCGGGCCTGATTCCCGCGAGCGAGCGCGGCGACTTGCTCGCCGCCTATTACAAACGGCTCTCGGATCCCGATCCGGCCGTGCACGTGCCCGCCGCGCGCGCGTGGAGCATTTACGAAGGCTCGTGCTCGACGCTGCTGCCGAGTCCCGACACTGTCGCTTATTTCGCGAGCGACGTGGTAGCGCTGGGGCTCGCACGCATGGAGGCGCATTACTTCACGCACGATATTTTCCTGCCCCGGAACTCGCTGCTCGACGGCGTCGGCAAACTCAGAAACATTCCGGCGGTGATCGTGCAGGGACGCTACGATGCGGTGTGCCCGATCGTGAACGCCGACGATTTGCACCGCGCGTGGCCGGAAGCCGAATATGTTATCGTCCCCGGTGCCGGTCATTCGGCGTGGGAACCAGGCATCTGCGCCGAACTTGTCAAAGCAACCGAACGATTCAAGATCAAGCTGTAACCGCAGATGAACGCCGATGAACGCAGATTGAGCATAAATTCAAAAAGCTCCGTCTGCAGAAATTACAGGAAACGCAGAGAAACCCGGGAACCTTCAATTTTATGGCGCTTTTCCCTCTGTAAACTCCGCGTTCTCTGTGGCTGATTGTGTTTGGCGTTATCGGCGTTTATCTGCGTTCATCGGCGATTTTAACGACAGGAGGGTAATGTGCGGCTCGTAACTTTCACGCCGCGGCTGCATGGGCCGCAGCATGTCGGCCTGCTGCGCGACGGCAACCAGGTGATCGATCTCAAGCGCGCAGGCGGCAATCCGCCGTTCGATCCCGCCGACATGATCTCGCTGATCGCGGCGGGCGACGATGCGCTCGCGTGGCTGCGCGATGTCGCGGCCAAAGTCAAGGAGACCGCACCGCTCGACAAGGTGTTGCTGCTCGCGCCGATCCCGCGCCCGCGCAAGAACGTGTTCTGCGTCGGCTGGAACTATGTCGAGCACTTCGAGGAAGGCAAGAAGGCGCGGCCGCATGCGCAGGATATGCCTGCGCACCCGGCTTTTTTCACCAAGGCGCCGACCGCGGTGAACGGCCCGTATGACGACATCCCGCTGCACGCCGGGGTGACCGAAAAGCTCGACTGGGAAGTTGAGCTTGGCGTCATCATCGGGCGCGGCGGCAGGAACATCGGGGAGGCGGACGCGATGAAGCGCGTCTTCGGCTATACCGTGATCAACGACGTCTCGGCGCGTGAAGTGCAGCGCCAGCACGGGCAGCAGTGGTTTAAAGGCAAGAGTTTAGATGGCACCTGCCCGATGGGGCCCTGGATTGCTACCGCCGACGAGGTGCCCCATCCGGATGACCTGCGCATCGTCTGCCGTGTCAACGGCACGGTGAAACAGGATTCGAATACGCGCAACATGTATTTCAAGATCCCGCGGCTCATCGCCGAGTTGTCGGCAGGGCTGACGCTCGAGCCCGGCGACATCATCTCGACCGGCACGCCGGCGGGCGTCGGCCATGCGCGCACGCCGCCCGAGTTCATGAAAACGGGCGACGTGCTCGAAACCGAGATCGTCGGTCTCGGCCTGCTGCGCAACAAAATCGGGAACTAAAACCTTGCCGCCAAGGACACCAAGATAAGCAAATACAAAGGTCGAAAGACCGGAACCACTGGACGTCCAGCAAATACTCGAGTCCTCAAATTTTCCGGCTTAGTGGGGTTTATCCTGCCTGGTCCTCCCTTTGCGTCCTTGGCGTCCTCTGCGGCAAAGCTTTTGACTCAGCGCGCGCCGAGCACGCGCGATGCCCTGGCAACGTCCTTGCGCTTGACCCAGAAAATAGCGCCGTAGCGACCCCCGCCGGCGGCGACCGCGTCCATCGCGACCATGTTGACGCCGGCCTTGGCGAGCTTGTCGCAGATCGCGGCGATCGCGCCGGGCTTGTCGGCCCCCTGGGCGATGAATACGGTCTTGCGCTTGCCGACCTTCAACCCGAGCTTGCGCGCCGCGCGCAGAAACTTGCCGGTATCGACCGGTATGAAATCCACTTGGGCGCGCCCCGCGTGCGGAAAACCGGTGAACGCACGCAGATTGACGCCTTCGTTGCGCAACCCGGTGAGCATGCGCGCGCCGACTCCCGCGCGGTTCGGGGTATGCATACTGAAATACGCTGCTTTGCGAATGGTAGCCATGATTACCTCCTGATTCGGATGACCGGATTCAGCGGCGCGACATTATTGCGTCCGTTGCAAGCCGGTCGTGGTTAAAACCGGATTCAGCGGCGCGGCATTCTCGCGTCCGTTGCAAGCCGGTCACAATTAGATTATGCGCTGCGCCGCGGCCGCTTGCAGCTACTACTCAACCGCATTACGATAACCGCGACCAAACAAGGTGAAATCATGGATTTACCAAGCAAGGCCGGCATCACGGTGATACCGACCGGCGCCTGTCTGGCCGCCGATATTGTCGGAGTCGATTTGTCCAAACCGATCGACGCGGTAACTCTCAAGGCAATTGAGGCCGCATGGTACCGGCACCTGGTGCTGCGCTTCCGCGATCAGCAGCTCGACGATCCGGGTTTGCTGCGCTTTGCGCGTATGTTCGGCGTGCTCGACAAAGCGCCGATTCACGCCAGGGGCGAGGTCGAGGTCGAGGATCCGTTTCCCGAAATCACGGTAATGTCGAACATCAAGGTGGACGGCAAGCCGATCGGCAATCTCGGCAACTACGAGGCGGAGTGGCACACCGACATGTCGTACAACGAATTGACGCCGGTCGGCAGCCTGCTCTATTCAATCGAGGTGCCGCCGGCGGGCGGCGATACCGGCTTTTCGAACATGTATGAGGCATATGACACGCTGCCCGCGGAGTTGAAGCGCACGATCATCGGCCTGCAATGCAAGCACGATTCGAGCCGCAACAGCGCGGGCGAGCTGCGCAAAGGATTCAAGGAAGTTACCGACCCGCGCGCCGCGCCGGGCGCGGTGCACCCGCTCATCCGCACCCATCCGGCGACACGCCGCAACGCGTTGTTCCTCGGCCGCCGCCGCAATGCCTGCATCATCGGCCTGCCGCTCGACGCAAGCGAAGACCTGCTCGACAAACTGTGGGCGCATGCGACACAAAAACGCTGCGCGTGGTATCAGCAGTGGAAAGTCGGCGACCTGGTGATGTGGGACAACCGTTGCGCGATGCACCGGCGCGACTCGTTTGATCCGAACTCGCGCCGGCTGATGCATCGGACACAGATCAAGGGAGATAGACCCTTTTTCGATCCGGCAACGGTTACGGCGTAGGCTTGCTTTGGCGCAGCCAAAGTTATGCCGAAG
>JBGPFE010000045.1:0-33510 GCA_041483135.1 Gammaproteobacteria bacterium | reverse complement strand
GGAAATGGTGCAATTTCATCCCACCGGCCTGATCGCAGGCCCTGATACACGCATCACCGGCACCATTATCGAAGAGGGCCTGCGCGGTGCCGGCGGCCGGCTCCTGAACGGCGCCGGCGAGCGCTTCATGCACAACTACGATCCGCGCGGCGAGCGCGCGACGCGCGACATCGTGAGCCGCGGCATGTACGAGGAAATGCGCGCGGGCCGCGTCGGGCCGCGCGGCGGCCTCTACATCACGATGCGCCATCTCGATCCCGCGATGGTGCGCCGCATGTTCAAGGGCATGGTCGAGCGCTGCGCCGACTGCGGCTTCGATCTCGTGTCGGGGCTCGTCGACGTGGTGCCGACCGCGCATTACATGATGGGCGGCGTCGCGTTCAGGACCGACTGCACGACCGATCTGCCGGGACTGTTCGTCGCGGGTGAGGATTCGGGCGGCGTGCACGGCGCGAACCGCCTCGGCGGCAACGGCGTAGCCAACTCGACGGTGTTCGGCGGCATCGCCGGAGACGTGATGCCGGGCTGGGTCGAAGCGAACGGCGCGTTTCACGAGCCCGACCAGCACGCGCTCGAAGCCGCGATCGCGTGCTGCCGCGCGCCGCTCGCGAAACCCGCCGGCGACATCAATGCGATCCGCGAGGCGCTGTATGAATTGATGTGGGACGAAGTCGGCATCGTCCGCGACGCGGCGAGCCTCAATCGCGCGGAAGGCAAACTCGACGAACTCGATGCGCGGCTGGACGGCATCGGCGTCGAGTCGGGCGACCTCGCGTTCAACCTGACGTGGCACGACTGGCTGAATCTGAAGAGCCTGATCCTGGTCAGCAAGGCAATCCGCTTCGCGGCGATCGCGCGCGAGGATTCTCGCGGCGCGCATTTTCGTGCCGATTTTCCTGCCGTGCGCGATCTCGAGAATTCGCATTACACCTGCGTGACGTGGCGCGACGGGCGCTTTTCGATAACAACCAGGCCGGTGGTATTCAGCCGCGTCAAGCCGGGCGAGACGCTGCTCAAAGAGGAGATTGCCGCATGAAAATTTCCAGATGTCTTGCTGTGCTCGCGTGCTTGCTTGCGTGCCAGGGGACGGCCTGGTCGCAGGAGTATCCGGTCAAACCAATCAGGCTGGTCATACCGTTTCCTCCCGGCGGCGGCAGCGACACGATCGCGCGCGTGCTCGCGCAGCGGCTATCGGGTGCGCTCGGACAGCAGGTGGTCGTGGACAACCGCGCCGGCGCGAGCGGCAACATCGCCGGGGAACTGGTCGCCAAGTCGGCGCCGGACGGATACACGCTGCTGTTCGGCAATTCGTCGCTCGCCATCAGCCCGGCGGTTTTCGTGAAGCTCCCCTACGATCCGGTGAAGGACCTGATGCCGGTGTCGATGGTATCGTCGTACCCATTCGTGCTGGTGGTGCATCCGTCATTGCCAGTTCGCAGCGTGAAGGAACTCGTCGCGCTCGCCAAAGCCAGGCCGGATGCGCTCGCCTATTCATCGGCCGGCGCCGGCACCATGTCGCATCTCGCGATGGAGCTGATGCGGCTCAAGACCGGCATCAAGGTGACGCACCTGCCGTACAAAGGGGCCGCCCCGGCAGCGGTCGGTTTGATGTCAGGCGAGGCACAGGTGTCGTTTTTGGTGCTGCCCGTCGCGCAGGCCCAGATCAAGGCCGGCAGGATGCGCGGGCTCGGCGTCGCCGCGAAAACCCGCGCGCCGGTGATCGCGCAGGTGCCGACGATGCAGGAGGCGGGCGTCGCGGGTCACGAAGCATTGCAATGGAACGGGCTGTTCGTGCCGGCCGGAACGATGCAGGCGATCATCGACCGGCTCTACCGCGAAACGGCCAAAGGGGTGGTCGCGCCGGAGGTCAGGCAACGGTTCGAGGCCGAAGGCGCCGACCCGGTGGGAAGCACCCCGGGCGAGTTCGCGGCGTTCTACCGTGTCGAAGCGGAGAAATGGGCCGACGTCGCGAAGCGCTCCGGCACGAAACTGGACTAAGAGCGGTGAAGGGTGAACGAGTGAAGGAGTGAATGAGTGAACACCCCCACCCTAGCCCTCCCCCTTGCCGAAGGGGGAGGGAATTCTTCACTCCTTCACTCCTTCACTCGTTCACCCCGACTACCGGCAGCTAAATTTTGTCCCTCATTTCGATTTGAATCCCAGACTTTCGATAGACGAGCTGACGCAGCTCGCGACGCGCGCGCTCGAGAAGGCCGGCGCCACTCACGCGATGGCCGAAGCCGCGGCGAAAGCGCTCGTTGCCGCAGAGATGGCGGGGCAGGGCGGTCACGGCCTGTCGCGCGCGCCGCTCTACGCGCAGCACCTGCGCGAAGGACGCGCCAACGGCCAGGCGAAAGCCGGCATCAAGGCCGATAAAGGCGCGACGTGTGTGATCGACGCCGGTGGCGGGCTCGCTTTCGAAGCGAGCGCGCTGGCAGTCAGCGAGGCGATCAGGCGCGCGAAACAATTCGGCGTCGCGTTCTGCGGCGTCGCCAACAGCCATCACTTCGGCGCCGCCGCTTATCATCTCGCGCCGGTCGCGCGGGCGGGCATGGTTGGGCTCGCCTTCACCAACACCCCGGCGGCGATCAACGCGTGGGGCGGCAAAAAACCGCTGTTCGGCACCAATCCGATTGCCGCGGTGTTCCCGCGCAATGGGCATCCGTCATTGGTGATCGATTTGTCGCTCACCGAAGTCGCGCGCGGCAAGATCATGGTCGCCGCGAAGGAAGGCAAACCGATTCCGCATGGGTGGGCGCTCGACAAGGACGGCAGGCCGACGACCGACGCCAAAGCGGCGCTGACGGGCAGCATGGCCGCGGTCGGTGGCGCAAAAGGCGCGATGCTCGCGTTGATGGTGGAGCTGCTGTGCGTCGCGCTGACCGGCGCGCGGTTCGGTTTCGAGAACGATTCATTCTTCGAGCCGGGGCGCCCGGCGTCAATCGGCCACGCGATCGTCGCCATCGATCCCGCGGCGCTTGCGGGCAGCGACGTTTACTTCGAGCGCGTCGAAATGCTTATCAGGGCGATGCTGGAGGATGAGGGCGTGCGGCTGCCGGGGGAGCGCCGGCACAGAGCGGTTGCGGATGCGCGCAAGAACGGGATCGAGATTCCCGAAGCGTTACTAAAGCAGCTGCGCGAGCTTGCTGCATGATTCCATGAAACCGCCGATGCCTGTCCTGAACTCGATTCAGGAAACGCAGATAAACGCCGATAACGTTTCAACGGGAGGTCGTGAGACAGCGCCCCGCCGAGCTTGCGTGTAAGATTGGCTGCGATAAAAACTTGGCACGCGCGTAGCCACTAGGGAGACAAGCCCGAATGAGGGCTAAAGACGTACACTCGCTCAACGAGGGCCAGGCCCGCTACATCCTGATCGACCCGGCGCTGCGTGTTGCTGGCTGGAATCTCGATGACCGGACGCAAGTCGGTTTCGAGGTTCCCGTCGATGGTTACGACGCGGAGCCGTGGAACGGGGTCACCGACTACGTTCTGCACGATGCTAGCGGCAACGTCCTCGCCGTGGTTGAAGCGAAGCGCTGCTCGCGCAATCCGCGCGAGGCCGACGAACAGCTTCGGCATTACGTCACCGAAATCTCGAAGCATCAGTCCTACGCGCCGTTCGGGTTCATGACCAACGGCCTGGAAATCTGGTTCTGGGAAGTCGGACAAGCCAATCCACGCGTAGTTGCCGGGTTCTTCTCGCCACAAGATTTGCAGCGCTTGTTGTTCCTGCGATTGAATGGCCAGTCGCTGCAGAGTGTGCCGCTCAACACGTCCATTGTTGAGCGGCCCTATCAGCACGAGGCGATCCGTCGCGTTGCTGAAGCGTTTATTGCGAATAAGCGCCGCGCGCTGCTCGTCATGGCTACCGGCACGGGTAAAACGCGCACGACTATGGCGCTGATCGATTTGTTCCTTCGCGCCAATCAAGCCCAGAACGTGCTATTCCTTGCTGATCGCGATGCACTAGTCGATCAGGCGCTGACCGACGGATTCAAGGCGCATTTGCCGAATGAACCGCGCGACCGCATATACACTTGGAAGGTCGATACCCAGAAGCGCCTCTTCGTTGCCACCGAGCAAACGCTGAGCCTGTGTTTTCAGAAATTCAACCCGGGGTTTTTCGACCTCATCGTGTTTGACGAGGCGCACCGCTCGATCTTCCGGCGCTTCACCGAGGTGATTGAATACTTCGACGCGAGAATGATCGGCCTCACTGCCACCCCCGCGAATTTTATCGACCGTGATACGTTCCGGGTTTTCCACTGCGACAACTCGACACCGACGTTTCTCTACGAATACCAGCAGGCGGTCAAGGACGGCTTTCTGGTTGACTTCGCCCTGTATCAGGCGCGCACTGGCTTTCAGCGCAAAGGCATCAAGGGCGCCGATCTCACCGAGGAAGACCGCAATGCCCTGATCGAGCAGGGCATCGATCCCGATGCTATCGATTATGCCGGCACCGAAATCGAAATCGAAGTCAGCAACAAAGATACGCTGCGCAGGCAGTGGGAAGAGATCATGGAAGTTTGCTTCAAGGACCAATCCGGGCAGCTTCCGGGCAAGACCATCGTCTTCGCCATGACCAAGGCCCACGCGCATCGCATCGCGGAAGTGTTCGAGGAAATGTATCCGCAGCATGTCGGCGTCGCGCAGGTCATCACCTCCACCACTGAGCGCGTGCGCGACGGCAGCTACGGCGATGGGCTGATCAACAAGTTCAAGAAAAACGACCTGCCGCGCATCGCAATTTCAGTGGACATGCTCGACACCGGCGTGGATATACCCGAGGTCGTGAATCTCGTTTTCATGAAACCAGTGCAGTCGCGCATCAAGCTTTGGCAAATGATCGGCCGTGGCACGCGCAATCATCAGACCTGCAAGTTCTTCGACCGCCTGCCCGAGGGCCGCAAGACCGAATTCAGGATCATCGATTTCTGGCAGAACGACTTCAACCGGCAGGCAGATGACCGCGTGCCGTCCGAAGTGCCTGTGCTGGTGTCGATCTTCAACACCCGGCTCAGGTTGCTTGCGAGCGTGCTGCACGATCATGCATCGACCACATTCAGGCAGAACGTCGCGGACCTGCGGGAGATGCTCGACCGCATTCCGCATGACTCGTTCCCGGTGCGGAAAGTATGGCTGGAGATCGAGCAGGCTTGGCAGGACAGCTTTTGGACACTGATCACCTCGGCCAAGATCGAGTTTCTGCGTCTCAAAGTGGGGCCGCTGCTGCGTTTCGCGGCGAATGTCGATGTCGCGGCCGAAACGTTCACACACAAGGTCGAGCGCCTGAAACTCCAGATTCTCTCGGGGCAACCGTCGCCGCAATTGCTGCAGGCTATCGCCGAAGATGTAAGCCTGCTGCCGGAGATCGAGCAGTTGGTCGAACGGCTACCCAGCGCCAAGCTCGCGCTTTCGAATGCACTCGCCACAGCCGAAACATCACAACTGCGACGTTTGATCACCGATCTTGCGCCAATGATGAAGAGCCGGCGCAATCGCCCCAGCGCTTTCCTCAAGATCGACCTGCCGGACTTCATCGAAACCCGCGGTTACATTTCGGTCGGCGAAGGCGGCAAGCAAATCCACGTTGAGGAATACCGCAAGCGCGTCGAGAGCCGCATTCTGCAAATCGTGGAGTCACATCCGGCGCTCGCCGCCATCCGGGAAAGCCGCGAGGTCACCGACGAACAGCTGGTCGATTTGGAGCGCACGCTTCACCGCGAGCTGGGCGAAGGCGATTTACATCTTTCGCCCAAGCTCATCCGGATCGCCTACGGGCTCAAGACCGACAACTTCCTGGGATTCCTGCGGCATGTGCTGACCCTCGATGCCATTCCCGACTACACGCAAGTCGTGCAGCGCGCATTCGAACACCACATCGCCGCGCACCGCTACAATGCTGACCAGATTCGCTTCCTGCGCGCCGTGCAGGAGTTGTTCCTCAAACAGCGCCGCTTGGCCGAGGCCGATCTCTACGAACCGCCATTGACCGTGTTTGGTCGCAATGCGGTTGATCGTTTTTTCAGCCCCGCGGAAGTGCGCGAAATCCTGAACCTCACGGATAAACTCGCAGCCTGATCTATGCTGACCGACTCAAATCTCCGCTTTGCCGTTGATTCGCTCTGGGACAAGCTCTGGTCCGGCGGGCTGTCGAATCCGCTCGACGCGATCGAGCAGTTGAGTTTCCTGCTGTTCCTTAAACGCCTTGATGAGAAGGAGCAGGACAACGAGCGCGCCGCGCAGCGCCGCGGCAAGAAACACACGCCAGCCTTCCCGCACAAGGAACTACGATGGTCGCACTGGACGCAACTGCCGGCCGACAAGGCGCTCAAGGCCGTTAAGGAAGATGTCTTTCCATTTATCAAAACCCTCGGCGGCGCGGGCGGCTCATTCGCGGCGCAGATGGAAAACGCCGAGTTCAAGATTAACAAGCCCAGCCTGCTGATCGAGGCGTGCAAGGCGATCGACACCTTGCAGATTTCCGCGCAGAACCAGGACGTGCAGGGCGACCTGTACGAATATCTGCTCAGTAAGCTGAACACCGCCGGCACCAACGGCCAGTTCCGCACGCCGCGCCACATTATTCGCATGATGGTGAAAATGGTCGATCCGCATCCCGGCGAGCGCGTGTGCGATCCCGCCGCAGGCACCTGCGGCTTCCTGGTCAATGCATGGCAGCATTTGCTCGAAACTCACACCGACCCTCGCGACCTGACCTACGATGAGGAAGGCTATCCGCACGGCGTGACCGGCGCGAAGCTGCCGCGCGAAACGTTTGCGGAAGCCGCGCAGCGGCAGGCGATTACCGGTTACGACAGCGATTCAGGCATGACCATGCTGCGCATCGGCAGCATGAACCTGATGCTGCACGGCATAACCTCGCCCAACTTCCGTTACACCGATACGCTCTCCAAGGCCTTCAACGAGGAGAAATGCTACGACATTGTTCTCGCCAATCCACCGTTCAAGGGCGCGATCGACGCCTCGGACGTTAATCCTTCGCTACCCACCCGGGTCAAGAAAACCGAAATACTGTTTTTACACCTGTTCCTGCGGCTGCTGGAAAACGGGGGGCGCGCGGCGGTGATTGTGCCCGACGGCGTTTTATTTGGATCGAGCAAAGCACACGTCGAAATCCGAAGGAAGCTGATCGAGGAAAACCGGCTTGACGGCGTGATTTCCATGCCGTCGGGGGTATTTCGCCCGTATGCTGGCGTGTCGACCGCCGTGCTGCTGTTCACCAAGGGTGGTTCCACCGAGAAGATCTGGTTCTACGACATGGAGCACGACGGTTATTCCCTCGACGACAAGCGCCAGAAGGTGCCGGAGAATGACATTCCGGATTTGCTAGAGTGCTGGCAACAACGCCGCGTCGCAAAGTTTCAACAAAAACGCGCGCAACGCCTTGCCGACCTGCAAAAGCAGATCGCCCCGCTCAAGGCTGACCGCCTCAGGTACCACGAGATCATTCACCGCCTCAAATTCGAGGAAGTGGTCGCGAATGACGGCAACGCCGACACAGCACGCACGGCGCGCGAACAGGCCGAGGCCGAACTCGCCTCGCTCCAGGCACAGATCACGCCGCTCCAAACCGAGATCAACCAGCTTGGCCGCCAGTTCTGGGTGGTCAAGGACCAAGTCAAAGCCAATAACTACGACCTATCCGCGAGTCGCTACAGGCAGATAGAGCAGGACGAGGTCTTCTACGAAAAAACCAGCGTGACGCTCGACCGTCTGCGGAAACTCGAAGCCGCCGCGACCACCGACGTTGCTACGTTGGAAAAACTTCTCGCACAGCCGTGAGTGCTCGCACCGTTAAGATCGGCGATCTCGCTCTAAACGCACGTGGGGCGTTCAAGATCGGCCCATTCGGAAGTTCGCTGAAAAAGTCTGAATTGGTCGACTCCGGGATTCCTGTAGTCGGAATCGAGAACGTCTTGCCTAATCAATTTGAAAAAGGCTTCCGGCGCTTCGTTGCGCCCGCGAAATTCGAGGAACTGTCAGACTACGAAATCATGCCTGACGACGTGCTCGTTACGACAATGGGTACGATCGGACGAGCCGCTGTCGTTCCGCAAAAGTTCGGAAAAGCCATTTTTGACTCACACCTATTCAGGATGCGTGTCGATACGGATCGCGTCTTTCCCTCTTACCTATGCTACGCAATCAACAGCAGCGTCGTTGAACTTCAGCTTCAACGAATGGCACGCGGTGCCATCATGCAAGGCCTTAATACAACGATCCTCAGGGAGTGTGACATCCCGCTGCCTCACTTGTTTGCGCAGAAGCGGATCGCGGGGTTGTTGGAGCAAACAGACCGGCTGCGCCGCACCCGCCGCTACGCTCTTGAACTCAGCGACGCCTTCCTCCCCGCCGCCTTCCTCGAACTCTTCGGTGACCCTATCAAGAACGATAAAGGCTGGCACATCGCGGAACTCGGTGAATACATCGATTTTCTTACCAGCGGCTCGCGTGGTTGGGCGTCTTATTACGCTGAACAGGGCGACATTTTTATACGCATCCAAAACGTAGGCCGCGGACGCCTACTTTTGGATGATCTTACTTATGTCGCGGCGCCGCGAAATGCGGAGGCCACTCGCACCTTTGTTAAGCCGGGTGATGTATTGCTTTCGATCACCGCAGACCTCGGACGGAGTGCCGCCATACCGGACGGCTTTCCGCCTGCCTACATCAATCAGCACTTGGCTCTTATCAGGCAGGCCAAACTTAATCCGGTGTTTCTCGCTACGCTTTTGAGTTGTGATGCGGCCAAGACAAAGTGGGGAACAATTGATCGTGATGCGGTGAAGTCTGGCCTCAATTTTGACGACATCAGGGGATTCCATGTCATCGCTCCTCCGATGTCAGGCCAGCAGCACTTCGCCGCATTAGTGGCAAGACACGAACGGCAGCAGGCAGGGCAGCGGCAAGCGTTACGCCAGGCCGATCACCTTTTCCAATCCCTACTCAACCGTGCCTTCTCACCTTTGTCAGTCGCTTAGTCCTCAGCGCCGCCTTTCTACGCGAACAGGATGGTCCCTTCTTTTAAGAAGCCCTTCAAGAGGCCCGACGCCGCTTTTTCTCTAGGTAAATAAGCAAGAAACGTGGTCGCTGCTGGGAAACGGGGCATGCTTTCTCTTTTGGAGGCGTGCCAGTCAGGTATCTTCCCATCCAGTGCTTTCCTGCTGACCATCGAGAATAGTCGAAGGTATTGCCTTGGGGCAATCCCTATAAACGATCCGAAAGAAATTTTCTTAGACACGTAAGCACGTCCTTCAATGATTTCATCTGCGTGAAGGATATTTGCATAACTCTTAGGATACGGCTCCATATAAATCACTCGTGACATTCCCGAAGCAATTATATGTTTTGCACAATTCTGACACGGGAAGGTCGTTGTGTACAGAATTAAGCCGCGAACCGACGCACCGCGCCTGGCTGCATCAAGTAATGCAGCCATTTCCGCGTGTACCGTGCGCCCAAATTCTCCTACGTTCATGAGCTGAGTACCGCGGATTAATCGGAAGGCTTCCTCAATTTTTTGTTCTTGTGGTAGGTCCTTTTTTCCCGGAATAAACCAATCCTGAAGCCGGCCGAGAATTTCTGCTAGTGTGTCCTTTTTTCGCTTGAGGCTCTGATCCTCCCCTGCCACAAAGTCACGATGGTCAGGATCATCAGGGTACCAATACTGGCCACCGAGGTGAGGGTATCCCACCTTTGGTACCTCGTTGGTCCCAACTGCGACAACCTCCCCGTCATCGGTAGCAATTGCCGCACCGACCTGCCGCGATAAGTCGGCCGAACGAGCCGATGCAGCTTTCGCGTGAAACATTACATATTCTTCACGCGTAGGGGTATGAAAGGGGTATCCGAAAACCAGTTCTATAAAACGATTAACGTTTCCTCGGAGCAAAGATTGCTTGTCTCTTGATACATCAAGAAAGACATCAGCATGCGGAAATGTATCTCTAACGTTCTGCCCAAACTCATCAACATCGTATTGGTCGACTTCGACCTGGTCACGGTTTATTAACATTATCGCCTTGGGTTCGTGTTTATCCTTCATTGACGGTTCATGGTAATTCTCGGCAATTTTTTGTGTCAGCTCCTCGACTCTTGAATTCCTAGGCGAATATGCCGCCACCAAAAGAAACGCGTCCCCGTAAACTTCTCGAAGTTTTGTGACTTCATCGGGCCGCTTAAGCTGTCTGAGAATATACGCGTGTCGCTCTTGAGGACAGTCCGGATCGTGCTTCTTTTCCTTTCGGTCTTTTCGAATTTCATTAATCGCGAGTATGGCTAACGCGTCGGCTCGCTTCATCTCGGACGCAAACAGATTTCCAACTGTCTGATGTTGCTCAATATACGCGTCAAGCTTGTCCTCCACTTCGCCAGTCCACGCTCTCGTTGCATGCAGTAGAGTTGAAAGTCTGATTCCTACCGTTGTATAGCCGACAGCTTCTAATTCATCCTTAAGAAGCTTTTCGACAAGGTCAAGATCAGCCCCGAGAGCGCCTACAAGGCCAAAAACGAGTTCCGGTCCTGGTGGTCTTTCGCCAGCATTCATTTTCACTTGAGCGTCCATATCATGGATTATCTTTCCAGAGCTAGAAAACAAATTACTTTCGATCATTACCGAGATTTTCTAGGCGGCCGTCAAAAAACGAGGGACACATGATCAGACTCGTATAGCTTTTGCCGATCTTCTATCGCGAGACGCTGAAGACAGTATAGTCGCCAGCACGCTCGCCATTCCTCGTCCGTTGCTGAATCGAGGTGCGCTATTGCCAAACCAATCTGCATCGCATCTTGCCAGCCGATCATCTGCCCGTGAGACAGCCATCGATTAGTGTCCATGAGTGCGTTAACGATTTCTGTGATGTTTATAGTTGCTTGCTGATTCCCAAACATCCAACGCCTCAGATGTTCCTCCGCGAGTATGCGTGCACGATTCTTCAACGCCTCGAAGGATTTAAGCCTCGACGGGTCAAGCTTCCCAAGCATCATTTGGGCGGCAATATCATTTGGGTTTTTTTGTAGCGCCTCAGAATGATCCTTATATGCATCCAGGTAACTCTGAATAGATTGCGTGACCCGATTGCCTTGCCCATCATTGCGTGTTACCTGAGGGTCTATAGGGCCAAGCTCCGACGTATTACCCATAACAATTTGGTCGGCAGCCAAGGCCATTAGCGTTCCGGCGCTTTTTGCAAAGTCAGGCACGAGAACACGAAGCTTTTTCTCTCCTATTGTGGCCCGTACCATCGATACCAACTTTTCGGCGGCGTCGATGTCGCCGCCAGATGTATGAAGCAAGAAATCTAGGTCTCGGTCCGGCCGCACATTATAGAGAAGATCAGCAAACCCAACCGTATCGTCGCGATCGATACCAACCGCCCTACCAGAGACGTAACAAATGAGCCGACGCCCCCACTTATCTTGAATCTGTTTGATGAGTTCCTGTCGCTGGTAGCGAGCCGCATGCATCGCTTGGAACATTGGAGTTTTTGATGGCGGCAGGGCACCACTCAATTCAGAATCTTGATCGAATGTGGGCCCGGCCGGATTGCTAACCGAGGATGAAGAACTGTCATTTTCGTTCACGTCGTCCACTCCTTCTCGGGTACCCAGATTATGCGCCCATGCCTAATGATGTAATGACAGCGGCGGCGAGGTGTGCGGTAGTCGACGCTTGGCCACACGGTCAGCTTCCGGTCGCTAACGATAGCCCAATGCGGTGAATGAGCCGTGTCAAGAGTAACCATGATGCGATGTCCAGTGCGGCACGGGCAATCGAAGGCAAGCCACTTAGGGCGCTGCTGCGAACCAACAAGCACGACTCCGTTTCGAGGCAGTTGCGGCGGTATCTCGTCAGCGGCCTCGACGGTTGCAATGATCCGCCATGAGCGACCCGGAATCCACTGCCACCATGGAATTTTGCTTACGCTGCCCACGTCTGCTCCAAAAAGGGAGTAGTTATCCCAATGCCGAGCTTGCCGGATGAAGGGTGACAGTAATGGCCTTCACGGGGGACAGCCACGTTTGTTGAAATCTCTCTCTCATGACACCGCAGCAAGACTTCGCTCGGTCGCGGCTCAGGTCCATAGCCGATGAGGCGCTCTAATAGCTCACTCACTGCTGCAGCTCCTGCAGCCGTGGTGAAGGGCACGACGGCAGGCTCCATTCTGCCAAGAGCTGGCGCATATCCCTCATGTTGGAGCCGTATGCGTTCTTCCGGAGTGAGAAGCTCGGCTGCGGCGCGAGCGATGTCAATTCGCCCGCGACACAACAAACACGCTTGGCCGGGCACCAGTACCGTTACTCGCCCGTCTATGCCTATAAGCTGTCCGTCATCGTTGCTCGTGAGCAATACGCCGCAGTCGATGACGGGTATCAAAAGGTATGTCGTCACGCGCGAGAGTACGAGCCGGCCGGCGTTGTCGTCTGTGCAACCGAACACAACGTCGCAAGAAATGAGGTGTCTAGCTGCCGCCTCGACGGTGACCATTGTCCTCACGGGCTTGCAATGGGTGTCCGGGGCAATCCGCACAAGGTGCTCGGCAAGCACGTCGACCTTCGATCTCCCCACATCGGCGGGTGTAGAGCCGTATACCCGCGTAATATTGCTACCGGAAAGTTCGTCCGGGTCAATAAGCGTGATGCGCCGGACTCCGAGCCGTACAAGCTGCTCGGCGACGATTGACCCTGTGCCTCCACAGCCAACAATACCCACGCGGATATCGCCGAGCGTCTGTTGTATAGCGCTTCCAAAGGCGCGCACGTTCCTGTCGAAGATAGGTGATAGTTGCTCGAGCCTGGAGTCAAACGACCGCGCGAGTCGAAAGCGATCTCCAACCATCCAGAATCGCTCGATGGGAATCGTGCGCCCATCGTCAGCCTCCAAATGCCCAGTAAACGTTAGGCTTGGTGGCCGCGACGAAAGAATGATAGCGCCATAGTAGGCGCTGCCCGAGCGAAGACGAAACAGATCCGCGATTTCGCGGTCTACGACTTGGTCGTGCTTGCTCGGTAGCGGCGTCGCACCAGTTCCAGGATGGGTGTGTACCCAGATGCCGACCGCGCCAAGGGTTTCGGCTTGGGCAAGGGCATGTACATAGCCGTCTGATGCAATAGACAGACCATCGCGCTCCCTTCGGTAGTAGGCTGAGTCGTTGACCCACAATATTTTGCGTCCAAGAAGCCTTATATCCCCGTTATTCGCGTGAACAAGGCTAGCCAGCAACACCCCCGCTGTTTCTAGAGGATGCCGCGTGGCAGCCATAAGGTCATCCGCGATACCTTGCGGCAGGACAAGCGTAGCGGTCATCGCACTGACTCGAGGACGCACCGTTCAAGTTCCTTGCGGACAAGCGCAAGGAAGCTTTCGAGACAATCGATTCCGGACCGCCATTGGCCAGCGCTAAAGTGGCGCGACCAACGCTGCCATGCCCGACCAAGATGGTGCTCGACACAGTCTGTCGCCTGAATCGCTCGGCCATTGGCTAGTCGAACGGGAGGATCGAACCACCACATGTCCGGCGGCACGTCCGGATACCCCGGGCTCAAGCGGAGGAGAAGATCGGACTGCGGCCGATCATAACCCGCAGGCAAAACGTACCCTTGAAGTACCACGCAGATCATGTTGGATTCTGGGGTGACTGAGTATTTGGCCTCCCGTTCCGCGAGATGCGTGAGGTCGACTTGCGGCAGGCTCATCTCAGTCGGTGGCCCGATCGACGCGGGCGTGGCCAGGATTGATCTGGGTGGGGGCTGTGAAAAACCGTATACCGTTACGGATCTCGACAACGTCGGTATCTCCGATCTTGCGATCCGGTCCACCTGGAACCACCTCAAAAAGATCTCGGTCCGGTCCAATCGGCGTCGGCGGGACGTGGCGCAATTCTGTGCCGGTCATCTGTTGCTTCGTAACCGCGTAATGAACCCGATCAATCTGAATCTGGAACTGATGAGGTTCGTGGCGTGCGGTTTCGTTCTGGTCATTCGTCATAAAACACCTCCTAGAAAGAACGCCACCATGATACCACGATATCTTGGTACTTGACAACCGGGGTGGTTTGGAGCATATTTACATTTTATGAACCCAATCAAAGCCATGACTATCCGGCTCTCAGCCGAGCAAGCGGAGGCGCTGGCGACGGTTGCGAACGTCGAAGACCAACCCATCTCCGAGGTTATTCGCGCCGCGATCGCGGAACACATCGATAACCGGAGAAAGGATCCGGCGTTTCAAGATGGTCTTAAGGACCGGATCGTTCGGGCCCAGCGTCTGCTGCGCAAATAGTTTTTTGATCTGACAACGCGGCCCAGCAGCGGAGCCGGTCTATCGTTCCGGCTAAGGCAGTCACTTACCCGGTGCCAAGAGGAAGCTGTCCCTGCGAGTATTTCCCCTGCTGCTCTCGAACGACGCGCTCGCCTTCAGCGTATATCTGTTCGGCGTCTTGGCGCACCAGCGTTCTATCAATTGCTTGCCGCAATGACTCCTTTGTCAGGACCAGAACCCCGAGTTTTTCGGCCTGTTCCAGGTCGGCCCTGATCTCTTCGCGATTCTTAGAGCTGATAATGACCGGCAGTACACGTAGGTGCCGGTTGCCGGAAGCGTCGAGCTTGGTGCGAAGCGCTCCGGCTCGCTCAACTAACCGTGGCAGCTTGTTGTCGGCCTTGAGTAGCCCCGTCGTACATTCGATCACTACAAAGTTGCCGCGTGGCGTCGTGGCAACAAGATCAGGGGCGTCCTGTGTCTTTGCAGTCCCGCCCAAGTGCGCGACGCTGAAGCCAAGCATCCAGAGTAGCCATGCAATGCCGGCTTCGAGATCGCGAGCATCGCGGCCCTTGCCTTGGCTGTTTTCCAAAAAATCCCGAAGTATCGCCAGTTGACTGTCGAACGCCTCGTACACTGCACGATTGGGGTTCTGCACGGTAGACGGGTCAGTTATCCAGCCTTGGTGTTGGGTATAGCCGTCATAGGTCGCGAAGCACTGCATTACTGCACCAGCGGGTATTTCAATATCTGCTGAGCCACGCAGGATATGCGGCCGAGACTCCCAATGCATTTGCGTGCCGTCCACCATCGCGCGTTTGACGACCTTGCCTTGCTGAAAAACGCGGTACCCGAGCGAACACTTTTTCGAATCCAGCTGATCAGCCATTAGTACTGCAGGGGATGCGGTGATGCCTTTGATCTGGACGCTAACATCAACTTCACAAGCTGGCGAAGCGATTAACTCGATATTTGCGAGATTGGCTGTGCTATATCCACCTAATCCATATTCGACAAGCAGTTCATTCAGGTTATCGTACGGCGTCGGCGCGGCTTTAAGTTCCCAGTCCAATCGCCACTGGTCGACAAGGTGGCCACATTGCGCGCCGGTCAGTGTCAAAACCGAAACGCGCATCCCGCTTTGATGACCCTCGTAATGGAAAGGTACATGGCCAACCGAGTAATGATCCGCGTGACCTGGCGAAAACCGCAATATGCCATGGGGTGTAGAAAGTTTTCCGCTGAGTAACTCGTCGACAACAGCGTGTGCTGTCTGGCCGAGATCCGACATCAGATAATGTCCCACCCGGATATTGCTAGACTGAAAGTAGCTTGACGGAACGTTGGATGGGACGATACGCAGAAATAGCCGGGCCTGTAACAGCACAAAATCGCCGTCGTGCTTGAACGCAAAATAGCTCAATCCAGCGTGCTTATACGCCGCTTCCCATGGCGCGATGCCGGCGAAGAATTCGGTGATTCTCTTGGTATCAAGTTCGGAGAGCATGCCCGGGCAAGCGCTATCGGTACGTTCGGAACAATCCAACAACGACGCCGAAAATCTCCGCATCACCCTTCGGACGGATGACGGGATAAGCCTTGTTCTCCGGCCGCAGTACGACGCGGCCTTTCTCGCGCCCGAACCGTTTCAGCGTGAACTCGTTGTCAATGATGGCGACGACGATGTCGCCGACGTTGGAGGAACCGCGCTTCTCGACGACGACCGTATCTCCATCGTGGATGCCGGCGTCACTCATCGAATCACCTTTGACCTTGATGAGCACTGTTTTCGACGGGTTGGAAATTAAATGCTCGTCTATGCTCAGCGAATCGGGCGCCAAGTCGGATGCCGGTGTCGGCTGGCCCGCTTGAACGCTCTCCGCCAACGCACGCTCAAAAAAGCGTCGCCCGGGCTTAAGACGACGGTCGGGCGTGCTTTCGACGAAGTCCTCGGCCTTCAAGCGCAGCACCAGTTCCGCGACTGAGGCCTTCGAATTCAACCCGATCAGCGTGCCGATCCGTGCGTACGACGGCATAACCCTGTGCCGGGCGTAATAATCCTGGAGCCGCGCGAGGTATTGACGGTCATCAGCCATTCGCATACGATACCGAACGATCGTTCGGTAGTCAATCAGGGGGTCGAATGCCGGGCAAGAAAAGCACTACTACTGTCCCAAACGCTTACCACGGGCGGGAGCAGGCATTCATCAAGCACCTATTGCTCAAGAGCTATCTGGAAAAGCTCTTCATGATCGTCGGCATGAGCGCAAGAAAGCTTGGGATTACGGAATTTTGCTATGTGGATTGCTTCGCAGGCCCGTGGTCCGACGACAGTGAGAACATTGGCGGGACCTCCATCGCTGTTTCACTGCAAATTCTTGATCGATGCAGGCAGGCGCTGGAGCATAGAGGCGTGAAGCTGCAATTCCGCGCGCTGTATGTGGAGAAAGACCCGACTACCTTCGCACGCTTGGAGCATTACATTGCCGATAGGACTCCCGCAGGTATCGAGGCTAAAGCATTGCAAGGCGATTTCGTGTCACTGCGGGAAGAGATTCTAAGCTGGTGCGGAAATGGGCCGTTCGTGTTTTTCTTCATTGATCCCACAGGCTGGAAGGAAGTGAGTGTCAACGTGCTAAGCAGGTTGCTACAAAGGCCGCGTTCCGAGTTTCTGATCAATTTTATGTACGACTTTGTAAACCGGACCGCGTCTATGTCCGAGTGGAAGAAGGAAATCGCCGCGCTCTTAGGCGAAACGGTCATAGCGGACGACTTACCTGCGGCCGAACGAGAGAAGCTCCTGCTGAACACCTACCGCAAGAACCTTAAGCGGGAAACGAACACCGAGGGAACATGGCCAGCCCGCTCGGCTTATGTGCGAGTGCTTGATCGAAAAAAAGAGCGGCCTAAATATCATCTTGTTTATGTGACAAGCCACCCGCGAGGTATCATCGAGTTCATGGAGATATCTCAAAAGCTGGACTACATCCAGAAGCGATTACGCGCGTCAACGAAACAAAGCGCTCGGGCCGAAAAATCAGGCATGGATGATATGTTTGGCAATGAGCCATACGTCAAGCCGGATGATGGCCATGTAAGCCAGAGCGAGGTGCAGCAGTACTGGCTAAATTACCTCACTGGAGAAGCCAAACGGATTGGTGAAGAAGAATTTGCCAATCTCATCGAGGAAACCGACTGGTTCCCGGGGGACTTTCAGCGCGCTCTGCTAAGTCTCATCACGGCCGAAAAGGTCCGCAATCTCGATGCGCCAAAAAAACGCCCAAAGCAACCACTTCACTGGAAAGATGGTGATCGACTTCAGCTTATGGAGAAAAACAAATGAGCACACAAAGCCGAATCGAATGGACCGAGCAGACGTGGAACCCAACCGTGGGTTGCACGAAAGTTTCGCCCGGATGCAAGCACTGCTACGCAGAAACGATGGCGCGGCGCCTGAAGGCGATGGGCGTACAGGGATATGAGAACGGGTTCCGTTTGACGTTGATACCCGAGCGGCTGGCAGAGCCGTTGGAACGCCGCAAACCGACCACCTATTTTGTAAATTCGATGTCGGACTTGTTCCACGAGAAAGTGCCGTTCGACTACATCCGGCGCGTGTTCGACGTGATGGCACATGCGCCGCAGCACAAGTTTCAAATTCTCACCAAGCGTGCAGAACGCATGGCCGAGTACTGCCGCGGCGTTGAAGTGCCCGACAACGTTTGGTTAGGCGTGTCGGTTGAGAATCGGAAGTACGGTGTTCCGCGTATCGCCGTGCTTCGGACCATTCAGGCGGGAGTCCGTTTTTTGTCGGTGGAGCCGCTGCTTGAAGATGTGGGCGCAATCAATCTCGAGGGAATTCATTGGGTCATCGTCGGTGGCGAGTCGGGCCACAAGGCTCGCCCCATGCGTAAAGAATGGGTGGATAGCGTCAAACGGCAATGCGATCAGGCTGAAGTCGCGTTCTTCTTCAAGCAATGGGGAGCTTGGGGCGCGGACGGCCAAAAGCGCTCGAAGAAGGCAAATGGGCGGAAATTCCGTGGACGGGTATTTGATGCGATGCCGACCGCAGCCGTCGAATTAGCGTAGTCACCGCGCGTAATTGTTCTGCTCCCACTCTCGCACACGCAGGGGATAGCGCTGTGTTTCCTCTGTGTTCTCTGTGCTCTCTGTGGCTATTTGTTTTTGAAGTTATCGGCGTTCATCCGCGTTCATCGGCGGTTTCTATTTAATAACCGTCCACGGCTTCGCCGGCGTCAGCGCGTATTTCTTGACCATCTTCTCGTTGAAATTGAAGCCCAGCCCCGGCGTCTGCGGCAGCAGCAGGTTGCCGTTCTTGTGCTTGAGCTGGGTGTCGACGAGGCGCCGGAAGTTTAGCACCTGATCGTCGGGGAAGAATTCGACATAGCGCGCGTTCGGCGTTGCTGCAACGAGGTGCGCGTGAAGGTCGTGGAACCAGTGCGGGCACATGGTGACGCCGTAGCTCGCCGCGGTCGCGGCAATGCGTTTCCACTCGGTGATGCCGCCGCACACCACCGCATCGGTCTGCAGGATCTCCGCGCCGCCCTTGTCGAGCAATTCCTTGTGATACCAGCGGCCGTAGGCGATCTCGCCGGTGGCGATGGTCACGCGTGTCAATTTGGCGAGCCGCGCATGCAGGTCGATCTCGTCGGGGCTGAACGGCTCTTCCATCCAGTACGGATCGTAGATTTCGAAGCGCTCCATGTAGCGCATCGCGGTCGGCACGTCCGACCATGCGTTGTTGGCGTCGAGCATGATGTGCACGTCGGACCCTACCGCGTCGCGTGCGGCTTCCATGCGCGCCTCTTCTTCGCGCGGGCTGAGCCGTCCGACTTTCATTTTCACCGCCTTGAAGCCGGCTTTTACGTATGCAGCCATCTCGTCGCCGAGTTTCTTGGGCGTTTTGCCGGGAAGGTAGTAGCCGCCGCTAGCGTAGGCGGGCACCTTGTCGGTGACGGCGCTGCCGAGGTATTGATAGAGCGGCAGCCTGGCGCTGCGCGCGTTCAAATCCCACAGCGCAACGTCGAGGATGCTGAGCGCGCGCATCACGGTGCCCGCGCGTCCCTGCAGCAGCGATTCCGAATACATTTCCTGCCACAGGCCTTCAACGCGCAACGAATTCTGGCCGATCAGCTTCGGCGCGAGCAGTTCTTCGACCGCAACCTTGGCGATATTGCCGCCGGCACTGCCGACGTAGCAAAAGCCGATGCCTTCGACGCCAGAGGTCGAGCGCACTTTGACGAGACAATAATCGCGCGCGCTCACCGTGCGGGTCGCGAACGACGTGACGTTGTCGAGCGGCACGCGCGCGACGCAGACGGAGACGGACTGGATTTTCGGCATGGCTTTCTCGCGGCAACGGGAAACCCGTAAAATAGCAGAATCCACTCACAAAGCGAATTGTTTCAAGCCGCTGTTGAACTCAGGCCGTTCATGCTTCGATACCTGGGCACGAACGGCCAGGATGCATTTTTGAGATGGTTCTAAATACTGTCGCTTGGCGGGTTTCCCGCCAGCCCGTATCATAAGCAGTTGTGCAGTCCGGACCAGTCCAGATCACTCATATCGGAGGAACCATGAAGCAGCTATTGAGATTACTCGCGTTCGCCGCGGGCGCGCTGTTTGCGCTCACCGGGATCGCGCAAACCAAGACCAATATTTTTATCGCGACTGGCCCCACCACCGGCGTTTACTATCCGATGGGCGGCGGCATGGCCGACATTCTCACCAAGTATGTGCCGAACCTGAACGCGACTGCCGGCACCACCGATGGCTCGATGGCGAACCTGCTGCTGATCAATCAGGGCAAGGCCGACATCGCGCTGTCGATGGCTGATGCGAGCTGGGACGCCTACAAAGGCCAGCAAAAGTTCCAGGACAAGCCGGTCAACGTGCGCGCGCTGATGGTGCTGTATCCGAACCGCATGCACATTGTCACCGTCGAGGGCACCGGCATCAACAAGATGGCCGACCTCAAAGGCAAGCGCGTTTCCACCGGCGCGCCCAACAGCGCGACGCAGATCATGGCTTACCGCGTGCTCGAGGCCTATGGCATCGATCCCGAGAAAGACATCATTCGCGAACGGCTCGATCCCGGCAAATCGTCCGATGCGATCAAGGACCGCAAGCTCGATGCCTACTTCTGGGTCGGCGGCATACCGACACCGGCAGTGACCGACCTTGCCGCGACCCCCGGCATCAAGTTGAAGCTCATCGATCACTCCGACGCGACCGAAGCGATGGTCAAGAAATACGGTCCGCTGTACGTCAAGGACACGATCCCGGCCAAGTCGTATCCGGGCCAGGACACACCCAACCAGATCGCGACGGTGTGGAACGTGCTGGTGGCGGACGCGAAGCTCTCCGATCAGCTCGCCTACGACATCGTGAAAACGATGTTCGAGCGCAGGGAAGACATGATGCGGGTACACAAGGATGCGCAGTACTTCGACCTCAGGTACCAGACCAACGGCGCAGCGGTGATCCCGTTCCACCCCGGCGCCAAAAAATACTTCGCTGAAAAAGGCCTCAAGCTGAACTAGGGGCCGGGGATCGTCGGCTGTCGTTCCCGCGGAGGCGGGAATCCAGGTAACCCCGGATTCTTCCCGGCTTCCATGCAAGCCCCATCCCGCTTCGGGATGGGGCTTTTCGTTGGTGACCGGCCCGGTGAGGGTGACATGCTATGATGCCGCCCAATTCAGCGGGGAAACGGGCCACGATGAGCGAGAACAAACTGCCGCCGCGCCAGGACGAACCGGTCGTCACCGAAGAGGCGCTGAAGAAGGCCGAGCAGTACATCGAGGAAGAAGAAGGCGCGATCAACAAGCTGCCCGGCGCGCTCGGAGTGTTCACCACCGCACTGGCGGTGATCATGTCGCTGTTCCATCTGTACGCCGCTTACGGCATCATGCCGACGCACGTGCTGCGCGGCATCCACGTCGCGTTCATTTTGTTCCTGGCTTTCCTGTTGTTTCCGGTCGCGAAGCGGTTTCGCCACCGCGTCTGCTGGTGGGACTGGCTGGCGGCGCTGTTTTCGCTGGTGATCGTCTGCAACATGCTGTTCGGCGGCGACGCATTCCTCGAGCGCGCGATCGATCCCGGCACGTGGGACAAGATACTCGGCGTTGCGCTGATCCTGATGGTGCTGGAAGCGGCGCGCCGCACCACGGGCTGGATCATGCCGGCGATCTGCGTCGGGTTCCTCGTTTACGCGGTGGTCGGCCCGTATCTGCCGCCGCCGTGGACGCACTACGGCATGGACCTCGGCCGCATCGTCGGCCACATGTACATGACGCTCGAAGGCATCTTCGGCGTCGCGATCGATGTCTCGTCGTCGCTGATCATCCTGTTCACGATTTACGGCGCGTTCCTGCAGTATTCCGGCGCCGGCAAGTTCTTCATCGACTTCTCGTTCGCGGCGATGGGCGGCAAGCCGACCGGTGCGGGACGCACCATCGTGCTCGCGTCGTTCCTGCTCGGCGGGCCGTCGGGCAGCGGGGTGGCGACCACCGTCACACTGGGCACGGTCGCCTACCCGATGCTGATGAAGGCCGGTTACGGCAAGGATGCCGCCGGCGGGCTGCTCGCGGCCGGGGGCCTGGGCGCGATCATTTCACCGCCGGTGCTGGGCGCCGCTGCGTTCCTGATCGCGCAATTCCTCAACATCTCGTACCTCGACGTGATCCTGATGGCGACGATCCCGACGCTGCTTTATTATTTCGCGCTGTTCCTGATGGTCGAGATCGATGCGCGCAAGTTCGGCATGCCCAACGTCATCATCGAAAAGCACGCCACCGTAGGAGTGCTCACGCGCAATTACTGGTTTCATTTCCTGTCGCTGGTCGCGATCGTTTTTTTCATGGTGATCGGCTTCTCGCCGGTAGTGTCGGTGTTCTGGGCGACCGTAGTCGCGTTCGCGTGCAGCTTCCTGCACGTCGACTGCGCTCTGATTTCGTACGATGTGCTGCGCGGCAGGCAACCTCTTGGCCCGGGACTGTGGAACTCCGGGTTGGTGAAGGCGCTCGAGGCGGGCTCGGTCGGCATGCTGAGCGTCGGCGCGACGTGCGCCGCGGCCGGTTTGATCGTCGGGGTCGTGACGCTGACCGGCCTCGGGCTCAAGTTCAGCTCGATCGTGCTGCAGTACGCGGACTCGGGTACGCGTTTGATCATGAGTTTGCTCGGCGCGGTGGGTTTCGAGCAGACCGCGAGCTTGCTGCATGACGTCAAGCTGCTGCTGACCGCGGTAATGACATCGCTGATCGTGTGGATCGTCGGTCTAGCAGTACCGGTGACGGCGAGCTACATCATCTGCGCGGTGATCGCGGCGCCGGCGTTGATCCAGCTCGGCGTCGCCGGCTTCGCGGCGCACATGTTCATCTTCTATTACGCGGTGCTGTCGGAAGTATCGCCGCCGACCGCGCTGTCGCCGTTCGCCGCCGCGGCGATCACCGGCGGCGATCCATACAAAACGACGCTGCAGTCGTGGAAGTACACGATGCCGGCGTTCCTGGTGCCGTTCATGTTCGTGCTCGATCCGGCCGGCGTCGGCCTGCTGCTGATGGGCTCGTTCAAGAACCTCGCGACCGCGCCCTGGCTGGACATCGCAGTGGTCAGCGTGACCGCGATGATCGGCATCGCGGCGCTTGCCGCCGGCGTGCAGAACTGGCTGTTCAAGAAGACGACCTGGCCCGAGCGCTGGTTGCTGATTATCGCCGGGCTCGCGCTGATGTATCCGAAGCCGTTCCTCGACTATGTCGGCATCGCGCTGATCGTGGTCGCGATCGTGATGCACAAGCTGCGCAAGGAAGGGGCCCATGCTGCAGCGTGATCGCGTGAATATGCCCGGGCTGTTGCGGAGCGGGATCAAGCTCGAGCGCGCTATGCCGGGCGATGTGTTTGATGCCAGGTTGCCGACGCCGTTCGCGGTGCTCGGCATCCGCACCGCGGGGGAATGGCTGACGGGCATCGAATACCTGCCGCGCGGCGTCGCCACGCTGGCGCCGACGAACAAATTTGCCGCCAAAGTTTGCCGCCAGCTCGAGCGCTATCTCGACGATCCCGGATTCCGCTTCGATCTGCCGTTTGAATATCGCGGCACCGCGTTCCAGAGCCGCGTGTGGCAGGCGATCTGCACGATTCCGAGCGGCAGGACGCTGACCTATCTCGAGGTCGCGCGCCAATTGAAAAGCGCGCCGCGCCCGGTCGGCGGCGCGTGCGGCGCCAACCGCATCCCGCTGGTAATCCCGTGCCACCGCGTCGTCGCAAGTCACGGCATCGGCGGCTTCATGAATGCGCGCGGCGGTGAACCGCTGGAAATTAAAAAATGGTTGTTGCGCCATGAAGGTGCCTGACGACGCGGTCCTCGACGAATTCAGCGATGCGTTGTGGCTCGAGGACGGGTTATCGCGCAACACGCTCGATGCCTATCGCCGCGACCTGACCCAGTTCCAGCTCTGGCTCGCCAGGCAGTGCGACAAGACGCTGCTCGACGCAAGCAACGCGGACATTCAGGCTTATCTCGCCCACAAATACCAGATCAAGGCCAAAGCGACGACGGCGAGCCGGCTGCTCTCCAGCTTCAAGCGTTTCTATCAGTTCGCGCTGCGCCAGGGCAGGATCAAGGCCGATCCGAGCATCAACATCGACGCACCGAAGCTGCCGCGCAGCCTGCCCAGGAGCCTGACCGAGGAAGACGTCGAAAAACTGCTCGCCGCACCACGGGTCGAGGACGCGCTCGGTATGCGCGACCGCACCATGCTCGAGACGCTTTACGCGAGCGGGCTGCGGGTCTCCGAGCTGGTGACGCTCAAGATTTCGCAGGTGAGCCAGGATATGGGAGTCGTGCGCGTCATCGGCAAGGGCAACAAGGAGCGGCTGGTGCCGCTCGGCGAAGAAGCGCTCGGCTGGATCAAGCGCTACCTCAAGGAATCGCGGCCGCAGATCCTGGGCCGGCGCACGGCCGGCGCGTTGTTCGTCACTGGCCGCGGCGGGGCAATGACGCGCCAGTCGTTCTGGCATCTGCTCAAGCGCCACGCCGCGCACGCCGGATTCAACAAGGCGATTTCACCGCACACGCTGCGTCACGCGTTCGCGACTCACCTTTTGAATCACGGCGCCGATCTGCGCGTGGTGCAACTGCTGCTTGGGCATTCCGACATCTCGACAACGCAGATTTACACTCACGTCGCGCGCGAGCGGCTGAAGCAGCTGCACGCGAAGCACCACCCGCGTGGATAAATCGATTCGGAACCGCCGATAAACGCAGATAAACGCGGATCAAAGGCAAACCAGAAAGCTTTAGCCACAGAGAGCACAGAGAACACAGAGTTGAGACAAAAAGCTAAATGCAAAGGCGCAGAGAAAAATTGCAGTTGTTCGGACTTGATCTGACGGGCAGTGTCCGATGACTACCCTCCGCGGACGGCTGGAACCGACCAAACCAGACATTCGGGTTTATTCGATCACCTTGTCTGCGCGCAGCAGAACCGAGTTGGGAATCTTGATGCCGAGAGCTTTGACGGTTTTGAGATTGATCACGAGCTCGAATTTCGTCGGCTGCTCAATAGGCAAATCTCCCGGCTTGGCGCCCTTGAGTATCTTGTCCACGTAGATAGCGGCCCGCCGGAACTGGTGAGCAAGGTTCGGCCCATAGGACATGAGGCCCCCGGCCTCCGCATACTCCCTCAGCCCATACACAGCGGGCAGCCGGTGCCTCTCCGCCAGAAGGACGACCTGTCTTTGAGCGGAAAACAACACGGGGTCCGCGACCACCACGACGCCGTTGGCGCGCTCGCGGACCATTGCAGCGAACGCGGCCTCCAACTCATTGCGCCCGCGGACTTCCACGGACTGGAACGTTACACCCAGCTTCCGGGCGGCACTCTCGACCGCGTTCTTGTAGGTTCCCGCAGCCGGAGGGACAGGATTCCACAAATAGGCCACGCGAGAGACTCGTGGGGCAGCCTCCTTCAAAAGCTCCAGATTCTTCCCCATGATTTCGGGAGTGGGTTCGTTCGTCAACCCGGTGATGTTTCCCCCAGGCCGCGCCAGGCTCGCGACAAACCCCGCGCCCACAGGATCTCTCGATACCGACATGACGACCGGGATCGTCGCGGTCGCTTGCTTGACCGCAGCGATCACCGGGTTCGACCCCGTCACGATGACATCGACTTTCAGCCGGACAAGCTCCGCCGCGAGCGCGGGGAGCCGCTCTTGCCTCCCCTCCGCAAACCGCCGCTCAAACACGACATTCCGTCCCTCCACGTACCCAAGCTCCCGCAGCCCCTCGTCCAGCGCCTTGATGAGGTGCCCGATCTCATTAGGCGCCGCGGTCTGGATGAAACCAATCCGGTACACCTTCCCAGTCGGCTGCGCGTCGGCGGCGAGCGGCGCGGAGAGTAAGCCCGCGCCTAGCGCAATGAGCAATTTGCGGCGAGCGTTCATTCGATCCCCCTCCAATCTGCGCGCCCATTATGCTCGCTTACTCCAGGGACAGCAGACAGGCGTGTCATTACGAGCAAGGATCCTGTACTCGGGGAATGACTGCTCATGGCCATTTTCAGCCCTTAATATACAAATTAGAGCCGGCTACACCGCCTGTCAGCTCAAGTTTGAGCTATTACAGGGAAATGAAAGGACACCAAAACTATTTTTATTCCCTTCGCGTATTTGCGTTGAACGCATTTTTGAATTTCTCTGTGATCTCTGTGACTATGCTTTTGAAGTTGTATTCAGCTCAGCGCTTTCCACAAGAGCGACAGCCCGCTCACGACGAGCAGCGTGCCGATGACCTTGAATGCCTGGTTGGTTGAAATCCTGCCGTGCAGTTTGTTGCCGGTATAAAGCCCGAGCATCATTGCGGGCAGCGTTACCGAGACCAACAGCAGCAAATCATCGCTCAGCAGCACCCCCGCCACCGCGAAAATGATGATGCGTAACGTGTAATCGAAAATCGCGAAGCCGGAGAACGTGCCGCGCACGCGCGACTTGTCGGCAAGGCGGTGAGTGAGGTAAATCATGCTCGGCGTCGCGGCGCCGCTGCCGAATGCGCCGCCGAGCGCGCCGCCGGCGAGTCCCGCGGGAATCGCCCACAGCCGCGATATCCGCTTGTCACCCTGCGGGTTGATCAGCGTGCGGATGCCGAACACGATCACCAGCGCGCCGAGTGCCGCGAGCAGCGGCTGTGCCGGCACGGTCACCAGCAGCGTGACGCCGATGATGACGCCGGCGATCGACGGCGGCAGGAGCCACAGGATTTCGCTTCTGTCGACGGCGCGCCGGTCGATGCTCACCGTGGCGAGCGTCGACAGCAAATCGTGAATCAACAGCAATGGCACTGCGAGCTTGAGCGCGATGAAATGCGCGAGCAGCGGGATCGCGATGGTCGCCGAGCCGAAACCGGAGATGCCGCGCACGAAGAAGGCGAGAAAAACGATGGCAGACGAGGCGATCAACACCCCGGCGCTCAAGCGCGTTTACCCCGCTCGATGGTGACGCCGAGCCTTTTCACGTTCTTCAGCGGGGCGAGCTTGGCGATGCTGACCTTGACCCACGGCGCCTTGAATTCGCGCGTGACGACTTCGGCGATCGCTTCGCCGGCTTTCTCGAGCAGCGAGAAATGCTGCTCCTTGAACAATTGCTCGATGCGGCCGACGATCTTGCTATAGTCAATGGTATCGCCGATCTTGCCGCTTTTTGCCGCGTGCTCGCCGGGCAGGCCGACCTCGAGATCGAGCTGTATCTTCTGCGGCACTTTCTGTTCCCATTCGTAGATGCCGATCAGGGTTTCGATCTTGAGCTCGCTGATGAATATGATGTCCATGTGCAGGGGGCAGGATTCAGGAGTCAGGATTCAGGATTTGGAATCCGGAGACGTGAACGTCTTCGGTATGGGTTTCGGATAGAATTAGCGCTTATTCTATTTGAATTCGCGCGATGGCAATAGCTGCTGCCCTGGTTGCGTATCTGATCGGTTCGATCTCGTTTGCGGTGTTGGTCAGCCGCGCAATGGGTTTGCCCGATCCGCGCAGCTACGGCTCGAAGAATCCGGGCGCGACCAACATGCTGCGAACCGGCCGGAAAGTCGCGGCGGGGCTGACGCTGCTCGGCGACTGCGGCAAGGGCTGGCTTGCCGTATTTCTGACCGATCATATTTTCGCAACAGCCGTGCCGCCGGTCTACAAGATGTCGCTCGTCGCGGTGGCTGTGGTGGTCGGCCACATGTATCCGGTGTTCCATCGCTTCCAGGGCGGCAAAGGCGTGTCGACCGCGCTCGGCGTGCTGCTCGCGTTAAACGGCTGGCTGGCGGCAGGCACGGTCGCTACGTGGGTCATCATCGCGTTTTTCTTCCGTATCTCGTCGCTGGCCGCATTGGTATCCGCGGTGTTCGCGCCGTTTTTCTGTTTTCTGTTATACGGCGTGCATCCGTTCACTGCCGCGGTTGGCGTGATCGCGCTCATGCTGATCTGGCGCCACCAAACCAATATCAGGAATCTGCTCGCCGGCACCGAGGGCCGCATCGGCAGGGAAAAAACCACCGACGCGGAACAGGAGAACAACAATTAGGCGGGCGCCAGCGTGTTCAGCGCCCAACGCGGCCTGACCGAGAAGCTGTTTGCTGAGCGCTGACCGCTGACCGCTGATTGCTGCATACGCAGCGCCGCTGCGAACGCTATCATCGCGCCGTTGTCGGTGCAGAATTCCGGCGCGGGATAAAAGACCTGCAACCCTTGGCGTTCCGCGGCGCGGGTCAGCCGCGTGCGCAACTCGCGGTTGGCGCCGACGCCGCCCGCGACCACCAGTTGCTGCAGCCCGGTGTCTTCAAGCGCCGCGAGCGATTTCGCGACCAGCACTTCAACGATTGCCGCCTGGAATTCGGCCGCGACGTCGGCGCGTGCCTGCATCCCGAGGGCGCGCCCTTTGACCTGCGTCATTACCGCGGTCTTGAGCCCGCTGAAGCTGAAATCGAGATCGCCGCTATGGAGCATCGGCCGCGGCAGGCTCAAGCGGCCGGGTTTTCCCTGCTCGGCGAGTTTGGCCAGCGCCGGCCCGCCCGGGTAGCCGAGTTCGAGCAGTTGCGCGGTTTTGTCGAATGCTTCGCCGGCAGCGTCGTCGAGCGTCTCGCCGAGCAGCTCGTAAGCGCCGACGCCGGCGACGCGCATCAACTGGCTGTGGCCGCCCGAGACCAGCAGCGCGATGAACGGATATTCGGGCGCGGGCTTCTCCATCAGCGGCGACAGCAGATGGCCTTCGAGATGATGGATGCCGAGCACCGGCACGCCGAGCGCGTAGGCAAGACCATGCGCGATGCTGGCGCCGACCAGCAGCGCCCCGGCGAGCCCCGGGCCCTCGGTGTATGCAACTGCGTCGAGGTCGGCGAGCGCGCACCCGGCCTGTCGTAGAATGTCGCGCGTCAGCGGTAGCACGCGCCGGATGTGATCGCGCGAGGCGAGTTCGGGCACCACCCCGCCATAATCGGCGTGCAGCACGGCTTGGGAGTAGAGCGCATGGGCGAGCAGGCCGCGCTCGCCGTGGTAGAGCGCGACCCCGGTCTCGTCGCACGAGGTTTCGATGCCTAAAACCAGCATAAGAGGGCGAAAAACAATCCTAAATCAGTGCTTTGACATCGCTGATGCCACTGTTATAATACGCGCCTTTCGCAATTTCTGACTGGATAACTGCTTTATGCCGACTGTTCGAGTCAAGGAAAACGAGCCGTTCGAAGTGGCGATGCGCCGCTTCAAGCGCACCATCGAAAAAACCGGGCTGCTCACGGAGCTGCGCGCACGCGAGTTCTACGAGAAGCCCACTTCCGAGCGCAAACGCAAGCACGCCGCGGCGGTGAAACGCCACTACAAGCGTATCCGCTCGCACATGCTGCCGCCGAAGCTGTATTAAAAGCGTGAAACGTGAAATGTGAAGGGTGAAACGTAACCCTTCACATTGATCTCTATTCCACGTTTCACTTTTCACGTTTCACCTCTCACGTAGTGTCCTTAAAAGCCAAAATCACCGACGACATGAAGGCCGCGATGCGCGCCAAGGATGCGCCGCGCCTGTCGGCGATCCGGCTGCTGCTGGCGGCGATGAAGCAGAAGGAAGTCGACGAGCGCGTCGAGCTTGCGGACGCCGATGTTGTTTCCATCATCGACAAGATGATCAAGCAGCGCCGCGATTCGATCGCGCAATTCGAAAAAGGCGGCCGTCAGGACTTGGCCGACGCCGAGAAATTCGAAATCAGCGTGCTGCAAGCTTATATGCCGCAGGCGCTGTCCGACGCCGAGGTCGCAGCCGAGGTCGCTGCGGCGATGCAGGCGACCGGCGCCAAAGCCATGGCCGACATGGGCAAAGTGATGGCCGCGCTCAAACCCAGGTTGGCAGGCAAGGCCGATATGGGCAAGGTCTCCGCGCTGGTCAAGGCCAGGCTCGCCGGCTAGCCCCGGGCCGCCCGTTCGCGCCGCTCTGGCGCGGTCCGGAAATTAAACTATAATTAATCGTTGTCCCGTGGCGACCGGCACGGGCCGGCGTGCGGCCGATGATCCCCCAATCTTTCATCCAGGACCTGCTCAACCGCGTCGATATCGTGGACGTGGTCGAGCGCTACGTGCCGCTCAAGCGCGCCGGCGCCAACTACGTCGCGTGCTGCCCGTTTCACAGCGAAAAGACCCCGTCGTTCACAGTGAGCCAGGCGAAGCAGTTCTATCACTGCTTCGGCTGCGGCGCGCACGGCACCGCGATCGGCTTCATGATCGAGTACGCGGGCGTCGGTTTCATCGATGCGGTCAAGGACCTCGCGCAAAGCGTCGGCATGCAGGTGCCGGAATTCAAAAGCGAGCGCCCGCGCGGGAAGACCGAAGAGGGCGACGATCTTTATGCGGTGCTGCTCGCCGCGGCGCAGTACTACCGCCAGCAATTGAAAAATGCGCCGCGCGCGATCGAGTACCTGAAAAAGCGCGGTTTGTCGGGTGACATCGCCAAGCAGTTCGGCATCGGCTACGCGCCCGACGGCTGGCAAAACCTGCAGGCGGCGTTTCCCGACTACAGCGCGAAAGCGCTGGTTGCGGCCGGCCTCGTGATCCAGGGCGACGAGGGCAAGCGCTACGACCGCTTCCGCGACCGCATCATGTTCCCGATCGTCGATCAGCGCGGCCACATCATCGGCTTCGGCGGGCGCGTGCTCGGTGAGGGCGAGCCGAAATACCTGAATTCGCCCGAAACCGCGCTGTTCGAAAAAGGACGCGAGCTCTACGGCCTGTATCAGGGGCGGCGCGCGATCCGCGACGCTGGCCGCGTGATCGTGGTCGAGGGCTACATGGACGTGGTGGCATTGGCGCAATCGGGCATCGGCTATGCGGTCGCCACGCTCGGCACCGCGACCACGCCGGCGCACGTGCAGAAGTTGCTGCGGCAGGCCGAGGAAATCGTATTTTGTTTCGATGGCGACGACGCCGGCCGCCGCGCCGCGTGGCGCGCGCTCGAGAACAGCCTCGAGCAACTGGTCGACGGCAAGCAGCTGTCGTTCCTGTTCCTGCCGCAGGGCGAAGACCCCGACACCTACGTGCGAAAGCTCGGCAAGAACGCATTCGAAAAACTGCTTGGCGATGCCAAGCCGTTGTCGCAATTCCTGCTGGATGAACTCAAATCGCGCGTCGACCTCGACACCCACGAAGGCCGCGCGCGGCTGCTGCAGGAAGCGCGGCCGCTGGTGAAGCAGGTCGCAGCACCCTTGCTGTCGCTCATGCTGCGCAAGCAGCTTGCGCAGATGACTGGCATCTCGCAGCCGGAACTGGACGCGCAATTCCAGGTCAAATCAAACGTACCCGCCGCCGCGCCGCGCAAGAGCCCGCCAGTGCAGCGCTCCATCGTGCGCTCGCTGATCGAACTCGTGATGTTGCAGCCCGAATTCGCGCATCTTGTCGACCGCGTAGCGCTCGAGCCTGCGCAGGGCGTCGCGGGCTTCAACCAGGGTGAACTCAAGACGCTGGTCGCTTTGCTCGGAGCGGCAACCAGCGGCGAGTCGGTGATCAACTGGCCGGAATATTTTCGCGACACCGAGCATGAAGAACTGCTGCGCCAGGTCGAATCCGGGCTGCTCAAGCGGCAGGAAGTCGATTTAAGCGCGGATGAGATCAAAGCGGAATTTAACGACGGCTGGGTACAACTACTGGAGCAGAGCCGCCGCGGTCAGCTGACGGCGTTATATGAAAAGTCTAGAAAACAAGAGCTTAGCAGCGAGGATAAAGATCGCCACCGGCAGTTGTCGCAAACCGTCCCGGCAGCGGTCCAAAAGTGATAAGACGGCGATTTTTAGGTATAATTTCCGGTTTTTCGGCGTAAACCACCAGACAGGTGAAACTGGCTATGGCGAAACATAAAAAGGCGGCGAAATCCAAGGTGGCGGCAAAGAAAAAAGCAGCGGCTAAAAAGAAACTCGCGCTGAAGGCCAAAGCCAGGGCCAAAAAAGCCGCGCCGCGCAAAGTCGCCGCCCACAAGCCGGTCCGCGCCGCGGTCAAGAAACAACCTCAAAAGCTCACGCCCAAGCAGTTCGCGGCCAAGCTCAGGGCCGAGAAGAAAGAAGCCAAGGCGCGTGAAAAGGCCGCGCTCAAAACCGGCAAGCCGGACAAGGCGCAACCGGCGCCGGTCATCCCCGAAATCAAGCCCAAGACCCGCCAGCGCCTGACCGCGAAGGAAAAAGCGCTGGTGCGCGAGTTCGAGCGCAAGGAGCTGTCGCCGGTCGAGGCCGAGGCGCGCCGCATGCGCCTGAAGAACCTGATCGTGCTCGGCAAGGAGCGCGGCTATCTGACCTACGCCGAGGTCAACGATCACCTGCCCGACGACATGCTGGACGCCGAGCAGATCGAAAACATCATCGCCATGATCAACGACATGGGCATCCATGTCTACGATGAGGCGCCCGATGCCGAAACGCTGTTGATGTCGGACGCGACGCCGCCGGTCGCCGACGAAGACGTGGTCGAGCAAGCCGAGGCCGCGCTCTCCACCGTCGATTCCGAATTCGGCCGCACTACCGACCCGGTGCGTATGTACATGCGCGAGATGGGATCGGTCGAGCTCCTGACGCGCGAAGGCGAAATCGAGATCGCGAAGCGCATCGAAGACGGCTTGAAGCACATGATCCAGGCGATTTCGGCATGCCCGACCACCATCGCCGAAATCCTGTCGCTCGCCGACCGCATTGAAAAAGACGAAATCCGCGTCGATGAGGTGGTGGACGGACTCGTCGATCCGACCGCCGACGAGCTCGCCGCCGAGGCCGCCGACGAGGAGGAAGAGGAAACCGGGGAGGAAGAGACCGAAGAGGAAGAGATGACCGAGGAAGAGCAGGCCGCGGTGCAAACCGCCGACCTGCTGCGCCTCAAAGGCGACGCGCTCAAGCGCTTCGCGGTGATCCGCAGCCTCTACAACAAGATGTTGCGCGCGTTGTCGCGCAACGGCCCGCGCAGCAAGGCGTACCTGCAGGCGCGCGATCAGATTTCAAGCGAGTTGCTGAACATCCGCTTCGGTGCGAAGCAGGTGGAGGCGTTGTGCGACGGCATGCGCAGGCTGGTCGACCGCGTGCGCAGCTACGAGCGCGAAATCATGGATCTGTGCGTCAACAAGGCGAAAATGCCGCGCCAGCACTTCATCAAGGAGTTCCCGGGCAAGGAAAACAACCTGCGCTGGGCGGCGAACGAAATCGCCTCGCGCAAGCCGTGGAGCGAGGCGCTCGAGCGCTTTGAGCCGGCAATCATCGAGCAGCAGCAGAAGCTGCTTGATCTGCAAAAACGCGTCGGCATCCCGATCAAGGACCTGAAAGAGATCAACCGCCAGATGTCGACCGGCGAAGCGAAGGCGCGCCGCGCCAAGCGCGAAATGACCGAAGCCAACCTGCGTCTTGTCATCTCGATCGCCAAGAAATACACCAACCGCGGGCTGCAGTTCCTCGACCTGATCCAGGAGGGCAACATCGGCCTCATGAAGGCGGTCGACAAGTTCGAATACCGCCGGGGTTACAAGTTCTCGACTTACGCGACATGGTGGATACGCCAGGCGATCACACGCTCGATCGCGGACCAGGCGAGAACGATCCGGATCCCGGTGCACATGATCGAGACCATCAACAAGATGAATCGCATCTCGCGTCAGATTCTGCAGGAGACCGGGCAGGAGCCCGATCCTGCGCTGCTGGCGCAGAAGATGGAGAT
>JBGPFE010000044.1:0-33928 GCA_041483135.1 Gammaproteobacteria bacterium | reverse complement strand
AGCTGATATCGTGAACTGGATCGAGGGGTTCTACAATGCAAGAAGGCTGCACTCGGCGTTAAACTATCAATCGCCTGTGCAATTCGAACGCGGGCTACAGGCCGCGTAAGTTTGGTGTTCGTGGAATCGAGGCAGGATCACACTGACATTACGGGCAATGGAGTCAGGCTAGCCTAATTGCATCTTGATTCGGGCTGTTGACCAGTTTATTTGTCGGTCACGCTTGCATCAGGCCGCGCCGATCTGCTACCTGCACGGCGGCACCGGGCTGCCGTCCGTATAGAACTTGAGATTCAAATCCAGCAGGCTTTTACGCGACTCGGCATCGGCGGACAGCTTATAGGGTTGTGCGCCCGCAATCGCGGTCATCAGCGCGGCGTCGTAGGGCGAGCTGCCGCTCGATTCCACGAGCGCGAGCCCGATGAGATAACCGTTGGGCTGCAGCCTGACCTGAACCACCGCGCGTTTCTTCGGGACGACCCCGCAATTGAACGTCATTTTTTTCGCGATGGCCGCGCGCAACTGCTTCAGCGCCTGTTCTTTTTCCTGCGCGCGATCGGCCGCGATGCCCGCATTGCAGGCAACCAGCAATTGCGCCGTGAATGCAAGGATTATCAGCGTTCGGCGTCGAACAGGTCTCTTGCGCGTCATACGGGCTCCATTGTGAGCATTAGTGCCTCCGTTTACCTGCAAATACTGTGATATCCGCCATACGGGGGAACCATCGCGAACGCCTATCATCATATCAGTAGGCATGGATATTACGGCGTTATATTAAGACGTTAGACAACATCGCATGTAGCGGGCGCTGTCCGGGCCCGCTCTGAAAATTTAAGGCACGACAAAATCCGGCTGGCACTCTATTGAAAACGGTCAGACACAAACAGCTGCAGCTCAAGCTCATGGTTGCGGCGGTGGCGGCGGCATGCTCTGCCGGGCAGTTCGCGTACGCGAACCCGGTGGGGCCCGCCGTCGTCGGCGGCCATGCCACGTTCGCGACCCGCGGCAATCTGCTGACGGTGACCAACACCCCGGGCGCGATCATCAACTGGCAGCAGTTCTCGATCCAGACCAGCGAGACGACGCGCTTCATCCAGCGATCCGCATCGAGCGCGGTGCTCAACCGCGTGGCGGGCGTCGACCCTTCGCTGATACTGGGCACGCTGCAATCGAACGGCCGCGTGTACCTGATCAATCCCAACGGCGTTTTGTTCGGTGCCGGCAGCCAGATCGACGTCGCGGGGCTCGTGGCGTCGACGCTGAACCTGTCGAACCAGGATTTCATGGCCGGGCGCATGAACTTTGCGGGCGATCCGGCGCAGGCCGCCGCGGTAGTCAATCAAGGCCGGATTTCCGCGAGCCCGGGCGGCAAGGTATATCTGGTCGGCTCGGCGGTCGACAACCAGGGCGTGATCACGGCGCCGAATGGCGACATCGTGCTTGCCGCCGGCAAGTCGGTGCGCGTGACCGACAGCGCGAGCGCCGGCGTGCAGGTCGAAATCACGGCCCCGGCCGATCGCGCGCTCAACCTCAGTGAAGTCACTTACGGCAGCCGCGGCATCTACGCCGGCCTGGTCAGGAACAGCGGCATCATCAACGCCAATTCGGCGGTGCGCGGCGCCGACGGCAGTATCACCCTCAAGGCTTCGAAAGATGTACAGCTGGACGCGGGCAGCGTCGCTGCGGCGAACGGGCGCAGCGGCGGCCGCATCGTCGTCGATGCGCAGCAGGGCGCCGCGATAGTTTCGGGCACGTTGTCGGCGCGCGGCAGCGACGGCGTTGGCGGATCCGTCGCGGTTACCGGCGATCGCGTTGGTCTTATCGACACGGCGCTCGTGGACGCATCGGGCGCGGGCGGCGGGGGCACCGTATTGCTCGGCGGCGACATGCACGGCGCGGCGATCCGCGACGGCGATCTGGCTTTACCCAACTCGCAGCGCACCTACGTTGCGGCGGGCGCGCAGATCCGCGCCGATGCGCTGGAGTCGGGTGACGGCGGCAAAGTCGTTGTGTGGTCCGACGTGACAACGGGCTACTACGGCTCGATCTCGTCGCGCGGCGGCACAGGCGGCGGCAACGGCGGACCGGTCGAGGTGTCAGGCAAGGAGACTCTGGTGTTCAGGGGCAGGGCGGACACGCGTGCGCCCAAGGGCAGGACCGGAACGCTCCTGCTCGATCCTGACAGCGCCACAATCGACAATACTCCACCCAATGCCAATGATACGAACACCGCGGGCACATTCACGGCGACGATTGCGAACACGCCCTTCCATGTGCAGTGGTCGACGCTTAACACGCAACTCGGCTTATCGAATACCACGATTCAAACGACGACAGGGGATATCACGCTTGCCGCCGCGGGGACTCTCACCAACGGAAACACCCTGACGTTCCAGTCCGGCGGCGACATCATTCAGAACGCAGGTTCCACGCTGACGCGTACTGCGGCGGGAGCCGTGAATTTCAACGCCGCAGGAAGCGTGACGCTGAATGCCAACATCACGCTGACCAATAGTGCGCTGACATTCAATGCCAATTCGCTCAGCCAGGCGGCAGGCACGATCAACACCGCCGGTGGACTCGTCACCGTTAACGTCGCGGCAGCGAGTTCCCAGACCGCGGGCGCGGTGATTGCCGGCGCGGGCGGCCTGACGACGGCGGGCGCCGGGACGTTCACGCTGGCGGGCGCCAACACCTACACGGGCGCAACGAGCATCAATGCGGGCACGCTGCAACTGGGCGCGGCCAATGCGGTACCCTCCGGCAGCGCAGTCACACTGGCTGGCGGCGCGACATTCGATCTCGGCGGATTCAGTGGCACGATCGGCTCGCTTGCGGGCGCCGGCACCGTAACCGATAGCATCGCGGGCGCCAAAACGCTGAGCACGGGTGGCAACGGCACTTCCACGACCTTTTCCGGGGTGGTTGAGGACGGGAGCGGCACCGTGGCGCTGACCAAGCAAGGCGCGGGCACGCTGACGCTCTCGGGCGCGAATACCTACACGGGCCTGACGACGATCAGTGCGGGTACGTTGTCGGCGCAGAACCCGACCGCCTTGGGAACCGCGGCAAACGGCACGACGGTGACCTCCGGCGCGACGCTCGATATCAATGGCGTTGCCATAGTCAATGAAGCAGTCACGATAGACGGCATCGGTGTCGGCGGCAACGGCGCACTGACCGGCACCGGCGTAGCGTCACTCAGCGGTGGAGTAACTCTCGGGTCGACTACGCCGACGATCGGGGGCACGGGTACGCTGACCCTGAGCGGCGTGATAGCAAACGGGGCGGGCAACACGCTGACCAAAGTAGGCACCGGCACGCTGACGCTGGCGGGGGCGGCGGCGAACACCTACACGGGCACGACGACGGTGAATGCGGGCACGCTGGAGCTCAACAAGACCGCGGGCGTGAATGCGCTCGGCGGCGACCTCGTGATCGGCGACGATGCGGGCGGCGCCAACGCCGACGTGGTCCGGCTGCTTGCCGATGATCAGATTCCGGACGCTTCCAACGTGACGGTCACCAGTTCCGGCCGGTTCAATCTCAACAATTTGGCCGAAATCATCAATGGGCTGACGCTGAACAGCGGTGCTGCTGCCGGGGCGAATGTGACGACCGGCGCGGCGGGCACGCTGACGCTCGGCAACGACGTTACGTTGAACGTGAACGGCACGGGCGCGACGGGCGCGACCATCAGCGGCAATCTGGCGCTCGGCGCGACGCGTACGTTTACCGTCAACGACGGGTTAGCCGCCAATGACCTCTCGATCTCCGCCGTGATATCCGGCGGCGCCGGCATCGGTTTGACCAAGGCCGGCGCCGGGACCCTTGCGCTGTCCGGCGTCAACACCTATGGAACGGGCGCATCCCCAGGCGTGACGACGATCGATGCGGGGACGTTGAGCATCGGTGCGGACGACAATCTCGGCACGGTGCCGACGGTGGCTACGGCGGGGGCGCTGGCGTTTGGCGGTGGCACGCTGGAGACCACCGCGACGTTTACACTCAATGCCAATCGCGGCATCGCGTTGAACGCGGGTGGCGGCACGATTCAGACCGATCCGGCGACGACACTGACATATAGCGGCATCATCGCGGGCGCCGCCGGCAACGCGTTCATCAAGACCGGCACCGGCACGCTGACCCTGTCGGGCGCGAACACCTACACGGGCCTGACGACGGTGAGCGCTGGGACCCTGGCCTACGGCGCGAGCAATGTGCTCGCCACAGGCGCGGTGACCGTGAATGGCGCCACAGCGGTGCTGGCGCTGGGCAACAACCGGAGCGACACGGTGGGCACGGTGACGGTGGCCGGCGGCGGCAGCATCACCGGCACGGGGACTTCGTCGTTGACGAGCACCGGCACGTTTGCAATGCAAAGCGGATCGGTGAGCGCGATTCTGGCGGGTGTGGGCATTCCGTTGAACAAGACCACCGGGGGCACGGTGACCTTGAGCGGGGTGAACACCTACACGGGCGTGACGACGATCAGCGCGGGGGTATTGAGTGTAGGGACGATAGGCGACGGCGGCGTTGCCGGAAATCTCGGCGCGGCAACCGCTGCGGAGGGAAATTTAGTGCTCGGCGGCGGCACGCTGCAATACACGGGCCTGACTGCCACTCCCTCGACGGACCGGGCCTTCACGTTGACGGCGGCTACTACGTCTGCGATCAGCGTTACAAACGCGGCCACCAACCTGACGATGTCGGGTGCCGGTGCCGCCACGACCGGCGCGCTGACGAAACTCGGTGCGGGCACGCTGACGCTGTCGGGCGCGAACCTCTACACCGGCACGACCACGGTGAATGCCGGCACGCTTGCGTACGGCGCGAGTGATGTGATCTTCACGGGCGCGGTCACGGTGGATGGGGCCACGGCGGTGTTGGCCCTCGGAAACAATCAATCGGACAGCGTCGGCACGGTGACGGTGGACAACGGCGGCAGCATCACCGGCACGGGGACCTCGTCGTTGACGAGCACCGGCACGTTTGAAATGAAAAGCGGATCGGTGAGCGCGATTCTGGCGGGTGCGGGTATTCCATTGAACAAGACCACCGGGGGCACGGTGACCTTGAGCGGCGCGAACACCTACACGGGGTTGACGACGGTCAGCGCGGGCATACTGAACTTGAACACCTCAGGGGCCAACTCGATTGCGGGCGACCTGACGATATCGGGCGGTTCGGCGGTGTTGCAGCGGTCCGACCAGATTGCCGATACGGCCGACGTCGTGGTGTCGGGCGGCACGCTGGACATTGGCGCGAAAAGTGACACGGTCGACGGAGTGCACCTGCTGTCGGGTTCCATCACCGGCACCACCGGCACGCTGACTTCGCTGAACGACTTCGATCTCCAAAATGGCAGCGTGAGCGCGATCCTCGGCGGCACCGTCGGCGTGACCAAGACCACCGGCAGCACCGTCACGCTCTCGGGCGCGAATACCTACACCGGTGTGACAACCGTCGATGCAGGCACTCTTAGTTTCAACACGATCGCCAACGTAAGTGGGGGCGCCAGTGCTCTCGGTGCGCCCACCACAGTTGCCAATGGGACGATTGCTCTTGGCGCCGGGACGCTCCTCTACACGGGCACCGGCCATAGCAGCGATCGCGTCATCAACCTGACAGGCGCCGGCACGGTGGATGCATCGGGTAGCGGTGCGCTGACCTTGAGTGGCGGGATAACTGCTGGCGCCGCGCAGAATCTGATCCTGAGCGGGACCGGCTTGGGGATCGAAAGCGGTGTCATCGGCACCCCTACCGGCACCGTGACCAAGAACGGCACGGGAACATGGACGCTGTCGGGCGCGGCGGCGAACACCTACACGGGCACGACGACGGTGAATGCGGGCACGCTGCAACTCGGCAAGACCGCAGGCCTGAATGCGATCGGCGGCGGCCTCGTGATCGGCGACGATGCGGGCGGCGCCAACGCCGACGTGGTCAAGCTACTGGCCGCCAATCAGATTCCGGACGCCGCCAACGTGACGGTCACCAGTTCCGGCCAGTTCAACCTCAACGGATTTGCCGAAACCATCAATGGGCTGACGCTGAGCAGCGGCACGGCATCCGGCGCGAATGTGACGACCGGCGTAGGCACGCTGATACTCGGCAACGACGTTACGTTGAACGTGAACGGCACGGGCGCGACGGGCGCGACCATCAGCGGCCTCTTGAATCTGGGTGGACCAACGCGCACGTTTACGGTCGCCGACGGAGGGGATGCAAATGACCTGTCTGTCTCGGCCGTTATCAGCAACGGGGGGCTGACCAAGGCCGGCGCCGGCACCCTGACGTTGTCGGGCGCGAATACCTACGCCGGCGCCACTGCGGTGAATGCGGGGACGCTGACGGTGACAAACGACAATGCCCTCGGCGGCACCGGGACAGGCACCACGGTCGCAAGCGGCGCGACGCTCGCCATCAACAACGCCGCGATCGTGGCGGAACCCGTGACGCTCAACGGCAGCGGCTTCGGCGGCATCATAGGCGCGTTGACCGGAACGGGTGCGGCGTCGCTCGCCGGCAACGTCACGCTTGCGAGCGCGAGCACGATCGGCGTCGCGACGGGCGCCGATGCGCTGACGCTTGGCGGCATTGTCGAGGGCCCGGGCGCGTTGAGCCTCGTCGGCGCCGGCACGGTGACGCTCGGCGGTACGGCAGGCAGCACGACCGCGCTGGCGTCATTCACGCAAAACGCGGCGACCACGCTCAAAATCAATGGCGGTCTGGTGCGCACGACCGGCAATCAGGGGTATGACGGTCCCGTCACCACCGGCGGCGCGACAACGCTGCAGACGACCGCGAACGGCAACGTCACCGTCAACGGCGCGATCAATGCGACCGCGGGCACGCTGACGCTCGACACGGGCGCCGGCGACGCGACCCTCACGAACGTCTTGAATGATTTCGGCACCGTGCAGGTGACCAGCGGCCACACGGTGTCGCTGGTCGATAAAAACGCGATGACGCTGGGTGCTTCGAGCGTGAGCACGATCACTGCGCGCACGCTGTCGCTCGACCTCACGCTCGGCGGCGACGTGACCGCGAACGGCGGCGGCGACTCGATCGTGCTCGTCGCCAGCCGCAACTTCCTCAACCCGGGCTCAAAAGCGCTGAATCCCGGCGCCGGCGGCCGCTGGCTGGTTTATTCCACGAATCCCGGCGCCGACACGCGCGGCGGACTCGTCTACGACTTCAAGCAATACAATCTTGCGTACCCTGGAGCACCAGACCCAGCCGCGACCGGCAACGGGTTTATTTACAGTGGTGTGGCGCCTTCGGTCACGCAGTCGCTGATCGGCACCGCGACCAAGATCTACGACGGCACGCCCGCGGCGACGCTCGCGCCGGTGAATTACTCGTTCGTTGGCGTCATCGACGGCGACACCATCACGCTGGGCAACGCGACGTCCGGCACCTACAACGACCAGCACGTCGGCGCGGGCAAGCCCGTGAGCATTGCGGGGCTGACGCTGGTGGGGGCCAGCAACGGGGCGGCCACCGTTTACGGTTACACGCTCGGGAGCACAACCGCGAACGGCAATATCGGCGAAATCACGCCCCATGGGTTAACGGTGACGGCGAACGACCAGCCGAAGACCTACGGCAACACGTTTACTTTCACCGGCAGCGAGTTCACCTCGAGCGGGTTGCAGGGCATCGAGACGATCGGCAGCGTGACGCTCGTGAGCGCGGGTGCTGCACCGACTGCCCACGTGGCAGGCGGTCCGTACCCGATTACGGCGAGCGCGGCGACGGGAGGAACCTTCACACCGACCGATTACACGATCAGCTACGTGAACGGAGCGCTCACGGTGAACACGGCCCCGCTTACGGTGACTGCGAACGACCAGTCAAAGTTTTACGGCTCCACGTTCACCTTCGCAGGCAACGAGTTCACACCGGCCGGATTGAAGAACAACGAGACGATCGCCAGCGCGACGCTTACGAGCACGGGCGCGCCATCCACCGCGTCGGTCGCGGGCAGCCCATATCCCATCGTCGCGAGCGCCGCCACCGGGGGCACCTTCACAGCGAGCGATTACGCGATCACTTATGTGCCCGGCGTATTCACTGTGATCCCGCCGGGCGTAGCGCTGACGGTGACGGCCAACGACCTGAGCAAGCCTTACGGCACCGCGCTTGTCTTCACTGGCCTCGAATTCTCGGCGACCGGGCTGCAGAACGGCGAGACGATTGGAACTGTAACGCTGACCAGCCCGGGCGCCGCGGCGAACGCGACGGTAGCGGGCGGCCCGTACGCGATCTCGCCGAGCGCGGCGACGGGCGGTACATTCACGCCCAGCAACTACACGATCAGCTATGTGAACGGCGTGCTGACGGTGACACCGGCGCCGCTGACGATCCGGGCCGACAACAAGAGCCGCTTGCCGAACTTGGCTAATCCGCTCTTTACCGCCACGTACAGTGGATTCCAGCTCGGAGAGACGCCGGCGACCCCGGGGGCACTGGCCGGCGTGCTCGCCTTCGCGACCACGGCCACCGTGTCATCGTCCGCCGGGAATTATCCGATCGTGCCGTCGGGCCAGACTTCGACCAACTATGCGATCACGTTCGTCAACGGCACGCTTACAATCCGGCTGCCGTCTTACGATGTGTTGTCGACCGATCTGCTCGCGGCATTGCGGCGGCTTGGCATGGAAGACTTCAACGCCGAGATAGCCGATTGTTTGAACACGGGTTCCGGCCCCGGCAGCGCCGCATCGCTGGGGGCTCCGCCGAAAGGTGTTGCCGCCAAATTTCCACAAAAATGCAAGGGCCCCGCGTCGAGCCTGACAGTGGTAGGTACGCCGCCGCGTAAACGCGCACCGCGTAAAAGCGCGCCGCGCAAGCGTTTATCGAGTAAGCGTACGCCAAGCAAGCGCACACCGAGCAAGCGTGCACCGAGTACGCGTAAGCCGAGCAAGCGTACACCGCGTAAACGTTGACCGGTCCCGGTCAGCCCCGATCAGGGCCGCCAGTCCCAGCGCTGGACGGCGCTATACTGCCGGCATATCGTTATGCGGCGCCGGGCGCAGCAAAATCGAGGACCGGAGAAAGATCCTGCATGTTGGCGCGGAATTTGTTATCGATAGGATGGTGCGGTTTGCTGCTGGCGGCGCTCCTCTGCGGCAACGTGCTGGCGCAGCCGGGTCGCGGCGATCCTGCCGCATCATTTCCCAACAAGCCGATCCGCATCGTGGTTCCTTCGACGCCGGGGGGCGCGAACGATTTTCTCGCGCGGCTCGTCGGTCCCAAGCTGACCGAAGCGTGGGGCCAGCAGGTGGTCGTCGACAATCGGCCGGGAGCGGGCGGCATCATCGGTTCCGAAATCGTCGCCCGCGCCGCCCCCGACGGTTACACGCTGCTCATCGTCGCCACGGGTTACACCGTCAATCCATTTCTGTACGCGAAGCTGCCGTATGACACGGTCAGGGACTTCGCGCCGGTTACGCTGCTCGCTGCGACGACGCACGTGCTCGTGGTGCATTCCTCCGTCGCGGTGAATTCGGTCCAGGAACTGCTGAGTCTGGCGAGAGCCAAGCCGGGCCAGCTCACCTACGCGACCTCCGGGGTCGGCACCGGCGGGTACTTGTCCGTGGAACTGTTCAAGAAAATGGCCGGCATCGACATGATCGGCGTGCCGTACAAAGGCGCCGGCGCGGCAACCGCCGCGGTGGTCGGCGGCCAGGTGCAGATGCTGTTTACCCAGGTCGCGCCGGCGCTGCCGCACATCAAATCCGGCAGGTTGCGCGCGATCGCAACGACCAGCCTGCAGCGCTCGCCGGAGCTTCCCGGCGTGCCGACCCTGTCCGAGAGCGGCCTGACCGGATTCCAGGTCGACGCGTGGGCTGGCATGCTCGCGCTGGCGCGCACGCCGAAAACCGTCGTCGCCAGACTGCAGGGCGAGATCGCGCGTATCCTGCACTCGTCCGAAATCAGCGCGCGGCTCGCGAGCTTTGGCTTCGAGCCGGTCGGCAATACGCCGTCCGAGTTTGCGGCAATGATCCACTCCGAAATGCAAAAGTGGTCGAAGCTCATCCGCGACGCCGGCATCAAGCCCGAACCGGTACAGTGACTGGCATCAGCTGAATCGCTCAGTCTCGTAATCACGCAATAGACCCACTTTCTTCTATTCAGTTATCATCGGTTCGCCAGACTATCGCGGAGAGGAGCAGCGTGCAGCGCAAGGAACTCGGCATTGCGGTCGTGGGCTCGGGCCGGATCGGCACTCTGCGCGCGCGTCTCGCGGCAAAACATCCGGCGGTGAATTTCCTCGCGGTGTCCGACCGCGATCCCGCGCGCGCGCGCGCGCTGGCCGAGCAGGCGGGCGCTGATTTTCACTCCGGCGATAACGTCGAGATCATCTCCCGGCCCGAGGTGAATGCGGTCATCGTCTCCACTCCCGAGGGGCAACATGCCGCGGCCGTGTGCAAGGCGCTGGAGCTCGGCAAGCCGGTGCTGGTGGAGAAGCCGCTCGCGCTCACGCTCAAGGACGCCGACGACATTCTCGCCACGCTCAAGCAGACCGGCGGCAACCTCCGCGTCGGCTACAGCCGCCGCTTCAAGGAATGTTTCCTGCGCGCGAAGGAGCAGATGCTGCAGGGGCGGCTGGGCAAAGTCATCGGCGGCACCGCGCGCGTCTATAATTCCCGCGCCCAGGCGTTCGCGATCCTGCAGCGCGATCCGCATGCAACGCCGGTCATGGACGTGCTTACTTATTACGTAGATCTGATGTGCTGGTTCATCGAGGGCAACCCGCCGGTGGAAGTCGTCGCGCGCGGACAAACCGGCATTTTCAAGGCGGCGGGGTACGACGCGCACGATGTGACCTGGGCCATCGTCACGCTCGCCGACGGCGCGGTGATCAACCTGGGCGTGAGCTACGCGCTGCCCACGCGCTATCCGACGCTGGGGCAGTCGGACCGCGTCGAGCTGCTCGGCGCCGAGGGCACGATGATCATCGACGACGACCACATGGATCACCTGCTGTACTCGGAGAAAGGCATATCGCACCCTTACGTGCCCGGCCATCAAGTCAACATGGCGTTCCTCGGCAGCAACACCGCGGGCGATTGGGCGGTAGGCGATTTCTGGGGCCCGCTCGGCAACGAGACCCGCTCCTGGCTCGATCACCTGGTGACCGGCAGCCCCACCGTGCATACCACTCCCGGGCAGGCGCGCATCAATCTGGAAACGACACTCGCGATCGAGCGCGCGGTCGCCACCGGCAAGCCGATCAGGCTGCCATTAGAAACCTGAGAGGCGAGAGTAGAGAGGCAAGAGGAGTACCCGCTTCGAGCATCGCACCCGGCATGCCTAAGCGCGCGCCGATTGCGCCAGCTCGCCGGCAACAGCGGTCACCACCGGCCGCCAGTCTCCCACTTGCTGCTGGCGAAACAAACGCACCGATGGATACCACGGGATGCTGGTGCCGCGACTCGAGTAGCGCCACTCCGGTGACACCGGCACCATCACCCACGCCAGCTTGCCGAGCGCACCGGTCAGATGCACGACCGAAGTGCAAACGCTGATCACCAGATCAAGCGCGCTCACCAACGCCGCCGTCTCGTCATAATCGGCGATTGCTTCCGGCCAGTGCGCAATGCCCACGCCGCTCGTTTCGCGCAGCGCCGCGAGTTCCGCGCTGCACTCATCATACTGCAGGCTCACGGGAACCGCGCCGGGGATCCGCAGAATCGGCAGCCACTGCGGCAGTTCGATCGAGCGCAGCGGGCGGCGCGTGACCAGCGTGCCGCCACGCCATGAAATCCCGATCTTCAGACCCGGTCCGAGCGCGTCCAGCCGGGCGCGCCAATAGCGAACGCGTTCGGCATCGGCGCGCAAATAGCCATGGTGCCGGGGAAACGATGCATCGGAAGTACGGAAGTACCGCGGCAGGCTGCCGAACGCGATCTGCAGATCGTGGCTCGTCTCCAGTGCCGCGGGTGGAGCGCCCTCTTCAGCAGCCTGCACGGCGAGCGCGGGGAACGACCGCGCGAAGAGTCGCTGCAACCGGCCGTCCACCAGCACCGTGCCTCGCCGCGCGAGCGCGGCCAAATCCGGCAAGCAGGACGCGAACATGATCTGGTCGCCCAGACCCTGTTCGCCATAGACCAGAATGCGTTTTTCAGCGAGCGATTCACCGCGCCATGCGGGCAACCGTGCCGGCGCGGTCGTATGTCCGATGCTCAGGCGGTGCTCGTATCCTTCCCAACCGCGCTGCCACTCGCAGCGGCCGAGCGCAAAATAGGAATAGTAGAATCTGGCCAGCGCGTTGGCCGGATCGCGTGCCAACGTCGTCAGCAAGCGCTGCTCGGCCTGGCGCAAATAACCCGCGCCATAGAGCGCAAGCGCGAGGTTGCACTGTGCCGCGGTCATGCCGGGGTCAATCTCGAGCACGCGCTGCAGCCGCGCTATCGCAGCGTCGAATTCGTGGTCATCGAGCGCCAAGGTGCCGAGACCGTAGCTCGCCTCAGCGAAATCGGGTTTCAGCTTCAGCGCGCGCTCGAAGCTCGCACGTGCCGACTGTTTGTCCCCTCGGTCCGCCTGCACCATCCCGAGCGAGTGCCATGCTCGATAATCTCCGCTGTCGAGCAGCGTTGCCCGCTCGAGGTTCTGCTGCGCCGCCGGCAGGTCGCCGCATTTGCGCAACGCGGCACCGAGCACGCGGTGGACTGCCGCGCTTGACGGGTTGGCACGCGCAATTTCGGCAAGCCTGCCGGCTGCCGCACGGTGCTCGCCGGCCTTATCCCACGCTGCATATGCGAGATCGAGTGCCTCGCTGGCCGGCGGTGTCGCGCGCAAAGCTTCCAGCGCCAGCGTCAACGCACCGCTGGTATCACCGCGCTGCAGTGCCAGTCTGCCGTGCTCCAGCCCTGCCGTCGTGCCGGCTGAAGCATTACCGCGCAACTGTGCGGCGAGGCGCGCGATCAAGCGTCTTAGAGTGCCTAACATGATGACTCCAGGCTGGCCAGGCGCCGGGCGATGGTTGTTGCCACAGGCCGCCAGTTTCTACTCCGACCTTGCGTGCTGCAACCAGCCGGCGGTCGACGAACCATCCGGCTTGTCGCATGAGATCAATCCGGCTTCAGGCCGACCTTTTGCGCGACTTTGCCCCACGTGGCCATTTCCCGCTTGACGAAGCCCGCGAATTCTTCGGACGTGTTGCCGACCGGGATCGCGCCTTGCACGGAAAGTTTCTCGCTCATGTCGGGCAGCTTGATGATGCGCGCGATTTCCTTGCTTAATTTTGCGAGCACGTCTTTGGGCAGCTTCCCCGGCGCGAACACGCCGTACCATTCGTAGGTGTCGAAACCCGGCAACCCGGATTCGGCGAACGTCGGCGTGTCAGGCAGTCCCGGCGAGCGTTTCGCCGCGGTGGTCGCGATCGCTTTCAGGCGCCCGCTCTTGATGTGCTGCAGCACGCCCGGCGGGCCGCTGATCAGAAACTGGATCTGGCCCGCGATCAGGTCCGCGATCGCCGGCGCGCCGCCTTTGTACGGAATGTGCGTGATGCTGATGCCCGCGGTCAGCTTCAGCATTTCCATCGACAAGTGGCCGGAAGTGAGCGGTCCCGGCGAGCCGTAGTTGAGCGTGCCCGGTTTGGCTTTGGCGAGCGCTATCACGTCCTTCAGGTTGTTGGCGGGCACGCCCGGAAACATGGTCATCACGCCGGGCACGATCACCATCAGCGTCACCGGCGTAAAATCGCGCAGCGTATCGTAGGGCAGGTCCTTCATCACGAACGGGTTGACGATGTGCGGAGTGAGCAGCGTGCCGATGGTATGGCCATCCGGCTGTGCCTTGGCGACGATGTCGCTGCCGATGACGAACGCCCCGCCCGGACGATTGTCCACGATGACCTGCTGTCCCCACGCTTCGTTGATCTTCTGGGCGACGAGCCGGGTCACGATATCGGTGGTCGCGCCCGCCGGCACCGGCACGATCCAGCGGATCGGGCGCGTGGGGTAATTCTGCGCGTTCGCCGATGGTGCGCCCGCGACGGCCGCCAGTAATGTCAACACCAGCGGGCCGAACTTCCTGAACGTCTGCATAAATCCCTCCGGTAAATTGCGCGTTGCTCGCGAAACCTCACGCGAGATTCGTGACGGCGCCGGGCGTCGTCATTTTTCAAGCATCTTAACAACAAAGCGGCTGCGCAGGGAGCGAGGTCCCGCATGCATGCGGAAAACCGGTGGATCGGCCTGAGCCGGGACGCGGTCAAGCCCCAGGGGGCATAGGCACCCCCCTCGGCCGGCTGACTCTGCAAGAGGGTAATGTCGGCCTCCCGACGCCGGTGATGTTATGGCGGCATAAAAAAATCCGGAACACCCGCCAGCGGGATATTGCTAGGATGGGAAGGCTATGCATTCAAGCATGTAATCGCTTATGACCGCCATCCGCATTCAGCAGCATCCGCCCGGCGCGGGCGAGCAAGTCGTGGAAGTCAAGAACACGACCTGCTACATGTGCGCGTGCCGCTGCGGCATCCGCGTCACGGTGCGCAACGGCGAGGTGCGCTACATCGAGGGCAATCCCGAGCATCCGCTGAACAAGGGCGTGATCTGCGCGAAAGGCGCGTCCGGCATCATGAAGCAGTATTCGCCGGCGCGGCTCACGCGGCCGCTCCGGCGCAAGCAGGGGGCCGAGCGCGGCGCCGGCGAGTTCGAGCCGATTTCGTGGGACGAGGCTTTCTCGCTCATGGAGCAGCGCCTCGCGAAGATACGCTCCACCGATCCCAAAAAATTCGCGCTGTTCGCAGGCCGCGACCAAATGCAGGCGCTGACGGGATTGTTCGCGCGCCAGTTCGGCACGCCGAACTACGCCGCGCACGGCGGGTTCTGCTCGGTCAACATGGCGGCCGGGATGATCTACACCATCGGCGGGTCGTTCTGGGAGTTCGGCGGCCCCGATCTCGAGCGCGCGAAGCTGTTCGTGATGATAGGCACCGCGGAAGACCATCATTCCAATCCGCTCAAGATCGCGATCTCCAAATTCAAGCGCAGCGGCGGCCGCTTCGTGTCGATCAACCCGGTGCGCACCGGCTATTCGGCGATCGCCGACGAGTGGGTGCCGATCAAGCCCGGCACCGATGGCGCATTGTTGCTCGCGTTGTGTCACGAGATCGTGCAGCGCGGATTGTACGACCGCGAGTTCCTTGCGCAGTACACGAATGCCGGCTATCTCGTGAACCTCGACGCGGCGAGCGACGATTTCGGGTTGATTGCATGCGACGAAACCCGCGCCGAGAAAATCCCGCATTACCGCCACAACCAGTTGTGGTGGGACCGGCTGACCAACTGCGCCGTGCTCAACCACGCCGATGGCACCGACCCGTATCTGCTCGGAGATTTCAAGCTCGCCGACGGCACGCCGGTCAAGCCGGCGTTTCAGCTCCTGCGCGACCGCCTCGACGATTACACGCCGGAGTGGGCGGCGGAGATCACCGGCATACCGGCGGCGACGATACGCCGGCTCGCGTACGAGATGGGAATCACGGCGCGCGACCAGAAAATCGAATTGCCGATCGCATGGACCGACAGCTGGGGCCGCGAGCATCAATCGGTGACCGGCAACCCGGTCGCGTTCCACGCGATGCGCGGACTCGCCGCGCATTCGAACGGCTTTCATACCATACGCACGCTCGCGATATTGATGTCGCTGCTCGGCACCATCGATCGTCCCGGCGGTTTTCGCCACAAGTCGCCGTTCCCGCGCGCGATCCCGCCGCTCGCGAAGACGCCGAACAGCCCTGCTGCGGTGAAGCCGGACACGCCGCTCGGCGGGCTCGCGCTCGGCTGGCCGGCGGGCCCCGACGATCTGTTCGTCGCCGACGACGGCACGCCGGTGCGCATCGACAAGGCGTTCTCGTGGGAGTATCCGCTCGCGGTGCACGGCATGATGCATAACGTGATCGCCAATGCGTGGCGCGGCGATCCCTACACCATCGACACGCTGATGATCTTCATGGCCAATATGGCGTGGAATTCGGCGATGAACACGGCGGAAACACGGCGCATGCTGACCGACAAGCGCGACGACGGCGAATACAAGATCCCGTTCCTGATCGTGTGCGACGCGTTCCAGTCGGAAATGACGGCGTTCGCCGATCTCGTGCTGCCGGACACGACCTATCTCGAGCGCCACGACGTGATGTCGATGCTCGACCGCCCGATTTCCGAATTCGACGGGCCGGTCGACTCGGTGCGCGTCCCGGTGGTGCCGCCGAAAGGCGAGTGCAAGCCGTTCCAGGAAGTGCTGATCGAACTCGCCGGGCGGCTCAAGTTTCCGGCGTTCGTGCATGCGGATGGCACGCGCAAATTCCGCGACTACCCCGATTTCATAGTCAACTACGAGACCGAGCCCGGCTCTGGCATCGGTTTTCTTGCCGGCTGGCGCGGCAAGGGCGGCGAGAAGTTCATGGCGGGCGAGCCCAATCCGAAGCAATGGGAAATGTACGCGAAAAACAATTGCGTGTTCCAGCACCGCCTGCCGCCGTCATACCAGTACATGCGCAACTGGAACAAGGGTTACCACGAATGGGCGAGCCGCACGCGGCTCAGGCGTTATGCCGACCCGATCGTGATCCATCTGTATTCCGAGGTGCTGCAGGAATTCCGGCTCGCGGCGCAGGGCAAGGGCCGCGATACCCGACGGCCGCCCGCCGGGTTGCGCGAGCGTATTGCGACATACTTCGATCCGCTGCCGTTTTATTACGCGCCGCTCGAGGCGCAGGTAAGCGATGGCGATAAATATCCGCTCAACGCGATCACGCAGCGGCCGATGGCGATGTACCACTCGTGGGATTCGCAGAATGCGTGGCTGCGCCAGATCCATGCCCACAATTATCTGTTCGTCAATCCGGTTACCGCGCGCGGGCAAGGCATCGAGGACGATGACTGGATCTGGGTCGAGTCGATGCACGGCAAAGTGCGCTGCCTGTGCCGCTACAGCGAGGCGGTCGAGCCGGGAACGGTGTGGACGTGGAACGCGATCGGCAAAGCCCAGGGCGCGTGGCACCTTGCCCCGGACGCCAACGAGTCGCAGCAGGGATTTTTGCTCAATCACCTGATCGCCGACGAGCTGCCCGCCGATGCGCGCGGGCATCGCACGTCGAATTCCGATCCGGTGACGGGCCAGGCCGGCTGGTATGACGTGCGCGTGCGAATTTACAAGGCGGCGGAGGTTGAGCCGTCCGTCACGTCGCCGCAATTCGCGCCAGCGGCACGCGCGCCGGGAACGCGGGAGGCCGTGCGCAAGTGGCTCGCCTACGTGGCCGGCAACGGGGAATTCAAATGACGCAGCTCGCGCTTGTCATCGATCTCAACGTGTGCGTGGGCTGCCATGCCTGCGTGACGAGCTGCAAGGAATGGAACACCTCGGGGCTCGCGGGCTCCATGTCGGACGATAATCCTTACGGGAAGGACCCCACCGGCACGTTCTTCAACCGCGTTCAGACCTTCGAGGTCGGCGAGTATCCGAACACCGAGACCGTGCATTTCCCGAAATCGTGCCTGCACTGCGAAGACCCGCCGTGCGTGCCGGTGTGCCCGACCGGCGCGAGCTACAAGCGCGCGGAAGACGGCATCGTGCTCGTCGATTACGACAAGTGCATCGGCTGCAAGTATTGCGCGTGGGCGTGCCCGTACGGCGTGCGCGAGCTCGACGAGCACCAGCAGGTGATGAAGAAGTGCACGCTGTGCGTCGATCGCATTTACGACGACAAGCTGCCGGCAGCGGAGCGCAAACCCGCATGCGTGATGGCGTGCCCGACCAGCGCGCGGCTGTTCGGCGACATCCACGATCCCGCGTCCGAAGTGTCGCAGGCGATCCGCGACAGCGGCGGTTACGCGCTGATGCCGGAGTGGGGGACGCACCCGGCGAACCATTACCTGCCGCGCCGCAAGACGCAGATCAAGATCCACAAAGACGAGCTCGAGCGCGTCGACAATCCGCTCAAGATCGACGGCCAGTTGCCGAAACCGCGCACCTCCGATCCGGCGCTCGACGACGTGACATCATGGTAAAAGTTTCGAGTCTGGAGTTTCGGGTTCCGGGTTTGCAGTCGGGCGCAGCTCCGCCGCGCGAGACCAACTCGAAACTTTAAACACGAAACTCGCAACGGATTGACTATGCATCCCGCCTTCTCGGTCATTTTCCTGACGACGCTGATCGGCGCGGGGCAGGGCTTGTTCCTCGCGCTGTATGGCGTGGAAACCGGCGCGCACTTCGATCTGATCGCACCTGCGCCGCCCGCGTTCTTTGCCGGCGGTTGTGCGCTCTCGGTCGTATTGCTCGTCGCCGGCCTGGCCGCGTCCTTTTTCCACCTGGGTCACCCCGAGCGCGCCTGGCGCTCGGCCGCGATGTGGCGCACCTCGTGGCTGTCGCGCGAGGTCATCGTGTTGCCGGCGTTCATCGCCGCAGTATTCATATATGGGGCGGTGCATTACCTCGGAACGGGTGCCAGCGGATGGATCGGCGCGCTCGCGACGGTGCTGTGCGTCGCCTTGTTCGTATGCACCGGCATGATTTACGCCTGCCTCGAATTCCTGCAGGAATGGCACACGCCGCTGACGCTGATCAATTTTTTTCTGCTCGGCACCGCCTCGGGATTGATGCTGGCGGCGGCATTCGCGGCGTTCACCGCGACGCCGCTGCTGGAGCCGCTGGGTATCACCGCTGTGACCGTCACCGCATTGGCGCTGGTGATGCGCGCCGCCGCGCTTGCCCGCAACGCCCGCATCCGGCCCAAGTCGAGCCTGCAGACCGCGATCGGCGTCAAGCATCCGCGGATCGCGCAGAAGTCGCAGGGGCTGATGGGCGGATCGTTCAACACGCGCGAATTCTTCCATGGCAAGGGCATGCGCCTCGTGCGCGCGGTGAAATGGATTTTCCTGTTGTTTGCTTTCCCGGTGCCGGCATTGCTCGCGATCGTCGGGCTCAGTCAAGGGATGGCGGCTCTGCTGGTGCTCGCCTTTACAGTGCAATTCCTTGGGCTGTTGGCGGAACGCTGGTTTTTCTTCGCCCAGGCGCGGCACCCGCAAAACCTCTATTACGAAGTGATCTCGTAGCGGTTACGCCGCGACGGTCCTGCCTGCGGCTAAGGGGTGATGAATGCAACTCAGCTGGCCGTATGAAGGTGCGACGCCTCCCGGCGCAGACATCTCCCGGTTTACTCAGCCGGCGTCGAATATCTGCCTCGATTTCCATGGCGACCCGCGGGCTGCGCAACTCGTGGTGTTCTCCGACGGCAATCATCACATGGCGCTGGCCGAGGCACTGGCGCTGTTCCGCTCGCGGCATCCGGAGGTCGACGATATCTTTTATGCCACCACGCCGCCGCGTGTGATCGTGGCGACGCTCAAGTCCGGCGCATTGCTGCTGGGCAATCTCAAGCTGTCCGTTACACCGCATGTGCTCATCGGTCCGGCGCCAGTGCTTGAGCGTCTGCATAAAGACGGTTACGCGCGGGAACATAAGCCGTTCGTGACAAGCCGCGGCAGCGTGATGCTGGTGCGCAAAGGCAACCCCAGGCGCTTGACCGGTGTTGCCGATCTGGCGCGCGAGGATGTGCGGATATTCCTTTCCAATCCGGTGACCGAAACCGTGAGTTACGAGGCGTATGCGCAAACTCTGCGTGCGATGGCGGCGCGGCGTGCGCTGACACTCGATTTCCTCGAAAGCCGGCAGGGACAGGTCACGCGGGTCGTCTATGGCGAGACGATACATCACCGGGAAGCGCCACAATGCCTGGCTGACGATCGCGCGGACGTGGCGGTCGTCTTGTATCATCTGGCGTTGCGCTACGCCCGGATCTTCCCCGATGTTTTCGAGATCGTACCGCTGACGGAATCCGCCGAGGACGATCCGGATCAGGCACGGGCTGCCATACACGCCTGTGTTGTCGGCGACGGCGGCAAGTGGGGCGCTCGTTTAATCGGGTTTATGCTGGGAGACGACGTTGCCGCGGTATACCGGCACCACGGTTTGACTCCCGTCCGGTAAAACGACCGCAGGATCGCAACCGCGTTGGTCGCGTTACTTCTTGAATTCGATAAACATCGCCGAAGTCCACACTTTCGCATCGTCGGTCTGGCGGCCGTAGAAGTATACCGGCCGGAAGCCATGCGGGCCGTTGCGCGGCTCGATTTCAAGCGTGCCGCAGACCTCGCGCGGCGTTGGCGTTTCGGCGATGCGCTCGACAGCCAGAAAGAGTTCGCAACCACCCAGTTCCTTGCGCAGCCGGCCGTCGCTTGCGAGCACCTCGGCGCCGCTCACTTCCCAGTCGAACGCCGGGCAGTGCACGAACGGATTGCCGGCGGTCGGGTCGCCGACCTTGACGTAGCTGTCGATGCGCCCCGCAATGCGGATGCGGCAGTTTTTCAGATTGCTGATGTCGATGACCACCGAATCCGAATCGCCGTAGGTGTCGGTGCGGAAGCCGATGTCGGTCGGTCCCGCGCGCCAGCAGGATTCTTCCGGATGCTCGAAACCGCCGCCGGCAAACGCGTTGATGGTGCCGTTGATGATGCTGACTTTGCCGCGCCACTCGGCCCAGCGATAGCGGTCGGGAATGCGCGCGCCGCCCCAGCGTATGCGGATCTTGCGCTCGCAGAAGCCGGTCTCCTGTTGCAGGTCGCGGTGCCAGATCATGCCGGTATGGTCAAAAGCGGCGATTTCATCCCAGCCCTGCAGTCCGAGGAAGCGGTAGTCGATTTTCGCCGGATCTTTGCTGCCGAATTCATCGCCCTGTATGTACTTGCCGCAGCGCGTGAGCCCGACCAGGCGTTCGCCGGTGGCGGCAAAGGTATGGCGCGCACGCAGGGCGCGACCGACAGACGCGCGGCCGAGCTGGTCGGCGATGATGCCGGTGATGCCGCCCTTGGTGCCGAATACTTGAGTGCCCGGCAGACCTCCGCCGGGACGTCCGCGATGCTCGTCGCCGCTCGCCGATGCGCCGAGTTTGTAGCCGCGCGCGATCACATCCTGATAGAGCCAGCCGAAGTGTCCCCACGCCGAGGTGATCTCGATCAGGCGTTCGAGCTCGGGGTGGTGCCAGTCGGGAATGTAGCGGCGGCCGCCGACGTGCGGCATGATCAAATGGTTTTCCGGATCGTCGATGTAGGCGAGCCACAGCTCTTCGATCGGCCATCGGCCGAGATTGACGCCGGTGCCTTTCATGTCCTCGTTCCAGGTGAAGGTGCGGTTGTGCTCGCCTTTGGCGTTGTACGGGAAATCAGGCTTACCGTCGCCGAGGAATACCACGTTATGGTCGCCGCCTGCGGTCGAGCTGCCGCACCATTCTTGCACCGGATAGCAGACGAACTCGCCGTCCCGGTGCAGCTCGCGCATCGATTTGACGCCCAGATCCCAGTTGGCGTCGGTGATCTGGAAGTCGTTGGCGGTGTAGGCCATGACATCGAGGCCGGCGATGTCGCGCCCGTATAACGTGTTGTAATCCGGGCTGTTGGTGCCGACGGTGTCGTGCGCGTGCACGTGCAGGTCGCCGTAAAAGATGCGCGGGCAGGGGGCATTCTTGTCCACCGTCACGTAATGGACCGCGCGCGCGACATCGAGCGTGCCGGGCATGCCGGCGGTCACCATGAGCTCGCCGGGCTCGCGCGGCAGGTCCATAACAGCGGCCGTGGCCCAGCCTTTGGCGGCGAACTCGATGACTTCGCGGTAAACCTGCTTGCCGTCGCGTTGCGCGACCACCTCGACTGCGCCGCCGGTATCGACGCAGGCGTTGCCCCAGCGGTCGTGCGCGGAGAGCCGCAGGTTGTACGGTATGCCGGGCTGTACCAGCCGGGGGCCCATCAGTGACAGGTTCTCTACCGCGCCAGGCACGATATCGATCACCACGTCACCGGGCACCGCCACGAAGCGCGAAGTGCCGAGCGGATCGACGTAGCAGCGGAAGCGGAATTTATCTTCGACGAAGGTCTGCACGCGCGTGCCGGGGCCGCCGGCGCGCCGGTCGCCGAGACGTATGACGATGTGATCTCCCGCGTTCAAGTAGCCGTCGACGGTATCGACAATCACCGCTTTTTGAAACGGGCGCTCGTGGCCTTTCTGGTCGAAGCGAACCTTGAGCGACTGCACGCTCGCCGGGCTCTGCCCCGGCGCGAGCGGGCCGGCGTGGTATTCCGCCGACACATAGTTGGCGCCGGCCGGATCGACGGTCTGGAACAGCGCCCAGTCCGAGTAGAACTTGAACGTCGCCTTGAACCACGCACCGTCAGCCACGCCCGATGCGCCGATCTCGTAATCGAGAACTATCTCGGTATATTGCCCTGCGACCAGCCGGTCCACGTTGCAGCTGACCCGGCCGACAAATGGCCTGGCCTTGTTCTGGTCGTAGAGGCCTGACGGCGCGACGTAATTCCCGAGACGCTTGCGCAGTTCCTTCGCGCTGAGCGCTTGTTTGTCCGCCGATTTAGCGAAGTCGGTCATCTTGTTCACGTGTGCCACTCCTTGGTTGCGACTCGATTAACTGTGTCCCTCAGGGATAATCAGCCTGCCTTGCTGAACGGCCAGGGCGCGGTCGGATCCCATACTGGTATGCCGAGAAACGCATACCACGACGCCATCACCAATATGCCGTAGGCGATCGCGATCAGCACCGACACCCAGCCGACCTTGGCGTAATCGGTCATGCTGAAGGTGCCGCTCGAGTAAGCGATCACGGCGGCGGTTATCTGGGTCGGCAGGATGTAGGCAAACGTGTCGGTGTCGGCGATCAGCATGGTGAACGCCACCGGATGCAGCCCGAATCTCGGTGCGAGCGCGATCAAAATCGGCGCCAGCATGGTGATTGCCGCGACGTTGGACAGCATGCCGAGCCGGATCACGTGGGTGCCCGCCATTAGGATCAACAGGATCATCCACCACGCATGGCCTTCCGCCAACGGGTGAATGACGTCGGCAAACCACTTGGCGAGTCCCGAGCTGGCCATCGCCGATGACAGCGACAGCGCGCCGGCGAGCAGCAGCAGCGTGCCCCAGATGGTGCGGTCCTGCAGCTCCTTCCACTTGAAACCGAACAGGCCGGGCATGAAGAGCAGCGCAATGCCGATCAGCGCGGTGTTGTGCGACAGCAGGCGCGGCGACACATTCTGCGTCAGCCATTTTTCCGAGACCCACGCGAGCGCGATCAGCGCGAACACCGCCAGAATCAGCCATTCGCTCTGGCTGGTCTTCGGCAGCTCCTGATGCTGCCGCTGGACCGCTTCATAGCCGCCCGACACGGCGACGTGACGGGTCTTGAAGTAATACTGCACCCACCATTGCGTGAGCACGAACATGCCGAGATAAGGCCACTGCATCACGAACCAGTCGAAATACGAGATCTTGATGTTGAGCTGCTTGTCGAACAATCCCACCAGGATGTAATTCGGCAGATGCGCGGTTATGATGCACATGCCGCTGATCATCGAGCCGTAGACCAGCGTCTGGATCACGATCGCTTTCTTGCCGTTGCGCTCCGCTTCGGTGTCCCCGAAGAAGCGGGTGATGCCGTTAATCACCGGCAGCATGGTGGCGGCGCGCGCATTCGCAGCGGGGATGATCAGCGAGAGCACCATGTTCACCGCGAACATCGCCCAGATCACGCCGTTCACGGTTTTCACCTTCATCCATTTCAGCATCGAGAGCGCGATGCGGCGGTCGAGGCCGGCCGCCTGCATGATCGCGGCGAACAGGAACGCGGCGAGGCACAGGAACAGCACCGGTGTCGTGAAGCCGTCGGCCGCTTTCGGGAACGGGGTGACTGCGTTGGCGAGCACCAACAGCATCGGGATCAAGATGCCCGAGATGCCGACCGGGATCGACTCGAAAATCCACATCGTGCACGCCCATACCATCACGGCGAGCGTGGCCTGGCCCTGCGGCGACAGGCCCTGCGGCGCGGGCATTCCATAAAGGATGAAAAAGAACAGGGACCACGCGATGATGAACCCAATCGTGGTCTTGCGCGGACTGAGCCCGGTGGCAATGATGTTGGCGCGGAACTGGCCGAGAAAACCGGCGCTGGAAACCGGTCCTCCTACCCGTGCGCTCTGTTCAGCTTGTGGTCTGATCTCGGCCATCGGCTCCTCCTTGTAAGGCTGTTGCGGGCGGTTTACCGCTCTGATTTACCGCATAAAATACGGCTTTACACCCTTGGCGGGGGTCAACTACCATTCCAACAGAGCCAGGCCGTCATTGTCTGTCAGCCAGCCGACATTAATCGTGATGCCTACAAAGATCGTTGCTATCCCCACCATGCCGCAAGATGCTGCGCAGGCAGACGCGGCGGATGCCGCTTCAACACTGGTGGCGCCGTCCAATTTTCTCGCGCAACTTGATGTTGATGATTCTGCTGGCCTTCTGGCAATTGCTACGGTGCAGCATTACGACAAGGGCGATTTCGTATTTCGTTCCGGCGCGCCCGGCAGCAATGTTTATTTTCTGCGCCGCGGCAAAGTCAAAATACATCAGTTATCGCCGTTTGGACGCGAAGTAATACTGTGGTTCTGCTTTTCCGGCGAGATTTTCGGCCTGGCCGAGGTGGCCCGCGGCGGGGGTCGCGTAGTAAACGCCCAGGCATGCGAGCCTTCGGAAGTGCTGGCCGTATCGCAGGAAAAATTCAGGGAATTTCTGGATGATCATCCGCGCATCGCAATGTTGAGCATGCAGGTGTTGTCATCGCGCCTGCGAGTGCTCGGCGAAATGTTCGTGAATCTGGTTTCGGACGATGTCAACACACGCATCGCCAAGCTGATTCTGCGTCTGAGCGCGCGCTATGGTACACGCGTCGGCAAGGAAGTTTTCCTCAACATACCGCTCACGCACCAGGAGATTGCCGACATGGTCGGCACCTCGCGCCAGACCGTCACCAGCGCACTGAGCGCGCTCAAGCGTCAGGGTGTGTTGAGCATAGACAGTCATCGCATCCATATCGAGAGCGAGGAACTGCTCAACGAGTTGACGCAAAGCCGCTAGTCGAAACTGCCAACCATGACCCGCGCGGAAGGCATCCGCAAACTCGGCTTCAGACGCTGTTACGAACGCCAGTTGAGCGCGGGCCGTCCCGAGAGACGGCAGCGGTAAGTGATTGATTCAGAATCAGATCCGACGGACGCGCCGCATATCGCTTGCCGGGGCGTTGACCAGGCGCGCGGGCGCCACTAGACTTTCCCTCCCCAGTTCTCAATCCCTTTAATCGCATTTGCGGCGCGTCCTCGACCTGTTCGAGGCGCCGGGGTGTTCTTCTCACCTCCGAAATGCGGCAAAAGGGCAGGCATCGTGAGGAGGCTCAGGTGATTCGTTGCCTCGTTTGCGTCTTGCTTCTGTTCTCGGCTTCGGCTGCCAGCGCGGACCCGATTCTGCTTCTGTTGCTGCGCTTCGCGCGCGATCAGGCGATCTCGGCGTCGGTCGAAGCGGGGGTCGGGGCAATGCAGCGAGGGTCCACGATTCCGTCGCCGGTCTACGGTTTCGCGCTGCCGACGCCGCCCATACCGCAGGGCACCGAAGAGCAGCGCATCCGCGCGCTGATCGATGAGAGTTTTCTGCATCTGTCCGCCGCGCAACGCGACGAGGTGTTCGCGGGCATGCAGAAGATACTGGACGATCCGCAGTATAAGCAGATCAAATTGCGGATCGTCGCCGAGTTCACTTTGAAAGCTCGCGCGGCGCGCGAAAGCTACCTCAGCATCGACCGGCTTTCGCATTCGGAAAAAAGAGTGCTTGCGATGCAGGCGAAAGAAGAATTCCGGCGTCTGCCCGCCGAAGATCGCCAGCAGCTGCTCGGAGTGTTGCAGTCCGGCATGCTGCCGGTGCCGCGCGATTTCAATGATATTCTGCTCGCCGAATTCAATACGATCCCGCCGGTAGCCGGTAACGACCGCCGGCGCGATTGAGCGCGGCATCAGCCGTCGCGCTTCGACAAAACCGCATAAAACGCATATAGTTCGGGCTTGACTGGCGCGCCGCTCGACGGCGATGCCGTAACAATACTGTTAATTCGCCCGTTTCTTCATGAGTGAAATTCACGCGGCCACTCGCCGCGAAGACCTGCGCCTGATCACCGGCCGCGGACGCTACACTGCGGACTGGTGTCTGCCCGGTCAGCTGCACGCGTGCTTTCTGCGCTCCGACCGCGCGCATGCCGAGATCGTATCGATCGACGCCAGGCCGGCGCTCAAGCGTCCCGGCGTGGTGGCGGTGTTCACCGGCGCCGATGCGGTCGCCGCCGGGTACACGCAATTCCCCAACATGATGGCTTTTACCGGCCGCGGCGGCACGACGATACTGAAGCCCGACCGTCCGGTGCTGGCGGCTGGCAAGGTGCGATATGTCGGCGAGACGGTCGCGATGGTCGTCGCCGAATCGGCGCTTGCGGCGCAGGACGCGCTCGACGCGATCGAAATCGAATACAACGATTTGCCCGTCGCCGTCACCATCGAGGACGCGCTCGCGGCGGGTGGGCCGCAGCTGCATGCAAATGTCCCCGGCAATCTGTGCTTCGAATATGAAGCCGGCAATGCGGCTGCCGTCGACCAGGCGTTCGCCAAGGCGGCGCACGTCACGCGCCTCAAGGTCTTGACTACGCGCGTCGCGCCGAATCCGATGGAGCCGCGTGCGTGCCTAGTCAGTTATGACGCTGCCAGCGAAGCCTACGATATTTATACATGTTCGCAAGGCATCGTCATGCTGCGCCGGCAATTTTCCGTGCTTACCGGCGTGCCCGAGGAAAAGCTGCGCTTCCACCTGCACGATGTCGGCGGCAGTTTCGGCCAGCGCAGCGCGGTCTATCCGGAGTATGCGGCGCAGATGATCGCCGCGAAAAAACTCGGCCGTCCCGTCAAGTGGGTGTCGTCGCGCTCGGAAGGCTTCATGTCCGACAGCCACGGGCGAGGGATCGCGATCGCAGGCGAGCTCGCGCTCGACCGCGACGGCAGGTTTCTCGCTGCGCGCTACCAGTTCGATTGCGACATGGGCGCGTATCTGACGCCGACCGGTCCGGTCAGCCATTTGCGCAATCCCGCGACTTTGATGACGGGCGTTTACCGGATCCCCGCGCTCTACGGTAGTTTCCGCGTCGTGCTCACCAATACCGTGCCGGTCGCCGCCTATCGCGGCGCCGGGCGGCCCGATATCGCCTATGCCGTCGAGCGCCTCGTCGACCGTGCGGCAAGCGAGCTCAACATCGATCGCACCGAGCTGCGCCGCCGCAATTTCATTCCACCGGATGCGTTTCCGTACAAGACCCCGACAATGGGGGTCTACGAGCAATCGGATTTCGCCGGCTGTCTCGATAAAGCACTCGAGGACGCGGACTGGGCGGGCTTCGCGAAACGGCGCGACGCAGCGGGTAAGCGCGGCAAGCTGCGCGGCATCGGATTGTCCACCATCATCGAGGCGACTGGCGCCGGCATGTATCCGAAAGACCAGGTCGCGATCGAGTTCGATGCGCAGGGCAAGCTCACGGTTTACACAGTCAGTCTGTCGTCCGGCCAGGGACACGAAACAACGTTTGCCGCGATCGTGGCGCAAACGCTCGGCGTGCCGGCGGAAGAGGTGACGCTGCGCGAGAGCGTCCAGGGCAAGGACCTGACGGGCAATCATACCGGCGGCTCGCGCTCGCTGGTCGGCGCCGGCAGCGTGTGCAAGCTCGCCGCGCAGAAGCTGATCGAGCACGCGAAGCCGCTCGCCGCGGAGGAACTCGAGCTCGAGCCGTCGCAGATCGATTACGCCGACGGCGCATTTCGCGAGCGTGGCGGCGACAAGATGATCGCCTTGATGAAGCTCGCGCAGAAGCACGCGGGCAAGAGCCCGCACCCGCTCAATGTCACGGCCGAAGCGTCGGTCGGCTCGACGTGGCCGAACGGCTGCCACATCGCCGAAGTCGAGATCGACCCCGCCACCGGCGTCACTCAAATCATGTCCTATGTCGCGGTCGACGACAGCGGCAACGTGATAAACCACAGCATCGTCGAAGGCCAGGTGCACGGCGGGGTCGTCCAGGGCGCAGGCCAGATTTTCGGCGAGCAGGTAATATACGACCGCGACAGCGGGCAGCTCCTGACCGGCAGCTTCAGCGACTACAGCATGCCGCGCGCCGGCATGCTGCGCGACATCCACGTCGGCGATCATCCGTTGCCCAGCAAACTCAATGCGCTCGGCGCCAAAGGCGTCGGCGAATCGGGCTGTACGGCATCGCTGTCGACGTTTGCCAATGCCATGACGGACGCACTGCGGCCACTCGGCGTCCCGCATCTCGATATGCCGTTCACGCCGAGCAAAGTGTGGCATGCGATCCGGAACGCGAAAGCGAAATAGCGCAGATGTTCGAATTTAATTATGTGAAAGCGAAATCGCTGTCCGATGCAGCGGGGTTGATTGCCGCCCACCCGGAAGCGAAACTGCTGGCGGGCGGCATGACGCTGATTCCGACGCTCAAGCAACGGCTCGCGCAGCCGTCGCACCTCGTCGACGTCGGCGGCTTGCCCGAGTTGCGCGGCATCGAGATGAAGAACGGCCGGCTCGCAATCGGCGCCGCGATGCAGCATCATGAAGTTGCGACGTCGGCGGTGGTCATGAAGGCGATCCCGGCCCTGGCATACCTCGCGGACCATATCGGCGACCCGCAAGTGCGTAACCGGGGCACGCTCGGCGGCTCGGTTGCCAACAACGATCCGGTCGCCGATTATCCGGCGGCGGTGCTCGCGCTCGACGCGACGATCGTCACCACCAAGCGCGAAATCGCAGCCGCGGATTTTTTCCAGGGCATGTTCGCAACCGCGCTGGCAGAGGGCGAAATCATCGTGCGGCTGCTGTTCGCCGTACCCAAGCGTGCGGCGTATGAAAAATTTCCGCACCCGGCTTCGGGTTACGCAATGACGGCTGTGTTCATCGCAGAGACCGCGGCCGGCGTGCGCGTTGCGGTGACCGGCGCCGGGCCGGGCGTGTACCGCTGGAGCGGTGCGGAAAATGCGCTGGCAAAAAAACTGAGTTCCGCCGCGCTCGACGGCTTGACGGTGGACCCGAAGGACATGAACGCGGACATCCACGCGACCCGCGAATACCGCGCCAACCTGGTCAAGGTGATGGCGCAGCGCGCGGTGGAGAAACTGCTCGCGACCAAATAAGGCCGTTCGCCCTTGAGGTAGCGAAGGGTGAACGGTCTGAATGCTGAATGCTGAATGCTGAATGCTGAATGCTGAATGCTGAATGCTGAATCGCGAAATCTATTTATGACCAAAATTGAATTAACTGTCAACGGCACCAAGCACGCGCGCGACGTCGAAGACCGGACGCTGCTGGTCGACTTGTTGCGTGACCAGCTCGGGCTTACCGGTACCCACGTCGGCTGCGATACGAGCCAGTGCGGCTGCTGCACAGTCCACGTCAACGGCCGCGCGATCAAGTCCTGCACGTTGCTCGCGGTGCAGGCGGCCGGCGCGGATGTCGTCACCATCGAAGGCATGAGCAAGAACGGCGAGCTGCACCCGGTGCAGCAGGCCTTCACCGATTGCCACGGGCTGCAGTGCGGCTTTTGCACGCCGGGCATGATCATGGCGGTCGCGGCGCTGCTCAACGACAATCCGCATCCGAGCGAGGCGGAGATCGTTCACGGCCTGGAGGGCAACCTGTGCCGCTGCACCGGCTATATCAACATCGTCAAGGCGGTGAAGCGCAGCGCCGAGACGATGAAGTAAGCGCGTGAACCGGCCAGGGTGTCTCGCCGGAGTGGAATTCAAACGGATGGGACCAGCATGAAGCGCAATCTGCCGGGATATTGTCTGGGGCTGATTGGCGTGCTGTTGTCTTCAGTCGCGTCCGCAGCGCCGCAGGAAACGTGCAAATCCTTGCTCGACTACAATTTCCCGGGCCTGCTGAGCGGCAAGCCGCAGTCGCTGTGCGAATACAGCGGCAAAGTGGTGCTGGTGGTGAATACCGCGAGCCGGTGCGGCTACACGCCGCAGTACGAGGGGCTGGAGGCGCTCTACAAGCGCTACCGGATGCGCGGCCTGGTGGTGATCGGATTCCCGTCCAACGATTTCGGCGCGCAGGAGCCGGGCAGCAATCAGGAGGTCGCCGAATTCTGCACGCTCAATTACGGCGTGAGCTTTCCGATGTTCGAGAAAAGCGTGGTGGCGGGGCGGCAAGCGAACCCGTTCTACGCCGAACTTGCGCAGCGCACGGGTGCCGCGCCGCGCTGGAACTTCCACAAATACCTGATTGATCGCAGCGGCAAACGCGTGCTGAGTTTCGGCAGTGCGGTGACGCCCGACGATTCCGCTCTTTCGCGCCAGATCGAGCGCTTGCTCGCTGAACAAGCGGCTGCTCAATAAACCCACCTCTCAAAAACAAAGCCCGGCTTGCGCCGGGCTTGATCTGCTGCCGCACATCGACCCCGGGGCGCTGAGCCGCAGGGCTGACCTCAGGTTCGCGCCATCTAGTGCTTGAAGCTGTGTTTCAGCGTTGGCCGGCCGAGCAAGTATTTAACTGCGGCCTTGACTCTCGTTATTACCCATACGATGCCGTCGGAAATCGCTTCGGCATCACGCAACGCGTTGAGCGCCACTTCACGCTGAATCGCCGTCATCGGCGCGAGCTTGATGCGAGCATAAAGGTCTGTATTCGCAGGTCTTTCGTTATAGCGGGACATATTCATCTCCATGGTCGTTACATTGCTGATTCGGTTAATCAGGCGAGGTTTTTTATCGCCTTATATTCCATTCAGTCACAATAATAGACCTGATTCCTTGAGTTTTGTTGCATCGCAACACATGATATATTGTAATTAGTCTAATTAGAATATCTAATCTGAATATGACTGAACGGTTACCGCCACTGAATGCGCTCAAGGCCTTCGAATCGGCAGCACGCCATCTGAGCCTGAAGCGTGCGGCGCAGGAACTGAGTGTGACGCCGGCCGCGATCAGCCACCAGGTCAAGTCGCTCGAAGACTATCTCGGTATTCGGTTGTTCCGGCGGCTTAACCGCGGGCTCGAGCTGACGCCGGTCGCGCGCGCCGCGCTGCCGAAGCTGAGCGAGGGGTTCGACAGCCTGGCACAGGCTGTCGTATCAATGCAGCCGCAACCCGACAGCGGTCAAGTGACGGTGAGCGTCGCACCGTCGTTTGCCGCGCGCTGGCTGATGCCGCGGCTGCATCGTTTTTTCGCCGCGTATCCCGAGGTCGATGTGCGCATCTCGGCGCGCACGCGGCTGCTGGCCAAGCGCGGGCGGGACAACGCGGTCGAGCGCGCGACGATCGAAAACTGGCTCCTGGAGTCGGACCTTGCGATTTTGTACGGGCATGGCGATTATCCGGGCTACCGCGTCGACAAACTGTTGAGCCTCACGGTGGCGCCGATCTGCAGTCCGCAGCTCGCGCATGGCGAGCACCCGTTGCGGCGTCCGCCGGATCTGGTCCATCACGCCCTGGTGCACGACGACAGCGGCTCTCGCTACGATGGCGTAGCGTTCTGGGACGTGTGGCTCAAGGCTGCCGGCGTTGAAGGTATAGATACCAGCCGCGGCTCGCACTTCAGTCAACCGGTGCTCGCGCTCGAGGCGGCAAGCGATGCGCTCGGCGTGGTGGCGACATTTCCGGTGCTCGCTGTCGCCGAACTCGCGGCCGGGCGGCTGATATTGCCGTTCGAGCTGCAAGTGCCGCTGCAATCGGCGTATTACATGGTATGCAGCGATACCGCGGCGCTGCGCCCGGTGGTAGCGGCGTTTCGCGACTGGCTGCTGGCCGAAGCCGCACAACGGGAAAAATATTGATTCATCGTCACGGCGGCCGCGAGCCTGGCCGGCCGCCGCCTGTGGATACCCTGTCGGCGGCGCGCGTCCGGAAGCCCGGTGCACGGCTTGCACCCAGGCCCCGCCGGGCCGGCAGTTGGGTGCTGGTCGGGTGCCGATATGCCGTGGATTGACCTAGGTCAAGAGACGCAGCGGCGCATAATGTCATATTACAATCTGCATGCGTTCGGCGGCGGGACGGTGGCTGCCGGCGGATGAGCATATGCCGGAGTCCGGTACCAGCGGTTTAATGGAGAATGAAAAATGAAGATCGCGTCACTGTTTCTTGCAGCAGTTTTTCTCGTCGCGGGCAGCGCGCTGGCGCAGCAGCCCATCATCATCAAGTTCAGTCACGTCGTGGCCGAGGGCACACCCAAGGGCAAGGGCGCGCTCAAATTCAAGGAGCTTGCCGAATCGCGCACGAAAGGCCGGGTAAAGGTCGAGGTTTACCCGAACAGCCAGTTGTTCAAGGATGGCGAAGAGATGCAGATGCTGCAACTCGGCAACGTGCAGATACTCGCGCCCTCGGTATCCAAGTTCGGACCGCTCGGGGTGCGCGAATTCGAGGTGTTTGACCTGCCCTACATCTTCGACGACGAGAAAGACCTGCACAACGTGACGCAAGGGCGCATCGGCCAGCAGCTGTTCAAGAAGCTTGAAAGCAAGGGCATTATCGGCTTGGCTTACTGGGACAACGGGTTCAAGGAGATGAGCGCCAACAAGCCGCTCAGAAGCCCGGCGGACTTCCGCGGCCAGAAGATACGCATCCAGTCCTCCAAGGTACTCGATGCGCAGATGCGCGCGCTGGGTGCAACGCCGCAGGTGATGGCGTTCTCCGAGGTGTATCAGGCGCTGCAGACCGGGGTCGTCGACGGCCAGGAGAATACCTGGTCAAACATCTACACCCAGAGGTTCAACGAGGTACAGAAGTACATCACCGTGTCGAATCATGGCGTGATCGAATACGCCGTGATAGTTAACAAGAAATTCTGGGACGGGCTGCCTGCGGACATCCGCGCTGCACTCGATGGCGCGATGAAGGACGCCACCAAGTACGCCAACGATATCGCCAAGCAGGAGAACGACGAAGCGCTGGAAAAAATAAAGGCCGCGGGCAAGTCGCAGATCATCACGCTGACGCCGGAAGAGAAGAAGGCCTGGAAAAAGGCGGAACTGAAGGTGCACCGGGACAACGAGGCCACGATCGGCAAGGAGCTGATCGAGGAAATCTACAAGGACACCGGTTTCGATCCGAACAAGCTGTAATTTAAAAAAAAGCCACCGGCTATCATCGCGGTGGCTTTTTTTGTGCCTGGAGGGGCGAGCTTGAACAAGGTACTCAACCATCTGGAGGAATGGCTGATCGCGTTCCTGATGGGCGCCGCGACGATCGTGATATTCGTCGCCGTCGTTCATCGTTATGCATCGGGGATACCGTGGCCCGCACTGCAGGACTGGCTGCTCACCATCAATTTGAGCTGGGCCCAGGAATTGTGCGTTTACCTGTTCATCTGGATGGCCAAGTTCGGCGCCGCTTACGGCGTGCGTACCGGAATCCACGTGGGGGTTGATGTCCTGGTCAACCGGCTGCCGGACAAAACAAGGGCGAAGTTCATCATATTCGGCCTGCTCGCGGGGGCGTTGTTTACCGGCGTCGTCGGCACGCTGGGCGCCAACTTCGTATGGGAAATCGCCCACACGGATCAGGTTTCCCCCGACATGGAAATGCCGATGTGGATAGTCTTTCTGGCGATTCCATGCGGCTCGTATCTGATGTGCTTCCGGTTCCTGCAGGTCGCGTGGTCGTTCTGGCAGACCGGCGAGCTGCCGCACCATGACCATGGCCACGTCGAAGGTATCGAAGAGCTCAAGGACGAGGACATCGTTCCCTATGCGCTCAAGGATAATCTGCATCCGAGCGGCGCGGGCAAGGAGAGCAGGACATGAGCGGGACCATTATTTTCGTCCTGCTGATTGCGCTCATGCTGACCGGCATGCCGGTGTCGATATCGCTGGGCCTGACGGTGCTGACATTCCTGTTCACGATGACCCAGATACCGATCGAATCGGTGGCCCTCAAGCTGTTCACCGGTATCGAGCGGTTCGAGATCATGGCGATCCCGTTCTT
>JBGPFE010000043.1:0-34270 GCA_041483135.1 Gammaproteobacteria bacterium | reverse complement strand
CGCCGAACCGGTCAACTGCAGCACCGTGTTGCTCCCCGTCGAGGCCACCGTGATCTTGTGGTTGTTCGAGAACGTCAGACCGTTCTGTATACCCATCACCACGGCGTTCGGCAGCGTCAGGTCGGTGTCCAGCGTCACCCCATCTAGCGTCGAGGTGCTCGAAAGCGTGAGCCCAGGTCCTCCCGGATTGGTTACCGTCGCATTTGTAATCGTCCCGCCAGACAATGTCGCGCCAGTCGTGGTGTCGATCGTCAGCCCGCCGCCGCCGAGTGAAACGTTCGAGCTGATGGTCGTCGTGCCGCTCGAGGTGAGCGACGCGCTCGTGCCCGTGAGATTGCCGCCGGCTGCCAGCGTTAGATTGCCGGACGGCACGTTCAACGTGATCGCGCCGGCGCTGATCGCTTTCGTCAACGAAAGGTTGCCGGCGGCCTGCGTGATGTTGACGCTGCCCGTTGTGCTGAAAGTCCCGCCGGTCTGGCTGAAGCTGTTGGTAACGGTGGTAGCGCCAGCGCCGTTCAACGCACCTGAAGAAAGATTGAGTGTGTTCGCGATAACCCCACCTGAATTTATTAGCGTGCCGCCACCAATCGACAGTGTGCCGCTGCTGATGCTCGACGCATTGGTGAAGGTCAGCGAACCCCCAGTGATCGAGAAAATTTCATCGTTGAGGAACGTGAACGATCTCGGTGTGTGCGCACTACCCGTAATGCTGATAGTCGGGGTGCCGGCAAAGTCAGGAATTTGCGCGTCTTCACCCGTGCCCGGCTCATGTCCGAAGCTCCAGTTCGTTCCGACGCTCCAGTCGCCGCCTGCTGCGTTGGTCCAGATATCGAGCGTGCCGCTCGGCATGTTGAAAAAGAAACTGCCGGACGTAGCGTAGTCCGGCGTGGCGCCAGTGAAGGCAGGCGCCGTGATCGTGGCAAAGGTGCCAGTCGGCAGGCCTGAGTAACTCAGCAGGTTGTACTGATCACTGCTCACCGGGGTGTAGCTCACCGGCGTCACCAGCAACGTCCCGTCAAGAGCGGCCGTGCCGCTGATGACCAGCTTGTCGTAGGTGCCCGCGCCGGCGACGTCCATGTCCAGCATGCCGGTGGAGCTCTGCTGATAGTTTCCGGTAATCGTGAGCGTTCCCACCGTCCCCGCGCCGCCCGGACGGAGGGTGCCGTTGTTGGTCAGCGTCGCGCTGCCAAGATTGATTGTGCCGCTACCACTGATTACACCGGTGACACCATTAGTCAGCGCCAGCCCGGTCGTCGAGAACGTAGTGCCGGTGGCCGTGTTTATGGTGCCGTTGTTGGTGAAGGCGTGGTCAACAGAAATCGTGCCGATTTGAACATCGACCACGCCTGTCGCGCTGTTGCTGAAGTCCACGCCGACAAACGACATCGTGGCCCCGCCCAACGTCTTTTTGAACGTGCCTGCGTTGTTGAAGCTCGGCGTACCACCGCCATTGGCGATCGATTTATCAGAGCGGGCATTAAACACCCCGGTCGCCTGGTTATTGAACACAGACGAGACCTGCATGCCAATGTTGTTGCTGCCGGTCCACGTCAGGTTGCCTGCATTGTTGAACGTGCGCTGCGACAGCGTCACGGTTCCGCCAGTGGTGTCGATGGTTCCCGCGCCCCCCGCTGCCAGCGTGGTGCTGCCGGTGCCCGTCATAAACGAGTTGGAAGCCGGGCTGGTCCAGAGCAGACTGTTCGTGGTCACCGCGCCGCTGCCTGTCATCGTTCCGTTGGAGAGACTCAAGGACTGCAGCGAGCTTGTGCCGTTGAAGTTCAATGCCGCGCCGCCGATATTGACCGGCACCGTCGCCGTAACCGGCGTGTTCAGCGTTACCACGCCAGAGTTGAACGTCGCATTGCCCACGCCCGCGAGATTGAGGCTGCCCGCATTGATCGTCGCGCTGCTCGCGAAATCGATATCCCCGACGCTGGTGTCGAGCGTGATGTTCTGCGTGCTCGTCAGCGCGTTGCTGCCGACGTTGATGTTTGTGCCAGACACCGTCATGTTGCGCGCGCCGACGTTGACTGCACTGCTCGAACCGATAGAGATAGCACCCGCCGTCACGGTCGCCGCCGCGTCTTCACCGACGAAAATGCGGCTGGCCGTGATGTTGGTAAGCTCGGTCTGGTTCAGATCGAATGACGACGAACCGCCTATGCTCGCCGCGGTGGCCGCGGTCTTCGGCAAGAGATAGACGTTGCCGGTGGTAGCGACCGAGATGCTGTCGAGCGCGACCGTGTCGGCTTTCAACGTAATGTCGCCGGAGCCACCGCCGATGGAATGGGCACCGCCAGCAATATTCGTTATTCCAACTCCGCCGGCGCCCGCGCCAATTGCAGTAACAGAAATGGTTCCGCTCGACGTGCTGCTGATCGAGCTTGCCGCGGCCCCGCCGAATACCAGGCCGTGTCCCGAACCGGTGCCGGCCTTGCCGGTCGCGGTAATCGCAATGTTCCCTGCGCCGGTTGATGCAACCGTTCCGCCGATATCGACAAAGACGCCGTAATTGTCGGAGCCGCTGCCATTGCCGCCGGTACCGGTGACATTGACCGCACCATTCGCGGAGTTGATGCTGCTGCCCGCGCCCGAGACAGCCACGCCCCAGTTGTTCTGGCTGCCGTTACCGCCGGTGCCGTTGAGCGTGATGGTCCCGCCGGTGCCGCTGGTGGATTCAACGACCGCGCCGGTTTGTACCAGGACGCCGATATTCTGCACGCCCGAACTGTTGCCGCCAGTGCCGGTGATGTCGATACTGCCCGTCGAAGTCGAACTGATCTTGGAGCCGGCGCCGAGGATATAAACGCCGACATTGGTATTGGTCCCGGTGCCGGAACCGGTCCCGTCCACCGTGATGTTGCCGGCCCCCGTGGATTGAATAAGCCCACCGGTATCAATACGAACGCCGTAGTTATCGGCGCCGCTGCCCTGGCCTACGCCAGTGGCACCGATCGCGCCTCCGACGGAGCTTACGCGCGATCCTGCTCCGGTAATATACACACCGTAATCGACGCCGGTACCCGCGCCACCGGTGCCGTTCAGCGTAATAGTCGAGCCACCGCCACCCGCGTTGAGCGACTCCACAACCGAGCCACTCGTCACGGCGATGCCGACAACGCCGGATCCCGTCACCGTTCCGCCGCCGCCTGCGGTAAATTGAATCGCCCCAGTGCCGGCAGCGGTCGAGCGCACCGTGGCTCCACTGTCCATTGCGATGCCGTCGTTGCTGCTGGTGCCGTTGCCACGATTGCCAGTGAGCGTAATGCCACCGGCTCCGGCAGTTTCGATCAGGGTTGACGGGCCGGTAATCGATATCCCATGGTTAAAGAATACGGAACCTGCACCGCCGGTGCCGGTAATCGAAATACCGCCATCGGCGGTCACCTGCGAACCACCCGTGATCGAAACGCCGACGTTGTTGCTGGTGCCGGCGAAGCCTTTGCCGTTAACCGTGATGCTGCCGGCGCCCGCGGTGAGATTGGCGTTGCTGAGGCTCACGCCCGCGCCGCCGTCAGCCGTACTGATTGCCGCGACAGTCGACGGCGTCGCGCCGCCGCCCAGCGTGATGTCGCCGCCAGAGCTGCTGATGACTGTGCCCGAACCGAGCGAGATCGCGCCCGCAGTGATGGCGTCGCGGTCGGAGTTGAGCACCACGTTGAGCGCGTTGGTGGTGCTCACATCCGCGCTCGAGTTGAAGATGACGCTGTTGTCGGCCTGCAGCTTCAGCGTCTTGCCGGCAATGCCGTTGCCGACGATATTGTTCGCGACGATGAGATCGCTGGCCACGCCCTGCGCTGCCAGCGTGATGTTGCCGGGTGAAGACAACACGCCGTTTACGTTCACGTTGCCCGCTTGCGCGGTCGCCACAATTGAATTCGCGGTTATCTGACCCAGACCCAGATTGCCCGAAACCTGCGTGATCGACAGGTTGCCCGTGGAATTGATCGTGCCGGCTGTTTGCGTATAGCTGTTCGTTACCGTGACGGCACCCGGACCGGTTATGGTGCCGCCTGTGAGACTAAGGTTGTCGATGTTCAGCGACGAACCAGTATTCGCGTTGAAGCTGCCGGCCGTGACGCTGACCGTACCGCCGGCGGCAGGAGTAAACGACGACGTACTGCTGAAATCATTCGTGCCGCCTGCGAACTGCAGCGTCTGCCCGGTGGTGACGTTGAAGGCACCCGTGTGCATGCCGCCGCCGCTCAGCGCAAACGTGCCGCCACCGGCGTTGACATTGACCGTGCCCTGATTGTTGAACGTGCGCGACGATGTGACTGTACCCAGCGTGGTATCGACGTTCATTACCGCACTGGACAACAACGTGGTCGCGCCGCTGCCTATCATGTTGCCGTCGGCCCATATCGACGCACCGCCCGTACCTGTGACCGTCAGCGTCGACGTTCCATCGATCGTGCCGCCGTTGTGCAATATTAGTTTGGTCGCGGTTGCAGGCGCATTGAAAACCGCGGACGTGACGGGGACCGAGAACACGCTGGCCACGTTAAGGTTGCCCACGCTCGCCGGTGCATTGAACGTCGCCACGCTGCTGATCTGGACCTGGGTGTCCTGCGCGGTATAGGCGCCATTGAAGACCACTTGCGGGGCGTCGCTTAAGATGATCAAGCCACTCGGCGCGTTAATTGATGAACTTCCGCTGAATGTATTCAGAAGATGCCCGGACAATCCCAGCTGGCCGGCGATGTTGAAAGTACCGGTGTGAGTGCCCGAGGTGTTGTTAAGAGTAAATGCCGAGGTAGAAGCGACATTTACCGTTCCGGAGTTATCGAATGCAGTGCCGAATATTTGCGGTTGACCGACACCCGTTGTATTTAACGTGCCGAGATTCGAGAACGTACCGCCGGCAAATCGCGAATAATCGACCAACTCGAACACGCCATTCGATTGGTTGGTGACCGCGGCACCATTCGCCAGGCCCAAACCGTCGAAGCTGTTCACGGACAACGTACCGGAATTGCTCAGCGCGCGGCCGTCCAGCAAGGCGTAAGTCGATGCGCCGGGAAGCACGTTCAGCGTGGCGCCGTTGGCGACCGTGAACAGGCCGCTGCCTGTAATCGTGCTCCCGCCGTACCAGTTTGATGTACCGCCCGCAGTCAGCGTGATCGCGCCGCTACCCTGCAGCGTGCCGCTAATGAGATTCAGCGAGTTGATCGAAAGGCTGCCGTTCGCCGTGAGCGTGCCGCCATTAATCGACAGCGTGCCAGCGACGGATGAGGTATTGGTATGCGTCAGGCTGCCGCCGGTGATCGAGAAAATCTCGTCGCCTTGGAATACGAACGATCTCGGCGTATGTGGACTACCCGTACTCGTAACGCTGATGATCTGGCTGCCGCCGACAAGATCGGGAATCCGCGCGTCTTCGCCCAGACCCGGCTCGTGGCCGCGGCTCCAGTTCGTCCCGACGCTCCAGTCGCCGCCTGCGGGATTGATCCAGTCATCGAACGGTGTGCCAGTCAACGTGAACGACGTCGCGCCATAGCCGGCGATCTGCGAATTCGGATCATTGACGGTGCTGAACGTCCCACTTTGCGAAGCGTAAGTCAGGATCGTATGAGTGTTAGTCCCGCCGGTATAGCCGCCGAGGTAATTGACGTTGAGCGTGCCGGCGAGCGACGCGGTGCCGCTCACCGCGAGCACGTCGTAGCTGGCGCCACTTGCGAGATCGACGTTGAGCGAGCCGCCGGAGCCCTGGGAATAATTTCCGGTGATCGCGAGTGTCCCCACCGTTCCTGCGCCACCCGGCGTCAAATTGCCATTGTTGGTCAGTGTGCTCGTGCCGACATTGATCGTGCCGATGCCGCTTATGAGGCCAGTATTCGTCAACGGATTGTTAGTGGTAGTCAGCGTCGCGCCGCCACTAAGATTGATCGTGCCGCTGTTGGTATGCGTGACCGCCGGTTTGCTGAGCGTCAGCGATTGATTGACATTGACCGTGCTTTGGTTATCGAGCAGCGCGTTGATCGTGCGGTTGCCGCCGCCGCTGCCGGGAAACGAGTTGATCGTGCCGGTATTGGTCAGCGTTCCGCTTGAAACCACCAGAGTCGAATTTACTGCGAGGCTCGTATTGGACAGCTCCAGGATGCCGGCGTTGGCGAGCGTGCCGACCGTCAAGCTGACGTTGCCGGCTCCTGTTCCCGTCACCTGCAGCGTGCCTGTCGCGTTATTGGTGATCGTACCGGTAACAGTACTGTTGGCCTGGACTTGCAGCGTGCCGTTCAGAGTAAGGTTGCCGGCGCCGCCGAGACTGCTGGTGGCGGTCAGTGTCGCGCCGCTGTTAATCGTTGTGCCGGTTGTGGTACCGATAAAATTAAGAGCGCTGCCTACATTGAGAATCGAACCAGCCCCTTTCAGTACCGAACCGTCGTCGAGACTGCGCGTGCCGGCAACGAAGCGCAGCGTCGCTCCTGGACTCACGTTGTAGGTGCCGATATCGGTGCCCGGCGCGACCACGTCGAATTGACCGCTGGTTACATTGAGTTGATTCGTGTTGTTGAAGGTGCCGCCGCTAATGCCAGTCGCCCCCGAGGAGGTCAACGTCCCCGCGTTATTGAAGATCGATCCTCCGCCACCCGACACGACGGCGCCGGCGTTCATCGTGAAGTTGGCGCCGGCGGCGTTGGTGAATACCGCGCCGCTGCCCATGTTCAACACGTTGTTCAAAGTGGCCGTGCCCTGATTGGTGATCGTGCCGCCCGATTGCGTGCAGCCGCAATTAGCCGCCATGTTGAGCGCTGACGTGACGGTGAGGGCAACTGGCCCGATCGTAGTGGCGGCACCAGGGGCGCTCCAATTCAATGTATTAATCGTGACGGCCCCGCTGCCACGGAGCGTGCCATTTGAAAAGTTCACCGTCCCCAGATCCGTAGTCCCGTTCAGGAACACAGTTCCGCCGGTGGATTTATTGACTGTCAGAGCAGTCGTCAGCGGCGTATTCAGGGTTGCGCCTCCGCCGAACACGACATTGCCCGTGCCGAAAAGATTGAGCCCCGCGGCCGTCATGCTTAGGCCGTTCGAGAACGTAATGTCTTTCGTCAAGCCGGCAGTCGTCAGGCTGAAGTTGTCGTTGTTGGTGTTCGCGTTGAAGCCGCCGATCGTGTCAACGTTAATCGTGCCGCCGGTGGTCGCGAGCGAAATGGTTTGTGCGTTGCCCGCCGCATCCAGCGTGTATTTACTGGTGAGCAGGTTGCCAGTGGTTTGCTCAAGGAAGATGCCGCCCGTCGTTGCGGTCGCGGACACCGTGCCAGTTCCCGGATTCACGCCGATGCGGTTCGTCCCGGTCGCGCCGACATTCGCGCCGGTAAGCGCGATCGCGCCGTTCGCAGCGTTGGTATCGATCTGCGTAGCGCCGCCGATGTTGTTCACAATGTTGCCGCTGCCTGCATTGAGCATGACGCCGCCGCCCGCGGTGATGTTGCCGGCATTGAATGCGATATCGCCGCTGGAATTGATCGTGACCGTGTTGCCGGCGTTGCCGGGCAGCGTTACGCCGGTCGTGCCGAGTACGGTGCCGATATTGACCGCATTGGCGTCAGTGTAGGCGAGCGTGCTGGCTGCGCCGGTGATGTTCGCAGCCAGCGTCGTGACATCGTTGCCGGCCTGATTCACGGTGAACGTGCCGGCGCCGAGAAGTTTAAGACCGCCGCCAATGATCGAACCCGCGGTCTGGTTCGTCCCGCCGCCGCCGGTCGCATCGAGCGTGACGTTGTGCGCGGCCGACGTACGGATGGGCGCGTTAAGTGACATGCCGCTCCCCGCCAGACTTTTAAGCAGGATGTCGCCATTCGCGCTGGCGCCGCCAATCGCATTGCCCCCGCCGGCCGTGTTGATGCCGAACGCGCCGCTCGTGCCGGTGCCGGTGATGCTGATGTTCGCCGTCCCGGTCGAGAGAATGCTGCCGCCACTGTTGATGTACACGCCGGCGAAGTTGCTTCCGGCACCCGTCCCGCCAGTGCCCGTGATGTTGATGTCGCCGATTGCTGAGCTGACTACGCCGCCGGTCTCAACGCTCACCCCGAAGAGATTGAGATTGGCCCCTGTGCCGGCGGTGCCGTTAATCGTGATGGTGCCGAGCCCCGTGGACGTCACCGTGCCGCTGTTATAGATCCGGGTGCCGACCACCGAATGATCGGTGCCGCTGCCGCCGACGCCGGTGATCTGGAGGTTGCCGTCAACGACGCTCACCGACGCGCTGTTCTCGACGTTCACCGCGAAGTGCTGATTCAACCCGCTGCCGCCGGTGCCATTGATCGTGACGCCGCCAGTGGTCGTCGCCTTGACCTGGCTGCTGTTGATGATCTGCACCCCGTGATTGAAGCTGCTGGAGCCGCTGCCGGCGCCGCCGGTCCCGGTAATGGAGATGTTGCCGCTGCTGCTCTGAACGACGCTGCTGCTGTCGAGGAGAACGCCGTCCGCGTTGCTGGTTCCCGCGGTTCCCTGCCCGCGTAATGCAATGGCGCCCGCACCCGAGAGCAGTTGCGCATTGATCAGCTTCACCCCCTCGATCATCGTGGCGGTGCCGATGGCATTGGCCGCCGCGCCGGCGCCACCGCCGAGCGTGATGTTGCCGCCGTTGGAATTAATCGACGTGCCAGATGCCATCGAGATCGCGCCGCCGCCCGCTGCATCGGTGTCGGAGTTGAGCGTGACGTCAAGTGTGCCGCCGACACCCGACGCGGTCACGCTGCCCCCCGTGGCAAAGATGACGTGCCGTGGCGCAGCGATTGTCAGCGTGCCCGCCGAGGTGGCGTTGCGGGTAATGGCGTTCGAAATCGTGACGTCGGAAGTCGCGCCGCTCGCGGCGATCGTTGTAAAAGTTCCGCCGAAACCGATGGGCGCGGCAACGGTAATGCTGCCGCCAGTGCCAAAGGTCTGCAGAGTCACCGTGCTGCCGCCGGTTGCCGAGATTCCGGTACCGCCGATGTTGATGGTGCCGTCGTTGTTATTGACCGCCACCCCGCCCCCGCCCGTCTGGCTTATGCCAGTTACGCTGAGAGCTGCAATGGTGTTGGAGAGATCGATGTTGCCGCTCACGGTGTTGGTCGCGTTGAAATTGGTAACGACGTTGTTGCCATTCAGCGTAGTGCCGGCATTCGAGCTGGTCGTCAACAGCGCACCCTTCACCGCGCCGGCGGATTGCGTAATCTGCCCGCCCGCGTTCGACGCCGTCAGCGTCACGTTGCCGGTAGTGCCGATCATGCCATCGTTCAAGTAGATACCGTTGGCGCCGCCGCTGCCGGATGTAATGCCGATCGTGCCGCCGCCGGTGTCGGAACCGATTTTCGCCATCCCGACTGAGGGAACATTAAGTGTCACATCGGCGCCGCTCGTGATGCTGACATTAGCGTTGAATGCGCCACTCACGCCGATGCCCGCGGTCGGCCCGTATATTGACGTGGTCCCGCTGCCGCCGGTCAATGTGACGGGACCGGTCGAATTGATCGTGATATTGACGTTGTTGCTGTTGTTGCCGATGAACGCGAACGCGTCGGTTCCCGCGCCGCCGGCCAACTCGATCCCGCCCGTGCCCGCCGTGATGTTCAACGTGCCAGTGCCGGCCGAAATCAGGCCGCCGTTGCCGGAGCCCGCGTTCGCGCCCTGGACTGTGATTCCTTTTGCCAAGATCGTTTCCGCGCCAGTGGCACCGATACTGGTAAACGCTGCGCTTGCAATCACGTCCAGGTTGTTCGTTGCGGTGACATCCAGCGTGCCGCCATTGCTGACGGTCGCATCCTGCAGTTTGATGTCGCGGCCCGAGTTCAGCGTCACGTTGCCGTTAGTGAGAATTGTTGGCTGGAACAACGCATTGCCCGTGAGCACGATGTCGCCGGTTGGGCTGTTCGTCGTCACCGAAATATCGCCTCCCCCGACGAAGCCCGACTTCGAACCGATTCGCGCGCCCCCGCCCGAGCCCGCGATGAGTGTTACGCTGCCGCCGCTCGTGATGGTGATATCGGTGTTTTGCGCCACGCAACTGGCGGCGCCGCAATTGCCGATCGTCGCGCTGCTCCCGCTGCCGCCCGTGAGCGCAATGTCGCCGGTGACGTCGAGCGTAAGATTGGTCGCGGTCTGCGCCGGAAAGCTGCCAACACCGCCAATGCGCGCACCCGCGCTGCCTGTCGAAGCGTTGCCGTTCAACCTCAAATCGCCATTGACCGTGATCGACTGGGTCGGTGCTTGTATGCCCGCAAAACTATCCAGGCCCGCACCGCCGCCGTTAAGCGTGGTGGCACCGAGCGTCAGGGTCTGCGTGCCTCCGGCGGACCTGATGAAGGCACTGTTGCCGAACCCGCTTTGGCCGTTCGCGCCAGCCGTGAGCATCAAGGTTGGCGAACCGGTGATCGTCTGGTCGCCGGTATTGACAATCATCGTCGCGGAATTGGATCCAACATTGCCGCTACCGGCGGTGAGCGAGATACTGCCACCCGTGCCAGTGATCGCAATCGACTGCGACGCGTTGCCGGCGTTGCTCGCGCTGATCTGCGCATTGTTGAATCCACCCGTCGCGCTTCCCTGCAATGCGATCGCATGCGCGGAAACCGATTGCAAGCCGCTGCCACTGGTAAAGATCTGCGCGCAGGCTCCGACATTTACGCAGGTATTGATACCCGCGATGCCCGGCGCGGTGCCACCGTTGATCGTGATGGTCTCCGGCGTCGAGACGGTCTGCGTACCGACGCTGGTGTTGATGCCCGCCCCCTTGCCATCGGTGACGCCGGCCTGAATCGTGATCGCGCCGTTCTGGCCGGCCTGCCCGGCGGTGATCGATTGATTGACACCCCCGATGCTGGAAGATCCGACGGCGCTCGCGCTGCCGATTTCGAGCGAGTTGGATGACGCCGCGCCTTGTATGGTGAGCGTCTGATCACCCGTGGTGTTCGCGGAAAAAATACTCGCGTTACCCGCCTGGCCGATGATGCGGACGTGATCGGCGTTGTTGACGGTAATCGTTTGCGTGCTGGAGCCATTGTTGCTGATGCTCATCGCTGCAGTACCCAGGTTCCTCACCACCAGACCCTCGCCGGAAACATTCATGCCGCTCGTCGTGATCTGCTGCGTGCCGCTGGTCGAATTGTTCATGCTGGCAAAGCTCGTGCCCTGGCCGGTCAGTTCGACGTACTGCGCGTTGATGGTTTGCCCGGTCGACGCGTTAACGGTCGCGTTCGAGTTTGTACCGGCGCCCGCCTGCAGCGAAAGCCCGCCGCCAAGCACGATCGACTGGCTGCCGGAAAACGACTGCACGTCGGCGCCGCCAGTACCTGCGCCGGACTGCACGAACATGCCGCCGGCGCCCGCACTGAAACTTTGCAGGCCGGATTGAGTGGACACGGTAATCGCCGAGTTCGATCCGCCGTTAGTTACGAAGATGGAATTCGCCGCGGTCGCCGTTTGAGTGCCGCTGCCCGTAACATCGATCAACGAGTTGACCACGCCGGATCCGATCAGGTTTACGTTCTGCCCCTGCAGGACCATCGATCCGGTGTTGGCTCCGCTCGTCCCGACAAACACGCTCGGCGCGCCATCGATGCGCAAATCTCCCACGCCCGAACTATCGTTGTCGGCAACCAGCTTCAGATTCTTGTTGTCGGCAAGGAAAATGCTGTTCGACACGACGTTGACATTGTTCGACGCGCGCAGTTCGAGATTGTGGTTGAATTCGTTGCCGCCGCCGGATGCTCCAATATTCGCATTCACGTTAACGTCGTTGCCGAACAACTTGAGCGTGCCGGCGTTGACGTTGCCGTTGGTAATCGGTGCGTTGACGTTCATCGTACCGGTGCCGCTGTTGTCGCTGCGGCCGATCTCGAGCGTGCCGGCGATTATGTTGGAAGCCAAAGCCGGATTTATGCTCAACACTCCGCCAGTCGGGCTCGTTTCGATGTTGATGCCGCGCGCGAGATCATTCGGCCGCAGGACCGCGGTGCCAGCGCTGCCGGCGTTGACCACGCCCGCAAGGGACATGTTGTCCGCAGTGAGCGTCACGTTTGCGCCTGCGGGCGCCGTGCCGCCGTTGGTGGTGTCGATCGTGCCGGTCGAGAACGTGGTGGTGATCGTGCCGCCGGCTTTCTGCGTGGTGAGATTGGCGGCACCGCCCTTGGTGACGATGCTGCCGACCCCGACCGAAATATCTCCCAGCGTTTCCGTCACGGTGAACGACCCGCCTGCGGCTTGATTCGAGCCGAGCACCGCGAGTCCCGTGCTTCGCGCGCCGTTGTACACGATGTCGCCGCTCGCCGCGTTGGTCGCGTTGAAATTCGATACAGCATTTGCCGTGCCCGCAAGGCTCGTACCGGCATTCGAGGTCGTGGTCAGCGTATTGGCGATGATGAAGCTCAGCGATTGCTCGCTGATCGACTTGCCGGCGCTCGCGGCCTGCAGCGTCACGGTGCCCATCGTACGGATCACGCTGGAATTTGCACCCGTATCATTCAGGGCGATATCGCCCGTTGCGGTCACGCTGATGCTGCCCGGCCCATTGACGCCGCTGGGGTGCCCGAAACGCACGCCCGAGCCCGCTCCGGGCGTAAGCGTAATGTCGGCGCCCTTGATCGTCAGGTTTGTCGTGGCGTTGGTATGACCGCCGCTGACGCCGATCACCGCAGCCGCATTGGCGACGCTGCCACCCATCAAGGTGACATTACCGTGCGGAGATCCGGTCGTGTTCAGATCGACGGTGATGGACTGAAGGTTGCCGCTGCCGCCGAACAGGCCGATCTGAGCGTTCGACCCCGTGGTGGAACCGCCGGTAAGCGTTGTGTCGCCCGTCACGTTGACGGTAATCGTCTGGCCCGCGGCGCCAGATCCGCCGATCGTTGCGTAATTGTCGGACACGCCGCCGCCGCCCTGGAGACTCAGGCCGCCGGCGCCAACGTCGAGTGTCTGCGGTCCCGCGCTGATGCCAATCACCGCACTGTTGAGAACCCCGGCGCTGCTTCCCTGTAACTGAATCGTATTGGCCGTAACCGTTTGCAGCCCCGCGCCGCTATTGGTGATTTCAGCGCAAGACCCGCTGGTCGCAGGGTTACAAGTGCCTCCAGCGGTACCCGTGGCGCTTCCCCCGGTGAGAGAAATCGTCCCGGTAGTTGAAACCGACTGGGTACCGGAAGTCGAACTGATAATCGAATTCTTGCCGGCGGCGGTGCCGCCCAATATCGTTATTGAACCGCTTTGCCCCGTTGTTCCGGCCGTGATGTCCTGATTTTTACCGGAGATGCTGGAACCGTTCGCAGCAGCGGCGCTGCCGACAATTAAATCATTGCTGGACGCCACGCCCTGGATGAGAAGTGTCTGATCGTTCGAAGAACTGATGGTGGCGCTGCCTGTCTGCGCCGCCACCGATACCGAGGCTGCGTCGTTGACGGTAATGCTTTGCAAAGTGCCCGAGTTGGAAATGCTGGCGTTATTGGTCGCCGCGCCGGTGCCACCCAACAGGGCAACGTTACCGCCGTTGACCGTGATGCTTTGCGTGTTCGTTGCGCCGCCGGTCTGTGAAATCTGCGCGAAACTGGACGTAGCGGTTCCACCGCCGCCCGTCAGCGTGATGCCACCGGCTCCTGCCGTAATGTCCTGGGCCGCATTGCTCAGGATCCAGGCGTAATTGTCGCTGCCGGACGTGCCAGCAAGCAATTGAATGGTCGGGCTCCCGGAAATCGTCTGCGTAAAATTGCTTTGCAACAAGGCGTCGTTGAGGGCCCCGAAGGTGCCACCGGTCAGCGTAAGCGACCCGCCGGCAGTGAAATCTATCGTCTGCGCCGCACTGGAACCTAAATTCCAGATGTACGCGAAATCGTTTCCGCCGGAACCCGCGCCGCCGTTGATCTGGATTGCGCCGCCGCTGTTGACCGTAATGAATTGCGGATTCGTGGCGCCGGTTTGATAGATGGTCGCAGAGTTATTCGTGGCGCTCACACCGCCGCCCGTCAACGTAATGCCGCCGGCGCCGACGGTGATGTTCTGCCCCCCCGTGCTGTTGATCGAGGCGAAATTGTCGCTGCCGCTATCCGCACCCTGCACCGTTATGCCGTTCACGTTGATGGTCTGCAGTCCCGTCGATTGCAACACGCTCGGCGCCGCGCTCGCGGTTACGTTCAGGTTGCCCGACGCGGTCACGTTCATCGTGCCCGTCGCGCTCACAGACGCATCCTGCACGTTGATATTGCCGCTCGATGCATGCAACGTGATCGCGCCCGCGCTGATCTGGTTCGCGATGACGAGATTGCCCAAGGCCTGCGTGATGCTCAAATCGCCGGTGCGGCTGATCGTGCCGCCGGTCCGGCTAAAGCTGTTTGTTACCGTGAAGAGCCCGCTGCCTGCCAGCGTGCCGCCCGACAGCAGGAACGATGAAGTGGTGCCGGGCCCGTTGAAAGTGGAAGTGCCGGCTTCGAGCGTGAAGAGCGAGCCTACGTTGAAGCTGATGCCGCCGTTGACGGTCAGGTCTTCGTCCAGAACGAGGCTGCTGGCAGTGGCGTTGGTGCCGCTGACGACGATGCTTGGATTGCTGGCGACGTTCACGAGAACGTTTTCTCCGACGGTCGGCACGTGGCCGGCGGACCAGTTGCCGACCGTGTTCCACAAGTTGTCGCCGGCATTGCCGGTCCAGCAGTTGTCGACAGCGCAGGTGCCGCTGAAGGCCCGCAGCGTCGGATACGCTCCGCCACTGATTTGCCACGTGGTGGCGAAGTCCCAGCCGACGAACGTGCTCTGGGTCTGCATCTCGGCGGTGGTCTTGCCGGTACCTCCCGCGCTCGTCGCCTGACCGCTGGTTTGCGTGTCCCAGTAACTGTTGTTGATGTTGCCAAACAAGTCATTGAGCCCGACCAGCCCGCCGACGTTGCTGCCGAATCCGGTGACCAAACCCGTCGCGTAGCTGTTGCTGATGAAGCCGTTGTTGTAGCCCACCAGCCCGCCGACTTGGTCTTGGCCGCTGACACTACCCGTCGCGTAAGTGTCGCTGATAAAGCCCGAGTTGTTATTGCCGACGAGACCACCGATGTTAAAACCGGAACCGCTCACGGCGGCGGCCGAGTAACTGCTGCTGATGGTGCCGTCGTTCAAACCCACCAGACCGCCGACGTTGCGGAATCCCGTCACCGCGCCGGTCGCGTAGCTGTTGCTGATGCTGCCGGTGTTGTAACCCACGAGCCCGCCGACATCAGTACCGCCAGAGACCGTTCCGGTTGCGTAGGAATTGTTGATCGTACCCGTGCTCCATCCCACCAGCCCGCCGACATAAGAGTTGCCTGTGACAGATGCGTTCACTACGCCCAGGTTCGTGAGTGTCGCACCTGACTGAACGACATTAAACAGGCCGACAACATCTGTTAATGGTCGATTGATCGTGAGATTGCTGATGGTATGGCCGAGGCCGTCGAAAATTCCAATGCCATTAACGCCCACCGGCAAGAATCCCGCACCGCTGTTCCATGTTGAGGTGACGGTGGCGTCGATATCGCTGCCGAGTGCATAAAAGCCAGTGAACGGATTTCCGCTTATGCCCTGAAGCGTCGTGCCGCTCGTGTCGCCTTCAACACCAAGGCTATTGATGATGACGTAGGCATGATTGCCAATCGTGAGACTGGGGCTAGTCCCTGAGAGCGTGATCGAGGCACCCGCCCCGAGACTGTAGCCCGTGCTCACCGCAGGCGCAGTTGTGCCGTCCGTGCCGCCGTAATACAAGTTGAGCCCCGCGCCATTTCCCGTCGCTGTGATGTTGGAATTGACGTTGATGTTGCGCACGGCAGAAAGCGTGAGCGTCGTGTTTGCGCTCCAACTGACCGGGTCATTCACGAAGATGTCGCCGTTGCCCGCGATGTTCACCGTGCCGCTGCTGCTCTGTATTTGCACGCTCGTCGTGCCGAGGTTCGTCGAAAGCGCCGCGCCGGTCATGTCACCACCTGACGCCGCAATCGTGAAGTCAGGCGGATCAATAAGCCAGGTGCCGGTGGTTCCATTGGCAGCGGTGGTATCCACCCGCGCGCCGTCGGCGATGCTCACGCTCGCGCCGGAAGTCTCGACAAAGCCGCCATTGCCTGACTGCGCGCCACCGCGCGCCGTGATCGTGCCGTATACGCGCGTCACACCGTCGGACCACACAATGATCTTGCCGCCGTTGCCTGAGGTGATTGCATCCGCGCGCAACGTCACGTCGCTGTCAACCAGCGTCGTGATGGCGTTCTGAACGTCGGGATTTTTCCCCTGGTAATCGCCGCCGACGAGTATCGTGCCGCCGCCGGTGTCACCGGAAACGTCGACGACCGCGCGGCGCAACAACGTCACGCGCGGCGCGAGCAGCAGCACATTCCCTCCGGGACCGTTGCGCCCCGTACCGTCGATCAGGCCGGACGCGAGCAGCGTGCCTTCGGTCGATTCAATCCGCACTTCGCCGCCCGCGCGGCCGCCGGCGAGTAACTGGCTGCCGACGTCGAGCGTAATGTCGGACAGCGCGGCAATCTGGATGCTGCCGCCGTCCAGTTCAGCGCCACTGACCTCGATCGATCCCTGCAACGCGACCGCGCCTTCGTCGGCCTGCACGGTCACCGTGCCACCTGCCGCGCCGTTCGCCTGCACGCTGCTGCCGGTCTCGAGGATGACGCCTGCAGTGCCCTTAACCGTGATTGCACCGCCGCCCTGCCCGCCGCTCGCGCTGAGCTGCGCGCCGGAAGCGAGTGTGACTTTGCCCGCGGCGTTCACCGCGATCTGCCCCGCGCGCCCGAGCGTGGCGTTCGCCGTCACCGGCGCCGCCACCGAAATGTTGCCGGCGCTCGATGCGAGCGTCACGCTGCCGCCTTCGGTGCCGTTGGCCGCGATGCGCGCGGTCGATTCCACGCTGACGCCCTGCTGTCCGGCAATGCTGATCGTACCGCCCTTGCCCTGCGTGCCGTTGGCTTCGACCGTACCCGCGACAGACGCCGTTCCTTCCTGCGCTTGTATCGTGACCTTGCCGCCGGCCGGACCGTTTGCGGTGATGACGCTCGTCTTGTCGAGCGTGACGTCTTTTTTCGCGACGAGAACGACTTCGCCTTTTTCGTTGAGGCTCGCGCCTCTCGCGCGTATCGTTCCGCTGTTGCGTATCATGCCGGCGTAAATGCCGACGTGGCCGCGGTCGGCAAGCAACTTGCCGAGGTTGACTGCCTGGTTCGCGGGCGCGCTCACCTCGATGCGCACGTCGGGCGATTGCGGATCGACCAACTGCACGGTCTTGCCGGCGGCGAGAATAATGTCGCCACCCGACGTCGTGATGGTACCGCTGTTGTCGACGTTGGGCGCGATCAGGTAGACCGGCCCGCCGCTCGCTTTGATCGCACCCTGGTTGCTGAGGTTGCCGGCGCCGGGCGTGTCGGTGAAACGCAGCCGGCCGGCGAGGAAATCCTGGTTCGACAGATTGAGCGACGAAGCCACCAGCCCGGCGGTGTCGATCTGCGCGCCGGCGCCGAACACGATGCCGTTGGGATTGATCAGGTAGACGCGGCCGTTCGACTGCAGCATGCCGAGTATTTGCGAGGGATCGACGCCGGTGACGCGGTTGAGCACCATGCTCGCGGCGGACTGCTGGATGAAACGGGTGGTTTCGTCGCGCGCAACCGAGAAACTGCGCCAGTTGATGATCGCGCCGGGGGTGTTGGTGATCGAGAGCAGTTTGCCTTGCTGCGCAAACCCGACCTGGCCGCTGACAACCACCGGGCCGGTGGGGTTGGCGCGCGCGACTTCGGTGCCGAGCGCGGTTGCGACCGCCAGAGCAATCAGATTGCGCCGCCAGCGGACCCGGTGCGGACCGACCCTACCCTTCATGCATCACTCCCACGCCGGGCGCGCGCCCGGGAAGCGGCTGAGATCAAATCTCTGTGGCTGCGATTTTTGTTGTTATTTTGCCTGATTAAAAGCCAGGCGGAAGGTCGGCCCCAGAAAAGGTCGGGCCGCGAAATATTGTTCGAAATGCCTGCAACGACAAACCAGCGCTCGAGCGCAAATTATCTTGTTAAATCATTCTAGTCCGTTGCGTGCCGAGTATGCAAACAACATAACAAATACGGCAATAGCGCTTTAGGACTAGCCCGGCGCACGGCCATCAAAATGTGACCCCCAGGAGCGCGTGCACCCGGCTGTGGCCTTTATCCTGGCTGCCGCCGCCATCCAGCACGCGCGCAAAATCAACCCGCATGGTGAAACGCTTGCCGCTGGCCAGCCGCATGCCCACGCCGGTGCTCGCCAGCGATTGCCCCGGCGATTGCCCCGGCGGTATGCTGTTGCCCGTCACCGTCCCCCAGTCATAGAACACCAGCAGTCTGGTCTGAGTATCTTTCCAGCCGAATTTCGAGGCGAGATTGGGCGTATACAGCTCGACGTTGCCGCGATAGCCGTGGTCGCCGGCGACCTCGCGCTCGAGAAAGCCGCGCAGATTGTCCGCGCCGCCGATGCCGAACTGCTCGCCCGCCACCAACGCATTCTGGGTATATTGCCCGGTCATTACGAAGCGCGCCTGCCAATCCGCGGCAAAGGCCCGGCTATAGTTAAAGCCGTAGCGGTAAGCGCGAAAGCTGGCTTTGGCATCCGCACGTGAAGCCTTGAAGTCGCTGTCGGCGCCGTCGTTGCCGCCGGGGAAAATGTTCTGTGACGCGCTCAAGTAAAAGCCCGTCTCGCTCCGTTCGCCCCGCAATGTGCCTTGGTAAGTCACGCTCACCGGCTGCACCGTGATGTCGGGCACGATGCTCTGGCCCGCGCTGGTCACTTGATTCTGGAACGCCTTGTAATCCAATCCGTAAAGCAGTTTCTGTTCGTAATCCCCCAGCTTGGTCAAATACTGGTTGTAACGCAAAGAGGTGATCAGGCCGCTTCCGCTCACCGAAAACAGACCCGGTAAAGTGCCCGAATTTACGTCGGAATAGCCGACGACAGCTTCGATCGCGCTGCCCCAGTCATATAGCGGTACGCGGTAACTGAGGCCGAAAATAGTGACCTCGGAAACATGATTGGGCGAGGTAACATATTGCATGGTCAGGACATGGTCGCGATTGAACAGGTTGGCATGCTGATAACCGGCGGCGACGCGCAAGGCGCCAGTCGCCGTCGTGCCGGTATTGTCGAGCGTCAAACTCGCTTTCCACGGCTTGTCTTCGACCACTTTGATCGTGGCGTCGACTTGGTCGTCGGATTCGCCCGCGCGCATCAGCACCGTCAGCTGTCGCGATGGATTTTCGTTGGCGAGCAGCACATTGCGCGCGATCTGTCTGGTATTCGGGACCTGGCCCTCGCGCAAGGCCGGGATGCTGCGCCGCACGTTGGCCTGATCGAAGCGTTTGGCGCCATCGACATCCACGCGCCCGAGCCGGGGTTCGGTAATCTTGAAAACCACCACACCGCTCGCGATGTTCTGCTCGGGCAAATTGACCTGCACCGCGCCATAGCCGATTTCGCGATACGCCGCCTCGAGTGCTTCCAGCGCGCGCTGAATGTCGGAAAAATCTTTTTGCTTGCCGGTAAACGGCGCGAGTACGCGCTCGATATCAGCCGGCTCGAGCAGTGTGTTGCCCTCAAGCTGATAGCGTACGATTTCGAAATGAAGCTCTGGAGATGCGGCTTCAGGTTGCTGGGAAAATGCCGGCGGCGCAAACAACGCAAGCACAACCAGGGCCCCGGCGAACACGGAGGTCGCTGCGTTTAAAACCCGATGGGTCCCTCCCGATGACCATTTTAGTGGTCGCATGACTGCCGCCGCGTTGGATTTTTACTGCTGCATCATAGTCTTATCTGTTTTACTTCGCAAACATTATTAAGATGTATATGGGCGATTCTATTAGCGCCATAGTAGACAGCGGAGGCATAACATTCAATAACTTGCGCGGCCACCGGGGCTTGCCGGGAGGAACAGGGAGGGAGATGAACAGCTGCCGGCCGGCTGGCGGAGAGGGTGGGATTCGAACCCACGATACGCTTGCGCGTATTCCGGTTTTCGAGACCGGCCCGTTCAACCGCTCTGGCACCTCTCCGGCGGCGCGTATTTTAGCAGACTCGCTATTGCCGGTCAGTCGCGAGCCGTCAGGCGGATATTTTATCCAGGCCGCTCATGTACGACCGTAGCGCCGCGGGCACGGTAACGCTGCCATCCGCGTTTTGATAGTTCTCGAGGATCGCGACCAGCGTGCGCCCGACTGCGAGCGCCGAGCCGTTGAGCGTGTGCACGAGTTCCGGTTTGCCCTTCTCGTTGCGAAAGCGCGCCTGCATGCGGCGTGCCTGGAACGCCTCGAAGTTGCTGCACGAGGAAATTTCGCGGTAGGCGTTCTGTCCCGGCAGCCACACCTCGATGTCATAGGTCTTGGCCGCCGAGAACCCCATGTCGCCGGTGCACAGCGTGACGACGCGGTACGGCAGCTCGAGGCGCTTCAGTATCACTTCGGCATGCCCGGTCAGCTCTTCGAGCAGATCATAGGATTTCGACGGGTGCGCGATCTGCACCAGCTCGACCTTGTCGAACTGGTGCTGCCGGATCATGCCGCGGGTGTCCTTGCCATAGGAGCCCGCTTCCGAGCGAAAGCAAGGCGTATGGCAAACGAACTTGAGCGGCAACTGCTCGCCCGGGACGATCTCATCGCGCATGAAGTTCGTGACCGGATACTCCGCAGTCGGAATCAGGTAGAGGTCGCGGCCCTCGATCTTGAAAAGATCGTCCTTGAATTTGGCAAGGCTCGAGACGCCGTTGGCGCACTCCCCGGTCACCATGTATGGCACGTAGACTTCGGTATAGCCGTGCTCTTGCGTGTGCACGTCGAGCATGAACTGCGCGATCGCCCGATGCAGGCGCGCCACGTCTTTCCTCATCACGGAAAAACGGGCGCCCGCGAGTTTGGAGGCGGTGTCGAAATCGAGCTGGCCAAGGCCCGCACCGATGTCCACATGGTCCTTGACCGCGAATTCGAAATTGCGCGGCGCGCCGACCCGCCGCACTTCGACGTTGTCCGCGGGTGATTTACCTGCCGGCACGCTGGCATGCGGCAAGTTCGGGATGACGGCGAGAAACGCGTCGAGACCGCGCTGGATCTGCTCGAGTTGCTGCTCGAGCGTTTTCAGCTTGTCTGCCTGCGCATTGACCTCAGCCATCAGCGCCGAGGCGGCCTCGCCCTTGGCCTTGGCCTGCCCTATCTGTTTCGAGAACTGATTGCGCTTCGCCTGCAGCTCCTGGGTTTGCGTCTGCACCGTCTTGCGTTTGGCTTCGAGCTGCTCGAACTCGCTGAAATCAGGCGTCGGTCCGCGCGCCGCGAGGCGCTCGGCGACACCCTGCAGGTCGCTCCGCAATAACTGGATGTCGAGCACTACGCCCTCGAACAATATTCAGATTTGAACACGATTGTCATCCCGGTTTGCATTGCCGCGCCTCAAATCGCGCAGCCTGTTATTATCGCGGAGATTGGACTTCACGGCCAGCGCCCCGACATCGCCGCGCGCGACACTTTGGGGTCGGTCACATAATCAAGATACTGTCCGGAGGAGCAGCGCAGATGTTGTTTCTTGTAATCAGCACGCCGCTGCCGGGACGTCCCACGACCCTCACCGCAGCGCGCAAGCGCTACTGGAAATGGATGGATCCACTGCTCAAGTCCGGCATATCGCGCATGGTGTATGCGCGCGTCGGCCGCGGCGCGGTGGCGCTGTTCGATGTCGATTCGACTCAAACGCTGCACCGGCTGATCAACGAGTGGTCGGATATCATGCCCGCGCATTTCGGCATCTACCCGCTGCTCGATGCCGGCACAGCACGGAAATACCTGAACCGGAAAAGCCGCGGCGGCAAACGGCGCTAGCCGCCAAATTCACGAGGAGGAATCAACATGCAAGCTTTGCTGAGAATTGTGATCGCGATGATGCTGGGTGCGATCGGTGTAACCGGGCTGGCCCAGCCGTTCCCGAACAAACCGGTGCGCATCATCGTCGCGTTTCCGCCGGGCGGCGGTGTCGACATCGTCGCGCGCATCATGAGCCCGAAAATGGCCGAAAACCTCGGGCAGCAGATCGTGATCGACAATCGCGCCGGCGCTGCCGGCATAGTTGGCACCGAGCTCGCGGCGAAGTCGCCCGCGGACGGCTATACGATGTTCATAGGCACGCTCGGCAACCTGAGCGTGAATCCGCTGCTCTACAAGAAACTTCCGTTCGATGTCGGTCGCGATTTCGCGCCGCTGACGCTGGTGGTATCGGTAACGTTTGTGCTTTACGTCCACCCGTCGCTGCCCGTCAAGACGGTCAAGGACCTGATCGCGCTTGCCAAGTCCCGCCCCGGGCAGATCAACTACGCCTCGAGCGGCAACGGCGGCGCGCCTCACCTCGGGGCCGAATTGTTCAACTCGATGGCAGGGGTCAAGATGGTGCATGTGCCGTACAAAGGCAGCGGCCCGAGCTTTATCGACCTGCTGGGTGGCCAGGTTCCGTTGACATTCGACAGCATGGTGCAGGGCCTGCAGTACGTGAAAAGCGGCAGGTTGCGAGCGGTCGCCGTGCTTGGCCCCAAGCGCTCACCGGTGCTGCCGGACGTGCCCACGGTGGGTGAAACGCTGCCCGGCTACGAAGTCGTCAACTGGTTCGGCATGGTAGTCCCCGCCGCGACGCCGCGTGACATCGTCACCCGTCTCAATACCGAAACGGTCAAAGTTCTACGGCTGCCCGAGATCAGGGAACGGCTGATTGCTAACGGCGCGGAACCGGTGGGCAATACACCCGAGGAGTTCGGCGCGTTCATGAAATCGGAAGCCGCCAAATGGGCGCGTGTGATCAAGGAGGCCAACATCCATGTTGACTGACTTAAATCGACCGCGTCGAACCGTTGAACCATGAGCGCTGCGCCAACGTTTGTCCCGTTAGCTCCGACGATCCCCGGGCCTGACCCGGATACCCGCCGGCCGCGCGTAAAATTTCCCGCCGGCGCGTGCGACTGCCACGCCCATGTGTTCGGGCCGCAGCAGCAGTATCCGCTCTCGCCCCATACCGGCTACGTGCCGGCGGAAGCTTCGGTCGACGATTATGTGCGAATGCTGCGCGTGATCGGCTGCGAACGCGCGGTGATCGTCCACCCAAGCGCCTACGGCGCCGACAACCGCTGCACGGTCGATGCACTGCGCTCCGGAAAATTCGCGTTTCGCGGCATCGCCGTGATCGACGATAAAACGACGGATTCCGAACTCGAGGACATGCACCAGGCCGGCGTGCGCGGCGTGCGATTGAACCTCAAATCGAAAGGCAGCATATACTCGATCAATTTCGCGCCGCGGCTCGCGGAACGCATCAAGGCGCGCGGCTGGCATCTCCAGTTCTTTCTCGACGTGCGCACCCTGCCCGACCTCGACAAGCAGCTGGCCAGACTTCCGGTCGACATCGTGATCGACCACTTCGGGCACATCGACGCCGCAGACGGCGTCGCGGCGCCCGGTTTTCAGACGCTCTTGCGCCTCGCGCGTCACGAGCGCTGCTGGTTCAAGCTGATCGGACCGTATCGTCTGTCCAGACAGCCGCCGATGTTCCCGGATGTAACGCCGTTCGCGCGCGCACTGCTTGAACTGGCGCCCGATCGCTGCGTGTGGGGCACCGACTGGCCGCACCCGAATACCGCTTTCATGCCCAACGATGGCGACCTCGCCGACATTCTGCCCGACTGGATACCGGATGAAGCGCTGCGCCAGCGCGTGCTCGTCAATAACCCCGCGCGACTTTACGATTTCCGCTGAAAGCCGCTACTTCTTGCGGCGCGCCTGCTCGTCGAGCCCGCGCAGCTCGGCGAGCCGCGCCTTGATTTTTGCTTCGAGCCCGCGCTCGGTGGGCTCATACAGGCGCGGCGGCGGCATGCCTTCCGGGAAATAATTCTCGCCGGCAGCATAGGCGCCGGCTTCGTCGTGAGCGTAGCGATAGTCGCGCCCGTAACCAAGCTCTTTCATCAGCCGCGTCGGCGCATTGCGCAAATGCTCAGGCACCGGCCGCGATTTGTCGTCGCGGATCAGCGCGCGCGCCGTGCTGTAGGCGCCGTAGGTGGCGTTGCTTTTCGGCGCTACCGCCAGATAAAGCACGGCTTCGGCCAGCGCGAGTTCTCCTTCCGGGCTGCCCAGCCGTTCGTAAGTTTCACAGGCATCGAGCGTGATCCGCAGCGCGCGCGGGTCGGCGAGCCCGATGTCTTCGACCGCCATGCGCACCAGCCGGCGGCCAACGTAAAGCGGGTCCGCCCCGCCGTCGAGCATGCGGCACAGCCAGTACAGCGCAGCGTCGGGTGACGAGCCGCGCACCGACTTGTGCAGCGCCGAGATCTGGTCGTAGAACTGGTTGCCGCCCTTGTCGAAGCGCTTGAGGCTCTGCGCCAGCGCATCGCGTACCAGCGTCTCGTCGACTTGCCGAACGCCGCGCGCGGCGGCCGCAATATCGATCTGCTCGACCATATTGAGCAGCCGCCGTGCATCGCCGTCGGCATAGCCGATTATCAATTCGCGCGCGCGGTCGCTCAATTCGAGCGACTGACTGCAATGCTGCAGCGCGCGTTGCAGCAGCACGGCGAGATCGTCATCCGAGAGCGGCTGCAGCACATAGACCGTGGTGCGCGACAACAACGCGCTGTTCACTTCAAACGACGGGTTTTCAGTAGTCGCGCCGATGAAGGTCAACAAGCCCCGCTCGACGTAGGGCAAAAAGGCATCCTGCTGCGCTTTGTTGAAACGGTGCGCTTCGTCGACGAACAAGATGGTTTGCCGGCCGCTTTGCTGCAGCGCGAGCTCGGCATGCTGGACCGCATCGCGGATGTCCCTGACACCGGCAAGCACCGCCGAAATCGCGATGAACTCGGCATTGAACGCCTGCGCCATCAGCCGTGCCAGGGTGGTCTTGCCGACGCCGGGCGGTCCCCACAGGATCATCGAATGCGGCTTGCCCGACTCGAACGCAAGCCGCAGCGGCTTGCCCGCGGCGAGCAGATGGGACTGCCCGACGACCTCGTCGAGCGAGCGCGGCCGCAGTCGCTCCGCGAGCGGCGCCGCAGGCTCCGGCTTTTTGAAAAGTTCGTTCACGGCAGGGCCTCTGATTATCCTGGAGGCTCTTAGTCGGTGATGATGTCGGCGCCCTTGGGCGGAGTGAACTTGAACAGGTCGGGTGCAAGCCTGGGGTTGCGCTCGATCGCCGCGAATTTGATGACCGTGGTCTGCCCGAACTGGTCGCGCAACTCCATCGTCTCGAGCCCGCTCTGGCCGAAGCCCAGGCGGATGCGCTCGAACGCGTTTTCCTTTGATTTCGGCAACGCCTCCAGCCAATCCAGCCCTTCCTGGTTGCCGAGATTGGTCAGATTGTAGATTTTCTCGATCTCGTTGCTGCCGGCGAGCAGCGCGGCGGGACTGCCGCCGAGCGCCTGGTCGATCTTTCTGACGGTGACCTGATTGAGGTCCTTGTCGTAAATCCACAGCCTGGTACCGTCGCCGACGATGGTCTGCTCGTAAGGCTTATCGTATTCCCAGCGGAACTTGCCGGGGCGCGAAAATAGCATGGTGCCGGTCGCCTGCTGCAGATGCTTGAGGTTCTTGTCGACGATGATTTGCGCGAAACGGGCTTTGCCGGATGTGGTCTGCTGCAGGAACGCCTTGAGCATTTCTATGCCCGCCGCGCGCGCCGCGAAGCATGCCAGCAGCAAAGCAAAGGCGAGCGCGATACGCATCAGAATTTCTTCGCGCGGTCGATATTGTTGATTTTGCCGCCTTGCAGCTTGATCGTGGTGAGCCATGGATTGGACAGTGTCGGAAAGTAATAGTAGGTACTGACGATGTCATTGCGGAGATTTTCGACCGACTTCGAATCGGGCTTCTCCGCGCGCAATTCGATATCGGTGCCGTTATTGTTCGGTCGTCGAGGCCGGTACCAGCACTTCGCGGTTGCCGTTGGACTGCATCGCTGAAACCATGCCGGCGCGCTCCATTTGCTCGATCAACCGCGCCGCGCGGTTGTAGCCTATGCGCAAATGACGCTGCACCAGCGAAATCGATGCCCGCCGCGTCTTGAGCACGATCGCGACCGCCTGATCATAGAGTGGATCGGATTCCCCGCCGCCACCGCCATTCAGCGCCATCATACCCTCGCCCTCGGCTGCCGGTTCTTCCAGCACGCCGTCGACGTATTGCGGTTGCGCCAGGTTCTTCAGATAGCCCACCACTTTGTGCACCTCATGATCGGCGACGAAAGCGCCATGCACGCGCTGCGGAAAGCCGGCTCCCGGCGGCTGGTAAAGCATATCGCCCTGCCCGAGCAGCGCCTCAGCGCCCATGTGATCGAGGATGGTACGCGAATCGACGCGCGCCGAAACCTGGAACGCGATGCGCGTCGGTATGTTGGCCTTGATGAGCCCGGTAATCACGTCCACCGACGGGCGCTGCGTCGCAAGAATCATGTGGATGCCGGCAGCACGCGCTTTCTGGGCCAGCCGCGCAATCAGCTCCTCGACCTTCTTGCCGACCACCATCATCAGGTCGGCAAGCTCGTCGATGATGATCACGATCAGCGACATCTCGTGTAACGGCTCGGGGCTGCCGGGTGTTGACGTCAGCGGGTTCGGGATCGGCTTACCGGACTTTGCCGCGTCGCGCACCTTCTGGTTGAAGCCCGCCATGTTGCGCACACCGAGCGCCGACATCATCTTGTAGCGGCGATCCATCTCCGAGACACACCAATTGAGCGCGTTGGCGGCCTGGCGCATGTCGGTCACCACCGGCGTCAGCAGATGCGGTATGCCTTCATACACCGACAGCTCGAGCATTTTCGGATCGACCAGTATCAGCCGGCACTGTGCCGGCGGCGACTTGTAGAGCAGGCTCAGGATCATGGCGTTGATCGCGACCGATTTGCCCGAGCCGGTGGTGCCCGCGACCAGCAGGTGCGGCATGCGCGCGAGATCGGCAACAATCGGGTTGCCCGCGATGTCCTTGCCGAGCGCGAGCGTGAGCGGCGAATTCATGTCGGCGTAGACCTGCGAGCTGACGATTTCCGACAGGTGCACGATCTGGCGCTCGGGATTGGGGATTTCGAGACCCATACAGCTTTTGCCGGGAATGGTTTCGACAACGCGGATGCTGACCACCGACAGCGCGCGCGCCAGGTCTCTCACCAGATTGATGATCTGACTGCCCTTGACGCCGACTGCAGGCTCAACTTCATAGCGCGTGATCACCGGCCCAGGGTAGGCAGCGATGACTTTCACTTCGACGCCGAAGTCGAGCAGCTTTTTCTCAATCAGGCGCGAGGTGAACTCAAGCGTATCCGTGCTGATCACTGCGAGCGCTTTCTCCGCATCGTCGAGCAGTTTTAACGGCGGCAGCGGCGAATCGGGCAGGTTCTCGAACAGCGGCACCTGTTTCTCGCGCTCGACGCGTGGCGACTTTGGAATCTCGACCGGCGGCGGCTCGATGCGTATGGGCTCGTGGATTTCCAGTTTTTTCTTGCTTTCGCCGACCACCTCGTCGCGCTCGATCACCGCGACGGCGCCGGCGCGGCGGTCCTGCCAATCGGCCCAGCGTCGCTTGCCGAACTGGTAGGCTGTATCGAGCCAGCCGCCGAAATGCTCAAGAAAGGAGATCCACGAAATACCGGTGAACAGGCTCAGCCCGATCGCTATCAACACCAGCAACACCAGTGTCGCGCCGGTGTAGCCGATCGCTTTCGACAGCGCACCGCTCAAGCCCGCGCCGAGCATGCCGCCTGGCGCGAGCGGGAGCGTCGCTTTCAGGCTGTAGAGGCGCAGCGCCTCCATGCTCGAGCTTGCGACAAGCAAGACCGCAAAACCGGTGCCGGCAACGAAATATGACCGGCGGTCGGCCGGCGCAATGTGTTCGATGCGCCGGAAGCTCCAGCGTACGACAAACGCGCACAAAACCACCCACCACCAGCCGGAGAGCCCGAAGACGTAGAGCAGAATGTCGGCCAGCCAGGCGCCGACGCGGCCTCCCGAATTCCTGATCTGCTCGACGCTGGCGCTGTGCGACCAGCCCGGATCGGCTTTATCGAAAGTGAACAGGATCAGCGTCAGATACAGCGCCAGCGCCACCAATGCGAGCCACCAGGATTCCCGCAGCAGGGATGCGATTTTGGGCGGGAGCGGGTTTTCGGCAGAGCGGTTCGGGCCCGCTTTTGCGCTGAACAGCATGGTCAGGGAGTGGCTGTCAAAGTGGGCCGATTATAGCGCTAAAGCTCCCTCGACGCACTCATTCCAAGACCGTCTTATCTCTGAAAACAAGGCGTTATGCAATGAAGCAGACAAACTGGTTTAGCTAAGGGCTGTGTCTCCCCAAATTCGAGCGAAATCATGGCAGCTGCGTCCTCGCGGTTCGCCGGGGCAACTCATGAAACACCCCTCACAAAAGCAAAACCCCGCCGCAGCGGGGTTTTGCGTGACGCCCTGAAAGCCGCGGGCTATTTGACGACGCAATTCCCGGCACTCAGCTGATCCAGCACTTGGCCCAAGAGGTCCGTCTTTAGTCCCGGATCCTTGATCTTCACTGGTTTGGACGTGCCGTCAGTCGAGCCCCACTCGCCTTCGCCGATGAGCTCGAACCCATGCTCGTTCTGCATGATGTAGCTGCCCGTAAAAGTCGTATGCAACGTTGTGTTGGCGGCAATTTTTTCGCCGCCAGGCACGACTCCCGCCAAGCTGTCACCGGAGTGGAACGTATCGCCGCCGGAGCCGCGTATGCCGATCGTCGCGGTGCTGGTGCCGATGCGATAGGCGTCCTGATTACCGCGTTTGCCGACCAGGCCGGTCACCGTGCGCAGTCCGCCCTTGATGAGGCGAAAAAACGCGCTGTCTTCCTGCGGCTTGTCCTGTACGAACTGGTAGGACTCGAGTTTCATCTGGGTATTCGGACGCAGCGTCACCGAACTGCCATCGCTGAAATTGACCTGGGCGTAGCTGTCTTTCTGCGTTGTCAGCACTTCGCCCGGATTGACCTCGGATTTTTGCGACAATATACGCACCGTCCCGTCCGGGCGCTGCACGGTCATTGTCCCGCTCAAATGCTGGACCTGGCCCGCGCCGGCCGCCAAAGCCGCGCCGCCGGTCGCACTCAGCAGAGCCATCACCAAGCCGGTCAAATAGAATCTAATCGTTAGCATGTCGGTCTCCTTCCCTTCCGTTGAGCCGCCGACAGTCAAGCGCGGTCGGCAACCTATTCCCTAACACAAAAATCATAGCATTATGCTGCAAGACTTGTGCCAGAAAACGAAAACTACGGCCGTGTGACATAGTTCTCACCTGCGGCAGTCCGCGGGTGTGACATACGTCTCGATGTCAATTAACCCTGCAAAAACCGTAACTTATTTCACTGCCGCTATTTGTCACTAGTATGCCGCAAAAGGTCAGCATTACGGCGCCCGTGAATATCGAATAAAAAACAAACCTAACTGCTCGAAGCCCGCTTGGCCATCGAGATCTTGTCGAGCAGGAAAACCTTGCGTTTTTCGGCCCGGATATAGCCGCGCTGCTGCAAATCCTTGACCACGCGGCTGACCATTTCGCGCGATGCGCCGATCATGCGCGCGATTTCCTGTTTCGGCGGCGCACTGCGCACGATCCACATGCCGTCGATCTCCTCGGCCTGGTCGAGCAGCAGGCGAGCAACCCGGCCATAGACGTCGATCAGCGCAAGGCTTTCGATCTTGCGATCGGCATCACGCAGGCGCCTGACCAGGTTGCGGATGATGATCATCGCCAGATCGAAATTGTCCTTCAGGCAAGCCACAAATCCGGACTTCGAAAAACGCAGCATCTGGCAGGCCTCGAGCGTCTCAACGCTGGCCGAGCGCGGCTGATCGTCGAGCAGGCCCATCTCGCCAAAGAATTCGTTCGGCCCCATGACCGCGAGGATCACCTCGCGTCCCTGCTCGTCGGGTATCAGGACTTTGACGCGGCCGGACAGGATGATGTAGAGCGCGTCGGTTTCCTCGCCGGCGCGCAGTATGAACGAGCTGCGGGGATAGCTGCGCTGCTGCAGGCATGGCTGCAGCACGCGCAATTGCTCGTCTGACAACGACGAGAACAGCGGGACCGTCTTCAGGATCTGCGGATTCACCGGTTGTCTTCCTCTGGTTATACGTTAGCTGCTGTCACCAGGACATCCCGCGGATTCTACCCTATCGCTTCTTTTCGTCGCCCGCCATGCGATTGAACCCGGTTATCACTTGCAATAATTGGTGGGCTTGCCCGTCGATGACAGGGGTGTGGCCCCCGGCAAGGACTTACCGGTAACTGTGGCAAGCGCGCTCAAAAGACCCGCCTGGAGGGGATCGAGATTGGACGGGGGTGCGCCGGAGAGCACGAACGCAACCCCGTTATTCGTTGTAGCTACGCACCCCACAGTACCGGACAAACACCAATTTGGGTGGACATAAACAGCCGACCCCGAAGAGCTCGTAGTCCCGGAATCGAGTTTCACTATTGTTCCGGAGCTTGCAAGATTCTGATAGATGCCCGACTTCAAGCCGCCGTTCAGGGTCAGTCCAAAACCAGCCCCAAAGTTACTTTGGCCGAGCTCAATATGACCGGCCGACAGCAGCTGTGCCGAAGCGTTCGGCGTACCCTTGTTGACTATCGTCTCGATCCCGCCAACCAATGTCATCTTTCCGTTCAGTGTCTTGACGATCAACGTCTTTGCAAGGGTAATTTGTGTACCCGCATCTGTTCCGGCAAGCGCCGTAGCCACCGCCTTCGCATTGGTTGCGGTCGCGGTGCCACCAGTGAATGTCAAATCGCCGTTGGTAACGGTGATGGTTTTGTCCGCGCTCGAGGAAAGCAACGCAGCCGCCGACGAACATGTTCCCCCGGCACCCAGACAAGTCCCCGCGCCACCATTACTGGTTGCGTTCGCGGTGCCACCGGTCAGCGTAAGGCCGTTGCCGATGGTCATCGCGAGAGAGGCCCCTTTGAACACGGCTGCTGCACTCGCATGAGCGTTGTTTCCGGGCGTCGGGGCGGCGGTCGCCTTACCGCCAGCCATCGTGAAGGTGCCGCCGACCATAGCAGTTAATCCGCCATTCGACACAATGTTGGCGGAAGCGTTGGCTCCGATATCCGTCAACAAACTTGCTAGCCCGCCCTGTGCGCACGCCCCGACCACACCGCACGGTGTCCCAACAGTGCCCGGGCCCCCGTTTATCGCTACGTTACCAGCGACGTTGAGCGCTATAGTGCCGCCTTCGATATTGGCGACCGCCGAAGCCGTCGCCGTACTGGTCGCAGTCGAGTCAACGGTCGCTGACCCGCCCGTGAGGCTCAGACCACCAGCCCCGATGAAAATATTCACTGTCCCCGCCGTCGTGATCTTCGCATCAGACATTTGATTCTGACGAGTGCCGAAGGCCACGTTGCTGGTGCCCCCTATGAGCGTCAGGCCGTTTACCGGGGTGCCCGCAGAACCAATGTTTACGTTGCCGTTTTGGATAATCGCAGCGCTGTCTGAATTAGCGTTGGATAAACCCGCCTGCACGACAATATTGTTCGAAAGGTTGAGGTTGAGGGTACCGGTAACATTCAGTCGCTCCCCGATGACCTGCTGATTAAAAGCGAGACCGCCCCCACCCAGTACGCTCAGATTCCTCGCGTTGACCGTAAAGTCGCCGCCCACGGCGACTTCATGGTTGCCTTGAAGTATCACGTCGCCGGTGCCACTTGGCGGCAGCGGTTGCCCCAGCGGCGCCGGCGGCACGGAAGTGATGAAACTGATCGGTTGATTGGCATTCAGCACTAATGAACCAGTCGCGCTGATGTATAGCGAATTGTCTAAAGTGATGCTGCCTGTCGCATTGAACTCAAGGTTGCGGCCCGATAAGGGCGACGCCGAGCTTCCAAACGTTCCGCCGGCAGCGAACGCGTTGTATCTGATGTCGCCACCCTGAACGAATTTCACCGTGCCGCCCGCGGAGATTTGGTTATCGTCAATCAGAGTCGTCAGATTGATGTCGACGTCGCCGCCGCTCCCCTCGAACGTCAAGTTGCGTCCAAACATGGTGGAGCCGCTGAGCGAATAGTTCCCGAAGGTGTACACGATGAAATCGTTCACCGTGCCGACGCCGGAGATGTTGGTGCCGCTCGAGGTAAAGAACAACGGGCCGTCCGCATATTTTCCGAGCGGCGGGGCCGCGATTTCTTGAATCATCGGCGCGGTCACGAATGGGGCCCCCGTCCGCACCGGCGCCGTATCCGGGCAACCCGCTTCCGGACAGGCGAACAGATTGATGTTCGCAGTCGAATTCAACGTTGGCGCTGCAACGTTCAGCTTGATTGCCCCGCCGCCGAAACCCGAGCCGCCCGATCCGCGCAGCGCTACTGCGGTGAGATCGTTGGCGCGTATGGCGCCAGCGGCTGTCTGGACTATGGCGTCGTTGGTAAGGGAAGCGGGGGGGGTGCCGTCCCATTGCGTCGCCGAAATCAGCACGACGTTGCCGCGCGTAAGGGGCGCGCCAGGACCTGCATCGACCAATGCGTTCAGCTTAATCTTGCCAATTGAGTCACCAGTCGCTTCGGTTGCCGGCAGAGTCAGCGGCCCATTGAGCAACCCGGGTATATGTGTAATCGTCGGAAAGAGAACGTTGTCATTGCGTGCACCGGCGATTATCTCGATATTGCCATTGTTCGAGGTGAGGGTGCCGTTGACGTCGATCTTGTCCGCCGCGTGCAGCGCGATAAATCCGCCGTTCGACGTGATGCTGCCGCCCGTGCCGACGATGATGTTCGCGCGGCCGACTAGGTCCAGCCCGACGACGGGATCGTGAGCGGTAAGCACTATCTGTCCGCCTGGCCCACCGGCGATCGACACCGCGGCCGTGCCGGTGTCGATGGAGCCATTCGTCTCAAGCCACAATACGTTGCCTGCCACATTGTTCTGGAACTGGTTGACCAGGGTTATGTCGCGATCGTTCTGGATGTACACATCGCCGCTACCGCTGTTGGCGGCCTCGAGGTTGCTCACGTGCGTCACCAGCGGGCTAGCAGTCGTACCAATGCCGCCAGATTGGATAATTGTTAGCGTTCCAGTTGGCGCGTTCACGATGCCGCCGGCGAATATTTGACCCGGCACCTTGAAATCAATGTTAGGCGCGTTAAGCGTCGGCGTGCCTAAACCTGTAAACCATTGAATATTGCCGCCGGCACCGGGCGCCTGAATACGCACTGAATCGTTGAACGTAGCGTCGCCAATCGTAATCGTGTGCTTGCCGCCGTTCTGCCCGACGGTCACCGGTTGTACTAGTGCAGTACCCGTAAATCCTGCTTTCAATGCGGCCAGGTCCACCGTCGTTAAGTCGAGTTCATTCGCGTGCGGCCCTTGCGGTACGTCTGCCGCAGTGCCGATCCAGATCGCGGCGTTGATATTGTTCGGCTGCAGTTGGATCGTGCTGTTGCCGCTTACCGAATTGAGGCCGCCATTGAAGTCGATCTCGTCCGCGCTGATGATCAGCGCATTGGCCCCGGCAGAAAGCGTGCTGTTGAATGCAATCGTCGCGGCAGGGTCGGTCGCGTTGAATGTCGTCGGGGTGGTGATATTTACAGTCACGGGATCGTTGAAGGTTTGGCTGCCAACCGTCTTAACTAGCCCACCGTTGACCTGTGTGCCACCGCCAGTGCCCAGATCCGTTGTAATACTGGCGAGCGGTGTTGTGTTGCCCACAGCAGCCGCAAAGATCGTGTCGCCACTGGTGTTGACGGTCAGCCCTTGCGGACCATCGACCGTGCTATTGAACGTGATGTCGCCCGCGAGCGTACTGGTCAATGTGCTCACGCCGCCCGCGCCTAAAGTCACCGCATCATCGTAGGTCTGCGCTCCCGTCGTGGTAATGCCGGTGGTGTTGATCGCAGTGGTGCCGCCGCCGTTCGCGGTCAGGCTGCTGAGCTTCTCGCCGGCCACGGCGCTGCCCACGGCGCCGCCAAAGGTGGTGGTGCCGCTGTCGGTCACCGTCAGGCTGCGGTTGGTGCCGTCGGACTTGACGGTGCTGCTTAAGGTGACGTTCACACCAGTGAGCGTGGTGTCCGCACCCAGAACGACGGCGTCGCTGTAGGTTTGATCCGCCGTGGTGGTGATGGCACCGCCATCGATGGCGATGGTGCTGCCGGCATTCACAATTAGGCTGGAGCCCACGACCGAGACGGCTTCAAAGGTCACCGTGCTCGCCGAATTCAACGTCAGCGTGCCGAACTGGTCGGTGTTCGCCGCCGTGAGCCCGCCCGCCTTGATCGTGCCAGCACCCAGGCTCGCAACGGTAAGCCCCGTGG
>JBGPFE010000042.1:0-34590 GCA_041483135.1 Gammaproteobacteria bacterium | reverse complement strand
TATCGTGAACTGGATCGAGGGGTTCTACAATGCAAGAAGGCTGCACTCGGCGTTAAACTATCAATCGCCTGTGCAATTCGAACGCGGGCTACAGGCCGCGTAAGTTTGGTGTTCGTGGAATCGAGGCAGGATCAGTGATTAAGTGATTAGGTTTTCCCAATCGCTCAATTACTCAATCGCTCAATCACAGAAGCAAGGGCTGCCCCCGGGAACGAATGGGGTGGAGTCAATTTCTTGCGATGCGCTTACTCGCATCGCGGTTTTCCAGACCATTACATCGCGTCGAGCTTGATACCCGAAGTCTTGATGACCTTGACTATTGCTCTTGGGCTCCGGATTCCTTTATAACTACTGCCCACTTGTTAATTTGCGCCTTAAGAAAGACCGCAAACTCTTCAGGACGATCACCGACTAGTTCTCCCCCTAAGCCCGTTACGCTTTCCCGGATGTCCGGCCGCTTGATAATCTTCACAATTTCACCATTCAGGCGCGTTACGAGTTCCGGCGAAAGCCCTGCTGGGGCAAACACGCCGAACCAGACCGTCGCTTCGTATCCAGGCAGCCCGGCTTCCGCGATTGTCGGGATGGACGGCGCGGCCGATGAGCGCTGTAACGACGTAACGCCAAGCGCGCGCAGCCTGCCCGATTTCACGTGAGGCAGTGCGGTGGGAATATTCGGAAACATCAGCGAAACATTTCCAGCAATAACGTCGACTAAACCTGGAGCACTGCCTTTGTACGGTACGTGAACCATTTTCACTTCCGCCATTTTCTCGAAGAGCGCGCCCGCAAGGTGCTGCGTGCCGCCCACGCCCGATGACGCGTACGTCAGTTGCCCGGGTCTCGCCTTTGCGAGCGCAATCAACTCTTTTACCGACCGGGCGGGTAGCGATGGATGGACCACCAGGATATTAGGTGCGACCGCAATGAGCGAGATCGCAACAAAATCCTTCACAGGATCATACGGAAGGAATTTTCGAAGGCTGATGTTAATTGCGTGCGTGCCCGTGTGCCCCATCATGATGGTGTAGCCATCGGGCGGAGCTCTTGCCACAAACTCCGTTCCGATAGTCCCATTTGATCCTGCCCGATTTTCGACAACGAACCGTTGTCCCCACGCCTCGTCCAGTTTTTGTGCGAGCATGCGCGCGAGCGTATCCGTCAATCCGACTGGCGGGCCTGGAACAACGAACCGCACCGGCTTTACCGGATAACTTTGCGCCAATACGCCGACATGCTCGATCGAAAAGACCAATCCTAGTAAGAACACGATCATACGTATCATGTTTTTCTTCCTTCTATGTTCCCGCAGCACGGGTATGTGAGAACCGCTTGCTACGAATGGTGGGACCACGACGATGTGCGATCCGCGTTTGGACGATATCTGCATGTTTACGACAGCATCTCGACGGCGAAGACCTCGCTCAGGCGTTACTTTGGCTTCTATAACCAGCACCGGCCGCATACAAACCGAGCCCGCCCATGCAATCGCATCTCCGTCGCGTACGCCCCTGTCTTACCGTTTAGACGGTCGTTTTTTGCGTGACTTACTAAATGTGCCATTGGCAATCGTTTCACTCTGCTGCTTCAGGTCGCCGTGCTTCATATAGCGCAGCAAGCTCTCCCGCGCACGGCTCACATGTGCCCGAACCGCGGTTTCCACTTTCCGGATATCCCGGCGTTTCAATGCATCAAGGACGGCAGCATTCTCGATCAGAGATTCCCTCGCGCGTTCTTCGTAAACATCAAACAGCATCGCGCCTAATACCCGTACACGGTCGTCTATCGCCGCAATCATGCCTCGAAGAGCATCATTTTCCGTTACACGCACGATCGTGAGATAAAACAGACGCGTACAGCTTCTGAATTCGGTAACTCTGCCTTTCTCCCAGTGTTCTTTCGCCTTGCGCAGCAGCTCTTCGAGCTCGCCCAACGTTTCTTCATCTATACACTCGGCTGCCTCGCGCACCGCTTCGACTTCCAAAGCCTCTCTCACTTTATAGACGTCCCGGACCTCTTTGATCGTCAGCCTTTTTACTACGTATCCCCAACCAGACTCTCGCGTAACCAGTCCATCTTGCTCAAGCCGCCCAAGTGCCTCACGAACCGGGGTTCGGCTAACGGCCAGGTTCACCGCTATTTCACTGGTCTTCAATCTATCGCCAGGTCGAAGCCCAAAATTAATAATTCGTTCTCTCAGATGCCGATAAACCCTGGCTTGAGAATTACGAATTGTCGGCAGCATCTTGTCCGCATTCATTTGGATTCGCTACGTTCCGAAACGTCCTGAAACACGAACCGGATTTTTCACCTTACTCAGCGTTAGCACCGGACTTCTTGATTACCTTGGCCCATTTCACCATCTCCGCTTCGATGAAGACGGCGAAATCTCGAGATGTGTTTCCAATTGGAATGGATCCCCCTTTCAACAGGTGGTCATGAAGATCCGTGCGCGATAAACCTCTCAGGACTGCGCGATTCAACTTGAGCACGATGTCCTCGGGTGTCCCGGCCGGCGCGAGTATGCCGTACCACGATACGGCCACAAAATCCGGCAGACCGGATTCTTCCATTGTCGGCAATTCAGGCAGCGCTGCCGATCGCTTGGAAGAGGTTATCGCCAGCGCGCGAAGCTTGCCCGCTGCAATATGAGGCAGAACCGCCAACGGATTGGCAAACATGAGCTGCACCTCACCTGTAATCAGGGCAGTAATGCCCGGTCCCGCCCCCTTGTAAGGAATATGGAGTATGTCAATACCTGCGTCGCTTTTCAAAAGCTCCCCAGCGAGGTGCGATACAGAGCCAGCGCCATTGGAAGAAAAGTTAAGCTTCCCGGGTTCCGCCTTGGCAAAAGCTATTAATTCTCTGACCGACTTCACTGGAACGGAAGGGTGAACCACGAGAATGTTAGGCGTTTGAGTCACCAACGAGACCGGCGCAAAATCTTTGAGTGTCTGATAGCCAAGTTTACGATACAAGCTGGGGTTGACGGTGAGATTAGCGGTCCCCATAAGAAGCGTATAACCATCGGGCGGAGCGTTCGCGGCGATTTCGGAACCGATGTTTCCGTTAGCACCCGGACGGTTATCAATTATGATTGTCCTGTCGAGCTCCTTACCGAGCTTGTCTCCGATTAACCGCGCGATTATGTCCGTACCGCCGCCCGGCGGATAGGCAACGATCATGCGGATCGGTTTGGAAGGATAAACATCAGCGGAAATGCCGTTTGTCGCACTTGCCAGCCCAACCACACACAGCGTCGCAGTGCTGAGACATAAAAACGACTTCATCGGGACCTCCTCCTTCCGGCACAATCAAGCATTTCCCCCCGATTAAGCACCTCGCTGGCGGACAGTCTTAACGTATCGCCAAAACTAACAAACGTGGCGAATAAGCTGCCCAGTTTTTATATAGAGCTCTTTTTACTGAGCGCCAGCGCGTGCTCTTAAAATATCAGGCTACTTGTGCGACTCGTTCAGTCTTAACGCGCGGTGACGTCAATTTTATTCCGAGGATTTTTCGCGCTTCATCCGGCGTGGCTATCTCGCGTCCTAACTCCTTCGCTATAGTGGCAATTTTTCGGACCATTTCAGCATTGCTGGGTATGACTTCATCCTTGTGAGGATATGTCCAGTAACAATCTTCGATTCCCACTCTTATGATATCTACCCCGAGCATTATTGCCTGCACCGTCAGCGGCAGCCAGTTTCTTCCCCCAGCGTAAAATCCCATTACGCTTTCCGGGATTGTTTCTTTGACCATATGAAAGCTGGAAATAAGCTGAAGGGTCGCCCAGGGATCTTTGTGTATCACATACGAATCATGCTTGCCCATGTGCAAGTTAAGTACGTATGGTCTTTGTTTCGATAAACCGGGATCTATCAGCACGGCTTTCAGGCGTGTCAGCGACATCGGATTATAAAGTTGATAAATGGGCTTGACGTCGTTTGCCTCCAGATACGGAACCCCTTCGACAAGAGATTGTTCACTGATATGAAAATCATCAGGATCAAACTTACCGAATCCAACAAGAACAACGCTACCCTGGCAATATTTGTTGCCGCCACCCGTCGCAAGTAAACTCTTTGTCTTTTTTATCCAGTCAGCATGGGCGCCCATTCGGTCAAACGTATCTTGCAGTGTCACCATGTCAACCACTTTAAAAACGCGGTCGAATATTTCTGCCTGCAGTTCCGGGGCATATGATGCTTTCGTCCGGTAACCCTTGTCCGGATCGATAGCATGATGATGAATCGCAGCTGCGCCTGCCTTTACAGCGTCGATAATACAGTTGACCTGTTCTTCTATGGTGCACGGTACCGCCGCAAACCTTATTCCCCCTTCTTTGTAGCCCGGCGGCTCCTTCGGATACATGTCTCTGGGCCCCCAGAACCGGACAGATGGTCCAGTCGTTGCGCACTCGATGATAAGTTTTTTGTCCATCGTGTTAATCCGGGGCTCCAGTTCGATCGGGAATTTTTTAAACCGAGCCTTTACGTAGCCCTCATAATCTTTTGCCCATTCTTTCATCGCAGTTTCGGAACTCATAGGCCTGCTCCTTTTGTCCACAGTTATACGTAGAAATGAAAACGACAATCACCGATGACAAGCTATGCATCCGAGTGGATGCAAATGGATTCATTTTAACGCCCGTGACAGCTTTTGGCAAGTCACTTAAACCGCACCAAACATACTACCCAACGCCTTGCTTCAACACATGTTCTCGACCGCTTATCTAGTGCAAAAAATTCGTGCAGCCTGAGCGGACTGGGTCAGGCCTTGTATCCTGAATCACGCGACAAAACGCTTGCGCGCATCCCGGTTTTCAAGACCGTTACATCGCATCGAGCTTGATACCCGAAGTCTTGATGACCTTGCCCCGCTTCATCGTTTCGTCGCGCATGAACGCGGCGAGCGCATCGGGGCTTGAGGATATGGCGTTGGCGCCCTGGCTCTCCAGCCGCTGCTTCGTTTCGGACGCGAGCAGCGCCGCCTGCCAACGCGATTTCACCGATATTGCTGTTGACACCGCGGCGCGAAGTTGGGACTATGAACACCACAAAAATAACAGCACTATTCACGCTCAATCCAAAGGTAAGGGGGCAGACCATGAAATTCACACGCATCGCATTGGCGGCCGCGCTCGTCGGCTGCGGACTGCTCGCGGTCAAAGCCGCGAGCGCGGAAGACATCAAGCTGCGCATCGCATCGGGCCATCCGGTAGTCCAGACCTACGTCAACCTGATGTCCACATATTTCGTGCCCGAGGTGACCAAGCGCGTCGCCGCGCGCACCAAGCACAAGGTGGAGTTCATCGAAGCCTATGGCGGTTCGATCGTGAAAGTGGCCGACGTGCTCGAGGGCGTGCAGTCGGGAATCATCGATCTCGGCGGTTATAACTTCGGTTTCGAGCCGTCCAATCTGCCGCTGCACGCGTTCCAGGTGATGCTGCCGTTCGGCACCATGAGCCCGGTGATGAGCGTCAAAATCGTCCGCGCGGTGTTCGATAAAGTTCCCTACATGTCCCAGGTGCTGGAGGACAAGTTCAACCAGCGGCTGGTCGCGCTGATCGCCGACAACGGCTACAACCTCGGCACGAGCTTCGACTGGAATACCGTCGCGGACCTGAAGGGCAGGAAGCTCGCCGGCGCCGGGTTGAACCTCAAGTGGCTCGAGTACGCAGGGGCGGTTCCCGTGCAGTCGTCGCTGCCCGAGGCGTACACCTCGATGCAGACCGGCGTCTATAACGGCTGGATCATGTTCCCGTCGGGCTGGGTGCAGTTCAAGCTCTACGAGGTCGGCAAGTTCTACACCGAGACCGGTTTCGGCGCGATTACCTGGCACGCGCTCACGATCAACAAGGCGCGCTTCGCCAAGCTGCCCAAGGAAGTGCAGGACATCATCCTCGAGGTCGGGCGTGAGTACGAAACTCTCACCGGCAAGGTGAACGAGGAAGCCTATCCCAAGCAGCTCGAGCAGTTGCGCGCGAACGGCGTCACCGTGAAGAAGATCACCGACGCCGCGCGCAGGGATTGGGCCAATGCCATGAAAGATTGGCCGCAGCAGAAGGCCGACGAGCTCGACAAGCAGGGCCTGCCGGCGAGCCAGGTGCTGAAGCTCACGCTCGAGGAAGCCGAGAAGCTCGGCCACAAGTGGCCGGTGCGCTACCAGATCAAGTAGTAGCGCAAGCGCTGGGACGGGGCGCGGGCCGGAGCGGCGCCCCGTTTTTCAGTTTGGTGGCCAGGCCGCGGATGGTAGCCGCGGCGGGCCATGCCCGGCGAGAAAATTTCCTGTCCACGACCGGCCACCGGTGCCCGCAATGCTCATACGCCTGAATAACTGGATCACCACGTGCCTGCTGGTCATCGCGGCCGTGCTGGGTTTCCTGCTCTCGTTCGTCGTCGTCGCCGACGTGATCGGCCGCGTGGCTTTCAACAGCCCGCTCAAGGGCACCCCCGAGATGGTATCCATCTCGATAGTCATGATCTGCTTCCTGCAGGCCGGTTACGCGGTGCGCAGCGGCGGCATGATCAACGTCGACTTCCTGCTCGTGCGCATGCCGCCGCGGATGCAAAGCTACGTCATGGCCGTCGGCGCCTTGCTCGGCCTGGGTTTCTTCGGACTGGTGTGCTTTGGCGCCATCGATCCTGCGATTCACGCCTGGACCTCGAACGAATTCGAGGGCGAAGGGGCGCTGCGCGTGCCCTCGTGGCCGGCACGGTTCATCGTCGTCATCGGCACGGGTCTCGCCGCGTTGTCCTACGTGCTCATCGCGATCGAGAACTTCAAGGCCGGCATGCAGGGCCGTGGGCCGGCGCAGGGTCACGCCGGCACCGGCGGCATTTAACGCTCCTTTCGCGCCTGACAGGAAAAATCCAGCGCCATGTTCGGCCTCGGTAACATGTGGATACTGATCGGCGTGCTGCTCGTCGTGGTGCTCTTCGGCGTGCACGTCGCGGTCGCGCTCGGGATCACCGCGGTGCTGGGCATCTACCTGATGTCCCGGGATTTCCACACCGTCTATACCTTCATTGGCGGCACTGCCTACGAGGCGCTGCGGGACTACGTGTTCGCGGTGATCCCGCTGTTCATGCTGATGGGCGAATTTCTCGGCAAGTGCGGGGCGGCCGGCGATCTTTATGCCTTGGTCAACCGCCTTACGCGCCGGATCCCCGGGCGGCTGGCGATCGCCACGGTAATCGCCAACGCCGTGTTTGCGTTCGTTACCGGCGTTTCGATTGCGGCCGCGGCCGCTTTCTCGCGCATCGCCTACCCGGAGATGAAGAAAAACGGCTACGACCGCCGTTTCGCCCTGGGCTGCATCGCCGGCAGCGCGTGTCTCGGCATGCTGATTCCGCCCTCGGTGTTGATGATCGTGTGGGGCGTGCTGACCGAGCAGGCGATCGGCAAGCTCTTCATCGCCGGCATCATACCGGGCTTCATTGTCGCTTTCTTCTATTGCCTCTATATTTTATGGGTCGCCATCACGGCGCCGGAGGTCGTCGGCGAGGGTACGGAACAGAAGCGGGCGCGCGCCGAGGCCGCCGTCGCAGCGGGCGCGGAGACGCGATCGCTGGCAGCCGTGTTCTGGAGCACGATGGCGGTGCTCGCGCTGGTGCTCGGCACGCTGGGCGGCATCTGGTTCGGCCTGTTCACGCCGACGGAAGGCGCGGGCGTCGGGGCGGCGCTGGCCTTGGTGCTCGCGATGGCGAAAGGCATGCGCGTGAAGGAAATGTTCGAGGTAATCCTGGCGGTCGGGCGCACCTCGGCGCCGCTCTTGCTGCTGCTGTTCACGGCGCAACTGTACTCGCGCACGCTGTCGATGACCGGCATTACGGGCGCGGCGAAAGAATATTTCCTCACGAGCGGACTCGGGCCGTATGCCGTTCTTGCCATCATGGTCGGTATCTGGTTCGTGCTCGGCTGCCTGATCGACTCGATATCGATCATCCTGCTCACGGTGCCGGTGTTCGCGCCGATCGCGGTCGCGCTGGGATTCGACCCCATCGCATTCGGTATCCTGGGCATCCTCGCCATCGAGGTGGGGCTGCTGACACCGCCGTTCGGCATGCTGGTATTCACGGTGCGGGCGGCGCTGCCGCAAGAGGCCACGGTCGGCGAGATCTTCCGGGCCTCCACGCCATACTGGATCTGTCTGCTGGCCGTGGTCGTCACGATCGCGGTCTATCCGCAGCTTGCCACCTGGCTCCCCAACCTCGGCAGGTAGCGCGGCTCTCTCGCTCGACCGCTCGCATGTGAGCGGATGCGCAGCGGCAACGATTTCCCGTCCGGCGGCAGGCAGAATCAAGGCCGCGAGCAGTGCCCGCTTAGTCAAACCCGCGATACGCTTGCGCGCATTCCGGTTTTCAAGATCGTTACATCGCGTCGAGCTTGATACCCGAAGTCTTGATGACCTTGCCCCACTTCACCGTTTCGTCACGCATGAACGCGGCGAGCGCCTCGGGGCTCGAGGAAATGGCGTTGGCGCCCTGGCTCTCCAGCCGCTGCTTCGTTTCGGGCGCCTGCAGCGCCGCGAGCAGCGCCGTCTGCAGTTTGGCGGCGACGTCTTTCGGCGTCGCGGCGGCAATCACGATGCCGTACCAGTTGTCGGCGTTGACCGACGGATATCCCGCTTCGGCCATCGTCGGGACGTCGGGCAGCGTCGGCGCGCGCTTCGACGTGGCGATCGCGAGCGCGCGGAGCTTGCCCGCTCTCACGTACGGCAACAGCACCGGCACGTCGAGAATCGACGCCTGAACGTGTCCGCCGAGCAGGTCGATGACCGCCGGGGCGGCGCCCTTGTACGGCACGTGCAGAATGTTGACCTTGGCGGCGATCTTGAACGACTCCATCGCCAGGTGCGGCATGTTGCCGTTGCCGGTGGAGCCGTAAACAAGCTGGCCCGGCCTCGCTTTCGCCAGCGCCACGAACTCCTTGGCGGTCCTCACGGGCAAGGCCGGATGGACTACCAGCAATTCCGGCACGGCGACCGCGAGCGTGACGGGCACGAAATCGCGATTGAGGTCGTAGGGCAGCTTGTCGTACAGGTTGGCGTAAAGCGCGAGCACGGCGCTGCTGGCAAGGTAAACCGTATAACCATCGGCGGGCGATTTGGCGACGTTTTCCGTGGCCACGATGCCGCCCGCGCCGGCGCGGTTATCGACGACGACCTGCTGCCCGATCACCTCGGTCAATTTCAGCGCGATCGCCCGGCCGAAGATATCAGCCGGACCGCCGGCGGGAAAACCGACCACCAGCCTGAGCGGTTTGTTCGGATAGCCGCTGGAAGCCGGCTGTGCGAAAGCATTCCCTGCGGACACCAAGGCACAGACGACGGAAATGCAGCTGAGAATGCGGCGCATGAGGATTCTCCTGACGATAAATTATTTTGCGGTTCCGGAATTAGAAAAGAGATTCATGACTCACCGGGATGATATAGGATAAAACGATGTCCGCTACGGAAACAGGACGTAAAAAATCATCCCTTCTGTTGGCGGGCCGATTAGTGGATAAAGTGGCGTCCCCAAAGGGCTTCGGGGCAAATGCTGGTTTCGATCTTGAGCTGCCGTGGGAGTAGAGCGTAGCTGCTTGATCGAGCCTCAGCGAATGTCCGCTTTCGACCGAAGCGGACATTCGCTGATCTTAATACCGTTCATCAGCACGGCGACACCGCGCTTACCGAAGGTGAGCATATATTAATCTCAACGGTTGCGTGTACGACCTCATTGTGTACCGAGAGCCAGTGCCGTACTCGATTTGCCGTTAGGCTTGCGTCGTGCGTAACGACACTGAGCGCGCAGGCGAAAGACTGCTTACCGACACGCCAGACATGTAAGTCTGCGACACGGCTATCGCCCCGGTCCGGACCGGATTCAATCGTTTCACGGATTTCTTCGACAACCGGGTGGTCCATTTCGCGGTCAAGCAGCGCCTTGCCGGTTGCAGTGAGCAGATTCTTTGCCCAGACCGCCACCAGCCCAGCCCCAACTATGCCCATGACTGGGTCGAGCCATGACCAGCCATACAGCCACCCGCCAGCAAGCGCGATGATCGCCAGCACAGAGGTCGCTGCGTCGGCCAGCACATGCACATAGGCTGATCTGAGATTCATGTCGTGGTGATGATGATCGGAGTGCCCGTGAGCGTCGTGCTTGCCGTGATGGTCATGCGCACCACCAAGAATACCTGCACAAACGATATTGACGGCAAGGCCAATAACCGCGATGCCCATAGCCTCCACATAGTGAATGGGTTGGGGTGAAATCAGCCGTTCAATCGAACCCAAGATCATCAAGACAACCACACCAAGCAGGAAAATCGCACTGGCGAACCCGCCAAGCACCTCAATCTTCCACGTGCCAAAGGCGAAACGGGTGTCATGGGCGTGGCGACGAGCCGCCGCATAGGCAAAAGCGCTCAAGCCAATGGCGACTGCGTGAGAACTCATGTGCCAGCCATCGGCTAGCAACGCCATCGAGTTGTACCACCAGCCAGCGGCGATCTCGATGATCATCATGACCGCGGTAATCCACATCACGGCTCGGGTGCCTCGCTCAGCCGCTGGGTTACCTGCGTCGAACACGTGGGGGTGAGTCCAATCGGAGAGATCATGGGTATGCATAGCTCTGGCCCCTGCTCAATAGCGTATGTACAGCATACTTGATTCAGGCGTTCTTGCTCTCGAATGCCTCTTTCTTGACCGCCCTACCGCCCAGTCAGTAACCGACCCATAAGCGACTGTTTGCCGATAGTCGCTTTACGACCCAACGCGGACATTCTGGTTTCCCGACGACTACAACGTGTGAATTGCGAAACGCCGTTAGGCGTCGTTCCGGTTGATTGGCCGGCCTGGAATATCGCCCTGGCGATAACTTATGCGAGCAGACGGATTGTCTGAGCCCGCTGCAGGACCCGGCTGCATGAAAACTAGCTTCAAGGGATTATTACCGCCGATGAGAAACGGCGTTCAGGGTAAAGCCGAGCACCATCGCCGCCAGCGTGCAAACGATGCCGAACAGCCACGAATTGTCGTGTGCCGCATTCCATACCCATCGTTCGATGCCTACCTGCCGCACTTCAAACTGGCTGACATCATGTCCGACCACCTTCCCGGATTTTATGAGCAGCGTCTCGATCTCGTATTTTCCGATTTGGGTATCGCCGGGAAGCATTATGTCGCTCACGACAAGCCGATGGCGGATCACTTTGATCGCATGGTCGTCCTCGAGATAGCGGCCCTCTTTTTCCTTGAGCCGGAAGAACGCCTGACGCCAGGCGTCCGCCGCATTCTCCAACAGTTGCGGCTCGATCCGCATTTGCACTCCCTCGAGCCGTAACTGGTACTTGTCCTGCTCGGCCGGCGGGAGGATCGACGCAATCGGCTTCGTTGCGTAGAGATAAAGCAGACTGGGCGCTCCCGCAACGTTCACTTTGCCGCCGCCGATCCACAATGGTCCCCATTTGATTTCCCGGGAGAGCGTCACGTCCTGCCGCGGCCCCGTGATCTTTATGATCAGGTCGCCCGGCCCGTCGACTACGCCATAGGTCTTGACATCGGCTCCGGCAAAATCCGTCGTGATCTCGACGCGTTTCGTCGCGGGCTCGATCACGATGGCATCGTCGGCCCACGCCAGGAACGGAAGCACGAAACCCGCGAGCGCCATTAATCGCAGCGAGTGCTTCATTTATCGCACCTTTACGGCCATTTCATAAACCTCGCTGGGCGGAACGACCAGAATCATCACCATCTTGACCGCCACGCCGACAACCACCAACGCAAGAATCAGGCGCAGCTTCTCCGCCGGCATGCGGGCACCGAGCCGCGCGCCGTAGTTGGTCCCGAAGATCGAACCGAGGATCAGCGTGCCGGCCAGAAACGGATCGACCGAATGGTTTACCCCCGCCTGCATGATGCTGACCGCGGCGGTGGTGAAAAGCAACTGAAACAGGGACGTGCCGACGACGATCTTGGTGGGCATCTTCAGCAGGTAGATCATCACGGGAACCATGATGAACCCGCCTCCCACTCCCATGAGCGAGGTCAGGATACCGACACCCGCGCCCAGCATGAGCGGCACCAACGCCGACATTCTGACCCCCGAGATCGGGAATGCCGCCTGAAACGGCAAGTGGTCAACAAGTGCTTGCGTGCGCGATGGTCGAGCCGCGGTTTCGCCGGAAACCGGCGCATCGGGCGCGTCCACACGAACGACGGCCCGTATTGATTCGATCAGCATGGTGATGCCGATGAATCCCAATAGCACCACGTAAAGGAAAGTCACCACATTCCCGAACTGGCCGCCACGCACGAGCATGTTGGCGAGATAAACCCCGAATCCTCCACCCAGCCAGCTGCCGGCCAGAAGCACGAGCGCCATCCTGAAATCGATGTTCCCGTAACGCCACTGAATGAAACTTGCGCCGGCCGCGGTGCCGGCCATTTGCGTTGCGCCGTTTGATACCGCGATGATCGGAGGAACGCCCGTAAAAATCAGCAACGGCGTAATCAGGAAGCCGCCGCCGACGCCGACCAGACCCGACAAAAAACCGACCAGCGCGCCGTACATCAGGATCAGCACGATATTCACATCCATGTGCGCGATGGGCAGGAACAATTCCATGAATGAATTATAGCCGCCCAGCGAGAGCGCCTTGCGGCCAAAGAGGATTAATTTTACGGCGCCAACGGACAATGGCCGCGGAACAGAAGAACAGATGCGTCTATCTCTATTCAATCCGGGCTGTCAAAAAATCCTGACTTGAACGAAAGAAGTCGGGATGGAAAGAAAGGACTTACCCTTGAACACGTAGAAAATGGACCGGGTCAGGCTTGCATAGTTGCATATTGGCTACCTCCGCCGCGATCACGCCGCTTTCCGTAGCCGTTGCACGATCGGCTTCACCGAAAGCCGCAGTCCCGCGGCGCCGAGAATGGCCGTGAGGCTGCGCAACTCCGGATTGCCGGATTTTGATAGCATCCGGTAGGTTGCTTCGCGGGTGAGCTTCGACTTGCGCGCTATCGCTGAGACGCCGCCAAGCGCTTGCGCGATATGACGCAAGGCGAGCATGAGCCCGCCCTGGTCACCGTCTTCAATCGCCGCTTCAAGGTAAGCTGCCGCCTCCGCGGGATCTTTCAGGCGTTCGACCAGCCACGATTCATGTGACACGCTTGCCGGAATGGCTTTTTTCCGTCCGGCGCTTGTAGTCCTTGAGGTACGTTTTGGCATTTTCAATATCCCTTCGCTGTGTCCTCTTGTCGCCACCGCAGAGCAAAAGCAGAATGGTCTTGCCGACGCGGGCGAAATACACGCGGTAACCGGGTCCCCAATCGATCCGAAGCTCGGATACCGCTTCGCCGACCGGCTCCACGTCGCCGAAGTTCCCAAGCGAGACCCGATCGATTCGTGTCTTGATCCGCGCCCTTGCCTGGCGATCCGCCAACTCCTCCAGCCAATGGGCGAATACATCAACCCCGTCGGCGGTTACGTAGTGACGAATCTCGAACATATTGATTGTAATCTATAAGTCACAAACGATCAAGCCGTGACAAATACATTGGGGCCGGAGCGATTTTCTGACGATTGAGGCGAAATCCGGGCGCGGAAAAAATTACGCCGGTCCCAAGCTCTTCCCGGCGGCTGCACCCGCCGCGCCGCGCGTTCTGCGCCATGTCGCCGGCGGCATGCCGAACTCGCGCTTGAAAGCGCGGTTGAAAGCGGCTTCCGACTCATAGCCGATTTGTTCCGCGACTTTAGCCAGGCTCGCGCCGTCTGTACGCAAGCGCTGCGCGGCGACCGTCAGCCGCCAGCGCGTCAGATACTGCATCGGCGGCTGGCCGATGAGTTCGGTGAAGCGTTGCGCGAGCGCGGACCGCGACAATCCCGCTTCGCCCGCGAGCTCGTCCACCGTCCACGCCTGGCCCGGATTCTGGTGCATGAGAGTGAGCGCCTTGCCGACGAAGCGGTCGCGCAGCCCCGCGAGCCAGCCCGTCTGCTCGGCGGGCATGGACTCGCTATAACGGCGGATAGCTTCCACGAACAGCAGCTCGGAGAGCTTGGCGAGCACGGTGTCGCTCCCGGGACGCGGTGCCGAAGTTTCCTGCGCGCCTAACCGCAACAGGCTCTTGAACCAGGCGGCAGTCGGATCGTCGCCGAAGGGCACGCGCAGCATGCCCGGCAATGCGTCGAGCACCGGGCGGCTCAGGCGCTTGTCGCAAGCGAGAAATCCGCACACGAAGCGCGTGGTCGCGCCGCCGCCGCCGTGCTCGATGCGCAACAAGCCTTCCTCAGATGGCGACTTGACGAGGCTGTAAGCAGACAGCGGCGCCAATCCCAAATCGCTGCCGAGCAAATGCAATTCATCGTTGGGCATGAGCAACAGGTCGCCCGCGGCAGCCTCGAACGTTTCCCCACCCGCCGCCAGGCGCGCCATGCAGCGGCCCTCGATCAGCCAGTGAAAGAATATGACGTGCTCGCCGGCAGAGGGCATGGCCGATGCCGGGTAACCCGACGTCGAGGTGACACACCACGGCGCCGTGAATTCGGCGTGCAGAAAAACCGCGCCCGACAGGCGCAGCACGTGCAAAACATCGGATAAGGCATCCATGGGATGCGAATTATCTTAAATTTCGGCGTCTCGCGCAAAAACTTCGGAGGTTCGGTCATAGCCGGTGCGCCGCCGTCCACCGATACTGCCGAGCTTCGCTGGAGCGGCAAACGAGCCGCGCACGGCTTAACCCGTCACTGGGAGATGCAATGACAGTCGATACCCTGCAACGTGCTCCTGCAAAGCCGAGAGAAACCACTACGGCCGCGCGGGATTACGCGATCATCAAGCACCGCCAGCAGGCAACCTGGGCGAGCGGCGACTTCGCCGTCATCGGCACCACACTGCAAATCGTCGGTGAATCTCTGGCCGAGGCCGCCGATATCCGCGCCGGCGAGCGCGTGCTCGATGTCGCGGCCGGCAACGGCAATGCCACGCTCGCCGCCGCCCGCCGCTTTGCCGAAGTCACTTCGACCGATTACGTGCCGGCACTGCTCGACAGAGGCCGCTTTCGTGCCGCGGCCGAGGGCTTGCACGTGGACTTCCGGATTGCCGACGCCGAAGACCTGCCGTTCGGGGATGGCAGCTTTGACGTTGCGCTGTCCACGTTCGGAGCGATGTTCACTCCGGACCACACGCGGCCCGCGCGCGAAATGCTGCGCGTGGTGCGCAGCGGCGGCCGTATCGGGCTGGCGAACTGGACACCCGAAGGCTTCATCGGACAGTTGTTCAAGGTAATCGGCGCCTACATTCCGCCGCCGGCCGGCCTGAAATCGCCTGCGTTGTGGGGCACCGAACCGCACATTCTCGAGCTGTTTGGCGCCCACGCCGCGGACATTCGCACCGTGCGCAGGAATTTCAACTTCCGCTATCGCTCGGCGGCGCACTGGATACAGATTTTCCGCGACTTCTACGGGCCGACGCTCAAAGCGTTCGCGGCGCTCGATCCCGCCGGGCAGGCAGCGCTGGCGAAAGACATCACGGCGCTGCTCAACCGCTGCAACATCGCGGGACCTGCTTCGCTGGTGGTGCCGAGCGAGTACCTCGAAGTCGTGATCGAGCGCAAGTGATCGTCCCGCGCGAGGCCAAGCCTCGATGCGCTCTTGCGGCACTGAACGACGCTTTCGCTAATTGAAGCAAATGTTAAAGGAGAAGTTTTCTATGGGTAGGGTCATTGGATTGTTTTACGGTGTTGTAGCCTATTGTCTTTTTCTCGTTGCGTTCCTGTACGCGGTCGGCTTTATTGCCAATTGGCTGGTTCCGAAATCGATCGATACGGGCGCGCCGGGCGAGCTGGTCGTTTCGCTGCTCATCAACGCCGCGCTGCTCGGCATATTTGCCGTCCAGCACAGTGTCATGGCGCGCCCGGGCTTCAAGGCGTGGTGGACGCAGATCGTGCCGCAGTCGATCGAACGCAGCACCTATGTCCTGCTGTCCAGCCTGGCGCTGCTGCTGCTGTACTGGAAATGGCAGCCGCTGCCAGGCGTGATCTGGGACGTGGAGAACCCGGCGGCGGCGACGGCGCTCTGGGGGCTCTGCGCCTTGGGCTGGGCGATGGCGCTCGCATCGACATTTGCGATCAGTCATCTCGATCTTTTCGGTTTGCGGCAGGTCTACCTGAATCTTCGCAACGAAAAATACTCGCTCGTGGGCTTCAGACTCGTCGGGCTGTACCGGTTGGTACGCCATCCGCTCATGCTCGGCTTCCTCATCGCCTTCTGGGCGACGCCGCACATGACGGTCGGGCATCTCGTCTTTGCGGTGGCAACGACGCTGTACATTTTCGTCGCGCTTCAGTTCGAGGAGCGCGATCTCGTCGCCCATCATGGCGAAAAATACATCGCTTATAAAAATCAGGTGCCGATGATCCTGCCATTGCCGGGAAAAAAATGGATTTGATGGATAGGCGGAAAGGCCGTGATCGAGTGGATGTGATGACTTCCGGCAAAAACCAATCCAGCGGGGAAGCCTGTATCGGCGGGATAGGCGCAATCCAACACGGAGGCGCATCTGCGTCGGGCACTGCGGGGTATCCCGGCGAGAGCATCGTCGCCGCGATCCAGGCAGCCGGTGCAATCGTACGCCGGGCGCTCGCGCGCTACCGGCGATACCGGCGGGAGCGGGATACCTACGACGCACTGCGCCAGCTCGATGACCACACGCTGCGCGATCTCGGCCTCCACCGCAGCGAAATAAGTTCGATCTCGGCGGAATCGATGGGAGAAGCAGAGCACACCCGCGTGCGTGCTCGTCGAATCGGCCGAGCAGACCCGCATTGGCGGGACTAGCGCAAATCAACAAGGAGATGCAGCATGAGCAACGGAAAATCGTATAAGGGCAGCTGCTTTTGCGGCGCGGTCCAGTTCACGGTCGGCGGCGAGCCGGCCGCAATGGGTTATTGCCATTGCGAGTCGTGCCGAAGCTGGTCGGCAGGGCCTGTCAACGCGTTCACTTTATGGAAACCCGAAGCGGTGCAGATCACGCGGGGAGCGGACAACATCGGCACTTACAACAAGACGCCGCGCAGTTACCGCAAATGGTGCAAAACGTGCGGCGGCCACATCTTCACCGAGCATCCCGGCTGGGGACTCACCGACGTATATGCGGCGGTGATTCCGGACTTCCCGTACCACGCCGGCGTCCATGTCAACTATCAGGAGACGAAGCTGCGAATCAAGGACGGGTTGCCGAAGATGAAGGACGTCCCGAAGGAAATGGGTGGCTCGGGCGTCAGCGTAGCGGAATAACACGTTCCGTAGAAAATGGACAGGGTCAGGCTTGCATAGTTGCATATCGGCTATCAACCAACTTCCGCGCCATCTTGTTTATGCAACTGGCCAGGCCTGACCCCATAATTTTCATTCGACTTTGGCGCCGGAGAGCTTCACCGCTTTGCCCCAGGTCGCAAGCTCGGCCTTGAGAAACGCGCCGAACTGCTCGCGCGTGTCGCCGATCGGCACCATCGAGAGGTCCTGAAAGCGCTTCTGCACCTCCGGCGTTTTCAGCATCCGGACGATTTCGCCGTTCAGGCGATCGAGCACCGGGGCCGGTGTTTTCGCGGGCGCCACGAAGCCCGCCCACGCGATCACGTCGAATCCTTTCATGCCCTGCTCGTCGAGCGTCGGCACTTCGGGCAGGAACGGCGAGCGCCGCATGGAAGTCACGCCAAGCGCGCGGACCTGGCCGGCTCGCACGTACGGAACCGCGCCCGGCGTGGTGGCGGTGGCCATGACGATCTGGCCGCCGATCAGGTCCGTCATGCTGGCGACCGAACCCTTGTAAGGCACGTGCGTGAGCTCGATCCGCGCCACGCTCGCGAAGAGCGCCTGCGTAAGATGATCGGTGCTGCCGTTGCCGGACGAGCCGTAGGTCACCTCGCCCGGGCGCCGCTTCGCGACCTTGATCAGGTCCTGGATGCCGCGCGCGGGAAACGACGGATTCACGCAGATCACCATCGGCAGCGACGCGAGATTGGTGATCGGCGCGAAGTCGCGCATCGTGTCGTAGCCGAGCTTGCTGTACAGATGCGGGTTGATGACGAGCGCGCTGGTGCCGCCGATGAGCAGCGTATAGCCGTCGCCGGGCGCCTTGGCGGCAAATTCGGTGCCGAGCATGCTGCCCGCGCCGGGACGGTTCTCGACGATCACCTGCTGGCCGAGCGCCGCAGTCAGGCGTTCCGCCACCAGCCGGCCGACGATGTCCGCGCCCTGCCCCGGCGGAAACGGCACGATGATACGAACCGGCTTGGCCGGCCATTGCTGCGCTGATGCCGGCGCGCAAAGCAGTACACCGATTACGAACGACAGCAGAATGCCGGTGGTCATTGCGACACGGTGATTACTCATGATTCGATGCTCCTGAGGTTTGATTGCGTCGACTGTTTGCGAGCGCGGGCTTCGGCCAGAAACCCGCGCAAAGCCTGCGCGCACGCTTTGGCGTGCGAAAACGGCAAGCCATGGCGCGCATTGGGAAATATCTGCAACCGGGCATTGCCGAGGCGCCGGTAGAGATCGACCATGATCTCGACGGGAATGAACGGGCTGCGATCGCCGTGCATCAGCAGCACGGGACAGGTCACCGCCGGCAACCGCGGCCGCAGGTCAGCGCCCACCAGCGCGCGCAGCGCGTTCAGGATCGAATCGCGCTGCCACGATTCCTGCTGCCGGGCGTACCACGCATACTTGCTCTCATCGAGCGCACCGTCGACGAACCGGTCGCGCATGAACTGGTCCGACCACGCCTTGATGCCCTGCTCGTCGATCGTTCGTTCCCACGCCTGCACCCCCTGGATCGAACCGCCGACGTGCGCGCCATTGCTGACGGTGAGCGTGGCGACGCGCTGCGGATGCGTGATCGCTAACTGCAGCACTACCGTGCCGCCGATCGACTCGCCGACGAAATGCGCGCGTCCGGCGCCCGCCGCGTCCGCGACCGCGAGAAGATCCAGCGCCAGCAGATCGATCGTCCACCTGAAATCAGCCGCCGGGATGTGCGAGCGGCCGTAGCCGCGCATGTCGAAGCGCACCACGCGGTAACGATCCGTCAGCAACGGCAGCCATTCCGTCCAGATGCCGGGGTCGGCGCCGATGCCGTGATGGAAAACGATGCTCTCGCGTTGCGTTTCCCACGGCGCAACCTGGTCGAAGACTTCGTAGTAGAGCTTGCCGTGTGCCGTTTCTGCGTAAGCCATCTTGCGCTCAGTGTCCGGATCACCGCGGGTCACGCGATGCCGAGCAGCCCGGCCGCGTTCCGGTAGAAAATGCGGTCGATCGCGGACTCCTTGAGCGGAAACTTCAGGAAAGCCTCGATCCCGTCCTTGAACGACATCAGCGGATAAGCGGTCGCGAACAGGAAGCGCTCCGCCATGAAGCCGTTCGCCGCATTGACATAATCCATTGAGCCGGGCATCCCGAAGATGTACATGTCGGGCGACAGATAAATATTGGGCCGGCGATAACAGACGTGGATGATCTGCGCCGTCCACGGCCAGTTGCCGTGGCCGGAAATGATCTTGAGCTCCGGAAAGTCGCGCGCGACGCGGTCGATATGCTCGGGCGAAGTGTACGAGCAATCGGGCCCCGCGTTGCCGCCGGCCATGAAGAGCACCGGCACTTTCGCGTCTTCACAGTGCGCGTAGATCGGATACATCCGCGCATCGTCGAGATGCATCGGATTGGCGAGCAGCCCCGGCTCGATGACTACGCCCTTCATGCCTTTCTTCATCGCGAGCTCGATGGCGGCGATGGCTTTGCGCCGATTGACGGGATTGACGGACGTAAAGCCGACGAGCCGCTTCGGATACTGCGCCACCATGCTCATCACGTCATCGTTCTCGATGGTCCCGAGCACGGGCGACACGCGGCCGGGCACGACGCCGATTTCGACGCCGGCTTCGTCCATCTCCTTGAACATGAGATCGGCCGATTTCTGCCGCACCGACGGCGGCAGACTCATGCCGATGCCCGCCGCCATGCGGGCGGTGCGTTCGATGTCCGCATACATCACCATATTCAGAAAGCCTTTCAGCGGCGGGCGGAGGCGAAAATCTATGATGCGCATGGCGATCCTTTATTTATTCTCTGCAGCGGGCGTCGGAGCGAGACTGGACTGGCGCCCCTACCCCCGCCCCCTCAATCTGGCCCGGCTCTTACGTGCTGACGCTCGCAGCTATACGCGCAAGATCGCGCAGCGGGAAGCTAATAGCGGGACAGGGAAAGCAACAGGCGGTAATTCTGTGCCTCATTCTAGACATGATCTAGACACAACAGGTTACCGGTGGGTTATTACAATAGCAACCTACTGTTTTTCTTAGCGTCCAAGGGGATTGTTCGTGTCTCACCTTAAGGCGATCCACGAATCCCGAGCCGCAAGCAGCTCGGGACCGCGCGCATCAAGCGCGAGAATTACGTCAGCGTGCGATGGAAATGCGAGCGGATAGGCAAAAGGGAGCGCGCGTCCAATCGGATGTCCCCCGGACATCCGATTGTCGAACCCGGGTTCTAGATCCCCGTGGGGCAACAAATAAAAAATCCGGCGCGCGGCCGGATTTTTTTATTTGGCGTCCCCAAGGGGATTCGAACCCCTGTTACCGCCGTGAAAGGGCGATGTCCTAGGCCTCTAGACGATGGGGACTGTCAGGACGACTGAAAGTAAAACCGTGTTGCTGGTGGAGGTAAGCGGGATCGAACCGCTGACCTCTTGCATGCCATGCAAGCGCTCTCCCAGCTGAGCTATACCCCCACGAAAGACCGCGCATTATACCGACGCGTCCGGGGGCTGTAAAGAATCCTCACGCCGGAAAATGCTGTAGTTGCGCGGACATGCGCGCCAAAACCTGCGCGCGGCCGATCAACTCGAGTGTCGCGTCGATCGCCGGCGTTTGCGCCTGGCCGGTGACCATCACGCGCAGCGGCATCGCGATTTTCGGCAGCTTCAACTGATGATCGGCGACGACGTTTTTCAGCGCATCGGCGATCGCCGCGCGGTTCCACTCGACGCTCGCCAGCCGTTTCTGCAAATCGACGAGCGCTGGCTTGATCTGCGCCGAGTAATGCTGCTGCCTGGCCTCGGCGGAAGGCTCGAGCGCGCGGTAAAAATAAACCGCGGCATCGGCGAGCTCGGCAAGCGTGTTGATGCGCTCCTTGAGCAGCGCGGCCACGCTTGCCAGCGGCGGCCCGCTCGCGAAATCGCAGCCATCCGCGATCAGGTATGGCTGCGCAAGCACGGCGAGCCGGTCGTTGTCGGCTTCCTTCAGGTACTGCTGATCCATCCACAGCAGCTTTCCCGGATCGAAGCGCGCCGGCGATTTGCTGATATGCGCGAGATCGAACCATTTGACGAGCTGCTCGCGCGAGAATTTCTCTTCGTTGCCGTGCGACCACCCGAGCCGCGCGAGGTAATTGAGCAACGCCTCGGGCAAGAAACCTTCGTCGCGATACTGCATCACGCTCACCGCGCCGTGGCGCTTCGACAGCCGCTCGCCGTCGGCTCCCAGGATCATCGGCACGTGCGCGAATTTCGGCAGCGCGGCGCCCAGCGCATGGTAAATGTTGATCTGGCGCGGCGTGTTGTTGACGTGGTCGTCGCCGCGGATCACGTGCGTGATTTGCATGTCGATGTCGTCGACGACCACGCCGAAGTTGTAGGTCGGCACGCCGTCGGCGCGCATGAGCACGAGATCGTCGAGCTCGCTGTTGTTGACGACGATCGGTCCCTTGACCTCGTCGTCCCACGCGACGTCGCCCGTGAGCGGATTCTTGAGGCGGATCACGGGACTCACGCCGGCAGGCGGCGTCTCCTTCGAATCGCGCCAGCGGCCGTCGTAGCGCGGCTTCTCGCCGCGCGCGCGCTGCGCCTCGCGCATCGCCTCGAGCTCTTCCTTCGAGCAAAAACAGCGGTAGGCCTTGCCCTCGTCGAGCAGCCGCTGCGCAGCATCGCGGTAGCGCGCGAGCCGCCGCATCTGATAGAAGGGGCCTTCGTCGCAATCGAGCCCGAGCCAGCGCATCGCGTCGAGGATCGCCTGCACCGACTGCTGCGTCGAGCGCTCGAGATCGGTGTCCTCGACGCGCAGGATGAATATGCCGCCGTGCCGGCGCGCGTACGCCCAGCAGAAGAGCGCGGTGCGCGCGCCGCCGATGTGGAGGTAGCCGGTGGGACTCGGGGCGAAGCGGGTTCGGATCATGCCAATCACGCTAGAATACGAAGTGCGTATTCTACGCGACGCGCGCAGCGGCGCGATACCCGGAGCGATGCATGCTGTTCGAAGGCAAGCACTACAACCAGACCGCGGTCGGCGACGGTTTCAGCGATACGCTGCGGGTCACCGACACGCACATCCTGCTCGGCGCGCGGCTGATCGGCGACTACAACCCGCTGCACGTCAACCGGGAGTTCGCGGAACAATCGCGCTTCGGCGCGCGCATCCTGCACGGCGTAACGACCGCCGCGATCGCCGGCGCGCCGGTCGGCAATTACTTTGCCGGCACCGCGATCGCTTATCTCGAGCAGAACAACCGCTTCACCGCGCCGGTTTATGCCGGCGACACGCTGACGACGGCCTGGACGATCACGGAAAAAATCGACAAGCCGAAAGCGAACGGCGGCATCGTCGTGCTGGCGGGCACGTGCCGCAATCAGAATGGCGTGATCGTGCTCGAAGCGAACGGCAAAATGCTGGTTGGCAATACGTAATCACCACAGGATGCATTACCATGCCGAAAGCTGATTCCGCCAAGCTCGTCACCGAGGAATTCATGATTCCGGCGTCCGATCCCGGTATCCAGCTCTACGTGCGCAACAAACGTCCGGAAGGCCTGACGCAATTCACACCCGACAATATCGTGCTGTTCGTGCATGGCGCGACCTATCCGGCCGAAACTTCATTCGATCTGAAGCTCGACGGGATTTCGTGGATGGAATACATCGCAAGCCGCGGCTACGACGTCTATCTCGTCGACGTGCGCGGTTTCAGCCGCTCGACGCGTCCGCCCGAAATGGACCAGCCCGCCGCCAGCAATCCGCCCATCGTGCGCACCGACATCGCCGCGAAGGACGCGGGAGCGGCGGTTGACTTCATCCTCAAGCGGCGCGGGGTCAGGAAGATCGACCTGCTCGGCTGGTCGTGGGGTACGCGCATCCTGTCGCACTATACGATCGCCAACAACGACAAGGTGAACAAGCTCGCGCTCTACGCGACGGGCTGGATGCGCACCAGCAAGTCTCTGACCGATCAAGGCGGCACGCTTGGCGCTTATCGCATGGTCACCGTTGAGCAGGCCAAGGCGCGCAAGGCCGCCGGCCTGCCTCCCGGCAAGCATCAGGACATCATGCCGGACGCGTGGTTCAACGCGTGGGCCGAGGCGACTTTCGCGACCGATCCGTGGGGCGCAAAGCAGAATCCGCCGGTCATTCGCGCGCCGAACGGCTCGACGCAGGACACGCGCGAATTCTTCGGCGCGGGGAAAATGCAGTACGATCCCGCCGGCATCCGCGTGCCGACACTCGTCATCGTCGCCGAATGGGACTCCGACGCTCCTCCCGATATGGCGCAGGGATATTTCGCGCGGCTGACTTCAGCGCCCTGCAAGCGGATGGTGGTGATCGGCGAAGGCACGCATTCGGTGATGATGGAAAAAAACCGCATGCAGCTCTTCCGCAAGGTGCAGCTATTTCTCGACGAGCCAGCGCCGCGCAAATAGCCGCGGGCAAAACACCGATTCAATAGCGGTGGCTGCGGCTTGCCGCGCGACTCGTCCTGCACCCGAGATAGCCGATGGCGAGAACCAGCACGGCGAAGAGGACGGGCATCGCGACGCGCGCGGACTGGGTGAGCAGGCCCAGCGTACCGCTCTCGAGCCCGACGAACGCGAGGCCGAGCACGGGGATCACCGGGGCGCCGCAGCCGGTGACGCTGCACGCGCCGGTCGAGAGCCCGAACAGCGTGCCGGCGGCGCCCGCGAGACCTCCGTGGTGCAGCACGCGCGCCGATCCGCCGGCGGCGAGATCGCGATAGCGGCGCCACAGCGCGAAGTACAGCCCGAACAATGCCGAAAAGAGGAAGATGCGCCCGAGGTCGGTCACGTCCACGGCGAAACCCCACTCCGCGCCGCCGTACGTGACGTTGGCCGAGAACCAGAAGAGCGCGAGGTCCGGCAGCTTCCGCAGCTTCTCCCCGATTTCCACGTCATCGGATGCGAGGTATTCGGGCAGGCGTACCAGCCACGGATTGAAGGTAAAGTAATCGAACGGCCTGCGCACCGCCGACAGAATCGCCACGGGCGCAAGTACGTTGAGCGCGGCGACGGCGACCGTCACCGACGCGAAGACAACGGGATGCGCGGCAAGCGCCGCCCACGCGCCGCGCAGTGCTTCTCCGATCCACCGCATGCGTACGGACCTCCGGGCTGCGACCTGCCGTTATCTTACTACCCGGGGCCCGTCTCGACGATGGGCTGGGCGAGAATCCACAGGCTCACCATGGTGTAGGCGACCATCAGCGCAACGAGCGGATACTGGCTGCGGCGGGCCGTGCGCGGATCGGCAAAGCGGCCGCGCGCGAGGCGGTGCGCGAGGTACATGGCGAGCACGTGGCCGAGCACGATGACCGCGACCGCGGTGTACCAGGCGAAGCGCGGGCCGACGATGCCCACCGCGACCTGGTAATGCGCGGTGCCGAACAGGTCCCAGCCGCGACCGAACGGATCGGACGCGAGGGGGATCACCACCTGCCCCGCCACCAGCAGATAAGAGAGGTAATGTGCGACGTGGTAGGCGAAAGCGATCGGCAGCAGGGTCGGCACGAACAGGCGAGCGAGCTCCCCCGCGGAAGCGGGATGCGCATCCGCGCGCGTAAGCCACGCCATCGCAGCGCTCGCGCCCAGGATGACCAGCGCGAATACGCACGGACCCAGCAGCAATCCGGCCGTTGCCGACGCCGACCAGACCAGGCCGGAAACCGGTTCACCCGGCGGCGAGAGCCGCGCGAGCAATCCCGCCCAGAGCGGCGTCTCCCGCAGGCCGTCGAACGTGACGGTGGCAAGCATCACGATCACGAAGAACGCCGCCGAGCTTGCCAGCGGATGCGGGTCGAGCAAACCGGCCGCAGGCGGACGCAGGTTCCACTCGCGAGCGGACGGCGCCGCGCGCCCGTAGCACTCGTTGCAGTTCACGCAATCTCCCGGCTCCGCACGGCACGGGCGGGCGGAGCATGCGGCGCAGGCGGCGGCATTCCTCACCCGCACTTCGCTCGGCGCGAGCCGCGCGAGCATCCCGAAGTACACCGCGAAGACCTCGCCGCTGCGCAGCCACGCTTCGCGGCCGAACATAAACATGCCGGACCACGTGAGCAGGGAATAGCCGAGCGCGAGCCAGGCGATGTTGGCGGGAACCGCGTTGCCTTCCCACACGATCTCGATCCAGCCGAAGGCGAGCAGCAGCACGGTTGCGGGCCACACGCCGATGCCCGGCGGAAGATTCCGCTGCAACCCGAAACCGGCCGCGGGACGGATCTTCCTCGCGATCGCCTCCGCCAGAAGATAGAGCGCTTTCCACGGATTGAGCACTGCCCAGAGGTCGCCTGCAGCGGCGCTGAGATAGGTGAATCCGACCCACCACGCGATCCAGACGAAAGCGGGCGCGAGATTGCGGAACGGATCCTCGCTGCCGAATAATCCGGTGGCGATCAGAACGAGGAAAACGCCGACCGACAGCACGCGCAACAGACCGACGGAGATCGGGTGCGCCAGCACCCGCGCGCCGGTAAAGTGCAGAAGATTCAGTCGAGGGTACGAAAGACGTTCCGCGCCGCGCCGCAGCGCGAACGCGAAGAGCGCGAACGACAGCGCGACCGTCATCCCCGCGGCCACCAGCCATAGATTCAGCGGCAGCGGCAGGTCGTAGCGCGTGCCGAAGGCGTGCGCCGCAGCTTCTCCCGGCGGCAGCGCGAGCGCCGCGGCTCCGCCCAGGCGAACCACCGCGGCAGCCGCGTGCGATCCGCTGCGGCCAATGCTTCCGATGTTCATTCCGGCCGCCCCGGCCTTGCGCTGCCTGCATTTACCGGGGCGATTGCGATTCTTGCTTGCGGCACTGTCTAATCGTAGCATAAGGCCGTGTCGCGTCCCGCGTGCGCAATCAAGAACGGCAAGCTATCGCTGCATCGGCGCGTGCGCGCGGGATGCATACTCGGCGCGTGCCTCGCACTCGCCGGCGGCGCGCGCGCCGGCCACGAGTTTCCATTCTACCCGTCGTTCTATCCGCAGGAGATCACGGTCGAGGCGCTCGATGCGCAAGCCGCCGCGCAGGGATTCGCCAAGGGAACGCTGCATGCTTACGCGGGGGGCGAAATCGCGACGCCAGGCGATGCGACGAAGATCGGCTCGGTCACCGCGCTCGGCGGCTACGTCGTCGCGACGTTCGACCGCCGCGCGCGGGCGTTCGCGAGCCGCGCCGCGCGCTGCGGAGCGGCGCGCGGCCTGAAGGACGCGCTCGGCGAAGGCTATGTCTGGCACCCCTACCCCGTCACTCCATTTCACGCCGACTACCTGCATCATGCCGACCGCGCCGAAGCCGCGCGCGCTGCAATCACGGCGCAGAAAGACGTACGGCTGCGGTTGCACGCGCGCGACGCCGCGGCCGCGCGCCTGCTGCGATCGGCGTCACGCGCCAACGTTCCGGCCGACGGCGAGCTCGCGGTCGTGGACGCGGTTGCGCTCGCGGACCAGGCGAGCGCGCGCTACAACGGCTGGTCCGGTCCGCCGTGGATCCGGCAGGGGTGGTTTTACGCCTATCGTTTGCTCGCGCCGGCGGTGAGCGACCGCGCCACCCGCGCGCGCATCGACGAGGCGGCGCGGCGGCTCATGCGCGCCGATTACCGGAGCCTCGAAGAACGCGTCGACCTCGAGCGTAGTCTCGTCGCGCTTTTGCAGAGCGGCTGCGAACGCGTCGTGCTCGGCTATACCGTGCGGCGCGAGTACTACAGTACGGAATATTCGCAGGGCGTGGAAAACGTCGGCCACGACGCGCTCGCAGGCCTCGCCTCGGCGATTTTTCCGCGCACCGTCAAGCTGCGGGACTTTCCCTGGAACGGCTGGCTCAACACTGCGGTGCCGGCGGCGCCCGCGAGTGCGTGGAATCCCGTGGTCAGTGGTTTCGGCGACGCGTTCGGCCGTCTCGTGTGGTGGGCGGTCGCGGACCCCGCGTTCCTCCCTGCGCCGCACAGCGGCGGCTGGATCGAGAACCGCGTCAACGCATCAGTAGAAAATACCGGGCAGGAACTTTCGGTGCCCGCAGACGCTGTGCTGCCCGAACCGGGAAGCGGACGGTTCCTTCCGGTCGGCCGCAGTAAAAGCGCTGCCTTGCGCATCGTTTACCGCGTGCGCAATTCGGCCTTTCACGACGGTACGCCCATGGCGGCTGCGGATCTGCTCTACGCTTATGCTTTCGCGGCCGCGTGGGGCGCCGGCGCCGCGGCGGATCCGGCCATTGCGCGGGCAACCGCGCTCGAGCGCGAGCGCCTGAAAGGAGTGCGGCTCCTGCGTGTGGAGACCGAGACCCTTGCCTTCGGCGAAGACAAGCTGCGTTACGACGTGCCGGTGATCGAGGTCTACCTCGACTCCGCAGCGGGCAGCGAGGCGGCGACCGTGGCGCCGCCGTGGTCGGTACTGCCGTGGCATCTGCTCGCCCTGCTGGACGAGGGTGCGCGCCGCGGCTATTTCGCCTTCGGCGCGGCCGCGGCGGCGCGGCGCGGCGTGCCGGAGCTCGATCCGGTGCGCAACGCCGCGCTCGTTGCAAAACTCGCCGGCCTCGCGCGCGAACTGGAGGAGCGGGCGTACGTTCCCCCGCCGCTCGCCCGCTACGCCGACGCTGACGAAGCCCGCGCCCGCTACCACCGTCTGCGCGAGTTTTACGCGGCGCACGGTCATTGGCTGGTCACCAACGGTCCCTACGTGCTCGGCCGATGGGACGGGAAGAAAGCGGTACTCAACGCGTTCCGCGACCCGAGCTATCCGAAAGGGCTCGGCAGCTTCAACGCCTATGCGGTGCCGCTCAAGGCGTACGTGACGCGGGTCGAGCAGCGCAGTTTCGGCGCGGAGGCTTACACCGAAACCGAGTGGCTCGAGCATCTCGGGCGCGACGTGCGGATCGTGCGCGGCTCGTTTGCGACGAAGCTCGCCGAGCGGCTCACGGGTGCAGGCGCGCCGCGGGCGCCGCTGTGCCGCTATCTGCTGGTCGGTGCGGACGGCGCGGTCGCAGCCGCGGGCGCGGTGCGCGCCGACGGCGCGGGTACCTGCCGACTCGAATTCGGTCCCGTCGCGGGACGCAATGGGCCGGGTGGCTACCGGCTCGTGCTCGCCCCGGTGCTCGAAGACGCCGCCGCCAACGCGCCGATCAGGATCGTGCCCTGGGCCTTTTGAGCGCACGCGGCGCGCCGCCGGTCATTGGTCGACGGCAGGAGAGGCGAAACGCCGGGAACTCACTGGCTTGTGGACTTCTACGCAAAAGGTGTCTAATAGCGTTGGCCGTGCGGACCTGCAGGGCGAGCCGAACGTGGCCATTCCATTAAAAGCACAGACGATTGGAGGGGTACAGTCATGGATAAGGAACAAATCAAGCAGGAGCGCCGCGGTTTTCTGAAGCAATTCGGCGCCACCTTGGGCGTGGCGGGTGTCGGTGCTGTGGGGCTCGGGGCCGTGGGCACGGCGAATGCCGCGATAAAACCCAAGGGCAGTATTCCCGATAAATCGATCAAGGTCGGCCACATCACGTTCCTCACCGGGCCGGCCGAGCTGCTGGGCGGCCCGGGCCAGCGCGGACATGTTCTCGCGATGGAAGAAATCAACGCGCAGGGCGGCCTGCTCGGCAAGCGCAAGATCGAGACGATCTTCGCCGACGAGGCTGCCGGGACGGACTCCAACGTGAAAGAACTGCGGCGCATGAAGCTGTCGGAAAATATCGACCTCTTCACCGGCGTCATCTCGAGCGGCAATACTCCCGCGCTCGGGCCGGTGGCGGAGGAACTGAAGACGCTCACGTTGTTCAACGACGGCTGCACCGACTTCCTGTTCGACAAGGCGGTGCCAAACCCGAAATACACCTTCCGGGTGACCAACATCCAGTCTGCAGACGGCGTTACTGCCGCCATTGGCGCGGCGACTCACTGGCCGAAAGCCCGCCGGGTCGCTTCGATCCAGCCTGACTACAGCTACGGCCGCAACGTCTTCGAGCACTTCGTGCTCGCGTACGGCAAGCTGGTGCCCGGAACCGAGGTGGTGTCGGAGTCCTGGCCGAAGCTGGGAACCACGGATTTCACGTCGCATATCACGAAGATTCTCTCTGCCAAGCCCGATCTGCTGGTCGCCGGCGTGTGGGGCGGAGATTACGTCGCGTTCTACAAGCAGGCGCTGCGCTACGGTCTGTTCGACAAGATGAAGGTCGCCACCACGCTCGCCTTCGGCGGCTACCCGCACGCGATCGGCAAGGACCATCCCGAAGGCGTGCTCGCCGGCGTGCACGCGAACTACCACTTTCTCCATCCTTCCGCCGAACGGTGGCCGATCAACAAGACGTTCGTGGAGCGCTACTACAAGCGCTGGAAGGAATATCCGAGTTTCGAGGCCGAGGGCGCGTATACCGCGCTTTACCTCTACAAACACGCGGTGGAGAAGGCCAACCAGCTCACCGGCGGCTGGCCCGACGACGACGCAATCATCGCCATGCTCGAGGGCGCCGGCATCGACTCACCGGCGGGCTACCTCTACATCCGCGCGGACAATCACCAGGGCTACAAGGACACGGTCACGGGTCTGAGCAAGAATCTGCCGGGGTACGATTTTCCGGTTTGGGAAGCGAACAGCGTCATATCCATACCGATCCGGAGCATCACCGCGCCACCCGACTGGCCCAAGCCCGGACACGGTCATAACGAGTCCACGGCCGCGGCCGACTGGATCAAGAAGACCTGGCCGGCGGCGAAGGCGTAAAGCAGTAGCTCCGGCGCGCGCTGCCGGGGCGGCCCCCGCCCATTGCGTATGGGGCGGGGCGCTGCGGCGGCGCGCTCATTTAGTTGCCAGAGCGCCCGTAGAGCACGAAACCGGGCACAGCAGACTGCCCGCAAACCTCCATTGCCACGCGACATTGCCGCGGTGCGCCACCGCGCAAGCCGGGGCATGGTACGGATAAACCATGGAAATTCTCGCAATACAGATTCTGAATTCGCTGTTTTACGCCGCGGTGCTCTTTCTCATCGCTGCCGGCCTCAGCCTGATCTTCGGCGTGATGGGAATCGTCAACATGGCGCACGGCAGCTTTTACGCGCTCGGCGCCTATATCACCGCCTGGTCGGTGGCCGCGGCGGCGGCCGTGATGCCGACCAGTTTCCTGTTTATTTTCCTGTTGCTCGGGGCGATCGCGGTCGCCCTCGTCGGGCTGGTGATCGAGCCGACGCTGATCCGGCCGTTCTACCGCAGGCCCGAGGAGTATCAGTTGCTCGTCACCTTCGGCCTGCTGCTGGTCCTCGAAGACGTGATCCGGCTGGTGTGGGGCGGCACGCCGCTCACCGCGAACAAGCTCGTGGACTCGCTCGGACTCGTAGAGATCGGAGGGCTTCCTTACCCGGTTTATAACATGCTGATGATCGGCGTCGGGATCGCTGCGGCGCTCGGGCTGTGGGCGTTCGTCTACCGCACCCGGTTCGGCGTGCTGCTGCGCGCCACCGCCCAGGACCGGCGCATGGCCGCCGCTCTCGGCATCGATGTCGGCCGCATCTACTCTCTCGCGTTCGGCCTGGGCTGCTTCATGGCCGGCCTGGGCGGTGCGATCGTGGTGCCGAGCCAGGCCGCGGTGCTCGGCATGGGAGTTGAAGTGCTGGTCATGGCGTTCGTCGTGGTCGTGATCGGCGGCCTGGGCAGCCTCGAGGGAGCGCTGGTCGGCGCGCTGATCGTGAGCGCGCTCAGGACGATCACGATCCAGTTCTGGGAGGAAATCGAACTCGTGGCGCTGTACCTGATCGCCGCAATCGTGCTCCTCATCCGTCCGACGGGGCTCTTCGGGAGAAAATCGTGAACGCGCCGCAAGTACCTGCGCTCAGCCGCCGGGTCGCACTCGTCGGTGCGGTGCTCATCGTGCTGGTCCTGGTGCCCGTGTTCGCGAGCACCTATCAGACGCAGCTGCTCACCTACGGCCTCACGCTGGCGATCGCGGCACTGGGGTTCAATCTGCTGCTCGGCTACTCGGGACTGCTCTCGTTCGGGCACTCCGCTTTTTTCGGCGCGGGCGCCTATTCCGTAGCGCTCATGATGCGCTATCTCGGGATTTCGTCGATGGAGCTCTTCATCCTCGGCGGCATCGCGTTTTCGGCCGCGCTCGCGGCGCTGCTGGGAATCGTGTGCGTACGCCACACGCGGATCTTCTTCTCCATCCTGACGCTCGCGCTGTCGCAGGTGCTATGGACCGTCGCTTACAAGTTCTTCTGGATCACCGGCGGCACCGACGGACTCCGCGTGCCGTTCGCGGACGTGAGCCTGCTGGGCGGGCTGATCCGTTTCCCCGGCGCCGACGCGTTCTCGAAGTTCATCACGTCGTACTACTATTACGTGCTGGTCTTTTTCTGCGCGTGCGTGGCGCTCATGTGGCTGATCGTGCACTCGCCGTTCGGCAAGACGCTGCAGGCGATCCGCGACAACGAAACGCGTGCGCGCTTTCTCGGGATTCAGATCTGGCGCTACCGCTGGCTCGCGTTCCTCGTGTCGGGAATCTTCACCGGCCTGGCGGGCATACTCTGGGTGCCGCTCAACGGGCTCACGACCCCCGATATCCTGTACTGGCCGCAGTCCGGAAAAATCGTGTTCTTCGCCGTGCTCGGAGGATTCCGCAATTTCTCCGGCCCGATCGTCGGGGCGGTGCTCTTCAACTACCTCGAGGTCTACGCGGTGGCCGTCACCGAATACTGGCAGATCACGCTCGGGGCGATACTGATTGCGCTGGTGACGTTCCTGCCCTCGGGTATCGTCGGCACGGCGGTGCGGCTCAGCGCGAAGCTCGGGCGAAAAGAGCAGGCGTCGACATGAGCCTGTTGCGCACCGAGGGCCTCAAAAAGTACTTCGGCGACACGCACGCCGTGGACGGCGTCGATTTCACGGTCAACGAGGGCGAGTTCCTGTCGCTCGTCGGCACCAACGGCGCGGGCAAGACCACGCTCGTCAACCTGATCAGCGCCTTTCTCTATCCCGACGGCGGGCGCATCTTCATCGGTGAGCGCGACATCACCTACCTGCCGGCGGACGAGCGCATCCGCGCCGGGATCGCGCGCAGCTTTCAGCTCGTGAACCTGTTCGACGATATGTCGGTGCTCGACAACGTGGCACTCGCGATCTTCGCCCGCGAGCGCAAGACGAACCGCATTTTCACATTCGCGGAACGCGATGGCGCAGTGGTCCGCGAGGCGTCCGAGCTGCTCGACCAGTTCGGCCTCGGCGCCAAGGAGCGGGAACGCGCGGGGGGACTGGCGCAGGGAGAGCGCAAACTGCTCGACGTGGCCGTTGCCTACGCATTGCGCCCCAGGCTCCTGTTTCTCGACGAGCCGACGAGCGGCGTCAGCACGCGCGACAAGGCGCAGATCATGGACACCGTGTCTGCGGTGGTGCGCGGCGGCGGGATCACGGCCGTCGTCATCGAGCACGACATGGACGTGGTGTTCAAGTATTCCGATCGCGTCGTCGTCATGCACGAAGGGAAGTTCCTGGCCGACGGCCCGCCGGAAGAAATTCGCCGCAACCGCGACGTGGCGACCTACCTGCTCGGGACCGATATCGCGGCCTGAGTGCGCAGCCGCGGCTAAAGGGATCCATGCTAGAAGTCAAACAAATCCATACCTTCCGCGGCCCCGCGCACGTGCTGCACGGGATCTCGCTGAGCGTGCACGAGCACGAGGTCGTCTGCCTCGTCGGCCGCAACGGCGCAGGCAAGACCACGATCATGGAAAGCATCATGGGCTTTCTGCCGGCCGCCTCCGGCCAGATCCTGTTTCACGGCGAGGAGGTGACATCATTGCCGGTGCACCAGCGGGCGTTGCGCGGCATGGCCTACGCGCCGGAGGGATGCGGCATCTTTCCCGAGCTCACGGTGGCGGAAAACCTGTTGATCAGCCGCTGGATGTCCACGAAGGCGCGCCGCCGGCTGGAAGCGATGGCCGACGGGGACATCGAAGGGCGCGTGTTCTCGATTTTTCCGGAGGTGCGCGACCTGATGCACCGCCAGGGGATGAACCTGAGCGGCGGACAGCGCAAGATGGTCGCAATCGCGCGCGGCATAGCGCTCGCCCCGACGCTGCTGCTGCTGGACGAGGCGTTCGAAGGGCTCGCCCCGATTGTCGTCAAGCGGTTCCGCGACGCGGTGCTCAAGATCGAGGACCTCGGCATATCGCTTCTGATCGCCGAGTCGAACCTCGTCAATGCGGCGCGCATTGCCGACCGGCTCTACGCGATCGACCGCGGCGAGATCATCTTCGAGGGCAAGCCGCAGCAGGCGCTCGAAGACGAAAACGTCATGCGGGCGCTCCGCGGTTGACGGTTGCAGGAACAGCCACCGACGCGTTCGATTACCTGCTCGTCGGAGCAGTTACCGCCGGTTGCGTGCTCGCCAACCGGTTGTCGGCCGATCCGCAGGGCGCCAAACGGAATCCGCCGGCATGCGGGTGCGAGCCTTGATCATCGTCGCCGGGCGGGACTCCGACACTCCAGCCGCGGTGGCGCTGCCGTATTTCGCAGGATTGGCTTCAGCGCCCTACAACCGGCTCGTGATGATCGGCGAAGGCACGCACTCGGTGATGATGGAAAAAAACCGCATGCAGCTCTTCCGCGAGGTGCAGTTGTTTCTTGACGAGCCGGCGCCGAATAAGTAATTTCGTGCAATACCCAAACAGGCGACCCAAGTCAATAAACAAATCGAAACCGCCGATAAACGCCGATGAACGCGGATAAGATCAAAGGCAAAAAACATTCGCCACAGAGATTACCAGCTCGAAATCGACTGCCGGATTACTATGGTTTGCTCCGCGTATTCCATTCGAGCAAGGCTTGCCGTCCTGCCTCGGTTATTACGTAGCGATCAAACCCCTCCCCGGCATTGATAATCCAGCCATTGACGGCAAACTTCCCGGCAGCGGAAAAAGTCAACGGTGGACAGGGGCGTATGCCTGCCGTTGCATCGGCGATCGCTTGCAACAAGTTTGCTTCAGTCGTGTCGGCAAGTTTGCCCACGGTTTACCCCCGTTAAGAAACGAAGTTTGCGGGCCAGCCCTCCACTGGCGATTCCAATTTTAGAGATAGCGCCATTCGCGACGCTACGGCAAGCGGATAAGCGGTCACTACGTGGGTATAAACGGCCAAAAGCTGACATTCACCGCGCTGCCCTACCAGGGTCAAGGCGGGAAACGGCGTTAGAGTTTCCGTTCGGTAGCCACCGGCCGTCATCGACTGGCAGGTAACGGCTATGTAGTTGGCACGCCGGGGATTTTATAGGGCAGCAAGCGGTCGAACTCTTTTTTCACGACCG
>JBGPFE010000041.1:0-34616 GCA_041483135.1 Gammaproteobacteria bacterium | reverse complement strand
CGACCGCCGGACAAAAGGTGCTCGACCTCTTCGTGCAGCGCACCTACGGCGTGATGTCGAACGACGTGCTGATCGCGATTCCGCTGTTCCTGTTCATGGGCTATCTCGTGGAGCGCGCGCAGCTGATCGACCGGTTGTTCAAAAGCCTGCATCTTGCCGCCGCACGCGTGCCCGGAGCGCTGGCGGTGGCGACCATCGTCACCTGCGCGATCTTCGCCACCGCGACCGGGATTGTCGGCGCCTGCGTGACACTGATGGGCCTGCTCGCGTTGCCCGCGATGCTCAAGGCCGGCTACAACGTCAAGGTGGCGGCCGGTGCGATCACGGCGGGCGGCACGCTCGGCATCCTGATCCCGCCCTCGGTGTTGCTGATCGTCTACGGGGCCGTGGCGGGCGTGTCGGTGGTCCAGCTCTATGCCGGCGCTTTCCTGCCCGGCTTCATGCTCGCGGGGCTCTACATCGGTTACCTCATCGTGCTCGCGAAGCTAAGGCCCGACCTGATGCCGCCGCTTTCCGCGAGCGCGCGGCACGTGGAGCTTCCGGCCTTTGCGCAGACGCTTGCGCGGCGCGGCAGCAACCCGTTGACGGAGCTGTCGCGCGCGCTCGTCGGCGGCGGCGCCGGCGTCGCGAAACACACCGCGCTCGGGCAATTGTTGGTCACGTTGGTGCCTGCGCTGTTCATCGCCGCGCTGCTGGCCATTACGTATCAGGTGGCGACAACGCCGGAGGCCGAGGTCGATACGGCCGGGGTGGAGGCGGCCGGCTTCGCGGGGGCCGACGTGAAAGAAGAACCAGCGGCGGGCCTCGCCGGCGTGCAGGAGCCGGAGAAAGAAGAGTCCGGGGCCGCGGAACCCCCGGCTGAAGGGGCGAAGGAGGCTGCCCCCGCCGAAGCGAAGACCGGGGAAGGGGCCAAGGGGTCGCAAGGCGCGGCACCCGTGGTCGAGGAGAAACCCGTCGCAACAGCAGCCGCAGAATCCGGGCGCCTGCCCGTGCCCCTCTGGTTGTGGATCGTGTTCGGCGTCGGCATTTGCGTCATCGCAGTCATCTACTGGCTCTGGAACTGGGAGCGTCTCGAGGTATTCAAGATGCTGCTCACCTCGTTCTTTCCGCTCGCGCTGCTGATTATTGCCGTGCTCGGCTCGATCGTGTTTGGCCTTTCGACGCCCTCCGAAGCCGCGGCGGTCGGCGGATTCGGCGGATTCGTCCTGGCTGCGATCTATCGCTTCATCGGCTATTGGCGCGAGTCGCCGGCAAGCGGCCACCTCGGCCTCGTGATCTCTAGGACGGTGAAAGAGCTCGGCAACATCGTCAAGGATTCGTCCTTTCTGACCGCCAAGACGAGCGCAATGGTGTGCTGGCTGTTTGTCGGCTCCGGCATTTTCTCGGCGTCATTCGCTTTGCTCGGCGGGCAGGAGCTCATCGAGAAGTGGGTGCTTTCGCTCGAGATGACCCCGACGCAGTTCATGATTCTCGCGCAGTTCATCATCTTCATTCTCGGCTGGCCGCTCGAGTGGACCGAGATCATCATCATCTTCATGCCGATCTTCCTGCCGCTGCTGCCGCACTTCAACGTCGATCCCCTGTTCTTCGGGCTGCTGGTGGCGTTGAACCTGCAAACGGCGTTCCTGTCGCCGCCGGTGGCGATGGCGGCGTTCTACCTGAAAGGCGTCTCGCCGCCGCACGTGACGCTCAATCAGATCTTCGCCGGCATGATGCCGTTCATGGGCATCCAGGTGGTCGCGCTCGTCCTGCTGTACCTGTTCCCCGGCATCGGGTTGTGGGTGCCGCATATGCTGTACAAATAGCAGTCAGCAGTCAGCAATCAGCGATCAGCAGTGAACGTGGAGCAGCCGCGAGGCTGCTCCATTATTTTTGATGACGCTGGCATGAAAGCAGACACGAAAACCCCGGAGACGCACCGCTTCGCTTGGCGGCGCTGGAGCGCGTTCACGCTCGGTTGCGGCGCGTTTTTCCTGTCGTTTTTCCACCGCGTTTCGACCGGCACTATCGCGGCCGATCTCCAGCACGAGTTTGCGATCGGCGCGGCGGCGCTCGGCACGCTGGGCGCCACCTATTTTTATATCTATGCGCTGATGCAGGTGCCGGCCGGCGTGCTCGCCGATACATTGGGCCCGCGGGCCACGCTGACCGCGGGCATGCTGATCGCGGGCATCGGCTCGGTCGCGTACGGGCTCGCGCCGGATTTCGGCACCGCGGCGTTTGCGCGCACGCTGGCGGGGCTCGGCGTGTCGGTCGTCTTCGTGTGCACGCTCAAGCTCCATTCACGCTGGTTTGACGAGCGCCGCTTCGCGACCGCGACGGGAGCATCCAATGTCGCGGGTATCGTCGGAGCGCTCGCTGCGACTGCTCCGCTCGCGTGGCTGGTAACGCTGGTGTCGTGGCGCCAGGTATTCGTGACGATCGGCATCATCTCGTTTGCGCTGGCGGCGGCGATCTGGTGTTTCGTGCGCGATGCGCCGGCTCCGGATGTTCGGCGCGTCACGCACGGTGATTGGCGGCGGGCGCTCGCGGAAGTGGCAGCCAACCCTGCAACGTGGCCGCCGTTCTGGGTCAACTTCAGCATATCCGGCGCATACCTGACTTTCATCGGTCTGTGGGCGGCGCCGTTTCTGATTCACGCGCACGGCATGGAGCCGGTCGCGGCGAGCCGCTATACGGCGCTGACCCTGATGGCTTTCGCCTGCTGCGTCCCGGTGGTGGGCTGGTTGTCGGACCGGATCGGCGTACGCCGTCCGATCGTGCTCGGCGGAGCAATTGCGTTCACGATCACGGGTCTGATCTGGCTCGCGCTGCCTGCGCCGAGCCCCGGCGGGGCCGCAATTGCGGCGTTGCTGACCGGGTTCGTGGTGCCTTGCTTCACGCTGTCGTGGGCGATCGCGAAGGAAGTGAATCCGCCAGAATGCGCCGGCATGGCAATCGCGGTCTCCAATATCGGCGGTTTTCTCGCTTCCGGCATCCTGCAGCCGCTGGTCGGCTGGGTGGTCGACCACGGCGCCGGTGATATCGCGGGCGGCGGTGCCGACGCGTACCGGCTCGGCATCGGCGTGCTGGTCGTGTGGTCGCTGATCGGCATTGTGGCCGCAACCCGGCTCACCGAAACGCATTGCCGGAACATCCGGGTTGAACGCAATGCCGCGCATCCGTAATGCGGTAAGGGCGCGCGGCCCGCTATGCGATAATTCTCGTTTTTGCGCCGCTGCCATGGCGGCGCACGTTGACTTCCAGGGATGGCGATGAAACCGAAAATTCTGGTAACGCGCGAGGTGTTTGACGAAACGCTCGCTTATCTCGGCGGGCATTGTGAGGTCGAATCGAACCAGCCGGACGTGCCATTCGACGCAGAAGGCCTTGCGCAGCTCCTCCATGACAAAGACGGCGTCGTCTGCTGCCTGACCGATCGCATAGACGATAACCTGCTCGCGCGCTGTCCGCAGTTGAAGGTCGCGGCCAATATTGCGGTCGGCTACAACAATATCGATCTTGCAGCCTGCAGTGCGCACGGCGTGATGGCGACCAACACGCCGGGCGTGCTCGACGACAGCACGGCGGATCTGGCATGGACGTTGATGCTGGCCGCGGCGCGCCGCCTGACCGAGGCCGAGGCCTATATCCGCGCCGGGCAATGGAAGGGATGGCATCTCAAGCAAATGCTCGGCGTCGACGTCCATCACGCGACACTTGGCATCATCGGCATGGGGCGCATCGGGCAGGTAATCGCCAGGCGCGCCGCCGGTTTCGAGATGCGCGTGATCTACCACAACCGCACACGGCTTGCCGCCGACATCGAGCGGCGGCTGAATGCGACATACGCCAGCAAAGACGAATTGCTCGCGCAGGCCGATTTCATCGTGCTGCAGATGCCGTATTCGCCGCAGACGCATCATCTGATCGGCGAGGCGGAACTCAAGAAAATGAAACCGAGCGTGATCCTGATCAACTCGACACGCGGCGGCGTGGTCGACGATGTCGCGCTGATCCGCGCGCTCAAAGCCGGCACGATCCGTGCCGCCGGGCTCGACGTGTTCGAGAATGAGCCCAAGCTCAATCCTGAATTTCTCGCGCTGAAAAACGTGGTGCTCGCGCCGCACATCGGCAGCTCTACCGAAGCGACGCGCCGCGCCATGGCGATGACGGCGGCGAAGAACGCGGTCGCCGCGCTGACCGGCGGCACGCCGCCCAATCTCCTGAATCCGGAAGCCAGGTCAACCGCTTAACCGCAAATGACGCGAAGGGAGTCAGAAAGAAAATGCGAGAGGCGAGAGGCGGGAGGGGGAAAACCTAAGCCGATGCCAGCACATCGCGCCCCACTGCTTACGGTTCACCGTTTACTGTTTCCCTGTTATCCCTGGCGTCCTTTGCGTCCTTGTCGGTTCAGGAATTTGACAAAGCGTAAGCAATGAAGCTGCGGCAGCGGCGGCGCTGCTGATCGGCTGGAGTACAATTCTGTTCTGGCTCAGTCTGCCGCTGATACTGGCGCTCGGATTGATCCGTTAGTCGTGCCGCCTGCGCCGTCCGTCGCGCCGTGTCTTCGCGCTCCGGCGTCTACCATTTACCATGCTCGGATTTGGGGAGGAACCGATAGTGAAACCCGCAATATTTGCAGTACTCGCGTTGGCGGCGCTGCATGCCGAAGCGCAGAATCCGCCGCCGTCGACGTTGTGGTACGCCGCCGGCCATGTGGAACTGAGTGTGACCAACCCCGCAGGAGGGTTCACCGCGGCGTGGCAGTTCGACCGTGCCGATAATGGCGATATCAGAATCGTGAAGCAGGAACAGCGTGGCGCATCCAAAGTCAGCGGCACGCTGCTGTCGGTATGCGGTGATAGTGCGCTGGCGCTCAAAGACATTGCGCCGGTCAGGCGCCACGAGCTGCAAGAGCTGGATGAACCGGTGCTGCATTTGCAACTGGTATTGCGTTTGCTCGCGCGCGCGTTGCCGCTGGGCCCGCTCGCGGTCGGCACGGAAACGGGCATTGATCTCGGCGAGCAAAAAATCCCGATCCGGGTAAGCAAGGGCTCCGGTGTTCGCCGCGATTTCGACGCGCCATGGCACGTGCGTGGCAAGGTGAGCCGTGGCGCGGCAGGAAACGTCAGCTACGAGCTGGTTTTTTCGCATGCGGATGGCGGCGCCAACGACCGCCGTTCCGAGTTGAAGCTCGCCGGCGTGTGGGAGCAGCTCAGCCACGCACGCGTGCTCGACAATTCTCTCGCGCTTGCCGATTGGCAGGTTTACCGCGTCGATACTATCGCCACGATGGTCGGCGGCAATGCCCGGATGGACACGGTGGCCGTGTCCCGGCCATTGCGGTTCGCCACGCTTGGCGAGCTGCGTACGCGTATCGAGCGCATGTGGGACGCGGACCCCAAAGCGCGCCAGCAAACGGAGTGTAAATTATGACGACTCAACCACGTCTCGGATTCATCGGCCTTGGCGTGATGGGCCGGCCGATGGCGCTCAATCTGATCAAGGCCGGCTACGCGATGTCGGTCTATGCGCGGCGGCCCGAAGCTGCGGCGCCGCTCATCGCGGCGGGCGCGCGCGCAGTGGCAAGCCCCGCTGAAGTCGCGGGAGCCGCCGACGTCGTTTTCACATTGGTGACGACCTCCGCCGACAGCGAGCAGGTGGCGCTGGGCAAGCAGGGTATTATCGAAGGCGTGAGTGCGGGAAGCGTGGTCGTGGATATGGCGACCATTTCGCCGCTCGTAACGCGCCGCATCGCGGCAGCGCTCGAGGCGCGCGGCGTTGAACACCTCGACGCACCGGTGTCGGGTGGTCCGATGGGAGCTCAAAATGCGACGCTGGCCATCATGGTCGGCGGCAAGCCGCAGGTGTTCGAGCGCGTGCAGCCGTTGTTCGCGCGCCTGGGCAAAACAGTTCTGCGCATGGGCGATCACGGCGCGGGCCAGGCAACCAAGGCGTGCAATCAGCTCGCGCTGACGGTCACGGCACAGGGCGTCGCCGAAGCGCTGGCACTCGCGCGCCGCTGCGGGCTCGATCCCGCGCGGGTGCACGAGGTGATGATGGGCGGCGTTGCCGCAAGCCGCGTGCTCGAGCTGTTCGGCAAGCGCATGGTCGAGCGCAACTTCGGCACCGGCATCGATACGCGTCTCTACCACAAGGACCTTGGCATCGTGCTTGAGCTCGCGCAGGAGGCGGGCCTGCCGCTGCCGGCCGGCGCCGCCGTCAAGCAGCAGCTCAACGCGCTGATGGGCGCGGGCGACGGCGGTGCTGATTTCTCGGTCCTGATCCGGGTACTCGAACGGGCGGTCCGAGATAAACCGTGAGCTTGACTGCGTTCGAACCGGCGACACAGAGGCTGCACCGCTCGGAACTCGCGGTGCCGGCTTCGAATCCGCAGATGGTCGAGAAGGCGAGCCGCTGCGCCGCCGATGTGGTGTTTCTCGATCTCGAAGATTCGGTGGCGCCGGACGACAAGCCGCGCGCGCGCCGGAACGTTATCGCCGCGCTCAACGACCTCGACTGGGGCGGCAAGACCGTCAGCGTGCGCGTCAACGGGCTCGATACCCATTACACGTACCGCGATGTGATCGACGTGGTCGAAGCCTGCCCGCGCCTCGATCTGCTGTTCCTGCCCAAGGTCGGTGTCGCCGCGGACGTCTACGCGCTCGACGTGCTGGTGACGCAGATCGAGCAGGCGCACCAGCGCGCGAAACGCATCGGGTTCGAAGTGATGATTGAAACCGCGCTGGGGCTTTGCAACGTCGAGTCGATCGCGCAAGCGAGCCGGCGGCTGGAGGCGATGTGTTTCGGCTCCGGCGATTTCGCGGCGTCGACCGGCGCGCGCACCACCACCATCGGCGGGCTCAATCCCGATTACGGCGTGTTGAGCGATCCGGATGCGAGCGGTGAGCGCGCGTATTTTCAGCTCGATCCGTGGCATGCGGTGCAAGCGCGCATCGTCGCCGCGTGCCGCGCGTACGGCCTGCGCCCGCTCGATGGCCCGTACAGCGATTTCAACGACCCCGACGGCTTTCGCGCGTCGAGCAAACGCGCGGCGGCACTCGGCTTTGAGGGGCGGATGGTGATCCATCCGTCGCAGATCGCGGGCGCCAACGACATCTTCAGCCCCGCGCCGGACGAGGTGGCGCGCGCACGCCGCATCGTCGAGGCGATGGCGCAGGCCGCGCGCGGGGGCAAGGGCGCGGTTTCGCTCGACGGCCGCATGATCGATATCGCCAACATCCGCATGGCGCAGCGCGTGCTCGCCAAGGCCGACGCAATTAAGGCCGCAGGGCGTTGAACGCGTTAATGTTCGCCTGCCGGCCATTCGTGCCACAATAAAGCATACTCACGCACCCCGGGATGCCCGCACGCATGGCGCCCACTTCACCTATCGCTGACACCTCGACCGGCACCGGGCTGACCCATGGCGCCGCGGCGATTTTTGCCGACCAGGTGCGCCTGCTCTATCGTCTGTCGCGGGTTGCCTATGCCGGCACGCTCATCAATGCAGTGATTATTGCGCTGGTATTGTGGAACGTCGTGCCGCAATGGCTGCTCGTAACCTGGCTGGTACTCGTATTCATGGTTACGACAGCGCGCTACGCGCTCTACAAGGCGTATATATCGCGCGAGCCGCCGGCAGCAGCGGCGCGGGCCTGGGCCAACCGTTTTGTCGCCGGCGCCATTGCGATGGGCAGTTTGTGGGGCATGCTCGGCTCGGTGCTGCTGCCGCAGTACGAGCTTGCGCACCAGTTCCTCATCGTGTTCCTGGTCGGTGGCATGGTGGCGAGCGCAGTGGTGGTGCTGACACCGGTGCGCGCGGCGTTTATCGGCTTCATGCTGGCGGCGTTGCTGCCGCTCACCTTCGCGCTATTCATGCAGGGCGGCACCATTCACGTCTTCATGGGCCTGCTGCTACTGGTGTTTGCCGCGGTGATGCTCGGCACCTTCCCGATCATGTACAGGACCCACGTGCTTTCGCTGCGCGCGCGCTTCGAGAACAGCGAACTCGTCGCGCTGCTGTCGGAAGCCAATCGTCAGACGGCCGCCACGAATCGTCAGATGACGGAGCAGCTTGCGCAGCAGAAAAAAACCGAGGAAGCGCTGCAGCAGTCGACCGAACGGCTGTCGGCGATGATCGACGCCTCGCCGCTCGCCATCGTCGTCTACGACGAGAATGCGATCGTGCGGCGCTGGAACCAGGCCGCCGAACGCATCTTCGGCTGGATCGAAGGCGAGGTGCTGAATACGCCGACCCCGCTGGTTCCTCCTGATCTCGAAGCGGAGGCGCGCGGGCACCGTACCCGCATATTGAACGGGGAACGGTTCGAGAACGTCGAGACCGTGCGGCTCAGGAAAGACGGGACGCAGATCAACGTCAGCGTCTCGGCGGCGGCGATAAGCAACAGCGCGGGCAAGGCGATCGGCATGGTCGCGATGTTTGCCGACATCACTCACCGCAAGCGGGTCGAGCGGCGGCAGAACATCCAGAGCACGATCACCGGGCTGCTTGCCGACTCGAATAGTATCGAAGAGGCGATCCCGGGCGTCATCCAGACCCTGTGCGTGGGCCTGGGGTGGGTCGCCGGTGCGCGCCGGGTGGTGGGGAAACAGGACAGGTTGTTGCGGCACATCGAAAGCTGGTGTATCGACGATCCCAGGATCAGGTCATTCGCGGATTATTCCGCCGAGCGGGTCGACAAGGCGGCGGAGGCGAACGCCGGGTTGCTGCGCCGGGTATGGGCGACCGGCAAGCCGGTATGGTTCAGCGACATCGCCAAGGAACCCACTTTCGCGCGCGGCGCGCGTGCGCTCGAAGCCGGCTTGCATTCCGCGTTTGCGTTTCCGATCATGGTCAGCGGAGAGTTCTACGGAGTGATCGAGCTGTTCGGACGCGAGGTCTGCCCGTACGACGCGGAGATCGTGGCGATCGCGCAGACCGTCGGCAGCCAGATCGGGCAGTTCATCGCGCGCAAGGAAGCGGAATCGCATCTGACTTTTTTCGCCAACCACGACTCGCTGACCGGACTGCCCAATCGCGCGATGTTCAACCAGCGGCTGACCCAGGCGCTGGCTAGCGCGCAGCGCTATAAAAAAATACTCGCGGTGCTGTTCATCGATCTCGACCGCTTCAAGGTCATCAACGATACGCTCGGCCACGACGCCGGCGACCGCCTGCTGAAGCAGCTTGCGGTGCGGCTGCGCGACTGCCTGCGCGAAGGCGATACCATCGGCCGGCAGGGAGGCGACGAGTTCGTGGTGCTGATCGAGGATGTCACCGATCCCAACCAGGTATCGGACGTTGCGCACAAGATACTTGAGACCGTGGCGCGGCCATACCTGCTGACCAGCCAGGAATTTCACGTCACCGCCAGCATCGGCATCAGTGTCTATCCCGACGACGGAGCCGATTTGCAGACACTGCTCAAGAACGCCGACATCGCGATGTATCGCGCCAAGGAGCAGGGCAAGAACAATTTCCAGTTTTATTCGGCGCAGATGAACCTGCATACGTTCGAGCGGCTCGCGCTGGAGACCAGCCTGCGGCGCGCGATCGAGCGCCAGGAATTCCTGCTGCATTACCAGCCGAAAGTCGGCATCCGCAGCGGCCGCATCACCGGCGTCGAGGCGCTGGTGCGCTGGCAGCATCCGGAGCTCGGCAGGGTATCGCCGGCGCAATTTATCCCGTTGGCCGAAGAGACCGGCTTGATCGCGCCGATCGGCGAATGGGTGCTGCGCACCGCCTGCAGCGAAGCGCAGGCATGGGTCAAGCAAGGCCTGCCGGCTACCAGCGTCGCCGTGAACCTCTCGGCGCGCCAATTTGCGCGCGAGGATCTTGCCGCGGCGGTGATGGGGATACTGCGTGATACCGGTCTCGATCCGGCTTTACTCGAGCTCGAGATCACCGAAAGCACCGTCATGCACAGCGCTGATCGCGCCGCCAATGTCTTGCAGCAACTCAAGGCGATGGGGATACGGGTTGCGATCGACGATTTCGGCACCGGCTACTCGTCGCTCGGCTATCTCAAGCGTTTTCCGATCGACAGCGTCAAGATCGACCGCTCATTCATAATCGATATTCCGAGCGACAAGGACGACGTCGCGATTACCCTCGCAGTGATCGCGATGGCGCAAAGCCTGCGCTTGAAGGTGATCGCGGAAGGCGTGGAGACCGCCGAGCAATACCGCTTTCTGCGCGATCACGGCTGCGACGAAATGCAGGGCAATTACTTCAGCGAGCCGGTCGATGCGGCGGCGCTGATGCGGATGCTCAGCAAGCCCCGCCGCAAATCCAGGCGGGCCTGAGGCGCGTGCTGCAGGCGCAGTTCCGGGTTTCGGGTTGCGAGGCGTGATTAAAAATCCGATCTGTAAAGACTGATCGGTACGGGCCGCGCATCAGCCCGTAGGTGGCCACGCTGCTGCGACGAGTCGCGGCAAGATGATTCCCGATGGGCCGGTCAGCACGTAGCTGGCGCGCGATGTGAGCGGCGTCGGTGCAGGATTGATCTCGACCACGCAGGCGCCGCGCGCGAGCGCGGTGAACGGCAGCGAAGCCGCCGGCTCGACCACGGTCGACGTGCCGACGCACAGAAATACGTCACAGGTACCCGCCGCTCCAAGCGCGGCTTGCAGTGCATGCTCGGGCAGCATCTCACCGAACCATACCACGTCGGGGCGCACGCGCCCGCCGCACCGCGGGCACCGCGGCGGTTTGGGATCATCGTCGGGGCGGTCAACCGCGTGCCCGTGCTCGAAGCATTTGTTGCGCATGATGTTGCCGTGCATTTCAACCACGTTGCGGCTGCCGGCTGCGTGGTGCAATCCGTCGACGTTTTGTGTGATCAACGTGAACCCGGGCATGTGCTGCTCGATCCGGGCGAGCGCGTAATGGCCAGGGTTAGGCCTGGCTTGGCCGACGAGCTTGCGCCGCCACTCGTACCATTCCCATACCATCTGCGGGTTGCGCTCGAATGCTTCGGGTGTCGCCAGTTCTTCAGGCCGGAAGCGCGCCCACAACCCCGTTTGTGAATCCCTGAATGTCGGCACACCCGATTCGGCTGAAATACCGGCGCCGGTCAGCACCGCGACATGCCGGGCGTTGCGCAGCGCGGTGGCGAGTGAGACCGGAATATCCATGGCACCGCTCATATTGCCCTGGCGATGCGGCCGGGACCGCTGGAAGCGGTGCGCGGAGGTCGCGGTAGCAGGTGAGCGGTAGGATGCATGATTTTGTTTTTCCTGAAAAATGATAGCGTGAAACCGCAGACTGCGCGCATGCAGCGCCAGAACAGGCGCTCGTTTGCGCGCGCGTCGTATTGGATTACACTTGAAGCGGATGGCGTCATAGCCGATCAATCGGCATGGGAGGAACGATGAAGACGGTAAAGCAGCTGTTGCAAGACAAATCGCGCGGACTGTGCACGATCAGCCCCGACGCGCGCGTATACGATGCGCTCAAGATAATGGCGGAAAAGGACATCGGCGCGCTGCTGGTGGTCGAGAACGACAAGCTCGCCGGCATCATCTCCGAGCGCGACTACGCCCGCAAAGTAATCTTGCAGGGCAAATCGTCGCATGACATCCCGGTGCGCGAGATCATGACCGAGCGCGTGATCTGCGTGCAGCCCAGCCGCACGGTCGACGAGTGCATGGCGCTGATGACCGACAAGCGTATCCGTCACCTGCCGGTGATCGAGAACGACAAGCTGATCGGTGTGCTGTCGATCGGCGACCTGGTCAAGGAAACCATCTCCGAGCAGCAGTTCATGATCAAGCAGTTGGAGTCTTACATCCACAGCTAAGCCAGAATCCTGAAGCGCCAAGGACGCGAAGGAAATTCAGAAACGAATCGGAACTGACAGAAGAATACCGATAACGTTAAAGGCTTTCCATCTGAGCTTATCGCCAATCGGAAGTCGTCTCGGATTTCGCGTCTCCCGCCTTGCCTGCTTTTTCTTGGCGTCCTTTGCGTCCTTCGCGGTTCAAGAAATTTTTAAGGTTTTCCATGCAATTCGGTGCAATCATCATCGGCGATGAAATCATGTCCGGCAAGCGCCAGGACAGGCACATGGCGCAGGTCATCGCGATACTCGGCGAACGCGGGCTCGAACTCGCTTGGTGCCAGTATCTCGCCGATGAACCGGATCTGATTACCGCGACGCTCAAGCGCACGTTAACTACAAACGACATCGTGTTCAGCTTCGGTGGCATCGGCGCGACGCCCGACGACCATACCCGCCAATGCGCGGCGGACGCGCTCGGAGTGGGGCTCGAATTGCATCCCGATGCCGAGGCCGAAATTCGCGCTCGTTTCGGCGCCGATATCACGCCGCAGCGCCTGATGATGGGCGAATTTCCGCGCGGCAGCCGCATCATCCCCAATCCGTATAACCGCATCCCGGGCTTCAGCCTGCGCCATCATCACTTTGTGCCGGGGTTTCCGCAGATGGCATGGCCGATGATGGCATGGGTGCTCGATAACTGGTATGCCGAATTGCACGCCGCGGGGCGCATCGCGGAGAGTGCGATCATCGTGCGTGGCGCGGGCGAAAGCCAGCTGATAGAGTTGATGAATGCGTGCCTCACGCGGTTTCCCGGCCTCAAGGTGTTCAGCCTGCCGCACATGAGCGAAACGGATCGCCATATCGAGCTTGGCGTGCGCGGCGACGCGCAACGGATTCCGGCAGCAATTGCCGAGCTTAAAAACGGCGTTTCCGCACTTGGCTTCACTTGGTCGGATACGCAGTGACAACGCGCGCGCAATAAAAAGCCCCGGGCTTGAAACCCGGGGCTTTTTATTTGAGGCTTAAGCCGGAATTAAGCGGCTTTTTTCTTCGTCGAGTGCACGGCCTGGCTGGTTGCGGCTTCGACATTGGCCTGGGTCATCTCGGCAAATTGCTTCGCCGATTTGGACAGGTTGTCGTAGGCCGAGTTGACCGCCGAGATCGCCGATTTGACCGCGGCAACCGCGACTTCAGAGCCGGCGGGGGCGGATTTCACCACTTTGTCGAGCCCGGTCACAACATGCTTGTTGAACTCGGACACTTGCTCTTCGACCAGCTTGTTGATTTCCGACTGGGTAGCGGCGGCGACGTCGTAAATGCTCTTGACGTAGCTGGTCGCTTTTTCGAGGGTCGGCTGCGCAAGCGTGTTCTTCAACTGCGCGAATTCCTGCACATCTTTCACTTCGGCCAACGCCTTGGCTTGCTGCACGCCGTCGGCAAACGCGGTCTTCGCCGCTTTCAGTTGCACTTCGAGCATGCGCTCGGCGCCTTCCAGCGCGATACCGGCGAAACGGACAGTCGCTTCCAGATTGGCTTTGTTCCATGCCATCAGTTGTTCGGGGGCTTGATACATTTGGATCTCCTTATAAAAAAACCTTTAACAATCATCAACCTGCTACGAAACCGGTGTTTCAGACTTCATTTGCTGCACTGCACAATCGCAATTATATGGCGTGGATAGGGGATGTCAAGCCTTTTTCAGAATAATTTATTGCGCTGCGTCAAAGTTTAGGCCCGAGAACAAGCTTTTGACATATGCAGCCTGGACGGATAGGATAAAAACGTTTCCCAATCAGGTAGCTACGGTAGGGAACCCGGCCCATCGCTGTGGAACAATAAGCACTTACTTATGCCAGACCCCAAGTCCCAACTACCCCTTGTCCCCGAATTACGCCGGGTGGCCGCAGCCGACGGCACGCACCGGCTCGAATTGAGCGGGGCGTGGAACCTGCGGGCGCTCGAGCGCCGTTTCGCCGAGTTGGTGCCGCAGGTGGCCGAATACGCGGCTGACCCGACGACCTCACAGTGGGATCTGCGTGGGATCGAGGTCATCGACCACGCGGGTGCGATGCTGTTGTGGCGCGCGTGGGGCAGGCGGCGTGCCGCGAACCTGGTGCTGAAACCCGAGCACGAGCTGGTATTCGAACACCTCGACTTACCGGCTGAGCCGCCGTCGCAGCCCGCACGGCACGACCCTTTACAGGGGGTTCAGCTGGTCGGGCAGAGAGTGCTGTCGGTGTTCGACCATCTGGCGACCATGGTCATGGTACTCGGGCAGGTGGTGCTGGACACCGTCTATATGTTACGGAAGCCGGCGAGTATCCCGTGGCGCGAAATCTCGGCCAGCGTCTACCGCACCGGCACCCAGGCGCTCGGCATTACCGCGCTGGTCGGTTTTCTGATCGGCGTCGTGCTCTCCTACCTGTCGTCGCAGCAGCTCAAGCTGTTCGGCGCCGACGCCTTTATCATCAACATACTCGGCATCAGCGTGATCCGCGAGCTCGGGCCGGTGCTGGCGGCGATCCTGATCGCCGGCCGCTCGGGCTCGGCGATCACCGCGCAGCTCGGCGTGATGCGCGTGACGCAGGAACTCGACGCGATGGCGGTGATGGGCATTCCGCACACGCTGCGGCTGATACTGCCGAAAATGCTCGCACTCGCGATCTCGATGCCGCTCGTTGTGCTCTGGACCGATGCGATCGCGCTGCTCGGCGGCATGGTGGCGGCGAACGCCGAACTCGGGATCGGCTACAGCTATTTTCTGTCAAGCCTGCCCGACGCGGTGCCGGTCGCCAACCTGTGGCTGGGGCTCGGCAAGGGCGTCGTGTTCGGCTGGCTGATCGCGCTGGTGGCGTGCCATTTCGGGTTGCGCATCGAGCCCAACACCGAAAGCCTCGGCATCGGCACCACGAATTCGGTGGTGACCTCGATCACGGTCGTGATTATCGTCGATGCAGTGTTCGCAATCATGTTCAAGGACGTGGGGATCAGCTGATGACAGAGTGCATCATCGAAATCAAGGGTTTATGGACTCAGTACGGCGACCACATCGTCCATCGCGATATCAACCTTTGCGTGCACCGCGGCGAGATCATGTCGCTGGTCGGCGGCTCCGGCAGCGGCAAGACCACGCTGCTGCGGCAGATGCTGGGGCTCGAAAAGCCGGCGCGCGGCGAGGTGTGCGTATTTGGCACGTCGCTGCACGGCACGGGCGCGGGCAAATTGCGGAAATTGCGTGACCGCTGGGGCATGCTGTTTCAGGAGGGCGCGCTGTTCAGCGCGCTGACGGTATATGACAATATCGCGTTGCCGCTGCGTGAATTACGCACGCTCGATGAGGCGCTGATCCACGATTTGGTGATGATGAAGCTAGACATGGTCGGTATCGAGCCGCACCATGCGACCAAGATGCCGGCCGAGCTGTCGGGCGGGATGGTAAAGCGCATTGCGCTGGCGCGCTCGCTCGCGCTCGAACCCGAGCTGCTGTTTCTCGACGAGCCGACCGCCGGCCTCGATCCCGATCGCAGCGAGAGCTTCGTCACGCTGATCAAGGATTTGCACCGCGAACTCAACCTGACAGTCGTGATGGTGACCCATGATCTCGATACGCTGGTAGCGTTGTCCGACCGGGTCGCGGTATTGTGTGAACAGCAGCTGGTGATCGTCGGTACGCTCGACGAAGTGGTGGCCAACTCGCATCCGTTCATTGGCAACTTTTTTATGGGCGAGCGCGGGCGGCGCGCGCTCGAGGCGGTCAAAGGCGTGATGTCCATAACCTGAGCCGCATGCGGCAGGCTAGGGCTGTAACTTAAAAGGGGTAATCATGGAAAACAAGGCTTATGCGCTCGCAGCAGGGCTGTTTACGCTGCTGCTGGGAATCGGCGTGGTGGCGGCCGCGCTATGGTTCAGCGGCGACACCGTCGAAACCCAGGATTACCTGCTGGTGTCGCACTACCCGGTATCGGGGCTCAACGCGCAGGCGCCGGTGCGCTATCGCGGCGTGACGGTCGGCAAAGTGGTCAGCATCGATTTCGATCCGCTCAACCCGCGCACGATCCAGGTCCAGATTTCAGTCAGGGCCGGCACCCCGCTCACCAAAGGCACTTACGCACAGCTCGGCTCGCAAGGCGTGACCGGGTTGTCCTATGTCATGCTCGATGACGACGGCAGCAAGCCCGAGCCGCTTGTGGGCGAAGGCGATAATCTTGCGCGCATCGACGTCAAGCAGGCCTTCATGGACAGCATTACCGCGTCGGGCCAGGACATGGTCGACAATTTCAACCAGGTCGCCAAGCGCGTCAATACGCTGTTGAACGACGAGAACCAGAAACAACTGGTCAGCACCCTCCACAATCTCGACCAGGCGTCGGGCAAGATAGCGTCTCTCGCAACGGCCCTCGAGCCGACGGCGAAAGTATTGCCGGCACTCGCGAATGACACCGGCATCGCGTTGAAGCGCGCCGATACGCTGCTCGCCAATCTCAATCAGCGTGTCGACTCGTTCGAGCGCGCGGCCAAAAGCGCCGAGCAGCTGGGCAACAACGGCGCGGCGCTGTCGGAGGCGATGCTCACTGAATCGCTGCCGCGGTTTAACGTGCTGCTGGAAGATCTGCAACGCTCGTCGCGCGGGCTCGAGCGCCTGCTCAACGAAATCAACGAGCAGCCGCATAGCCTCGTGTTCGGCAAGAACCCGCTGCCGCCGGGGCCCGGCGAGCCGGGATTTGCGGCGCAGCGGAGAACGCGATGAACAAACTTTTGGCGATGCTGCTGGCGCTGACGCTTGGCGCGTGTTCTCTTGGTCCGGCGAACAAGGACACACCGGCAACCTTTGACTTCGGCTCGCCACATAATTACACCGGCGAGCGGAACAAAATCCACCATGCCGTGCTGGTCTATAACGTGGCGGCGCCGGACTGGCTCGATACCCAGGTCATCGTTTACCGCCTGAATTACCAGGACGGCGCGCGCCAGCTGAGTTATGCGAACAGCCGCTGGGCGGCGCCGCCGGCGGCGCTGCTCACGCAGCGGCTGCGCAGCCAGCTCGCCACGGTGACCAATAGCGGAATCATCAGTGTCGCGGACAGTGCGCGCGCCGATTTCACGCTGCGCATCGAGCTCGATGACTTCAGCCAGGTTTTCGATTCCGCCAACACCAGCCGGGCGGTGGTGGTCGCGCGCGCCAGCATCGTCAACGTCGCCAGGCGCACACTGCAGGCGCAAAAAAGCTTCAGTATCGAACACGCGGCGGCGACCCCGAACGCCGAAGGCGGCGTGCGCGCGCTGGCAGCGGCCGGTGACGAGCTGATCGAAGCGGTGGTGGCATGGACCGCGGCGAGCCTCGCGCAGGAGAAAAAGTAACTGGTTGATGGGAAATAGGGAATAGGCAAGGAGATTTCTTCCTCCGCATACGGGGGGGGAAGATGAGAGCCTGCCCCGGACTTGATCACGGGGAGGGATGAGTCGGTCGCGATTTCCTATTCATTAATTACCGGATCACGCAAGGAGCGAATGGATGGCCGACACCATCTTCACCAAAATCATCAACAAGCAGATTCCGGCCGACATCGTCTACGAAGACGAATTCTGCCTCGCCATCAGGGACATCAACCCGCAGGCGCCGGTGCACCTGCTGCTGATTCCCAAAAAGCCGATCGACATGCTGTCAAACGCCGGGCCGGAAGACCAGGCGCTGCTCGGACACCTGCTGCTTGCAGCCGCAAAAATTACGCGCGATCTCAAGGTCGACGGCGCGTTCCGGCTGGTGATCAACAACGGCAAGGAAGGCGGGCAGGCGGTATTCCACGTGCATATGCACATCATGGCCGGCCGGCCGTTCCGCTGGCCGCCGGGCTGAGCCTCGCGCGAAGCACGAGCCGAGGCGGATGACGCGTAGTCTTTTACTTCCCGCGCTGGCCGTGGTGCTGGCGGGTGCCGGATGCGGTGATGTCATGGCGGCGCCGGAAGAGATCCAGGTCTATACCGACGATATCAACGCGCCGGGCGAGTTCGGGCTCGAAATGCATGTCAACCATGTGGTCGACGGATTTCGCGCGCCGGATTACCCGGGACAACTGCCGACGCATCACGTATTGCAGGTCACGCCGGAATTGTCCTACGGGATCACCAAGACCTGGGAGGTGGGGCTTTATCTGCTGTCCGCGCGCAGCGCCGGCGGCAATCTCTACGGCAACGGCGCCAAGCTGCGCATCAAGTATATGGCCCCCTCCAGCGGCTCGTTCTTCTGGGGGCTGAACACCGAGATCGGATACACGCAAAGGCGCGTAACCGAAAACCACGTGAATCTAGAGTTGAGGCCGATCCTGGGCTGGCGCGGCGGGCCATGGCTAATCAGCTTCAATCCGATAGTCGGCGCCGCGCTATCGGGCGACGTGAGCCGGGTGCCCACCTTCGAGCCCGCCCTCAAGATCGGTCGAGCCATCGGCGAGGGGACGCTGGTCGGCATCGAGCACTACGCCGACACCGGCGGGATTAATCACAGTCCCGACTTCAATCAGCAGAGCCACGTGTTGTACGGCGTGATTGACACGAAAAAAGGCGGGTTCGACCTGAATTTCGGCATCGGCCACGGCATCACCAGCGCCTCGGAAAAATGGGTCGTGAAAATCATCGTCGGTATTCCGATCCGGTGAGATCGCCAAGCGGCCTTCCGCCGCAGACGGACGACGTCGAATGACGAGGCAACGCCTCAGTTTTTTACAGCGGGGGATTCCTGCGTGCGCTTGCCGATGTCGGCGACGGGGAAGAAGCACAGCAGCACGAGCGGCTCGGTGCCGGTGTTGCGCGTGACGTGCTTCTCGCCCGACGGGATCAGGATCGTGTCGCCGGACTTGAGCGGGTGCCTGCCGCTGTCGGCCTCCGTGCAGCCCTGACCCGACAGCACGTAGATGCATTCCTCGAAGCCGTTGTGAAAATGCGGGCCGCGCAAGGCGTCGCCGGGCCCGGGCACGGGTATCTCGACCAGCCGCAACGTCACCGCCTGCGCGCCTTTTTCGCCCGACACGATCTCGAGCGACTTGCGGCCGGCGAGTCCGAGCCGCTTGGCTTCCGCCTGCGTCAACACGCGCGCCATCAGCCCGCGACTTTCAGGCGCTTGATTTCGGCGGTGCCGCCTTGCGCCTCGTCGAGCATGCGGAATATCTCGGTCGCTTCCTTGGCGATCGCATCGGCGATGTCATTGAGCATCTTGAGCCCTTTATCGACCGTCGCATGCTCAGGCGCGCCGTACCAGCCGGTCGGCGCGATGGTGCGGATATCGGTCAGCACCGGCTGATAGCTGCGGGTGCGGCGCAGCTTGTCCCACTTGCGGCCGTGCGAGTGATCGGAAGAATGATCGATGCGGTCGAGATGCACGAGCTCGGGTCGGCACGCAAGCACCGCGAGCGCTTCGATTTCGCCGCCGTGCGTGAGCCCGCCACAGTCGTGGCCATACAGCTCCGCCGCGACATAGCATGCCTGCACGGTAAGCACCGTCATGCCGTGCTCGCGGTGCAGCGCTTCGGCGGCAATCGCAAGCGACGGGATGTTGCCTTCGTGCCAGTTGATGATCAGCAGATATTTCGCGCCGTGCCTGGCGGTCGACGCGCAGGTTTCGGTCACCACGCGCTGGTACGTGTCCGTCGACAGGGTGATCGTGCCCTCGAACGGCATGTGCATCGGCGTCACGCCGAACGGCGTTGCCGGCAGCAGCAGTCCGTCCATGCGCTCGGCAACCGCATGGCCGATCACCTGGCTTGCGTAGATGTCGGTGCCGGTCGGCAAATGCGGTCCATGCTGCTCGACACTGCCCGCGGGCAGAATGACGAGCGGGTGTTGCTTGAGTTGCTGCGCGATCTCGGGCTGCGTGAGATCGATGAAATGACGGCTCGGAAGCATGCTTTGCTCCTTAAGGACTCGACCGAAAAACATCAGCCACAGAGAGCACAGAGATCACGGAGGTAAAAATACCGAAAAGAAACCGGAAGTTTTTAATTTTTGACGTTTCTCTGTGACCTCTGTGGCCGGACTTCAGATTCTGGATTCGGTTTCGTTGATGATATCAGCGATTTTCACGGCCTGCCCGTTGCGTTCGATCGAGCGCAGCGCCGCGTAGACGACCGCGACCGCGATGTTGCCGTTATGTGCCGACAGCTCGCGCACGGTACCGGTGGCGCAGCTCTCCGCGAACATATCGAGTTCGGCGCAGAACATGTCGCTCGGCGGCAGCTTGATTTCCTCGCGCTTGCCGTAACCGTTCTTGCCGCGCTGGATATACAGCGTGGACGTGGTGTGTAGCCGGTCTGGCGTATCCCAGGTGCCGAAGTCGATTTCGTAGTGCATCAGGCCCTGCGAGCCGAAGACCCGCACGGCGAAGATGCCGGGCGAGGTCCAGCACGAGCCGACGTAGCCGACCTTGCCGTCGGCGAACTTCAGCAGCGTCATCGATTGGTCGTCGACTTCGGCGCCGACCGGGGACAGCTTGGACGCCATCGAACTCACCTCGGCGATCTCGCCGCCGAGGTAATGCAGCACGTCGAACTGGTGTATTGCGAGTTGCGACAGCGGGCCGCCCGGGGCCTTGTCCCTGTACCAGCGCCAGGTCTCGCGCGTGAGCTCGAGCGCGCGCTCGTTCGAGAAATTGGCTTCGATGAAGGCCACGCGTCCCAGTTCTCCCTTGTCTATCATCGACTTGATGATGCGGATGCCGGCCATCAGGCGCGCGCTGTGGCCGACGGTCACGCTGACGCCGTATTTTTTCTCCAGCGCCGCGATTTTCAGCCCGTCTTCGAGCGTATTGGCGATCGGCTTTTCGGTATACACGTGTTTGCCCGACCTCGCGACTTGCTCGGCCATCGGCAGATGCTGCTCGTTCGGCACGGTGAGGATGACGCCCTTGATCTCGGGGTTGGCAAGCAGCGTCTGCATGTCCGGCGCGGCCGGCACGCCCAGCTCTTTGGCGAACGCCGCGCGTTTTTCCTCGGAACGGCTGAACGCCGAGACGATCCTGATCTTGTTCGATTTGGCGGCGGCGCGGGTCAGCACTTTGGCCCAGCGGCCGAGGCCGACGATGCCGACCTTGATCGGATAGTTGCTCATGAATGGCGGTATTCCTGTGTTATCGGGGCTCTAGAGGGAGCGGCTTGTTGCGAGAACTCCCGCGTGCCGGCGCGGTCTCATCTTCGGCTGCTGCGGGAGGCGCATCCAGAATTCGACGCGCCGATCTCAGGCCGTGATTATGCAGTAAAAGCGCATCCGCGCGCAGGTTTTGATCCCGGGACGGGTTTTGTTACTCTATGAACACGATGATACGCTTCGCTCTCATAGCGGTCGTTGCGCTGCTGCTCGCGAGTTGCGCGACGGCGCCGCACGAATATCCGGAACTGGCGCCGCCGCGCGCGGCCGAGATCATGCCGCTACGCTCCGAACGCCCGGTGGTCGCGCTGGTGCTGGGCGCCGGCGGTTCGCGTGGGTTCGCCCACGTCGGCGTCATCAAGGCGCTGGAAGCGGAGGGCATCCGGCCTGAAGTCATAGTCGGCAGCAGCTCGGGCTCGGTAGTCGCCGCGTTGTATGCGGGCGGCTACCACGCAGCGGCGCTCGAGGACATGGCGCTCAAAGTCGAAGACAGCGAATTGATCGACTTCACGCTGTTCGGGCCGGCGCGCGTGCAGGGTGAAGCGCTGCAGGATTACGTCAACAAGGCGCTCGGCAACCGCTCGATCGAGGCGCTCGAGCGGTCGTTCGCGGTGATCGCGACCGAGCGCGCCACCAACCGCATGACGATATTCAATCGCGGCAACACCGGGCTCGCGGTGCGCGCCTCGAGCAGCATCCCGAACGTGTTCTGGCCGGTCGTCATCCAGGGCACCGAATACGTCGACGGCGGGCTGACGAGCCGCGTGCCGGTGCCGGTCGCGCGCCGCATGGGCGCCAACGTCGTGATTGCGGTCGACGTATCGTGGCGCGGCTCGCAGGAAGTGGAGGCAGCCGATGTCGTGATCCGGCCGGCGACGCCGCGCACCCGCGCGCTCGATTTCTCGGCCAAGCTCGAAACGATCGCGGCGGGAGAAACGGCGGCGCGCGCCGCGATCCCCGCGATCCGCGAGCGCATCGCGCAGGCCGAACTCGCGAACCGGCAGCGCGCGGTTACTGCAGCACTGCAAAACCGATAGCCACCGAGGACACAGAGGACACAGAGAAAATCGCAAAATGAAGTAGGCAAGTCGGTACGGAACATGAGGTAATGATAAATTATGAAGACCGATTAGTTGTCCCTGTTTTACCTCTGTGATCTCTGTGATCTCTGTGGCAAATGAATTACTTTTCGCCTCACGCCCCTCCTGCCTTGAGCGCGAGCGTGAGCCCATCGCCGATCGGCAGCAGCGAAATGAATACGCGCGGGTCGCGATATAGCTTCTGGTTGAAATCGCGGATCGCAATGGTGTCCTCGCTCTGATCCGACGGGTCCACCGGTTTGCCGTACCACAACGTGTTGTCGATCGCGATCAGGCCTCCGCTGCGCACGAGTTCGTAGGCGCGTTCGTAATAATTCCAGTAGTTGGCCTTGTCGGCGTCGATGAACGCAAAATCGAACGTGCCGCGCTGGCCATCGGCGAGCAGGCTGTCGAGCGTCTCGACACCCGGCGCGATCCGCAGGTCGATTTTGCCGGCAACGCCCGCGCGCTCCCAGAAGCGGCGCGCGATGCCGGTCCATTCTTCGCTCACGTCGCACGCGATGATCTTGCCGTCGGCCGGCAGCACGAGCGCGACCGCGAGCGAGCTGTAGCCGGTGAACACGCCGACTTCGAGGCATTTCCTGGCGCCGATCAGCTTCACCAATAGCTGCAGAAACTGGCCCTGCTCGGGCGGCACCTGCATCTGGCCGCGTGGAATTTTGGCGGTGATATCGCGCAGCTCCTTGAACAGCGGCGTATCCTTCAGCGAAATCGAGTGAAAGTAGGGATAAAGCTTTTCCGGGATCAAATAGGATTTGGCCGACATGATCAGTGCCTCTGCAGTTGTTGATATTGATTGAGCGCGTCATCGGCTTGCGCGCGCAGCTCGCCGACCCTGCGTTCGTAGGCGGGATTGCCGGTCTCGAGGTAATCGGCGACGGCTTTTATCATATCGCGCCGCGCCACGGCATAGCGCAGCAGCAGCTCGTAATTCTTGCGCGTCGGCGCATTCGTGTCGAGTTCGACGCGCGCGAGTCGCACCACCGCGGCGTCCCACTCGGGCAGCATGGTGGCGCGCAGCGCCTTGACCACGTCGGCGTCGCTGATCTGCCCGGTTTGCGAGCGGGTGACGATGTCCTGGAACGCTGCCAGTAGCCGCGCAAGATCGGCATTGAACGCTGCGGTCTCGTTTTGCAGCGCGATCGCCTGGCGATAAACGCGCGAGGTGTCGGGCGTGAGCCACGCGGCGGTAGGGAGTGTGACGGCCGCGAGCGCTGCCGCGAGCACTGCGCGGCGCGCGCTGCCACTGCCGCGCAAGTGCGGCTCGAGCGGCCGCGCGAGGATCAATCCCATCGCAAAACCGCCCGCGAGCCCGCCGAGGTGCGCCGCATTGTCGATGCCCGCTTGCGCAAACCCGTAGAACAGCGAATAGGTGACGAATATCGAGGCGCTGACGCGCAGCCGGTTGAGAGCTTCCGCCGGGATCGCCCCGCGCTGCACCGTGAGGTAGGCGAGCAGCGCGCCGTATACGCCGAACACCGCGCCGGATGCGCCGGCGCTGATCGCCTGGTGGTTCCACAGCATGCTCGCGCTGCTGCCGGCGATTCCCGAAAACAGGTACAGCGCGGCGAACCAGCCGTTGCCGAACAACCGTTCCGTGAGCCGTCCGCTGTCCCACAGCGCCCACAGGTTCAATGCAAGATGCAGGACGCCTAAATGCATGAAAGTGCAGGTGAGAAGCCGCCACCATTCGCCGCCGGTGGTGAGTGGCGCGAAATTGGCGCCGAAGCGCAGATATTCCTCGGCGCGGGCGCCGAGCACATCAACGCCGAGCGCCACCATCGCCAGGAATACGGCGATGTTGATAGCGAGTAACGCCGGCGTCACCACGACGCGCGGCGTCGCGGCATCAAGCCGCAGCAGAAAGTCCTGTTCCGCCTGCACCTGCGGTTGCGCCGTCATCTCATCCACGCCGCCCATTATGCCCGACATGAACGCGCAGGATTCGGGACCCGGGAATCAGGATCCGGTTTCCGCCTTGCCCCGCGCGCCGCGGGTCATGACTTCATGAGCGGATAAACGACCATGCCGGTCAATGCCGCTGCGGCGACGATTATCGGCTCGGGAATTTTTTTGAACTTCCAGATCAACACGACCGTGACCACGGCAAGCAGCACGGTCGGAAGGTCCGTGATCGAGCGCTTGCCCAGCACGATGACGGCACCGGTGATCGTTCCGATAGCGGCCGCGGTGACGCCGTCAACGAAGGCGACGATGCCCGGATGCTTGCCGTGCTTCTTGAAATAGGGCGCCGGGATGATGGTGAAGAAATAACACGGCAGAAACGTGGCAAGCGCCGCGACCGCCGCGCCGGAGAACCCGGCAACGAGATAGCCGATGAAGCCGACCGTGATGACGACCGGTCCGGGCGTGATCATCGCGACCGCGACCGCATCGACGAACTGGCGCTCGTTCAGCCAGTGATATTCGTTGACGACGCCGCCGTACAGAAACGGCACGATCGCAAGGCCGCTGCCGAATACGAAGGCGCCGGCTTCGGCGAAAAAAATGCCGATCTGCCACAACACGGACCAGTCCGGGCCGGCGGCGAGAACGGATGCGGTCGGAAGCTGCGCGGATACGGCGAGAATGCCGGGCGTTCCTCCCGCGCCGAACCATTTTTTGGGCGGCGCTTTGACGAGCCATGACAGCACGCCCGCGATCAAAAACAGCGTGACAAGCTCGGATTCGGTGATGACAGTCACCGCCGCACCGGTCAGATAGATCGCCCACAGCAGCTTGTCCTTGCCGATGCTTTTCGTCGTGAGTTTGTACGCGCTGATGGCGATGATGCCAATGACCGACGCCCCCACGCCGTAGAACACGGCCTGCATCCATGTGAGTCCGCCATAAGCGACATACGCCGCGCCGATGGCCACCACCATCAAGAATGACGGCACCACAAAGGCGATTCCAGCCAGCGTGGCACCGAGATTGCGGTAGTGCACGTACCCTAGATACATCATCAACTGTGCAGCAAGCGGCCCCGGCATTAGCTGCGCCAGAGTCAGCCCCTCTTTGTAATCCGCTTCCGAAATCCAGTTGCGCGCTTCGACGAGGTCGCGGTGCATGTAGCCCACGAGCGCAACCGGCCCCCCGAATCCGAGGGTGCCGAGCCTGAGCGCGTAGAGAATCAGCTGCCATAGCGAATAACCGGGGGCCGGTGGCGGATCGGGCGATACCGGGAGCGCATTCGTCATGGTTCAGTGTTCCGAATCAAGAGTGACGCCGCACGCGGTCATCATCGATAGGCGTCCGGATTCCACGTGTGTACCTCGTCCTGCCCCTCCTTGCACCAGGCATACAGCGCGTCATACATCACCATCCCGTGTTTAAGCATTTCGTGATCATCGCTGAAAGTTCGGGATAGGCCAAGCGAGATGGCCGCCAAGCCGGGGGCCTGGGGCGCAAGCTCCAGCTTGTGCGTGTCCGCGCCGCGCACGATCAACGCGAGCTGTTGCAGCGCCGGGTCGGTCAGGCGATAGTGCTTGAGGAAAGCATCGAAGCTGCACGAGTCGCCGTCGTGCGAAAACGCAACGTCCGGAATGTCGTACGGAATCGCATCGCGCGCCTTGGCTTCATTCAACACCTGCTTGGGCGGCGCATACAGAAACTCCGCAGCCTTATCAACGAAACGTGCGATCAGCCATGGACAGGCGATGCGATCGATCTTGGGGCGCTCGCGCGTTACCCAGCGGGTAGCCGCGTCAGCAGGCTTGCGATCAAGCTCGCCTTTCTTGACCTTCCAGCCTTCTTCGATTCCGCCTTCGAGATAATGCGCTTTAATGCCATATTCGTTCAGCGCTCTGGCCACGCCTTGACTTACGTCATGTCCGTGTACGCAATAAACAACCACCGTGCTTGCCTTGGGAAGTTCCTTCGCCCACGAGATGACAGAGTCCGGCTCGCGGCGCAGGGCGCCCGCGATCATGTCGGTTGCAGCCTTGAATGCAGGCTCCTTCCGCACGTCGATCACGATCGGAGGCTGGCGGCCATGCATGGCCGACTGGAGTTCAGGGAAAGTCATCGAAGAGTTCATGGCATTTCGCTCCATTTCCTATACGTTCTGCTTCACCGGCGCGCCGATCGCGCGCCATGCCGAGTGGCCGCCTTTCATGAACTTTGCGTCGAACCCGGCGTCGCGCAGCGCGATCGCGGTCTTGCATCCGACGTGAAACCCGTACGCGCAAAACGTGATGACCGGGTCCGATTTCGACAGCTCGCCGGCCCATTCCTGCACGCGGTCGGGATCGCGCCACGTAGCGCCTTCGATGATGTCCTGGGTGCGCGATACGAAATGCCGCGGTCGCGCATCGATGAACTGCACCGGCTTGCCCGTGTCCAGCATGGCCTTCACTTCCTCGACGCTGACGGCCGGCAGGTCGCCGAACTCGGGCTGGACCAGGGGTCGCGGGGGCTCGACTCTCGACGCGTCCTCGTAGCGGGCCTCGACCGCGTTCCAGTCGACGTTGCGCATGAACGTGTCGACGTACGCTTTCACGTTCGCGCCATAGTCGATGTGGTAGGCGTGCTCGTACATGTCGAGCGCGAGGATCGGGATGCCGCCCGCCACGGCCTGGGTATGTTCGGCCGCGTACTGGTTGATGAGACGGCGGTCGCGCGGCATGTACGTAAGCAGCACCCAGCCCGAGCCGCCGCCAAGCGCATTGCCCATGGCGACGAACTCGCTCTTCCAGCGGTTGAAGGAACCGAAGTCGCGGGCGAGCGCTTCCGCGATCGCCGCGGTCGGCTTGCCTTCGCCGCCGAGGCTTGCGAAGTAGAGCTCGTGGAGCAGGGTGGAATTCAGCGCAACGAGCTCCTCGCGTTTCAGACTGTTGATCACATAGCCGGGCGTCTGGTCGAAATCGAGAGACTCCAGCTTTTCCGTGATTGCATTCAGGCGCCGCAGCGCGCCGCCGTAGTTATTTTCATAGTGGCTCTCGATCAGCTTGAAGGAAAGCGCGTTCAACAGCCACGGACGGCAGTGTATCGGGGTGAGATGGTAACGCATGATGGTCTCCTTGAAATTAAGCGTTGAAAGAAAAATGGACGCTTTGCTGCTGCCCGAGCGCCCGCCGGTAAACTGCCGCCGCTGCCGCGACGTCCTGCAGCGCGGTGCCGCTCGAATCGAATACGATGATTTCGTCCTCGCGCTGGCGCCCGGGCTTCATGCCGGCGACTATCTGGCCGAGCTCCGCATGCACGTCGTCGCGCGTCATCAGCCCGGCCGCGATTGCATGATGCAGGTCGCCGATTGCGCTGCATTGATCGACGATGTCCGCAACCACGGTATGTCGCGCGAGCAGCTGCGGATCGATTTCCTGCTTGTTTTCGTTATCGGCGCCGACTGCGGCAATGAACGTTCCCGGGGCAACCATGTCGTGCGCAATGAAGAAATGCCGGGAGGTGGTGCATGTAATGACGGTAGCGCTTGCGGCGACCGCCGTGCGCATATCGCTGGCCACGCTTACCGGAATGGCGAGCTCGGCTGATATGCTGCCCGCGAATGCCGCCGCCTTCGCCTGGTCCTGATCGTAGGCGTAGATCCGGCGCGGTTTGCGCACCTTGCACAGTGCGCGCAATTGCGCATACCCCTGCGCGCCGCAGCCGCAGACGAGCGCGGTGTCGCACGCTTCGCGCGCGAGGTGCTTCGCTGCAACGGCGGTGGCAGCGGCGGTGCGCAGCGCGGTAATGGCCATCGAGTCCATGACGGCAAGGGGCGCGCCGTTCGAGGCGTCGCAGAGCGCGAGCACGCCCTGTATGGTCGGCATGCCGTGGCGCACGCCGTTGTGCGGGAAGTTGGCGTTGAGCTTCGCTGCGAAATACTGCCGGTCGAGCGCGAGGCTCGCCGCCTTGATGTGGAAGCTGCCGTCCGGGACATGCATGCCGAGAATGCCGGGTGGCGGGGCATCGCCCAGCGCATATTGACGGAAGGCATCCTCGACGGCGGCGATGCATTCGTCGAGAGTAAGCAGCCGTTCGACGTCGCCGCGCGTCAACAGCAGGGTGCCGCGGTCCGCTCGCGACGCGACGGGGCGCGCCGGCATGCTCGTGGCGACTGCGGGGGAAATTACGCTGTTTCTGTTTTCCATGTGCGCTCCTATCCCGTAAGGGATTGGAACAGCACTTGGAACAGAAACGTTCTTGAGAACCGGGTGGCTGCCTACTACCCGGCTGAGTCGCGATCAAAGTCAGCGAACTCACGTGCCGCCACTTTAGATAATCTGGTTCCCGCTGTCAAGCAAATTAGTAGTCATGGTGCCCAGTTTTAGCCAAAATTTGGCAATATTTAACTATTAGTCTTTATATTTCAATTGGTTGTATATTGTAGAGATTACCACTATAATGTAGTAACCACAACATGAAATCAAGAACCTTCAGCGCACTGGTATTGAGCCTCCCGTCCAAGGACAAGACGGTGCGGATGCGCATCTGGCGGGCCTTGCGCAGCATCGGTTGCGGTGTTCTTCGAGACGGCGTGTATCTGCTTCCTGCCGGAGCCGCTCAGGCATCGGACTTCGTCGACCTCGAATCGGACGTGAAGGCAGCCGGCGGTATCGCAATGACTGTCGAGTTGAATCTCAAGACAGCCACCCAATTCAATACGGTCCGCAAGCTGTTCGAGAGGACGACTGAGTATGCATCCCTGGTCACACGGATCGAAGCGGCAAAAAAATCCCTTGGCCGCCTGGGACAGCCTCGAGCGGATACGCTCGTGAAGCGGTTGCGTCGCTCGTTCCACGAAATCGTCAAGATCGATTTCTATCCTGGACAGGCAAACAGGCAGGCGCAAGACGCTCTGGCGGGCCTGGAGGGCGCCGCGCAGCGCCTTTTCTCCTCCGATGAGCCGCGCAAGGCGAAAGGCAGGATTCGGCGCCTTAATCCCGCGAAGTATCAGAAACGAGCCTGGGCCACGCGCAAGAATCCATGGATCGACCGCCTGGCAAGCGCGTGGCTCATCAAGCGCTTCGTCGATCGCAAGGCGCGGTTTGCATGGATCGACAAACCCAAGGATCGGCCCAGGGGCGCTCTGGGATTTGATTTTGACGGTGCCGACTTCACGCACGTCGGCAATCGGGTGACGTTTGAAGTATTACTCGCGAGCTTCGGTCTCGACAGCGACCCGGCATTGATCCAGCTCGCCGCGACGATACACTATCTCGACATCGGCGGCATCCCGGTTGCCGACGCCATTGGCCTCGAGATGGTGCTGAAAGGCGCGCGGGATAATACGCGAAGCGATGACGAGCTGGTCGTGGCGGCGGCCCGAGTCTTTGACCACATGTATTCGGCTTACCAGGCCACGCAGGGCACGCCGTGAAATCAATTCGAACGGGGTCGGCTTACAAGCGCGCGCTGCGCACGCGCGGGATGCGATCGCGTTGCCAGTAGGCAAACGCCCACTGCCACAGCGCAGCGACACCGGCGCGCACGACATCATCCGGCGGCGGCTGGCCGAGAAAGCGCAGCGCGGCCGTCAATGCCGGCAGTGGGCGTTCTGCGTCGAGCGGCGCCGCGAGCGTCTGTTTGCTCATCTTTTCGCCGGCCGCATTCACCGCGACCGGCACGTGGCAATAGTGCGGCGTCGGCAGCCCGAGCAGCTGCTGCAGGTAGATCTGGCGCGGCGTCGAGCCGAGCAGATCGGCACCGCGCACGATGTCGGTGATGCCCTGCTCGGCGTCGTCTATCATGACCGCGAGCTGATACGCGAAGACGCTGTCCGCGCGGTAGAGCACGAAGTCGCCGATGTCGGTTTCAAGATTCTGTTGCACACGCCCCTGGATCGCGTCGTCGAATTCGATCCGGGCGCCGCCGGTATTGATGCGCCAGGCGCGCGCGAGCTTTTCCGGCGCAAGCCCATTGCGGCAGGTGCCGGGATAAACCGGGCCTTCGATGCCGCCCACCGCCGAATCGGCGATCTCTCGGCGGCTGCACGCGCACGGATAGGCGAGACCCAGCGCGCGCAGACGATGCAGTGCCGCGTGATACGCGTCGGCGCGCGTGCTTTGATAGACGATCGTGCCATCCCACTGCATGCCGCACGCTTCGAGCGTACGCAGGATGTCGTCGGTCGCGCCACGGACGACGCGCGGAGGGTCGAGGTCCTCGATGCGCACCAGCCATTCGCCGCCGCGGCTTTTCGCGTCGAGATAGCTCGCGACTGCTGCGACGAGCGACCCGAAATGCAGCGGACCGGTCGGAGAGGGCGCGAAACGGCCGCGATATCCGGAATTCATTTCGGAAAATCAGCCATTAGCGTTCAGCTTTCAGCAGTCAGCAGTCAGCAATCAGCACTCAGCACTCAGCGGTCAGCTTTTTTAGTGGCACAGCCGCCGTGGTTTCGCTGATTGCTGAGTGCTGACCGCTGACAGCTAAATAGGCGCGTTTGATAGTATAGCGATCATAAAGCAGGAATCCGTGCCCCCATCCTACCTTCCCCCGCTTTAGGGGGAGGGGATACAGAGGGAGGAAAACATGCAAGTCAAAGCCGCCGTCGCGCACGAAGCCGGCGCGCCAACGTCGTCGTGTTCCAATGCGCCGATGTTTCGGTGCGCAATAGGTGCATAGTCAGGATGTGATGTTGCAGATGCCGCGAAGACTGCGGAGGGTCGCGATCAGTCCGCTGTGTTTCGCCGCGGCAAGCGAGATCGTTTGATCGAGACCGAGCGCGGCCAACGCCGGCGCGATGCTGGCGGGCGAGGGGTGTAAGCCTTCGAGCCTGACGAGCTCGCAGCCACGGTCATCGAGCTTGTCGGCGGGATGGGCGGCGCCGTCCCACTGGATTACGCCTGGAATCAAGCCGTCACCGATCAGTTCGCCATCGCCGGGAATGGTGATGCGCCACGAAAACTTGCCGCGGCTCATGCGATGTATGGCGCCGGGCGCAAGCGGGCAGTTTTGCACCGTGGCTTCGATATCGTCCGAGCGCACGACCCACGTCAGCAGCCGCGGTTGCGCGATGAGCGCCGTGCGCATGGCGGCATTATCAAGCCCGAACCAGCGCGGCCTCTGAGGCGCGACTGCATCGGGATCGATCGCGATCACCTCCAGATACGATTTTGCGCCGAGCCTGAGCAGCATGTTGTGCGTGCCCATCGCGATGTGCTTGCCGCCAGACTGTGGTTTCACCCCGAGCAATGATTCGACAAAGGCGGCGCCTTGCGCGAGCGTGTGTGCGCCCAGCACCAGATGATCGAATTGACACGTCGCAGCCATGGTATACGCGAGGATGGAGTGGCAGAGATTTTATGCCAGTTGGCGCGAGACTGAGCGTGGCATAACATGGATGACAGCGTGGTAACGCCTGGAGCACAATAACTATCCCATGTTGCTGCGCACCGAATTACCCTATCACGCCGATAGTGCAGCGCTGTTCGAAGCGGTAGCCGATTTGCCGTGGGCGGTGTTCCTCGACAGCGGCGGCCATCATCTCACGCAGTCGCGCTACGACATCATCGCCGCCGAGCCTTATGCGATGCTCGCGACGCGTGGCAAGATGACCGAAATCCGCAGCGACGCGATCGAACTGTCGCGCGAAGACCCCTTGCTGCTGCTGCGCCAAAGTCTCGATTTCGATCCCGGAGCCGCGTGCGATCTGCCGTTTACGGGTGGCGCGATCGGCTATTTTTCCTACGACCTCGCGCGGCGCTTCGAGCGCTTGCCGGCACGCACTGAAGACACCGAAAAGATGCCCGAGATGGCGGTCGGCATCTACGACTGGGCGGTCATCGTCGATCATCTCGAACGCCGCAGCTGGCTCGTCGGGCAGGGACGCTGCGTGGATACTCATGCGCGCTGGAACGAGCTCGTTGCGCGTTTCAGCGCGCCGGCGCCCGAGCGAGCGCGCGCGCCGTTCCGCATCACCGCGCCGCTCGCATCGAACCTGTCGCGCGACGCTTATGCCGGCGCGTTCAAGCGCGTGCTCGATTACATCTACGCCGGCGATTGCTACCAGATCAATCTCGCGCAACGCTTCGCCGCTCCGGCGAGCGGCGACCCGTGGCTCGCCTACCAGGCGTTGCGCGTCATCAACCCGGCGCCGTACGCCGCGTATTTCAATACGCCGTACTGCCAGGTCCTGTCAGCATCGCCCGAGCGCTTTCTCAGGCTCGAGCGCAGTCTGGTCGAGACCAAGCCGATCAAGGGCACGCGGCCGCGCGCGGGGCATCCGCGGCTCGATGCCGAACTCGCCGCCGGGTTGCAGGCGAGCGCGAAGGACCGCGCCGAAAACGTGATGATCGTCGACCTGCTGAGAAACGACCTGTCGAAGAACTGCGAGCCCGGCTCGGTCAGGGTGCCGAAGCTGTTCGAGGTCGAGAGCTTTGCGACGGTGCATCACCTGGTGAGCACGGTGACCGGCAAGCTGCGGCAGGGCCGCGACGCGCTCGATCTCCTGCGCGGCTGTTTCCCCGGCGGCTCGATCACCGGCGCGCCCAAGCTGCGCGCGATGCAGATCATCGAAGAGCTCGAGCCGCAACGGCGGGGCGTCTATTGCGGCGCGATCGGCTACATCGGCTGCGACGGCAACATGGATCTCAACATCGCGATCCGCACGCTCGTCCACTCGGCGGGCACGATCCGCTTCTGGGCCGGCGGCGGCATCGTCGCCGACTCGCGGTGTGATGACGAATACCAGGAAACTTTCGACAAGGCGGCCGCGATGCTGAAACTCTTGCAGCAGACCGCGGCAAGCCAGGTCGGCGGGTAATAAAATCGGTGATGAGTGATGAGTGAAAAACTAAGCTCTCAACCCGAAACCCACAACTCGAAACCCGGAACTTGAATCTTCATCACATCGTCATCGTCGGTGGCGGCGCCGGCGGGCTGGAGCTTGCAACGGGGCTCGGTGACTCGCTCGGCCGCAAGGGACGAGCGCTGATCACGTTGATCGACCGCATGCGCACGCATTTATGGAAGCCGCTGCTGCACGAAGTCGCCGCCGGCAGCATGGACCCGGACCAGCACCAGCTCGATTACCTTGCGCAGGCGCGCTGGCACCATTTCCGGTTTCAGCTGGGCGAGATGGACGGTCTCGACCGCGCGCGGCACGCGGTTGCGGTCGCGCCCTGGCATGACGAGAGCGGCGCCGAGATCATTCCGCGCCGCTCAATCCCGTACGATACGCTGGTGATCGCGGTCGGCAGCCACACCAACGATTTCGGCACGCCGGGCGCGCGCGATCACGCATTGAGCCTCGATACGCCGCGCGACGCCGAGCGCTTCCATCAGCGTCTGCTCAACGCCTGCCTGCGCGCCAACGCGCAGCATGAGCCGCTGCGTCCGGAGCAACTGCAGGTCGCGATCATCGGCGCCGGCGCGACCGGCGTCGAGCTCGCCGCCGAGCTGCACAAGACCACGCGCGAGCTGCTCGCCTACGGGCTCGACCGCATCAATCCCGAGCGCGACGTGAAATTCAGCGTCATCGAAGCGTCACCGCGCATTCTGCCGGCGTTGCCAGAGCGCCTGTCGAAAGCGACCGAGGAACTGCTGCGCGCGTTGAACGTGCAGGTGCTGACCGGGGAGCGCGTGACCGAGGTCACCGCGACCGGCGTGCGCACGGCGAGCGGCAAGCTGGTTCCGGCCGAGCTCGTGGTGTGGGCGGCCGGCATCAAGGCGCCGGATTTTCTCAAGGACATCGACGGGCTCGAGACCAACCGCTTGAATCAGCTGGTGGTCAACCAGACGCTCGAGACCACGCGCGATCCCGACCTTTTCGCGTTCGGCGACTGCGCCGAATGCCCGTGGCCGGGGCACCCGCATCCGGTGCCGCCGCGCGCGCAGTCAGCGCATCAGCAGGCTTCACATCTGGTCGGTACTTTCAGGCGCCGGCTGAGAGGCGAGCCGCCGCGGCCCTGGATCTACCGCGATTTCGGCTCGCTGGTCTCGCTCGGCGAATACAGCACGGTCGGCAGCCTGATGGGCAAATTGATCGGCGGCGCGATCTTCATCGAAGGCTATTTCGCGCGGATCATGTATATCTCGCTCTACAAGCTGCATCTCTACGCGCTGCACGGCTTCGCGCGCATATTTTTCGAGACGCTCGCGCGCCTCATTACGCGGCGGACGGAGCCCCGCGTCAAATTGCATTGACGGTAATGGGTAATGGGTAATGGGTGATGAGCAAGACCAAGGACGGAGTGCGTATAACGTATAGTGGTAATTTTACCCATCACACATTACCCATCGCTCATCACCGCTTTTTCTGCGTGTTATGATGCGCAAAAATATATTCCGGAGTGTGCCATGGCAACAATCGAACTTACCAAGGACAACTTTGAAGATGTCGTGACCAAGAACAAGATCGTGCTGATCGATTTCTGGGCGCCGTGGTGCGGGCGCGCGCCGGGACTCGTTAGCCGCAGGCCCGTTTGCGGGCACGGCGCGCCTGTGTCCGCAAGAGACCTCGTTGAATAGGACCGCCGATGGCTGCTATCGAACTTACCAAGGACAACTTTGAAGATGTCGTGACCAAGAACGAGATCGTGCTGATCGACTTCTGGGCGCCGTGGTGCGGGCGCGCGCCGGGACTCGTTAGCCGCAGGCCCGTTTGCGGGCACGGCGCGCCTGTGTCCGCAAGAGACCTCATTGAATAGGACCGCCGATGGCTGCTATCGAACTT
>JBGPFE010000040.1:0-35062 GCA_041483135.1 Gammaproteobacteria bacterium | reverse complement strand
GGCCCGCTCGAGCTTATTCGAATACATGGAGGTGTTCTATAACCGCCAGCGACGGCATTCGACTCTAAACTATGAAACCCCGCTGGCATTCGAAGCGATGTACCCTTGATTAAGGTGTCCACCATTCGTGGGCAAGATCAGACTCCATTTATTTTCTTGCTAGGCAAAAGGCAAGACCTTACCTCGTATCGCGGTCCTATGGCCCCGATACGGCGCGGGCAAGGCTCTGCGCCGGCTGCTGGTTGAGCCCAAGCAGGCTGCGCGCTTCCGCCGGAGTCGCCGGCTCTGCCGCGAGCAAGCGAATAAGCTTGACGGCTTTCTCGACGATAGCGCCGTTGCTTGGCGCGAGCACCCCCTCCTCGAGGTAAAGCGTATCTTCGAATCCCACCCGGATATGCCCGCCTAAAAGCACCGCCTGCGCCACCATGGGGTACGCCGTCAGCGCCTTGCCGAAAGTGAACCAGGGCGCGCCTGCCGGCAACAGATCGCGCATATAGATCATCGCCTGGGGCGTAGCAGGAGCGAGCCATTGCATTCCAAGGCAGATCTGAAAGATCGGCGGAGCGTTGATCAGCCCCTCTTCGATCAATTCCTTGCAAAGCAAGATATGTCCGGCCTCGAACACTTCGAGCTCAGGCTTCACGCCAGCGTCCTGAGTGGCTTTCACCATCCAGCGCAGTTGCTTTGGCGTATTCATGAACACAAGGTTCTCGCCCTTGTTCATCGTGCCCATGTCGAGACTGCAAAGTTCCGGCCGCAATTCGAGCAGATGCTCGATGCGCGTTTCAGGCGTGACGAGGGTGGTTCCCGGCCCTCCTGCGCGCGGGTCATCGAGTCCAGGGGCGAAGTTCGCGCCCACGCCCGCGGTCAGATTCAACAAGACATCGCAACCACTGTCGCGAATGCGCTGGACCGTCTCCCGGTAAAGTGCGACGTCCATGCTCGCTTTGCCGGTCTTCGGATCGCGCACATGGATATGCGCGATGGCCGCGCCAGCCTTCGCCGCTTCGATACTGGACTCGGCGATCTGCTTCGGTGTGACCGGAACGGCTGGATTGCGGTGGACGGTATCGCCGCCGCCCGTCACCGCGCACGTGATGATGACTTTCTGCTTCATGGCAAAATCCTCCTCTTCTGATGCCGTCGAACCTGCGATGGCGATGCCGGTTTCTCTCCAAAACGAGCGGCATGCGGACTTCTTTTGGGCTGACGAGTATAGTTTAACCGCTGTGTATAATCCAGAAAGCGATGCGTCAAAGCAGGTGCACGTGACGAAATCGCGCGAGCCACCAGGGATCGGTTTTTATCAAGAGATGGCAAACAACAACGAGGAGGACCACATGATTTACTGCAAGCAGGTTTTGCCGGCAATTTGCGGTGCCGTGCGCGGGATGTTCTTCGCTTGCTGCCTGGCTGCGTCCGCGAGCGCCGGCGCCGACGAGTGGGCGCCGACCAAGCCCATGCGTTTCATCATGCCGTTCGCGCCGGGCGGCAGCACCGATGTGCTGGGACGCATGATCGCACCTCCGCTTGGAATCGCGCTCGGCCAGCAAATCGTGGTAGACAACCGCGGGGGCGCAGGCGGCATCATCGGCACCGAGGCGATCGCGCGCGCGCAGCCGGATGGCTATACCTTCGGCGTCATCGGGCTGAGCGGTCAAGCCGCCAATGCGACGCTGGCTCCGAAGCTGCCCTACGATTCAGTCAAGGACTTCGAGCCACTGACCTTCATCGGGCAATCGCCGCAGGCATTCGTGATCAATCCGTCGAACCCTGCACTATCGATCCAGGATCTGTTTGCACGGGCGAAGGCAGCGTCGCGGCCCATCAATTTCGCTACGGGCGGAGTCGGCCTCGGCAGCCACATCGCCGGTGAGCTGTTGAAGCAGCAGGCCAGGGTCGACATGGTACACGTGCCCTACAAAGGCGGCGGGCCGGCCATGACCGACGTCATGGCGGGACAGATTGAAACCATGTTCACCCCGCTGTCCACGGCGCTGCCGTTTGCGAAGGCCGGCCGGCTGCGCGTGCTCGCGGTCGCGAGCAGGCAACGTTCGGTGCATATGCCCAACGTTCCTACATTTGCGGAGTCGGGCTTTCCCAACTTCTACATGGAAGAAGCCTGGGGCGTATTCGGGCCCGCCCACATGCTGCCCGCTGCAGCGCGCCGGCTGCACACCGAGATCGTGAAGGTTCTGCAGAAACCCGACATCGTCGAGCGAATCACCGCACAGGGCGTGGACGTTACACCGACCACCCCCGAACAATTGCGCACGTATATCGTCGGTGAGATCAAGAAGTACCGGGAAGTCATCCAGCGCGCCGGGATCAAGGCGAACTGACGCCCAGACCTCGATTGTTCTAATCAGCTTTCGCGCCTGATTCCCCGGATTGGTGATTGAGAAGTCAGCGATCAGCATTCAGCGGTCAGCGCCAAACCCTGCACGATCCCACAATCGTAGCTCTTCGCGGCACCGTATGATGCGGGCTCCCCTGAGAGCCGCCGAGCAGTCGCGGCCGAGGGAGGGGCAATGGGTAATGGGTAATGGGTAATGGGAAACCCCATCGCCCATCGCCCATTACTCATCACCTGTTTTTCAGGGCTGCCCCCGGGGAAGTCATGTTAGGTGGCAGCTCTCACAAGACGATGCGCCCGCATGAAGGAATGTATCTGCCGCACTACCGCTTCGCCAGCAGTCCTTCCTCGATCGCCTTGATCTGCATGGCCACGTAACGCGAGTAGGTCCGGCAGTTGGCAAAACTGCCGCCCACGAACCACAGACCCTCCTGCGCGGTGCGGGGCGCCGTTCTATGGATAACCGCGCGTCCGATTTCAGGCGTAGAACGACCAGAATAGTTCAGAGACAAGCAAGTTGCGGTCATGTATTTATTTTGATACACTTGTCAAATGGAAAAACAGAAACTAGCGGTACGGTTTTTCCGCGCGGACGGCGGCGGCGAACCGGTGCGAAAGTGGTTGCTGGAGTTGTCAAAGCAGGAGCGCAAAGCGATAGGCGACGACATTCGCACCTTGCAATTTGGTTGGCCGGTGGGCATGCCGCTGGTCCGCAAGATGGAAAACGGGATGTGGGAAATCCGGACTGATTTCCCCAATCGCATCGCGCGTGTCCTGTTCACCGTGGTGGCGGGCGAAGCGGTGCTATTGCACGGTTTCATGAAACAAAGTCGCAAAACGCCGCTGGCGGATTTGCAAACGGCACGCAAACGTCGCGCGATGTTGAAATAACGAGGACACGACCATGACAGCGAAAAAGACGAACCGGCACATTGGCAGCGATTTTGAGGATTTTCTGCGCGAAGAAGGCCGCCTTGAAGAGGCGACCGTGCTCGCGCTCAAGCGCGTGCTCGCCTGGGAATTTCAGCAGGCAATGCTGAAAGCGAATATAACTCAGGCGGAAATGGCACGGCGCATGCGCACGAGCCGCGCGGTGATCCGGCGCCTGCTCGACAAAAATGATCCGTCGATTACGCTGTCCACGATCAGTAAAGCCGCGACCGCGCTTGGCAAAAATTTGCGTTTGAAACTCGCGGCCTGATCGACGGCGCAACTAGCACGCCACGAACCACACTACTCCACCTTGATATTCCCGGCGCGGATGATTTTCCCCCAGCGCTCGACGTCGGCGCTGACGAATTTCTCGGTCTCGCCCACGCCCATCGTGACCGGCATGAAGCCCTGCTCGACGATCCGGGATTTCATTTCGGGTGCGGCCATGATGCTGCTCACTTCAGCATTGATTTTGGCAACGATTTCTTTCGGCGTGCCGGCGCGAACCATCACGCCTTGCCAGCCCGTGGCCTGGACGCTGGGGAATCCGGCTTCCGCCGTGGTTGGCACGTCGGCAATCTGCGCAAGCCGCGTATCGGTGGTCACGGCCAGCGCGCGCAGCTTGCCCGCTTTCACGTAAGTAAGGCATTCGGGCCACAGCGAAAACACCACGTCGTTCTGAGCGCCAAGCAAAGCCACCAGCGCGGGTGCGCCGCCTTTATAGGGTACGTGCAGGATCTTTGCGCCGGTCGCGCCCTTGAACATCTCGAGCACGAGATGCTGGGGCGTTCCATTGCCGCCCGTACCCGCAGTCAACGCCTGCTTGTGCGATAGCGCGACCAGATCCTGCAACGAGCGCACCGGCGAGGCGGCCGGCACCACTGCTGCCATCGGATAGAAGCTCAACATGGCCACGGGCTGCAAATCCCGCTGCATGTCGTAGGGGGGCTTTACGACCAGGCTGGCGTTGATTGCGGTGGTGGTCGTGCCGATCAGGAAGGTGTAGCCATCGGCGGGCGACTTGGCGACCGCGTCGGCACCGATGATGCCGCCGGCGCCCATTCGATTTTCCACCACGACCGGCTGCAGCCAGGCCTCGTTCAGCTTCTGCGCGATATTGCGCGCCATCACGTCGGTTCCCCCGCCAGGCGCAAAGGGAACGACGATCTTCACCAGCCGGTTCGGGTAGCCCTGCGCGGCGGCGGTCCCCGCAGCAATCAGGCCGCCCGCCACCATGAAAACAGCAACTGCGGCTGTTACTTTCGCCTTCATAGCCTCCTCCTTTTTTTGGAATGTTCGCCGGACTGCGCCAACCGGACGGGCCGGGCATACGCGCTACGCGCGCACCAGCAGTCATCCGGTTCCCACGTTACGCGAACTACCAGTGCAGCACAACTCGATCGAGGACAGACCCCATTTATTCGTGAAGGGTGAAGGAGTGAATGAGAAGTCAGCGATCAGCATTCAGCGGTCAGCGGTCAGCGCCAAACTACGCATCCAATCCCACGACCGTAGCACTCCGCGACATCGTGTGACTCGAGCTCCCCTGAGAGCCGCAGGCCCCTTCGATTGATTTGGATTTTGGTCTTGGTTTAACCGCGCGGCCGCCACGCCCCGGCGTATTGTTGTATCGTTGGGGGTCAGCGTAACTTTACCGCGTCGCGCTTTGGAAATCTGACACCGATCGTATTTATTCTAAAGAGGTTTTCATGAACAAGCCCTGGACGACACTAGCTGCGCTGCTGCTCGGGATACCCGCCACGCACGCTCATGCACAAAACTACCCGGCCAAACCGATACGCATGGTTGTACCTTTCGCGCCGGGCGGCACGGGTGAATTCCTGTCGCGCAGCATCACGCCGCGCATGGGCGAATTGATCGGGCAGCAATTCATCGTCGATTTTCGGGGCGGTGCCGGCACCACGCTGGCGGCCGGACAGGTGGCGGCTGCGCCCGCCGACGGTTACACGGTGTTGATCCAGACCATCACGACGCAGGCCATTAATCACAGCCTGTATGCGAAGCTCTCCTACGATACGCGCAAGGATTTCGCGTCGGTGGGACTGATTGCGGTGATTCCGGTGGTGCTGGCGGCACATCCGTCGTTACCCGCGCGCAACGTCAAAGAGCTGGTTGCGCTTTCACACACGCGCGCCGGCAAAATCGATTTCGCCAGCCCCGGCATAGGCACGGCGTCGCATTTCGGCGTCGAGTTGTTCAAACTCGTTTCCAAGGCCGATCTCACGCATATTCCATACAAGGGCGCCGGGCCGGCGATCGTGGATGCCATAGCCGGATTCGTGCCGCTGGTGACGGACAACATCACGTCGCTCAAGCCCCATATCGATTCCGGCAGGCTGCGCGGCATCGCCATCGGCAGCGCGCAACGTTCCGAGGCCGCGCCGCAACTTGCGACGTTTGCCGAATCAGGCTATCCCGGGTTTGAGGCCAGTTCGTGGTGGGGCATATTGGCGCCTGCGCGCACCCCGGCGGCCGTGATTACGCGCCTCAACACCGAGTTGAACAAGGCGCTGGACGACACCGCGGTGCGCGGTCGTCTGCTGACTCACGGCGCCACGCTCAAATCGGGCACGCCCGCGCAGGCGACGGAGTTGATGATGTCTGAGATCGAGAAATGGGCGACGGTCGTCAAAGCGACCGGCGCAAGGGTCGAGTGAGCACAACTAATGGTGTCAGGTCTTGAATCCTGAATTGGGAGGGCAGTCTTGGCCGCGCAAGAAAAGTGGCCAGCCCGCGCGAAAAGTTGGCGGCGAGATATTTGCGTTGTCGAGCGCGGGCTATATCGCGCTTCCCGCAAACGGGCGTTCCGCTAACGAGTCCGCGCGATTCCCCCGGGCTGCCCCCCGGGAAATAAAGTAGGATTCAAAATTCAGCGCCAGCGCGAAGGAGATATCCAATGCCATTTCCGCCGAATTCCCAAGTCGACGTCCGGCAAGTCACCACAGAGGACTGGCAGCTCCTGGCCGCGCTGGACTACGACGGCAAGTCGGAGCATTTCGAAGCGCCCGTCGGGATGAGGACCGACTTCGCGTCGGTGCCGAGAATCTTCGTCTGGTTCCTGCCCCGCTACGGCCGCTATACCAAGGCGGCTATTCTGCATGACTATCTCTGCGCCGGCGGGCAGGTCGAACGGGTCGACGCGGATGCGATCTTCCGGCGCGCGATGCGCGAGCTCGGCGTGCCCTTCCTCCGCCGCTGGATCATGTGGGCCGCCGTCAGGTGGGGTGCGCTCCTTGCGCCCGGCGGCACGAAGGGATGGCTGAAGGAAAGCCCGCGCGTGCTGCTCGTCTCGGCGCTTGCCCTGCCGATCGTCCTCCCGCCGGCGGTGGTGATCCTGCTCGCGATCGCAGCCTTCTACGTGCTCGAGATGGCGAGCTACCTTCTGCTGCACCTGTCCGAGGCCGGCCGCACGGCGATCAAGCGGCCATCGGGCAAGCAGATAAACATGCCGACGCCTTCGATATCACTCTAAGAAATCTTGAAGTCGGAGTACATTTTATTGGTGAACCAATCTCGCAACCGTATCTTTCCGCGGCACCGTGTGACCTTGGGACCCATGAGAGCCGCCGAGCAGTCGCAGGCGAGTAAGGGGCAATGGGTAATGGGAAATCCCATCGCTCATCGCTCATTACTCATCACCTGTTATTCAGGGCTGCCCCCGGGAAAAACGAAAGTCACGCGCCATACGCCTTCGCATAGCGAACGACATCCGCATGGGTAGCAAACCATACCCCCGCGTGCGAACGGATGTACCGGATCAGCTCATCCAACACCCAGATGCGGGAACGGTAGCCGCTGATGTGCGGATGCATCGTGAGCTGAAAAAGGCCGCCCTCCCGGTACGCGCCATCGAACTCCTTTTTGAATATCTCGAAAACATCGGTGGGCGGCGTATAGGGGCGCAGCGCGGCGAAGCGGTTCATGTTGAAGTAAACGGCGTCGTCGCGGATCCACTCGACCGGCAGCTCGACAACCCCGCTGTTCTTTCCATCCATGAGCAGCTCGTAGCAATCGACGTCGGCCATCAGCGACGAGTCGTAGATGAGCCCCATCTCCCGCGTGATCGCGAGCGTGTTCGGGCTGAAGTCCCATGAGGGCGTGCGGATGCCCACGGGGCGCACGCCGGCAACACGCTCGAGCACGTCGGCGGAGCGCATCTGCAGGTCGCGCTCGGCCTTGAGCGGCAGGACCGAATTGCGCTCGTGTATCCAGCCGTGGATGCCGATCTCGTGGCCCGCCGCGACGACCCGCTGCTGCTCGTCCGGATAAAGCAGCGCCGTGACGGCCGGCACGAAGAAGCTCGCCTTCACGTCATGCGAAGCGAGAATCGCAAGAATCCGCGGGACCCCCTGGCGGTTGCCGTACTGCCCCTGCGACAGGCGGCCGACGGATTCCCCGCCGTCGCGCAGCTCGTTGGTTTCATGGTCCGAATCGAACGACAGCGCGACCGCGCAACGCGCCCCGCCCGGCCACTCGCGCGGCCGCAGGGAACGGCCCGCCCGCACCCGCCCGACGATCCCGCGCCACCGGTCCTCTGGCCATTGCCAGGGTTCCAATTCGGAATCTTTCTTTTTCACGCAGTCCTCACTTGCCCGCGAGTAGCAGGGGTCAACGCTTTACCTTCCAGTGCCGTTCCAACTATTCCGAGCTATCTGTGATGGGTGATCGAGGCACAATATTCTGCAGAAGGATCCTCGTGGTCATTAGGCCAATCAAATTGGAACGGCACTAGTCGCTTTTCAGATCCAAGGCTGGTGATTACATATTCTCAAGCCGCCCGCTTCAGCTTGTAATCGCGAACGAGGACGTCTGCGGGGATCTTCAGTCCCGCCGCGAGCCTGCGGATCATGTCGAGCGTGAGCGGGCGCACGCGATTCAGCACTTCCGCCACACGCGCGCGCGAACCGATGAATGGCTCCAGATCCTTGCGCGACAGTTCGCGCGCTTCCATCACGTGCAGCAGGAAATCGATCGGATCGGGGTCCGCGATCGGGTAATGCGCGCGTTCGTAGGTTTCGATCAGCAGCGTCAGCACTTCGAGCCGGTCGGCTGCGGGCGAACCTTCGGGAGCGTTCCACAGCACTTCCGCTTCCTTGAGGGCCGCCTGGTGCTCGCGCCTGGTTCGAATCGGACGTAATTTCATTTCACTCACCTCAAATATTGGCCACGTCGATCTTGTCGTACTCGCGATGCGTACCGATGAACCGGATGAACATCATGCCCCGGTTATAGTGCACCGCCGCGACAAGCCGATACTCGTTGCCCTTGATGTTGAAAACGATGCGGTTGTTCGCAACGAAGCTCGCGTTCCGGTAGGCGGCTTTAACATCCGCCGGGCTGCGCCAATCGGCCCGGCTGGCCGCCGCGTACCAGGAGCGCAGCGGAATTTCGGCATCGGGATATCTCTGCCAGAAGTTCCGTAACGTGCCCAGCGCGACGATCCGCATGCAAGGATTCTAGCATGCTCCCAAAATGGGAGCAACGTCAAGCCCGGCAGAATAAGCAGGGACGGACCGCGATTTCTTAGATTGGTGATTGGGCAATTGAGTGATTGAGTACCTTAATCGCTGAATCCCCTAATCGCTTAATCACTTAATCCCCGGATCACTTGCCCGCAGCTTCGATCTTGCGCGCGAGATCGACCATGAACGCCGACTCCTTCGCGACGAACCGCGCGAAGTCATCCGGCTTCGAGCCGACGGCCTCGAGGCCCTGGACGTCGAACTGCCGCAGGACTTCGGGATCCGCCAGCGCCTTCACCGTCTCGGCGTGCAGGCGCGCGACGAGCGAGCGCGATGCCCCCGCCGGCAGCCACAGGCCGAACCAGTTGATCAGGTTGTAACCCTTGAAACCCGCCTCCTGCATCGTCGGCACGTCCGGCATCCCTTTCCAGCGCTTGGCGCCGGTGAGCGCGAGCACGCGCACCTTGCCGGCCTGGACCAGCGGCAGCGCGATCTGCGTTCCGACGAACATCATTTCGACGCGTCCGCCCATAAGATCGGTGAGGACTTCCGGCACTCCCCGGTACTGGACGGCGACGATGTCAGTGCCGCTCATCGACTTCATCACTTCGGCCGGAATGTGGCTCGCGGTGCCGATTCCCGCGGTGCCGTAGTTGAGCTTGCCGGGCTGCTGGCGCGCGAGCGCGATCAGCTCCTGCACGGTCCTGGGGGGAAAGTTCGGCGGCACGATGAGGGCCTGCCCGAAGTTCTGCGCCGCCAATGTCACGTGCGAAAAATCGCGCACCGGATCGAAGGGCACGTTCTGGTTGAACGGCGGCGTGTTGGTGTGCGACGCGGTGGTGAAGAGCCACGTGTAGCCATCCGGGGCCGCCTTCGCCACGAAGTTGGTGCCGACGACACCGCCGGCGCCGGCGCGGTTGTCGATCACCAGCGACTGGCCGAGCGACGCGTTCAGTTTCGGCGCCAGCATTCGAATGATCAGGTCGGGAGGGCCGCCCGGCGGGGACGGCACGACGACGCGGATCGGCTTGTTCGGATAGTCCCTCGGCACCGGCTGCGCCGATAGGGATGCCGGCACCCCGCATAGCAGCGCCGCGCCCGTAAAAATGGCGAACTTCATCATGGTGAATTTCCCCTCACTCGATCGCTGCGGTTGGATTCGGGCTCACGATTCGGGCTTCAGACCCGCCTTGCGCGCAACCTCGGCCCATCTCGCGACCTCGCTTTTCACGAATGCCGCGAATTCTGGCGGCGCACTGCCGACCGCCTCGGCGCCTTCGCGCTGGAAGCGCTCGCGGATATTCGGCAGCGCCATGACGCGGACGAACTCCCGGTACAGCGCGTCGATGATCGCGGGCGGCGTCTTCGCGGGCGCCCAGATGCCGTACCAATGCGGGATGTCGATGCCTTTGATCCCGGATTCATCGAGCGTCGGCACGTCGGGAAAGACAGCCGAGCGCCGGATGGTGGACACCGCGAGCGCGCGCAGCTTGCCCGTCTCGACGTGCGCGCGGATCACCGGCGGCACGATGAAACCGTAGGCCGCCTCGCCCGAGATCAGCGCGAGAGTTGCGGGCGCCGCGCCGCGATAAGGAACATGGATCGAGCGAATATGGGCCACCTGCTGGAACAACTCGCCCACGACATGCGAAATCGAACCGAGGCCGGTCGAGGCGAGCACCATTTCGCCCGGCCGCCGCTTCGCGAGCGCGAGAAACTCGTGCATGTTCCGTGCGGGCAGCGCCACCGGCACGACGAGCACGTTCGGGATGCGCGCAATCTGCGTGACCGGGGCAAGATCTCGCAGCACGTCGTAGCCGAGCTTCGCATACAGCGGCCGGCTGGTGATCATGCTCGCGGTGTGGATCATGATCAGCTGTCCGTCCGGCGCGGCGTGCGCCACGGCGTCCGCGGCGATGTGGCCGCTCGCGCCGGAACGGTTCTCCACCACCACCTGCTGGCCGAACGTTTTCGTCATCTCGACGGCCATCAGCCGCATCAGCACATCGGTGCCGCCGCCAGGCGCGAAGCCGTCCAGCACCACGATGGGCCGCGACGGCCAGTCCGCGGCGCATGCCGGAGCCGCGATCACGATGAGCAGGGCGGCAAGCACGGGCATGCGCGCGATATACGCAAGAATCTTCCGGATCACGACGGCCTCCTCATGCTTCTGCGTGAAATAATGGGGTCGGAGTACATTTCAATGACTGAAAAGCACCCCGGCCCCTTTTAATCAATTGATCTTGAGCCCCGCGTCTTTGACGACGTTGACCCAGCGCGCGTAGTCGGCGCGGATCCGTTCGTTGAATTTCGCCACCGTGCCGCCGGTCGGCGCCATCCCCTGCGCGTCGAAAAATTTCTTCGTCTCGCTCACCTGCAGAATCCTGTTGACCTCGGCATTGAGCGTCTGGATCACGCGTGCGGGCGTGCCGCGCGGCGCCATCATGCCGTACCAGGTCACCAGCACGTAACCCGGCAGCACCTCGGTAACGGTCGGCAGCTCGGGCACCGTGGGCCAGCGCGCCTCGCTCGTCACCGCGAGCGCACGCAGCCGTCCCGACTGGAAATGCTGCATGGTGCCGGGCAGGCTGCCGATGATGAACGGGCATTGTCCGGAAAGCACGTCGATCATCGCCGCGCCGGTGCTCTTGTACGGCACGTGGATCATCTGGATCTTCGCCATGCTGGCGAACCACTCGCTGCCGAGATGCGTGAAGCCGCCGAGCCCCGTCGAACCATAGGGAAGCATCCCCGGCCTGGCGCGCGCGTACCCGATCAGCTCGGTGGTGGTCTTGACCGGAAGCGAAGGATGCACCACCAGCACGTGCGGCGAGTAGCCCAGCTCGACGACCGGCACGATCTCCTTCAGCGGATCGAAAGAGAGCTTCTGCGTGGCAGGCGTGGCCGCAAAGCTGCCCGACATGACCATGATGGTGTAGCCGTCGGGCGTGGCCCTGGCGGTCAGTTCCATGCCGATGACGCCGGCCGCGCCGCCACGGTTGTCGACCACGAACTGCTGGCCGAGCGCCTCGGAGAGTTTCTGCGAGATGGGACGGGCCGTGAGGTCGCTCCCGCCGCCCGGTGCGAATGGAACAATCACGCGTACCGGCTTCGATGGATAAGGCTGGGCGACGGCTGTAAGCGAGCTTATCGACGCGCCAGCAAACAACACGATGATCAATGACCGCAGAATGCCGTGCCATAACCCGGGCGGCCGTGCCCCGTCTCCGCCCCAAAACCAACCCCCTCGCCGAGAGCCGGTGCACCCCCCTTGTGCGAATGGAACAATCACGCGTACCGGTTTGGTCGGATACTGCTGCGCGATCGCGCCGGACGCAGCCGCAGTCATTACGGCAAGCGCTATGCTCGCGCCGAATCGCGGCATGCAGGATGGAGCCATGCGCACAGAGTAGCAAAAAATCGGGAACAAGCCACGATTTCGCCAATTAATCGACCCTTGGTTCTGCCGTGCGCGTGGCATATACTGGGAAAAGTATGAGTGAGTTGAAAGTTGCTGAAGACGGCCGTTACCTCGGCGGCGATGTCCCGCTCGGTTATACGTTATGGGGAGACCGGCTGGTCGAAGTTCCTCCCGAGCTGGATGCCTGCGTCACTGCGATCCGGCTCGTCAAGCAAGGCAAGGCTTACGCCGAGATTGCGGCCGCGGTACGCAAGGAACATGGCGTCGAAATGTCGCAGCGCCAGTTCGATTCGTTGATGGAAAGCGTCTATCGGCGCTACGGCCCGGTTTGATTCGGGGCTTGCGTCAACTTTATGCAAATTACTGTAAACGGCGAAACGCTCAACTACGTCAAGGAGGGAAAGGGACCTCCCGTTGTCTTGATTCACTTCCTGGGCGGCTTCTCCTATCAGTGGCGGCATCAGATCGCAGCGCTCAAGGACCGTTTTACCTGCATCGCCTTCGATCACCGCGGCTTCGGGTTTTCCACATTCAACGGCCGCTGGGACGTGCCAACCGCGGCGAAAGACCTTAAAGCCGGCCTCGATGCGCTGGGCATAGAAAAGGCGCATATCGTCGGCTACTCCATGGGCGGCCCGATCGCGCTTATGTTCAATTCGCAATGGCCCGGGATGGTGCGGTCGCTCATCCTGATCGACACCTTTGCCAAGTACCATACGAATCCGAAAGCGCGAATCGAGGAATCCGAGAAGTGCTTTCGCTACATGTCGTCGCGCGAGTACGCCCGCCAGTATTGCGCGACGCGGTTTTTGCCGTCGACTCCCCAGTCGGCTGTCGACGAGCTGGTCTCTGCAATCTGCCTGGTGCCCAAAGAGGCTTACATGGACGTGCTGCGCGGCATCCTGCTCCCCGATTTCACCGAGCATTGCAGCAAAGTGAAGGCGCCGACGCTGATCATGTGCGGGCGGCATGACAAGACCACGCCCCTGGCGTTCACCAACGAACTCACGAAGCTCATCAGCGGCGCGGTGGAACGCGTCATACCCACCGGTCACCTGGGCGTATTTGACGACCTCGCGGCATTCAACAAGCCGATAATCGAATTTCTCGACGCCCAGCCACGGTAGCGCAAGTCAGTCCGCCTTCATCCCGCTTTGTTTGACCACCACCGCCCATCGCGCCAATTCGGCTTTGATATGCGCGGCGAACTGCGCGGGAGAGCCCGCAATGATGTCGGCGCCCTGATCGGCAAAACGCTTGCTGAGATCCGGCGAACGCACCGACCGCGTGATCAACTCGTTCAGCTCCGTAACCGTCGTCACCGGCGTTGCCGCAGGAACCAGCGCGCCCACCCAGCTCGTGAATTCGTAACCCGGCACGCCGCTTTCCGCGATCGTCGGCAGCTCCGGCAGCGCCGACGAGCGTTGCGTGCTGGTCATGCCGAGGGCGCGTATCTTGCCGGCCTTGAGGTGCGGCACAACCGCAGCCACGTTGAGGTAGCTCAGGTCCACTTCTCCGCTCAGCACCGCCAGCAAGGCCGGGCCGCCCCCTTTGTATTGCACGTGCAGCATGTTCGTGCCGGTAAGGTTCTTGAACAGCTCGGCCGCGACGTGCAGATTGCTGCCGTTGCCCGCGGAAGCGTAAGTGAGCTTGCCGGGCTGTTTTCTGGCGAGGGCGATGAGCTCCTTGACCGACTTCGCGGGCACGGAGTTATGCACCACGAGCACGAACGGCACCGAGACGATCAGCGATACCGGCGCAAAATCCCTGACCACGTCAAATGGCAATTTGCTGGACAGGCTCGGATTGACGACGAGCGGAACCGTGTTGAGCAGAACGGTGTAGCCGTCGGCCGGCGCCCGCGCGACGAACTCGGTGCCGATGTTGGTGTCGGCGCCCGGCCGGTTGTCGATGATCACGCTCTGCCCCGTGATCTCGGTCATCTTGGGGCCCACCAGCCGGGCGACGATATCGAGGCTGCCCCCGGGCGGGTTGGGAATGACCATGCGGATCGGCCGGCTGGGATAGCCCTGCGCCCCGGCGTGCGCGATCAGCAGCAGGTTCGCGGACATTGCGATTGACAACAAGATGCGGTGTGCTTTGCGCATGACGATCTCCCCGGTATGCAATCCCTCGATTCAATTAAGGAATGTCTGAACCATCACCCGGCGCGCGCGCCGGATTGCCTGACGGCTTTCCCATATTTAACACCAGACAAGGGGTCGGAGCCGAAATATTTTTCCAGAATAAAGTTAATTCGGCTCCGACCCCTTTTGGCGGCGCAAGCCAATATCCATACGGGTTTCGGGCCGATCGCGGCCAGCTTATTTCCGGGCGTTAAACAGCGCGTCGTAGGCGGCCCGCGAAAACCCCTGTACTTTCTTGTCGTTCCAGAGCATGACCGGGACCCCACGCCCGCTGCCAGCCTCGATCAAGGCACGCATTCCGGCTTCCGTATCAATGTCATATTCTTTATAGCGGATGCCTTTCTCGGCGAGATAACCTTTGGCCTGCCGGCAATAGCCGCACCATTGGGCCATCAACAGCACCGGCTCGCTCGTGTCAAGCCGCTTGCTGTTTCCGGCCAACCTGTTCTGCATGCTTTTTTGCAGTTCATTGCGATAACGAACCACGGATTCCGGCAGGGGTGTCGCCGGTAAATTGGCAAACGTAAACTCTTTTGCAACCTTGCCATCCGCGGGCGGCTGCTGGCTGTAGATGACCCTGCCGTCCGGACCGATGGTCTTATAGACAGTATCGGCGTGCACGAGCGCGGGGATCAGGAATAATGCCGCGATAATCGGCGTTCTCATTGCTCTGGTTCGATTGGCTTTATTCGTGCAATGCTTCGATCGATCAAAGGGGCCAGGCTCGCATTAAGTATAAAGCAAAGAAGAACAATTCGAGCCTGGCCCCATTCATTCTTATTAGCTATTCGGCTTTCGCGCCTGATTCCCCGGATTGGTGATTGAGAAATTAAGTAATTCAGGGATTAAGCGATTAGGGAGAGCGAAGCGAGGTGCCTAGCAATTAAGTGATTTGGTAATATGGTTACTTAATCGCTCAATTGCTCAATTTCTCAATCACCCAGGCGAGGCACGCATGGCACAGTCAGAGAAGATCAAGTATTCCGTCGTCGAGGGATGGGAGCAACTGCCGAAGGGCTGGGCCCACCGGGACGTGGCAGGCGTGGCCGTCGACGGCGAGGACCGCGTATACCTCATCTGCCGCGGGGACCATCCCGTCATCATCTACGACCGGAAAGGCGACTTTAAGCGCTCGTGGGGCGAAGGCGAATTCTCGTATCGTACCCACGGCATCTACGTCGCGCCCAACGGCTCGATCTTCTGCACGGATGACGGCCAGCACACCGTGCGTCAATTCACGCCCGAGGGGAAGCTCCTCATGACGATGGGGATCCTGAACACGCCTTCGGACACGGGTTACGACGGCAAGAACATCGCGAGCATCAAGCGCGGGGCGGGCCCCTTCAACCGTCCCACCAATGTCGCCATCGGGCTCAAGGGCGACATCTATATCAGCGACGGCTACGGCAACGCCCGCGTCCACATTTTTTCGCCCAAAGGCGAGCTGAAGCGGTCATGGGGCGAGCCGGGCCTGGGCCCCGGCCAGTTCTATCTTCCGCACGGCATCGCGGTCGATTCCACAGGGCGCGTCTTCGTCTGCGACCGCGAGAGCGACCGCATCCAGATCTTCAGTCCGGACGGCGAGTACCTGAGCGAGTGGACGGACACGCAGCGGCCCACGCATCTGGTCTTCGATTCCCTCGGCCGCGCCTACGTGACTGAGCTCGCATGGTACGAAGGCGACACTTCCCAGCGCCTCGGCCCGATAACAAAGGACAAAGCGCGTCACGCGCGGATGAGCGTCTTCGACAAGAACGGCAAGCTGCTCGCGCGCTGGGGCACACCGGAAAAAACGGCGCCCGGAAGTTTCGCCGCGCCGCACGGCCTCGCGCTCGACTCGAAGAACGACCTCTACGTGAGCGAGGTCACCTGGACTTTCGCGGTGAGCCGCGGCCGCGCGCCCGCGGATTGCCACACGTTCCAGAAGTTTTCGCTGAACTGACGGAGTCCGGGTACACTTCATTCATATCGCGGAGCCCGCTCGAATGACCTCCTACACCAACCGGGTACTCATCGAGGGCGAGCAGGTGATCTACCTGGCCCGCCTGAGCCTGTGGTCGCAGTTCGTCCTGATATTGGCGGGTATAGTGCTTCTGCCGGCATTCGGCGCCGGCCTGCTCCTGCTGCTGTGGGCGTGGATCATCTGCCGGACCACGGAGCTCGCCATCACCAACAAGCGGATCATTACGAAAAGCGGCATCTTCAAGCGATCGACGATGGAGCTGCGCCTGGACAAGATCGAGAGCATCAAGGTCGATCAGAGCATCATGGGCCGGATCCTCAACTTCGGATCGATCACGATCGCCGGCACCGGCGGGGACAGGACGCCGATCGAAAGCATCGCCGACCCGCTGCAGTTTCAGCAGCACTTCATGAGCGCGGTGAGCAGTAATGACAAGGGCCGGACGGCAAACGGGGCCTGACCCCATTTACAGGTTGACGCCCAACGCGCGGAATTCTAAGCTGCCCGCATGGACATCGGCTTCCGCGCGCTGCATCCGCACTTCGCCGCCGAGGCGAGCGGCGTCGATCTGCGCGAGGCGCGCGCGCCCGCCGCGCTCGAGCGGCTGCGCGCGGGCATGGACGAATACGCGGTACTTGTCTTTCGCGGCCAGCCGTTCACCGACGCCGAGCAGCTCGCGTTCGCGCAGCGCCTCGACGGCGCGCTGCACACCAAGACCGGCATCAGCGCGCTGCAGAAAAACCGGCTGGGCGACGAAGCGCTCACCGATATCTCGAACGTGACCGAGCACGGGACGATCCAGCAGCGGGAGGACCGCCGGCGCGAGTACAGCCTCGGCAACCGCCTGTGGCACACCGACGCGTCGTTCCAGGACCCGCCGGGACGCTACTCGATGCTGCACGCGCGCGTGATCCCGCCGGCCGGCGCGGACACCGAGTTCGCGGACATGCGCGCCGCCTACGACGCGCTCGACGCGGCGATGCAGGCGCGGCTCGAGGGGCTGCGCGTGCATCACTCGATCGCCTATTCGCGCCAGACGCTCGGCTTCGACTTCTCCGACGCGGAGAAAGCGCAGCTGCAGGGCGCGGTGCATCCGCTGGTGCGCACGCTGCCGCGCTCGGGACGCAAGGCGCTCTACCTCGCGTCGCACGCTTCGCGCATCATCGGCTGGCCGGTCCCCGACGGCCGGCTCCTGCTGCGCGACCTGATCGAGCACGCGACGCAGCGCCAGTTCGTCCACCGCCACGCGTGGCGCGCGGGCGACCTCGTCATCTGGGACAACCGCTGCACGATGCACCGCGCGACGCCGTTCGAGGACGGCCGCTACCAGCGCGAGCTGCGGCGCGTCACCACGCTCGACGTCGAGCGCAGCGATTCCGCCGCCGCGGCTTCCTGACGAGCCCCCCGCTCCTTTCTCAGAAGAACGAAAACAACAGCGCCAGCCTGCGTCCGAGCGTCGTCGTGCGCGGATCGCCGTGAAGAACGGTTCCGTTAGCCCGCACATCGACCGGCGTTTCCTTGGCGAGCCTGAGTTCCTCGATCGAACACGCGGCGCAGGTGAGCCGCAGCTTGAACTCGGCGCCGGCGACGAGATGCGCGATCGCGTAGGTATACGCGCCGTCGGAAGTTGCGAATTTCACTTCCGGGTCCGCCGTCCTTGCTCGATCGCCCGCGAGGTCCGCGATGCTGTGGGACGCCGCCCACTTCGCGGGATCGACGTGGATGACGGCCTCGATGCGCTCCTGCTCAAGTTTGCCGGTATTGCCGATCACCAGCTCGTAGATACCGATGCACGCACCGGACTTCGCGCAAAACGAAGTCACCATCCGTCCGTCGTATGCGATTTCAATGCCGGCCCTGAAGAGCAGCGACCTGAAGGAGACCGTGCCGAATATCAGCAGCCCGACACCGAGCAGGACCGCATACGCCCGCTTGCGCAGCGCACTGGCGAACAGACTGATAGGATTCATGGGCTGAAATCAAAAGAATGAACACTATGGGACAGCTCTTGAAATATAAGCTGCGCGGAAACCGCCAATTCAAGACCCGGCCCCGTGAACGGAATTTGGCCCGTGCAGGGCCGGTCAAATCAATTTTTCAATCGAAATCCCCGTTCGGGGGGAGTTCCAGCCTCGTAATGAACCGCAACCAGAGCGGGAACTGTAACGTCATTGCAGACTTTGTGAACGTGATACACCTCAATCGGCGGTGTCCGTCCCGGTTTGAATTCGCAGGCAACTTCCACGCAGGCAATGCTCTTAAGCCAGGCACAAACCTTCACTTCCGAACCGTCGGCATTTGCTATCTCGGTCAGGAACGGCGAACCCTCGTAGTAGGGTGTGTTCGCGCCATCCGCAGAATGCGCGTCTTGCAGAACCGTATAAAAACTGCCGTTCAACTCCAGAATGCCGAGGACCTTCTCCACAAACAGGGAAAGGTTCTGCGTGTATGAGAAGCCGCCGGTTACATCGGTAATGACCTGAAATTTTCCCAGTTCTTCCGACGAATACTCGCGCAGGCGCCTGCCGGACAAATACCGTATTTGATTCGCTCCAAGGCTTGCCGCTGCTTGATGCCAAAGGGGCGTCCTGCGGTCTTCTATGGAAATGGCGACAGCCCGGGCTTTTCCACCGCGCCGCTCCCGCCGATCCGCGTACATCGCGTCGAATCTTTCAGCGAAGTAGTCCAATATGGCCTGGCCCCTGCCCGCGCCGATATCCAGCCAGCGGTCTTTGGGACCAAGATTTGCCAATGAGCGATCGAACCCGGAGGATAACGTGTATATATAGGACAAAAGCGATCGATCGATGACATAACCCTCGGGTTTTTGCTCGCCCCGGCTCTGATAGATCTGTTCTTGTTTTTCAAGTTCTTCATTAAACTGGGGGCTGCCGGCATCCGCGGAATGCGATTGCTCCAGGCACAGAGTTTGTAAAACGAGCAGGACAACCATGCTTATCCCGTTTTTTTTCATTCCAGTTCCTCCTTCGGGCCGGCCCGCGGGACGTGCAAGGCGGCGTCCGGAATTCTAACCGCTAAAATACCACGCATGGCAATTCCCGGAAGCCCCATTATTTTCGTCGTTGCCTGGCTGGCGCTGCTCAGCGGCTGTGCAAGGCCGCCGGATATCGGCACGACGCCGCTCAAACCCGGGACCTTCAGCGAGCTGCAGGCGTATTTGCTCGATCGCAAAGCCGATCTCGACCAATTCAGATTGCGCGGACCGTTTGCCGTGGACGCGCAGGACGACTATGCAATCCGCCTGTCGACCACCGAGCTCATCAAGACGGATTTGTACTTATCCGCGCATGCGCAGAAAGCGCCGCTGGTCGTTTTCCTGCACGGGCATGAAAGTTCGAAGGCAGCGCACGCCTATCAGGCCATGCACCTGGCATCCTGGGGAATGCATTGCCTGGCCGTGCAGCTGCCCGCCAAGGGCCCATGGGTCGGCAATGGCAAAACCCTGGCAAAAATCGTCAATTTCATCCGCCGCTGGCCGGAGATTATCGACAGCCGTATCGACGTGACCAAGATCATTCTCGTCGGTCACTCGTTCGGCGGCGCCGCAGTGACGGTCGCGCTGGCTGAAGGCGCCCCCGCCGCGGGCGGCATACTGCTTGACCCCGCGGTGGACGGCAACGACCTGCCCAGGTTTTTGAGACGAATCAATACACCCGTGATGCTGCTCGGAGCTGACGAGCACGTCTCTTCGACGCGCAACCGCGACTATTTCTACGAATTCATCCGCAGCGGCATTTCCGAAGTCTCGATCAAGGACGCAGCGCACGAAGATGCCCAGTATCCCGCCGGGGTCGGGCTGGCCACGGAAGAGTTGCAGATCACCTTTGTCAGCGCATTGACCTCGGCCGCCTTCAGTCTTTCCGCTACCGGCAGTTTCGACTACGCCTGGGCGAGTTTCGGCGCTGTTCTTGCGAACGGTAAATTCATCGACGCAAAGAAGAAGTGAGCCGGTGACCTGTTGCACGAAACACCCGCCTTGGGGGAAACAATGAAGTTTCGCTTCCGCATCGCCGTACCGGTTCTCCTCGCCGCGCTCGCCGCGCCGTTCACGGCGTTCGCGCAGGCGTATCCATCCCGGATCGTGCATGTGGTGATCCCGTGGCCCGGGGGCTCCAACGACGCCGTGGGGCGCATCGTGTTCCAGAAAGTCGCGGAATCGATCGGCCAGCCGGTCGTCATCGAGAACCGCCCGGGGGCGGCGAGCACGATCGGCACCGCATACGCCGCCAGAAGCGCGCCGGACGGCTACACCGTGATGGTCACCTCGGCCACCATCATCGCCAACGCGCACCTGTACAAGAGCCTGCCGTACGACGTGCTGAAAGATTTCACCGGCATCACGCCGCTCTCGGGGCAGGTGGGCATCCTTGCCGTGCACCCTTCCCTGCCGGCGCAGTCAGTGCGGGAGTTCATCGCGCTTGCGAAGGCGCGTCCCGACCAGATTCTGTACGGCTCTTCCGGCAGCGGCAGCTTCGTGCATTTGACGATGGCACAGTTGAGCGCGATGACCGGGACCCGGCTCACGCACGTGCCCTACAAGGGCGCCGACGCTGCAGGCGTCTCGCTCGTCGCCGGCGAGACGCAGGCGATGATCGCGCCGATGCCCGTCATCAAGCCGCTGCTCGCCGGCAACCGGGTGCGGGTGCTGGCGGTGACTTCGGACGTGCGGATCAAGCAGCTGCCGGACGTGCCGACGCTGGCGGAAGCGGGCGTTCCGGGTTACGAATTGACCGCGTGGGTCGGCGCTTTCGTCCCCGCGGGAACGAGCCGGGCGATCGTCGACCGGCTCTCGAGCGAGCTCAAGAAGGCGCTCGACCATCCGGACGTCGCGGCCCGCTTCAACAACCTCGCGCTCGAGCCGATGTACATGACGCCCGAGCAGTTCGCCGCGCGGCTCAGGTCGGACTACGACAAGTACGCGAAACTCGTCGCGCTGAGCGGCGCGAAGGTCGACTGAAATAAACGGGGTCTGGCCCCATTTTTACTGGATGCCTGCCGCGCGCGTCCCGTCAGTCCGGCGAGGCGCCGGAAATACGCACGATCTCCCCCCACTTCTTGTGCTCTTTGAGGATGAATGCTTCGTACTCCTTGGGGCCCATCGGCGTCGAGATGCCGCCAACGGTCGAAAAGCGCTCCTGCACGTCCGGGCTCATGATCACGCGCGCGGTCACTTTCGAGAGTTGCTCGACGATCGGCCGCGGAATGCCCGCCGGGCCCGACAGCCCGTACCAGATCCCGCCCTCCATGCCGGGCACCCCGGCTTCCGCCATGGTGGGCACGTCGGGGAACGCGGCAAAGCGCTTGCCGTGGAGCGCAGCCAGCGGACGCAGGCGGCCCGACTTGATCTGGCCGATGAGCGATGGCAGCCCGTCGAACATTAAATGCACTTCGCCTGCGGCCAGACCCACCACCGCCGGGCCGCTTCCTTTGTACGGCACGTGTGTCATCGAGACGCCGGTCAGGATCTTGAACTGCTCGCCCCACAATTGCGGCGCGCTGCCGTTACCCGAGGAGGTGAACAGGTATGCTCCAGGCTTGCTCTTCGCGAGGGCGATGAACTCTTTGACCGTTTTCGCCGGCACGTCGGCGTTGACCGCCATCATCGCCGGCATGACCGATACCATCGCGATGTGCGTGAAGCCTTTCATCGCGTCGTACGGCAGCTTCTTGTAGAGCACCGGAGCGACGCCGTGGGTGGTGCTCGAGGTCAGCATCAGCGTATAACCGTCGGGAGTCGCCTTGGTCACGTACTCCGAGGCCACGATGCCGCCCGCGCCCGGTCGCCCTTCGATCACCACGTTCTGGCCGAGGAACTCCCCGAGTTTCGCGCCGAAGACGCGCCCGGTGAAGTCCGCCGCGCCGCCCGGCGGCACCGAAATCACGAGGCGCAGCGGCCGCTGCGGAAAATTCTCCTGCGCAAAGGCGGATGCGCCCGCGCAAATCGCGAGCAAGGCCGTCAATCCCTGGATCAACTTCATCGCATTCACTCCTTTATCGATATCAAGCGGCGAGCAAGCGCCGTATCATGAAGCCCGGCGGTCAGCGGGCGTTCGCCGGGTAGCGCTTGCGCAGCTCGTCCACGCTTTTCGTCACCGTGTAAACGTCGAGGATTTCCGTTTCTTCGCCCAGTATCTCGAACATGTGCACGGCGTTGCCGGGAATATGCACGATCGAGCCGGCCATCGCGACCTGCTCCTTGTCGCCCATGGCGACGCGCACGCCGCCGCGCAGGATCATCGACACCTGCTCGGCGGGGTGGAAGTGGGGCTTGCCGCGCGAGTTGGGCTTGACCACCACGCGGGTGAGCACTACCTTGTCGCCGACCCATGTCTGCCGCACCGTTCCCGCATGCGTGGTCAGGTTCGGGTCGGACACCGCTTCGGCCGGAATTTTGCTCCAGTCGATCACCGTGGGCGCTTTCCCCAGCTGGCCGGCGACCCAGTCGTAGTAGTCCATTGTGCCCGCCTCCTCGTCGATTCAAATATTGTTTATCACACGCCGCCCGCGGTGTCCAACCGCGAGGCTGCGACGAAACCGGGCGCGCCCGCACGGTGGCGGTGCTTCACTCCGGTTTTTCAAGCCGCGAAATGCGCTCGCTTGCGGCCACCTGATGCGCGGGCTCGTCGAACCGCGCGCGCGCGCGCGGCAGGCGGCGCACCATGGCTTCGAACGCGGGATAGGACTTGCACAACTCGTCCATGATCGCCGGCGGCAGATCGAGCCCCGCCAGCTTCGCCATGCGGCGGATTTCCTCGGGCGGGGAAGGCGCAAGGTCTATCAGCGTCTGCGCTTCGGGGCCGGGGCGTACGAAAGAGCGCGTCATTGGGTCATCCCTTCAGTCGGGTGCCGCGTGTGCCAATCGGTCAGCTGCTGGTAGGCGTGTCCCACGCGGAACATCAGCGGCTCCGTGAAGTGCGCCGTCGCGAGCTGCAGGCTGAGCGGCAGGCCCTCGCGGCTGAAGCCGCACGGTATGTTCATCGCGGGCCCGCCGCCGATGTTGAAAGGCGTCGTGATGTTGGGCGGACGCAGGAACTTGTCGAGCTTGTCCGGCCGCGCGGGTTCGGCCGGCGTCATCCAGCCCGCGGTCGCCAGCACCTCGTACTCGCGGAACGCGCGCGCGAGCTCGCGCGCGAGCGCAAGCCGCTGCCGCAGCGCCTGAAAATAATCCTCCGCGCGAATGAGCGCGCCGGAGAGCACCTTGTTGCGGAACATGAGCCCGAAGTCCTGCGGACGGGTGCGGAACTCGTGCTCGTACGCGCTGAACATTTCGGTGATCGAGATGGTGGTCTTGCAGTCCTGGTAGACGAGCAGATCGGACAGCCGGATCTCCGCCACGAGCGCGCCCGCCTGCTCCAGCGTCTCGAGCGCCTGCGCGACCGCCGGCGCGATGTCGGGGTGGCAGCTCGCGTCGCCATCGTACCAGTGCCGCACCCACCCGATGCGCACGCCGCGCACGCCGAGCGCGAGATCGCGCGTGCAGTCGACGGGATCGCGCTCGACGCTGCTGATGTCTTCATCGTCGTAGCCGGCGATCGCGTTCAACACGATGGCCGCGTCTTCGACCGTGCGCGTCAGCGGCCCGCAGGTATCGAACGTGAACGTGTTGGGCAGCACGCCGCGCCGGCTCACCAGGCCGTAGGTCGGCTTGACGCCGACGATGCCGCAACTCGCCGCGGGCATGCGGATCGAGCCGCCGGTGTCGGTGCCGATCGCCGCGGGCAGGATGCCGGCCGCGACCGCCGCCCCGGCTCCGCTGCTCGTGCTGCCGGGAAGGTAGCCCGCCTTCCAGGGATTCATCGCCGGCGGCCACGGCAGGTCCCACGACGGTCCGCCGTGGGCAAACTCATAGCTCGTGAGTTTGCCCACGAGCACGCCGCCCGCCTGCTTCATCCCGGCCTCGACCGCGGCGTCCTCGGCCGGAACATTGTGCTGCAGGATTTTCGACTGCCCGGTCGTCAGGACGCCCGCCGTGTTGATGACGTCTTTCAGGCCGTAGGGAATTCCGCAAAGTGCGCCCGCGCTTTTCGCCTGCATCCACTGTTGCTCCGCCGCGCGCGCCCGCGCGAGCGCGATGTCCGGCGTGCGGGTGACGAAGCAGTGCAGGTGGCTTTCGTATTTCTCCGCGCGGTCGAGCAGGTCCTTGACGACGTCGACCGGGGACGCGGCGCGGCTGCGGTACAGCTTGAGCAGCCCGGCGACGGTTGCGTACTCGGGCGCGCCCTTCGCGCGCGGCGCAGTCGAACGTTGCGGCGGCGCGCCCAGTTCGTTCATTTCAGAACCCCGTCGAAAGCGAGGCGGCGGTCCGCGAATTTCCACTCGCCGCCGACGCGCTTGATCGTATCGGTGTAAACGCCCGCGTGGGTCGCGTGAGGCAGCTTGCCGGGCTCGCCGTTGTAGCCGAACAGGTAGCAGCGTCCCCGGATCGTGTCCGCATCGATCTTCTCGAGATGGAGGCTGCCGTTCCAGTGGCGGCGGTAGAGATGGACCCGGCCGGCGAAATCCTTTTTCTTGTACTCGACGAGTGCGGCGCGGCCGATCACGTCGTACGTGCCGTGCTGCTCCCCGTCCTCGGTGAAACAGCTCGCGTACCACTCGGCGTCGCCCGCGTCGCTTGACAGGTTATAGGCCGAATACAGGTTGAGTATCTCGACGTACTCCGCGGGGGTTACCGAAAACTTTTTCATTCTCTCTCCGTTGCCAAAGCGCCATGTTGCGGGCTTCGCCCACCCCGGTCAAGATGCGCGAGCGAACTTGCCCTGGCCGCGGTGCCCCGCTAGTATCGGCGAACAGAAACACGCACCCAACCGTCCACCATGCAGAACCGATAATGAACCGTCTCGAGCACGATGTGCCTTTCGCGAGCCTGCCCGCGCTCGTCGACTCCGCCGCGCAGCGTTTCCGCGAGGATCCGCTGTGGGTGGCGACCGATGACGGCGCGCGGATTTCGTTCGGCGAGTTCGGCCGCGCGACGCTGAAATGCGCCAACGCCCTGCGCGCGCTCGGGGTGGAGCCCGGCACGCACGTGGCGGTGATGCTGCCGAACGCGCCCGCGTACGCGATCACGTGGATCGCGCTGGCGCGGCTCGGCGCCGTGATGGTGCCGGTCAACACTCAATACAAAAGCCGCGAGCTCGACTACGTACTGCGCGACAGCGACACCCGCTATCTGGTGATCGATGGCTCGTGCCTGCCGGTTTTCGAAGGGATCGAGAATGCGGATGCGCTCGTCCCGCCGTCGAACCTCGTCGTCCACGGCGCTGAGCACGCGGGGCGCCTGAACTGGCACCGGATCGTCGAGGACGCGCCCGACCGCGCGCCAGATGTTCCGCCGCCGAACGCGGACATGCTGATGAGCATCCAGTACACGTCGGGCACCACCGGCTTTCCCAAAGGCTGCATGCTCACGCAGGATTACTGGCTCGTGCTCGGCTGGGTGCGCACCCACCAGGGGCCGCCGCCCCGGCGCATCATGATCGACCGCCCGCTGTCCTATATGGGCGGCATGTGGCGCTTCCTGATGTGCCTGTACCTGGGCGCGGCGGCAATCGTGAGCCGGCGCTTCAGCCTCACCCAGCTGCAGCAGCGGCTCGTGGACTACGCAGTCGACTTCTTCGCCGCGACCGACCCGGTGGCGAAGCTGCCCGCTCACCCGGGCATCGCGAAGCTCAAGATCGCATGGATTTCCTGCGCGGGCCTGAGCAAGGACCTGCACCGCGCGGTGGAGGCGAAATTCAACGCGCCGGTGCGCGAGCTCTACGGCATGACCGAAACCGGTTCCACGCTGTACATGCCGATCGAAGACGCCGCCATGAGCGGCTCGGGATCGTGCGGCCTGCCCGCGCCGTACCGCAAATGCCGGATCGCCGGCCCGGACGGCAAGGACGCCGCCCGCGGCAAGGTCGGCGAGCTGTGGGTCAGCGGCCGCGCCATTCTCAAGGGCTACTACAACAAGGCCGACGCCACGCGCAGCGCGTTCTCCGGCGAATGGTTCAGGACCGGCGATCTCTTCCGCCAGGACGACAACGGCTATTTCCACATCGTAGGCAGGATCAAGGATTCGATCCGGCGCAGCGGCGAAAACATTTCGGCGCGCGAGATCGAAGCGGTGGCGGCGGGCATCGCCGGCGTGCTGGAAACCGCCGTGGTCGGCGTGCCGGACGAAAAACGGGGCGAAGAAGTGAAGCTCTACGTCGTGCTGCAGCCCGGCTGCTCGAGCGATGAAGTGACGCCGGGGCACGTGATTTCCTATTGCGAGGGCAAACTCGCCGCCTTTAAAGTGCCCCGCTATATAGAATACATGGACGAGTTTCCGCGCACGACCTCGGGCAAGATCGCCAAGCACCAGCTCGCGGGCGGCGCGGGCCAGCGCAATCGCAGGATATTCGACCGCGTCGCCAGGGCCTGGCTCGAAATTTCAGCGGCGCGGTGAGAGGCACGGGCAAGAATGCTTTCCAGAGACATCGGCATCATCGGCTACGGGGCCGCGGCCTACGACAAGAAGCCGCGCCAGACCATCTTCGGCTATCTGGGCGAGGCCGCGCGCGCCGCGCTCGCGAGCGCCGGCATCCGCAAGGACGAAGTGAACGGGATCGCGGTCGACGCGACGAACCTCGCGCCGGACACCGCCGTGACCACGGCCGAATATTTCGGCTTGAGCGTCTCGTGGGCCTATCGCTCGACCGCCGCCGGCGCGGGCCCGCTGATCTCGGTCGCCAACGCGGTGCGCGCGGTCGCGGCCGGCGACGCCGATTACGTGCTGTGCGTCGGCGGCGGCGCGCAGGACGTCGCGGCGTTCAAGAAAAGAATCGCGCAGTTCACTTCGGCCATCACCGATTACCTGGTGCCGCACGGCTACGGCGGGCCGCCGGGGCTGTTCGCGATCATCCAGCGCAAGCACATGGAGCTCTACGGCACGACGCGCGGGCAGCTCGGGCGCATCGCGGTCGATCTGCGGGCGAACGCCCGGCTCAACGATGCCGCGCTGCTGCGCGGGCCGATGACGCTCGACGATTATCTGAACGCGCCGTTGATCGCGGAGCCGTTGCGGCTCTACGACTGCGTGATGCCCTGCTCGGGCGCGGAAGCGGTCATCGTCGGCCCGCTCGACCGCGTGCCGCGCGGCAAAGGCGTGCGCGTGCTGAGCGCGCGCGAGCGGCACAATCATCCCGTCGGCGAGATCGCTCCCGTGCGCGGCGGCTGGGAACTCTTCCGGGATGCGCTCTTCGAGGAAGCGGGATATTCCCATCGGGACATGAACTTCGTGCAGCTCTACGACGATTTTCCGATCATGGCCGCGATCCAGCTCGAGGATCTCGGGTTCTGCAAAAAAGGCGAGGTCGGCGCGTTTCTCGACAAGCACCGCCTCACGCACGACGGCAGCTTTCCGCTCAACACGGGCGGCGGGCAGCTCTCGTGCGGCCAGGCGGGCGGCTCCGCCGGCCTGATCGGCATCGTGGAGGCGACGCGCCAACTGCGCGGAGAAGGCGCGCGCCGCCAGGTCAAAAACGCGCAGCGCGGCATCGTATCGGGCTTTGGCATGATTTCGTACGGGCACGGGCTCGCGTCCTCGGCCCTCATTCTCGAAAAGGCGTAGCGCACATGGCGAGCCCCGCATATCCGCAGCCGCACGCGACCAGCGCGAACGCGCAGCTCCTCGAAGGCTGGCGGCGCGGCGAGCTCATGCTGCAGCATTGCGGCGAGTGCAAGGCGGTGATCTTTTTCCCGCGCGAGCTGTGCCCGCGCTGCTGGTCGGCGAACCTCGCGTGGCAGCGCAACAGCGGCCGCGGCAGGATCGTTTCCTTCGCCCGCGTCTACAAGCACGTCACCGCGCCGTTCGCGGACGAAGCGCCCACGATCCTCGCGGAGATCGAGCTGGCGGACGGCGGCGCGATGATGGCGCGCGTGGCAACCGGCGATCCGGCGTCGATCGCGAGCGGCATGCAAGTCGAGCTGGTCCCGCTGCCGGAGGCGGCGCGCTATCCGCTGCCGACGTTCAGGCCGGTGGCTGCGGACACTTGAGCCGCGGTTGAAAGCGGATATGAAATACACTGACAGCCGCGGTAATGAACGGAACTCATAATTGACGGGGAGAAAGCAATGCTCAAGCGGATACACGTAGTGCTGGCGCGCGCGGTTTTGTGGACGGTCATCGGCATGGGGGCCACGGCGCAGGCGTGGGCGCAGGACCTGACGATCGGGCTCGGCGCCTCGATCACGTCGCTCGATCCCCACTTTGCCAACAATTCGCCCAACAAGGCGGTCGCGCGGCACTTCTTCGAGGCGCTGCTTCGCTTCGACGAAAAACTCGAAGTCGCGCCGGCGCTCGCGAGCTCCTGGAAGCGCACGAGCGACACTGTATGGGAATTCCAGCTGCGCCCGAACGTGAAGTTCTCGGACGGCTCTCCCCTCACCGCCGATGACGTCGTCGCGTCGTTCGAGCGCGCGCCCAACGTTCCCAATTCACCCGCGCCGCTCGCGCTCTTCACGCGCTCGATCAAGCAGGTGATCGCCGTCGACCCGCTCAAAGTCAGGATCGAAACCAAGTATCCCGATCCGCTGCTGCCGACGATGGTGCCGGAAATCATCATCATCCCCGCGGCCCTCAAGGGCGCGACGACCGCGGAGTTCAACAGCGGCAAGGGAATGGTCGGCACCGGGCCGTTCATTTTCGGCGCCTACCTGCCCGGCGACCGCATCATCATGACGCGCAACGAGAGCTACTGGGGGCGCAAGGCCGACTGGACCAAGGTCACGCTGCGGATCATCACCAACGACGCCGCGCGCGTGGCGGCGCTGCTGGCAAAAGATGTCGACCTGATCGAGAACGTGCCGCCCGATCTTGTTCAGCGGGTCAAGGGCGGCGGCTTCAATATCGTGCAAAGCCGGCCGGCGCTGCCGGTCTACCTCGGCATGGACCTCGGGCGCGACCCGACGCCGTTCGTCACGGCGAACAGCCCGGCGCCCGGCGCGAAGACCAATCCGCTGCTCAACAAGCGCGTGCGGCAGGCGCTTTCGTACGGCATCGACCGCAAGGCGCTGTGCGAGCGGATCATGGCCGGCACCACGCTGCCCGCCGGCCAGCTCCTGCTCGACGGACTGTTCGGCACCTCGTCCAAAGTGAAGCCCCATCCCTACGATCCGCAAAAAGCGAAGGCGCTGCTCGCCGAGGCCGGCTACGGGAACGGCATCAGCATGACGCTGCACGGGCCCAACGACCGGCTGACCAACGACAGCAAGATCGTCCAGGCGATCGCGCAGATGTGGACGAAGATCGGCGTGACGACGCGCGTGGAAGTGCTGCCGTGGAACATCTACTTCCCGCGGATCACCAAGCGCGAATTCAGCTTCTGGATGATCAGCTCGGGGGCGATCGCGGAAATGGCCACCGCGCTCAACTCGGTCGTCGTGACTTACGACATCGCGAACGGCAAGGGCGTGAACAACCGCGGCCGCTATACGAACCCGCAGGTCGACGACCTGGTGAACACGGCGTTTCAGACGCTCGACGACGCGAAGCGCAAGGAGCTGCTCGTGCGCGCGACCGAAATCATCGCGGACGAGGTGCCCGTCATCCCGCTCTATTTTTATTCGTTCTCGATCGCGATGCCGAAGAACGTCGTCTACCTGCCGCGGCTCGACCAGTTCACGCTTGCCTACAACGCCAGGAAGGCGAAATAAAATGCCCTTCTATCCGGCCTTCGCGCCTGATTCCCCGGATTGGTGATTGAGAAGTCAGCGATCAGCATTCAGCAGTCAGCGCCAAACCACGCATCCGATCCCACGACCGTAGCGCTCCGCGACAGCGTGTGACTCGAGCTCCCATGAGAGCCGCCGAGCAGTCGCAGCCGAGGAAGGGGCAATGGGTAATGGGTAATGGGTAATGGGTAATGGGTAATGGGTAATGGGTAATGGGTAATGGGTAATGGGTAATGGGAGACCCCATCGCCCATCGCTCATTACTCATCACCTGTTATTCAGGGCTGCCCCCGGGAAGTGCGGGGCCCTGTCTGTTACAGCGCCGCCGCAACCGATCACTGCTGCAGCGTCGCGTCTTCGATAAGCACCTTGTACGAATAGCCCGCACCGAAATCCTTGTCGGCGTGAACGACGCCCTTTACTGTCACGACATCCCCCAGCTTCGCCGGATTCACGGTCGTGACGAGAACGTCGTTCGTATTGTCGGCGGCGGAACCGGAGCCATCGCGCAGATGGATCCAGTTTTTCCCCATGATCCCCTCGTTGTACTTCACGATCTTGCCGCGAACCAGCACGGGCTTGTCCTTCAGCGCGGCGCTCTTCGTCACGATTTCCGCAACGGTCAGCGCGTTTGCGCCCTTCGCCTTGGGAATGCGGACATCGGGTGCATCCACCGGCTTGGCGGCGCCGGAGTGCGGGTTTGCCATATCGCCGCCGGCATGCGGCGCGGCGCGCGGTGCGCCGGCCAGGCTACCGAGATAAATCACCGGAAACGTCCGGTTCAGCGATTTGCTCCTGAAGTCCTTCATGACCATCGCGTTTTCAATCGTGGCCTGGGCGCCTTTTTTGACCGGCGCCTTGGAGACCGAAGCCCAGACCTCGCCGTCCCTGGTCTTGAGGCGGAGGTAGGTAAAACTCACGGTGTCCACGACCTCTAGTACCTCGCCCTTGATGGTAACCGTCTCAGGCGCAACGGCGGCGGGTTTGTCAGCCGCGCCAACGAATGTCGCGGCAACGGTCATGCAGATTGCCAACAATGCTTTCATGGTCTCGATACTCCGTCGGGGCAAGGCGGGGAGCATAGCAGAAACGCAAGTTAGCGGAGATGTTGGTCGGCTGGGTGATTGAGTGATTGGCTAATTTAGCGATAGGCTGATTTTGCGATCGGGCGATTAAGTAATTGAGCGATTGGGCGATTGAGTAACCCAATCACTTAATCACCTGGTCGCTTAATCCCCGGCTTCCTTTATTTGCGGTAATCTCACACCGCTGCAGTACAGGAAATACCTACCAGGAGAATTCAGCGATGAGATTCGCGTCGTTCGCTTTACTGCTGTTGGCGCAGTTGACGTTTTGCGGGCAGGCCTGCGCGGCCGACACGCTCGCCCGGATCAAGGCCACGGGCCAGATCCGCATGGGTTACTTCGAGACCTCGGCGCCGTTCTCGTTCATCGGCCCGGATAAATCCCCCCAGGGTTATTCAGTCGATCTGTGCCAGCGCATCGCGGACGGGATTCGACACCAGCTCGGGCTCGCGCAACTCAAGACGATATGGGTCCCGCTCGGCCTGGGAGAGCGCATCGAAGCGGTACGCGGCGGACGCATCGACATCGAGTGCGGCACCACGACCTGGTCGTTCTCGCGCCAGCAATCGGTCGACTTCAGCCTGATGACTTTCATCGATGGCGCAAGCCTGTTGGTGGCGGCCGATTCCGGCATCAAGCGCATAACGGACACTGGCGGCAAACGCATTGCAGTCATACGCGGCACGACGACCGCTAGCGCGCTCGCGGCCGCGCTCGCCAGGGACAAGGTGCAAGCCGAGGTGATCAGGGTGGACAGCCGCGAGCAGGGGTTGGCCCTGCTCACCGAAGGGCGCGCCGATGCCTTTGCGTCCGATCGTTTCCTGCTGATGAACGCGCTCGCTTCGATCCAGTCGCCGCGGCCGCTGCGGCTCATCGACGAGGATTTCTCGGTCGAGCCTTATGCGCTCGCGCTGCCGCGCGATGACGCGGGCTTCCGGCTCGCGGTCAATCGCAGTCTCGCGGAAGTTTTCCGCTCCGGCGATATCGGCCGCGTGTACGAACGCTGGCTGGGACGGTTCGGGCAGCCGAGCCTGCTGCTCTCCGCGCTGTACTATCTGCAACAGGTTCCGGAGTAGGCGCCGTGCCGCGCCGATTCCCGGCTGCCGCCGCGATCCTGTCGCTGGCGGCGCTACCGCAGGTGCTCGCGCAGCCTGCCGGCACGACGCCGCTGCCGGACGGCGGTGCGAGCGTCGTCATGCGCTGCAAGGCGTGCGGCGTCATCAATTCGATCCGGGAGATTCAGCAGGCCCGTCCCGGGACGACCCCCGGCCTGGGGCCCGAGTCGCCCGTCGGGCTCGTAATCTATATTCCGATGGGCCCCGGGCGGAACAAAGCCGATTCGTTTGCCGGCTCCGTCGGTAACAAGGAATGGCAGAACCGCATCAACAGCACGCGTTACGAATATACGGTGCGCATGGACGATGGCGATTTCCGGGTGGTGGAGAAGGACGGCGTCTCCGACTTGCGGGTCGGCGACCGCGTGAGACTGGACCGTGGGCAGGTAGAGCGCTGGGGCTCGTAAAGCTGCCCGAAATAATCGATTCCCTGGAATGGTGATTGAGCAATTGAGCGACAAAATCACTTAATGCCCCGCGCAAAAAAAAAGGACGGCCCGGGCCGTCCTTTGTCGTGTGCCGTATCGCTGCGAAGTTACGGGTTCAGGCCGACTGGCGTCGCCCTGCACTTGATTAAGCAGCGGCCGAATGCGGTCAGTTGACTTTGATGTTGTTCGTGACCGACTTCACGTGTTCGACGCCGCGCGCGAGCGAGGCGGCCTTCGATGATTCGTCCATGCTTTTGGCAGTGCCGGTGAGTTCGACCACGCCGTTGAGCGTTTTGACATGGATGTTGGCGGCGGTGACCTGCTTGTCTTCAACGAACTTGGCTTTCACTTTGGTCGTGATCCACGTATCGCTGCCCGGCTGGTCCGAGCGGCGCTTAACGGCGGTGCGATCCTTGTCCGACCGTTTGTCGCCGGCGGCCGAGGTATCCGGCGGTGTTATCTTGATATGGTTCTTGACCGACTTCACGCCTTCGACCTGGCGCGCAAGCGCAACGGCGCGCGCGGCTTTCGCCTTGCTTCCGGCCGTGCCGGTCAGATCGACAGCGCCGTTGACGGTTTCGATTTCGACGTTGTCGGCCCTGGTCTGTTTATCCTTGACAAGCTTGGCCCTTATTTTGGTCGTGATTACCGAATCATCGACCGGATGGACCGAGCGATGCGCAGGCTTCGCGCGTTGATTGTCGGTCATCTGGGCGCCCGGCGTCTCGTTAGCGCTTGGCGGTACGGCCGACTTGGCGGGAGTGTCGGCAGCATTGCCGGCCACGGGCAACAACCAGGCGCCAAGCAGCAGGCCGGCGATGGAAAGCTTGATTTTCATGATCTTCCTCTACATTGAGTTGACTGATGGTTTATGTCCGGCGCTCGCGACACCAAGCGCGGGTGTCTGATGACGAGCGCACACGCAGCAATTGCGCGTGCTCCTCCGCGAGACAGGAGTATTCTCCGCTGCCTGCGACCGGTCATCTGTGCGGTAGCGAACTTATGGAGGACAGACCGGGTGCGCCGGAGAGACGCGAGGCGTTCGGCGGGTAGATCTCGTCCCCCAGGCCACGCAAAAGAAAGTCACCGGCTTCCGGGCCGCTTCCGCGGGATTACTTTTACACCTGTAAAATTCGCGTCCTGTGTACGCCAGCGCACGGAACCTGCCGGTTCATCAGCCTATCTTCCGGATTGACCGGCACCAGGCCGGCATAAGGCGCACGACGAAGTGCGCGAAGTGCATGCGGCACTTACCAACCAAATGGAGCAAACATGAATAAGAAAGCAATAGTTTCCGCCATCATGGCGATGTCGATGACCACGGGAGGTATTGCCTTCGCCCAGGGTTATGGGGACCACAACGATCGCGGTCGCAATGAACAGGGACAACGCGGCGGACAGCAGGATCGTCACGACAAACATCAGCGACATGACGAACGTGGCGCAGGCCCGAACCATGAGTTTTACAGGGGCGAGCGCCTGCCGGCCCAATACCGCCACCGGCAATATGTGGTCGAAGACTGGCGCGGCCACCACCTGAATGCCCCGCCCCGTGGTTACCAATGGGTTCAAACCGGCGGCGACTATGTTCTGATTGCGATCGCCACCGGCATCATTGCGCAGCTTTTGCTGAGCCACTGACACTCGACGACCGGGGCAACCGCCCCGGCTGCGATCGAGCGGGAGCTCCACGGCGATCCCGAATGCGGCATTCTCACCCACGGGCTCTCAGTCCTCGATTCCCAGTCCTGTCCGCGATGCGGGCCTGTCACGAACCATGACCAGTGTGCCTGAAAACCAGCAGCCGGCTTCCACGAACCCGCCCCGGCCGACGGTTGTCGTCAGCGGCGATGGCGATCGCCTCGCGCTGGCGGGCGCTCTTGAAATAACCACGCTCGCCGCAGCCAAAAATTCCCTGAAGAAATGGTCGAAGCAAGGACCTTCGCGCTCGCTTGATGTTGCCGGCCTCGACAGCCTCGACACGCCGGGCGCGTTGTTTCTGTGCGGTCTGCGCGACAAGGGTGTAAAACTCACCGGCATCCGCGCTGAGCACCAGGCGCTGCTCGATCTCATCTGCGGGCTCGATCTCAAGCCGATACCGAAAGTCGAATCCGCACCCCGGTGGCGCCAGATCGTCATCCAGCTCGGCAAAGGCGCGCACGATGCCAGGCACGACGCGCTCGACCTCATCACCTTTGTCGGCCGCGCGACGAGCTGGACCGTTAACGCCCTGATTCACCCGGAATGCCTGCGCCCGGCTTCGATATCGCGGCATGTAGCGGAAACCGGCATTCATGCGTTGCCCATCATCGGCCTGATGGCCGTCATGATCGCGATCGTCATCGGCTACCAGGGTGTTGCCCAGCTGCGCCCCTATGGCGGCGAGGACTTCACCATCAACCTGGTGGCGGTGTC
>JBGPFE010000039.1:0-35290 GCA_041483135.1 Gammaproteobacteria bacterium | reverse complement strand
GCGCAGGCGAAGAAGGTCCAGCACGTGTGCTCGTCGCTCGAGATGGCGATCGAGTGCCTCAACAAGGATCGCGACTTCCTTACCACAGGCGGGGTGTTCTCCGACGACATGCTGGATGCCTATTGCGCGCTGAAGATGGAGGAAATCACGCGCTTCCGCATGACCACCCATCCGCTCGAGTTCGACATGTATTACAGCTTGTAAGCGGTCACCAACACGGCACGAAACAGGGCGGGATGTTCCGCCCTGTTTCATTTTAGGCGCCACCATCGGATCGAGTTACATTGTAAATTTTGTTTTTCTGACATAGACTTAGCCGGGTATTCCGGTTTTGAAATGTCAACTGCGGGCAATACCGCGCGTTGCAGTTGAGCCTGCCCAAGGATCGCGATGAGAACATGGCTGCTGATAGTGCTGATGTTGACGGCGCAGGTTGCCCGCGCCGAGATGTGGAAGTGCGTCGACCAGGACGGCAATACCCGCTATACCAATGTGAAAGCCGACGCCAAAGGATGCAAAGCGTTGAACCTGGAACCGATCAATACCGCCCCGGCTACCCGTGCGCAGCAAAAACCTGCCAACTTTCCCAGCGTCGATAACGACACCCAGAAACAACGCGATGCAGGCCGCCGCAAAATCCTGGAGCAGGAACTGGCACAGGAGCAACAGCAGCTCGAGGCCGCGAAAAAGCAGCTCGCCGAGCAGAAAGACACGCGCTACGGCAGCGAAAAGAACTACGCGCGTGTCGAGGAACGGCTCAAGCCCCTGGAGGATCAGGTCAAGTTACACGAAAGCAACGTCGAAAGCCTCAGAAAAGAGATTGCCAACACCAGGTAGTCAGTCGCTCCCGGCCCTGCATTCAATCCATCGGTTGCGCCCGCACCTCTTGCTCCGCCGAGCCGCGCTTGCAGTCGCAGGTTTCAATGCTGGCGCGGTTTTTGCTCACTCAACCTTCATTGCCTTCTAAACGATGGCGGTAGCAGCATTAGCAGGACTCGATCTTCTCGCGACGGCGATCGTAATCGTCGACCGGGAATTGATCGTGCGTTACGCCAATCCGGCGGCCGAAAATCTATTCGAGCTCAGCAGCAAGAGTTTTTTGGGACACACTATTACGGAAACATTTGAGGACGGCACACTCGATGCGGCAATCGAGTATGCGCGTTCCAATAACAGCAGCTATACCGAGCACGATCTCAAGATCGGTGCGCCCGGACGCGGCAAGCTGCATTTGAGCTGCACTATTTCGCCGGTCGAGTTCGAAGGCTGGGTCGTGGGCTGGCGGGGGCGCGCGGACTCGTTAGTGGGGCAACCACCCGTTGGCGGGGAGCGCGCCATGGCCCCTGCTCCCGCAAGCGGGCGTTCCGCTAACGTGTCGCAGGGGCTGATACTCGAGTTTCGCCACATCGAGCAGCAGCTTAAGATTGCACGCGAAGAGCGCCTGCTCGATCAGAGTCAGGCCAATCGAGAATTGATCCGTAATCTCGCGCATGAGATCAAGAATCCGCTCGGCGGCATCCGCGGCGCGGCGCAGTTATTGGATCGCGAACTCGGGCGCCCGAACCTGCACGAATACACGCAGGTGATCATGAAGGAAGCCGATCGCCTGCAGTCGCTGATGGACCGCTTGTTGACGCCGCACCGGTTGCCGCAGCCGGGGCCACTCAATATTCACGAGGTGCTCGAGCGCGTGAGAAGCCTGATCCTCGCCGAGTATCCACGGGGCGTAGCGATCCGCCGCGATTACGACACCAGCGTGCCGCTGTTGAAGGGTGACAAGGAGCAGATGATCCAGGTGGTGCTTAACGTCGTGCGCAACGCGGCACAGGCGATGAATGGCAACGGGCAGATCACGCTTAAAACGCGGGTCGCGCGTCAGGTCACGCTTGCGCGCAAACGCTACAAGCACGCGCTCGAACTGCAGATCGACGATACCGGTCCCGGCATTCCCGAAGACATACGCGAGCGCATTTTCCATCCGCTGGTGTCCGGACGCGAAGGCGGCAGCGGCCTCGGGCTCACGCTGGCACAGACATTCGTGACCCAGCATGGCGGCACGATCACGTTCGAAAGCCAGCCGAGCCGCACTACGTTCACGTTGCTGCTGCCGATCGAGGCGGCGTAAACAAGGAATGGGAAATGGAGAACAGGGAAAGGAAAATGGGGAATAGTAAATGGCCGGGAAATGAAGGCTTGTGCCATTTACTATTGCCTGTTCACCATTCACCGAAACTATGAAGCCGGTCTGGATTATCGATGACGATCGCTCGATCCGCTGGGTGTTCGAGAAGGCGCTGACGCGTGAAAATATCGCGTTCAAGACTTTCTCTTCGGCCGACGAGGCGCTTGGCGTGCTTGCCAGCGAAGCGCCACAGGTTATCGTCAGCGACATCCGCATGCCCGGCGAATCGGGGCTTAAGCTGCTGCAGAAGGCAAGAGAGCGTTTTCCGCACATGCCGGTGATCATCATGACCGCCTATTCCGATCTCGAGAGCGCGGTCGCGGCGTTTCAGGGTGGCGCCTACGAATACCTGCCGAAGCCGTTTGACGTCGATCACGCAGTCGAGCTGATCCGGCGTGCGCTGGGAGAAAGCATGCGTCAGGACGATGCGGTCGAGACGTCCGACGCGGAGCCCGAGATTCTCGGCCAGGCGCCGGCGATGCAGGAGGTATTCCGCGTCATCGGCCGGCTGTCGCAGTCGCACGCCACGGTGCTGATCACCGGCGAATCGGGTACCGGCAAGGAGCTGGTGGCTAGCGCGCTGCACCGCCACAGTCCGCGCGCGGCAAAACCGTTCATCGCCATCAACACCGCGGCGATCCCGAAAGACCTGCTCGAGTCGGAATTATTCGGGCACGAACGCGGCGCGTTCACCGGCGCGCAGAACATGCGGCGCGGGCGCTTCGAGCAGGCCGATGGCGGCACGCTCTTTCTCGATGAAATCGGCGACATGCCGTCCGAGCTGCAAACGCGGCTGCTGCGCGTGCTGTCGGACGGCCAGTTCTATCGCGTCGGCGGGCACCAGCCGATCAAGGCCAACGTGCGCGTGATCGCGGCGACGCACCAGGATCTCGAAGCGCGAGTGAAACTGGGCCTGTTCCGCGAAGACCTGTTTCACCGGCTGAACGTGATCCGGTTGCGACTGCCGTCGCTCAGAGAGCGGCGCGAGGATATACCGCTGCTCGTCAGGCATTTTCTCGCCAAGAGCGCCCGCGAGCTCGGCGTCGAGGCGAAGCGGCTGTCGGATGCGGCGTTGAAATTCCTGTCGGCGCAGGATTTCCCGGGCAACGTGCGCCAGCTCGAGAATTTGTGCCACTGGCTGACGGTAATGGCAGCCGGGGTCAACATCGAAGTCAAGGACCTGCCGTCGGAATTGCGCTCGGACACCAGCGCCGCAACCGGGCAGAACTGGGTAGGCGCGCTCGAGCGCGAAGTCGCGAATGCGCTCAACCGCGGCGAGTCGGGGTTAATGGACGTGCTCGGGCCGCAATTCGAGAAAGCGCTGATTACGCGCGCGCTTGCCCATACCGGTGGCCGGCGCATCGAGGCTGCGCAACTCCTGGGCCTGGGCCGCAATACGCTGACGCGCAAAATCCAGGAGCTTGGCCTCGACGCCGATAAAAATGGCGGCGATGGTTAAGATCTCTATTGAAGCAGTCTCGAGCAACAACGTTTTACACAAGCTTCGGGTTTTTCTTTAGATCGATAACTCGGCCATGACGGGCGCATGGTCGGACGGCCGCTCTACCTTGCGCGGCTCAATATCGATAGTGCAAGCGCGACAGAGCTGGGCAAGTTCATCACTGATCAGGATGTGGTCGATGCGCAATCCCATTTTGCGTTTGAAAGCATTCATGCGGTAATCCCACCAGGTAAACGCTTGCGCGGGTTGGTCGAACAGACGAAAGCTGTCCTTGAGCCCGACCGCGAGCAAAGCTTGGAACGCCTGGCGTTCGGGCGCGCTGAACAAAACCTGCCCCTCCCACGCCTTGGGGTCGTGCACGTCGCGAGCCTCGGGCGCGACGTTGAAATCGCCGACCACAGCAAGCCTCGGGTTCGCCGCCAGTTCACGCTTGAGCCAGGCGGTGGCGGCTGCCAGCCAGTCGAGTTTGTAGCGGTATTTGTCGGAATCGACGCTCTGGCCGTTGGGCACATACAGGCAAATCACGCGCAGCCCGGCGACACTGGCGGCGAGCACTCGTTTCTGCGGATCGATGAAGCCGGGTATCGCAGTCAGTGCGTCGACGACTTGCGTTTTGCATAGGATCGCGACGCCGTTGTAGGTTTTCTGCCCGCTGAAAAGCGCATGGTAACCGGCGGCGCGAATATCCTGCACGGGAAAGTTGGCGTCCTCGAGCTTGGTTTCCTGCAGGCACAGCACATCGGGCTGGTGGGCAGCCAGCCACTGCAGTACTTGCGGCAGGCGGACCTTTAACGAATTTACGTTCCAGGTCGCAAGCCGCATTATTTGCCGGCTGCGGGCTGGGCGGGAGGGGTCGCCGCCGGCTTGGCGCCGGGGAGTATGGTGCTCGGATAGCCGGCCTGATCAAGCGCCGCATCCCACTCCGATGCCTGAAATCCCTTGATGGTTTTCAACTGCCCGACTACGAGCAACGGTACTTCCATGCCGCCGCCGGTGAGTTTCTTGAATGCTTCGACCTCATCGGGATTCTGCGGATTTTTTTCCGCGTACGGGATGCCGCGTTTCTTCAGATGTGCGCGCGCGTTATTGCACAGATCACCGCAGTCCGTGATGTAAAGCGACACCGGGAAATTCTTGGCGGCCTGCTGCACGCTGTACGGCGTCTCGCTGGTCTGAACCGTGTTTCCGCCGAGGTTTTTCTGCTCGACTTTCTTGATGTTCGCGGGCGGCGGATACGGCGTGTAGTTGACGACGCCTTTTTCATCGACCCAGCGGTACATTTCGGCGCTGTGGGCGACCGCTGTAATTCCTACCAGTACCAGAAACGCCCATGTTTTCATGATGTTGTTCCTCCAATCCGCAACACGGTTCACTTTAGCATAACGCTTGCCGCGCCGGTAGGCATTACGTCATGCCGCTATGCCTTAGCAGCGCGTCGATTGTCGGTTCGCGGCCGCGGAATGCGACGAACGACTCGAGCGCCGGACGACTGCCGCCGACGGCGAGGAATTCGTCGCGAAAGCGGCTGCCGGTCGCCGGGTCGAGCACGCCATGCTCCTCGAACAGGCTGTAGGCGTCGGCCGACAGCACCTCGGCCCACTTGTAGCTGTAATAGCCTGCCGCATAGCCGCCGGCGAAGACGTGCGTGAAGCTGTGGGCAAAGCGGTTGAACGCTGGCGGGGATATCACCGCGACCCGGCGCCGCACTTCGTCGAGCAGTTCGGCCACCGACTTGGTGCCGTGCGGATCGAATTCGTAGTGCAGATGCATGTCGAACAGCGAGAATTCGAGCTGGCGCACCGTCTGCAGGCCGCTCTGGAAATTTTTCGCGGCGAGCATCTTGTCGAACAGGACGCGCGGCAGGGGCTCGCCGCTGTCGACGTGGCGCGTCATCGGCGCGAGCACGTCCCATTCCCAGCAGAAATTTTCCATGAACTGGCTCGGCAGCTCGACCGCGTCCCACTCGACGCCATTGATGCCGGAGACGCCGAGCTCCTCGATGCGCGTCAGCAAATGATGCAGTCCGTGGCCGAATTCGTGGAACAGCGTGATCACCTCGTCGTGAGTGAACAATGCCGGCTTGCCACCGACCGGCGCCGCGAAATTGCAGGTGAGGTACGCGACCGGCGTCTGGATGCCGCTCGTGATGCGCCGGCGCGCGATCGCATCGTCCATCCACGCGCCGCCGCGCTTCGACGGCCGCGCATAGAGATCGACGTAGAACTGGCCGACCAGCCTGTTCTCACGGTCACGGATAGTGAAGAAACGCACGTCGGGGTGCCATTTGGGCGCGTCGTCGGGCGCTATCGTGAGGCCATACAGCGTTTCGATTAGCCGGAACATGCCGGGCAACACGCTGGTTTCGGGAAAATACTGTTTGACTTCCTGGTCCGAGAACGCGTATCGAGCGACCCGCAATTTCTCCGACGCGTAGGCGATGTCCCATGCCTCGAGCCCGGGGAGCGCCAGCTCGTCGCGCGCGAATTGCTTCAGCTCGGCGAGATCGCGCTCGGCAAACGGCTTGGCCTTGGCGGCGAGCTCGTGCAGAAACTGCAGCACCTGTTGCGGCGACTCGGCCATTTTCGGCTCGAGCGAATACTCGGCGAAACTGGCGAAACCGAGCAATTGCGCGAGCTCGCGGCGCAGCGCGACGATGTCGGTGATCAATCGGGTATTGTCCCATTCCTTGTTGCCGAATTCGGCGGCGCGCGTGGAATAGGCGCGATACATGAGTTCGCGCAGGCTGCGATTGTCGGCGTACTGCATCACCGGCTGGTAGGACGGCGCATGCAGCGTCAATTTCCAGCCCGGCTTGCCATCCCGCTGCGCCGCTTCGCGCGCCGTCTGCACGACGTCCGCCGGGATTCCCGCAAGCCCGGATTCTACCTCGACGTAATGCGCAAACGCGTTGGTGGCATCGAGCAGATTGTCGGAAAAGCGCGATGACAATGCGGAAAGCTTCTCGCGGATTGCCAGAAAGCGCGCTTTCTTGTCTGCGGGCAATTCAGCGCCGCCGAGCCGGAAGTCGCGCAGTTCGTGCTCGATGATCGCGCGCTGCGCGCGGTTGAGGCATGCGAAATCCGGCGCCGCCTTGAGCTGTCTGAATTTTCCGAACAACTCCAGGTTCTGGCCGAGCTCGGTGTAATACTGGGTGACCTTCGGCAGGTTGCTGTTATAGACCTCGCGCAGCTCGGGACTGTTCATCACCGCGTTGAGATGTCCGACCTGGCCCCATGCACGATTGAGTCGCTCGGTGGCGTCCTCGAGCGGCGCGACAAAATTCTCCCAGACAGGCGCAGCGGCGTTATTGGCAAGCGTAGCGACGAGCGCGCGGTTCGCCGCGAGCAGTTCGTCGACAGCGGAAGTTACATATTCGGGCTTGAACGCTTCGAAGCGCGGCAGCCCGGTGAAATCGAGTAAAGGATTTGTAGCGGTCAGCATTCGCAGTCAGCGTTCAGCTATAGATGGTTAATATGGGCGGCCGCCGTCGTTGCTGGCGAGGCCGCAATATGCTTAGACCGGTGGCGATTCGAAAGTTTTTGGCTGACCGCTGATAGCTGACCGCTGACAGCTAGCCTTCGTAAACGACCTGGCCTTCGACCAGCGTAAAGCGCACTTTGCCTTTAACTTCGAGACCGATAAACGGCGTGTTCTTGCCCTGGCTTTTGAGCGCTTTCGCCTCGACTTTCCAGTAGCGCTGAGGGTCGAACACGCAGATATCGGCGCTCGCGCCTCGCGCGAGGTTGCCGGCCTCGATGCCGAGGACGCGCGCCGGATCCGAAGTGATGCGCGCGAGCCCCTGCGCGAGCGACAGCCTGGATTCCTCGCTCCATTTCAACGTGAGCGGCAGCAACAGCTCGACGCCGGTGGCGCCGGTTTCCGCCTCGCCGAACGGCAATTGCTTGGCGTCTTCGTCGACCGGCGTGTGATCGGAGCACAACGCATCAGCCGTGCCATCGGCCAGTGCGGCCCGCAGCGCATCGCGATCGCGCTGGCTTCGCAGCGGCGGCGTCAGGTTGCAGTTAGGGTCGAAATAACCGATGTCCATCTCGGACAAATGGGCGTGATGGATTGCGATATCGCATGTGACGCGGAGGCCGATCTGCTTGGCCTGCCGAGCCATGTCGACGCCTTCGGCGCTCGACAGCCGGCACAGGTGGATGCGTGCGCCGGTCTCGCGCGCAAGCAGCAGGATCGTCGATAGCGCAACCGTCTCGGCGCACACCGGGATCGCCGCGAGCCCGAGCCGCGTCGCAACCTGGCCGTCGTGCGCGACGCCGCCGCGCGCGAGGTCCGCGTCCTGCGGCCGCAGCCATACCGGAAAATCGAAAGTTGCTGCATATTGCAACGCGCGCAGCAGCAGTTGCGTGTCGGTAAGCGGTGCGTCCGCATGCGAGAACGCCACGCAGCCGGCATCAGTGAGTTCCGCCATCTCGGTCAGATGCGTGCCCTTGAGCCCGAGCGTCAGCGCGCCGACCGGATAGACATGCGCCTGATTGAGATTCCTGGCGCGGAATTTGAGCATTTCGACCAGCCCCGGTTCGTCGAGCGGCGGGTCGGTGTCGGGCGGGCAGGCAAGGCTGGTGACGCCACCTGCTGCTGCCGCGTCCATTTCCGATTCGAGCGTGGCCATGTACTCGAATCCCGGTTCGCGCAGGCGCACCGCGAGATCGACCAGCCCCGGGCATACCACGAGGCCGCTGGCGTCGATGATGCGGTTGGCGGTGAAGCCGTTCGGCGCAGTGCCGATCCCGACGATCATGCCGGCGGCGACGAACACGTCCTGCTTCGCGTCGGTGCCGCTCGCCGGATCGATCAGCCGGCCGTTTTTGATGTGTATCTTCATTCGTTAGCTTTCAGCGATCAGCATTCAGCATTCAGCTTGAGGCGGGGTTTGGCTGACAGCTGAGTGCTGACCGCTCATCAATTCCCCGCCAGTATGCTCATCACCGCCATGCGGATCGCGATACCGAAAGTGACCTGCGGGAGAATCACCGACTGGCTGCCGTCGGCGACGTCGGAATCGATTTCGACGCCGCGGTTCATCGGCCCCGGATGCAGCACGATCGCGTCGGGCCTGGCGAGCGCGAGCTTGTCGGCGGTCAAGCCGTAAAATTTGAAAAATTCCTGCGGCGACGGCAGGAACGAGCCCTGCATGCGCTCGTTCTGCAGCCGCAGCATCATTACCACGTCGACGTCTTTAAGTCCTTTCGCCATGTCGTGATAAACGTGCACGCCGAGATTGTCGACATTGGACGGCAGCAGTGTCTTGGGGCCGATCACGCGCAGTTCCGGCACGCCGAGCGTCGTCAGCGCGTGGATCTGCGAACGCGCCACGCGTGAGTGCAGGATGTCACCGACGATCGCCACGCGCAGCCTGGTGAAGTCCTGCTTGTAATGGCGGATGGTGAACATGTCGAGCAGTCCCTGCGTCGGGTGCGCGTGACGGCCGTCGCCGGCATTGATGACGTGTATGTCCTCGCCGACATGGCGTGCGATCAGGTACGGCGCGCCGCTTTGCCCGTGGCGCACGATAAACATGTCGGCCTGCATCGCCGCCAGATTGGCGACGGTATCGAGCACGGACTCGCCTTTGGATTGCGACGAAATGTTGATCGCGAGATTGATGACATCAGCCGACAGCCGCTTGGCCGCGATTTCGAACGTGGTGCGCGTGCGCGTCGAGGGCTCGAAGAACAGGTTAAAAATCGCCTTGCCGCGCAGCAGCGGCACTTTTTTGACTTCGCGTTGCGTCACGCCGACAAACGACTGCGCGGTGTCGAGGATCTGGCGCAGGATCTCAACGGGCAGCCCTTCGATCGACAGCAAGTGATGCAGTTCGCCGTTCTTGTTGAGCTGCGGGTTGGAGTTGAGAAACATCGCGCGCGTCCTGTTTTATTTCTTCGGCTGCAGCACCAGTTGCAATCTGCCGCCTTTGTCCTGTTCCAGATCGATGCTGTATTGCGCCGGCACTTCAAGCGTGGTGCCCGTGAATTGCGCAGCAATCGGCAGCTCGCGGCCGCCGCGGTCGACGAGTGCCGCCAGCCGTATGCTCGCCGGCCGGCCGTAGTCGAACAGCTCGTTCATTGCCGCGCGTATCGTGCGCCCCGTGTAGAGCACGTCGTCGATCAGAATCAGGTCGCGGCCCTCGACCTCGAACGGAATTTCGGAGGGCATGACCTTGTGCTTGAGCCCCTTGCGCTGGAAGTCATCGCGGTAAAACGAAACATCGAGCGTCCCGAACGGCACCTTGAGTTTGAGCGCGGAATGCAGCCGCTCGGCAAGCCACGCGCCGCCGGTAACGATGCCGATCAAGCCGGTCTGCGCCGAGACGTGCGGACGCATCTGCGCGGTGAGCGCGGCAAGCAGCTTTTCGGCGTCAGGCAGCGCGATTACGGTCATGGTTTCGTCCCGATTGCCCGCGCGTCGCGTGCCGTGGTATCGAAGTAAGACTGCAAAATGTGTTGCGCCGCGACCCGGTCGAGCAGCGGCTTGCGCTTGCGTGCGGCAACGCCGGCTTCCGCGAGGCTCGTCTCGGCCGCGGCCGAGGTCAGGCGCTCGTCGACGAGTTCGACCGGCAATCCGAAGCGCGTGCCGAGCTCGCGCGCGAATTTGCGCGCGAGGCGCGACAACTCATGCTCGGCGCCGTCGAGATGAGCGGGCAACCCGACCACCAACCGCACCGGGTGCCATTCCAGGACCAGCGCTGCGATTGCGGCATAACGCCGCGGCTTGTCCGCGGCCTCGAGTGTCGCCAGCGGATGCGCAATCCCGACCGCCGTATCTCCCACCGCCGCGCCGATGCGCTTGGCACCGAAGTCGAATGCCAGAACCGTTCCGGTTCCGGAGTGTCGGGTTTCAAGTTTAAAGTTTCGGGTTGTTTGGGTCATGGTTTTCGGATTTTCAACTTTAAACTCGAAACCCCTTAACTCGAAACTGCATCATGCATGTCCGGCGTGCTCCGACAGGCTGGCGTAGTTGACGCCGAGCATTTCCATCGCCATGGCCAGCCGCTGCTCGGCCGGCAATTCGAAAATGACGTCGTCGCGCGCCGCGACGGTAAGCCAGGCGTTCTGCGCGAGTTCGTACTCGAGCTGGCCCGGCGCCCAGCCGGCGTAACCGAGCGTGATCAGCATCTGGCGCGGACCTTTGCCGCATGCTACCGCCTGCAGGATGTCTTTGGACGTGGTGAGGCCGATTTCAGAACTCACTGTCAGCGTGGACTGCCATTTGCCAACCGGCTCGTGCAGCACAAAACCGCGGTCAGTTTGCACCGGGCCGCCAAAGTGGATCGGGATTGCCCCGCACTGCTCGGCTGAAACAGGTATGCTGACCTGCTCGAGCAGCTTGGTCAGCATCATGTCAAGCGGGCGGTTGACCACCAGGCCGAGCGCGCCCTGCTCGTTGTGCTCGCAGATATAGGTCAGGGTTTTGGAAAAATGCGGATCGGCCATGGCGGGCATGGCGATCAGGAAGTGGTGCGTGAGGTTCACCGATTGCATTTTGGGGCGTCGATTCCTGCCGGCCTCGCGCTGGACAACTGGACAGCCTGTATTGTAAACGCGCCGCCGCCCCTTCACAATTGTTTCGCTTGGACGGCGCCCGCGTGGCGGGCTGGTTAACTACTGAAATCCCGCGTGTATTACGGGATCCCAGGCCTGGCCCAAGCGCGCTTCGTGCTGCCGTGACGGCGCCGCGCTGAGAGGTGCGTCAAGCCGGTCACGGTGGGCGGAGTTACCTGCGCCAGAATGCGGGCGTGAACAGGATCAGCAGGCTGAAGATCTCGATGCGGCCGAGGAACATCGCCAGCGTGCAGACCCAGGTCTGAAAATCCGACAGTGCAGCGTAGTTGGTCGCCGGCCCCACGACGTTTAATCCCGGGCCTGCATTGTTGATGCACGCGATTACGCCGCTCAAGGACGAAATGAAGTCGAGCCCGCTTGCCATCAGCGCAAACGTCAGCGTAACGACGCTGATGAAATAGACAAAAATAAAGCCAAGCACCGCGAGCACCACTTTGTTCGGTATCACGTTGCCGCCGATTTTCATCGGATTGACGATGTTGGGATGTATCAAAAACAGCATTTCGCGCATGCTCTGACGCGCGATGATCAGAGTCCGGATCATCTTGATACCGCCGCCGGTCGAGCCCGAACTTACCGCTATGCAACTCAGGAACAGCATCCACATCGGGGCGAAGATCGGCCACTTGTCATAGTCCACGCTTACGAATCCGCAGTCAGTCGCGATCGAAACCAGGTTGAAACTCACATGTCGCAGCGCAGTCCAGAAGCTGCCATAGGTCCCGGCGTCCCAAACATACAGCGCCACCATGACACAGCTCCCAAGCACCAACCCGAGCATGCTTTTGGCTTCAGTGTCGCGGCGGTACGCGGCGAGGTTTTTTTCATGCCATGCCAGAAAATGGGTGACAAAGTTCATCGCCGCCACCAGCATGAAGAAAATGAGGACGACCTCGATCGCAACCGAATCGAAATGACCAATGCTTGAGTCGTAGGTCGAGAATCCGCCCAGAGACATCGCGGAGAACGCATGGCATACCGCATCGAACCAGCTCATGCCTGCAAGGTTTAATGCAACGATGCACGCGGCGGTAATGCCGAAATATACGAGCCAAAGATTTTTCGCGGTTTCTGTAATGCGTGGCGTGAGCTTGTTGTCCTTGATCGGGCCAGGCGTTTCAGCCTTGTAGACCTGCATGCCACCGACGCCCAGCATCGGCAGGATCGCGACTGCGAGCACGATGATGCCCATCCCGCCGAGCCAGGTGAGCAAGTGCCGCCACAGGTTGATCGACTCGGGAAGAGTGTCGAGTCCGATCAACACCGTAGCCCCGGTTGTTGTGAGGCCGGACATGGTCTCGAAATAGGCATCGGTAAATGAGAGACCGTGAATGGCCAGCATCAGCGGAAGCGTGGCGAACGCCGCGCCGCCCGACCATGCCAGGGACACCAAAAGGAAACCGTCGCGCGGCCGGAGTTCGGCTTTAAAACGCCGCGTGGCCAGCCAAGCAAGGAAACCGAACACGAAATTGATGGCCATCGAGGAAACGAACGCCACCAGTGCGCCGTCGCCAAAAATCAGGGAGGTGATGATCGGCAGCAGATAAGTGGTGCTCAACAACATCGCCATCAGCCCGAGCACATGGGCCACCGCCAGCATTTGAGGCATTTAGAGATACCCGGCGTCGACCTGGAACAGCTTTTCGATTTTTGACACCATGTGTTTGTTGACCACAAACACGATGACGTGGTCATTCGGCTCGATCACGGTGTCGTGGTGAGCGATTACCACTCGCGTGTTGCGCTCGGCCGCGACCGTGTTGTCGCTGGGCTCTGTCGCAGGGTGCTCGAGCCGCCGCACGATGGCACCGATGGTGGTGCCCTTCGGCAGACTGATTTCGTCGACGCGGCGACCGACCACCCGCGACGACTTATAGTCGCCGTGAGAGATCAGCTCGAGCGCCTCGGCCGCGCCGCGCCGCAAGCTGTGTACCGCAACGCAATCGCCACGCCGCACGCGCGCCAGCAATTTGCCGATCGTCGCCTGCGCAGGCGAAATCGCGATATCGATCTGGCCGGACTGAAGCAGGTTCACATAGGAGCTGCGGTTGATCAACGCCACCACCTTGCGCGCGCCCATGCGTTTCGCGAGCAGCGCCGACATGATGTTGTTTTCATCGTCGTTGGTAACCGCGCAGAACATGTCGACGTCATGAATATTTTCCTGCTCGAGCAATTCTTCGTCCGTGACGTCGCCTGACAGCACCAGCCCGCGGTTGAGCTCGCCCGCCAGCGCTTCGGCGCCAGGCTTGCTGTACTCGATTATTTTGACTTCGTAATTTTTTTCGAGGGCCTTGGCCAGCCGGCGGCCGATATTGCCGCCCCCGCCGATCATCACGCGCCGGATCGGCTTGTCCATGCGCCGCAGTTCGCGCATTACGCCGCGAATGTGTTCGGTGGCGGCGATAAAGAATACCTCGTCGCCGGCTTCGATTACGGTGTGGCCTTCCGGTATGATCGGAGCGTCCTGGCGGAAGATCGCAGCGACACGCGTCTCGACGTTAGGCATGTGGCGCCGGATTTCCTGCAATTCGTGCCCGACCATCGGTCCGCCGTGGATAGCACGCACCGCAACCAGGCTCACCATGCCGCCGGCGAACTCGAGCACCTGCAGCGCTTCCGGAAACTCGATCAGCTTGACAATGTAGTCGGTGATGATCTGCTCCGGGCAGATTGCAAAATCGACGGCGAAGCTCGCGTTGCTGAATATTTCCTGGTGTGAAAGATAGTCGGTGGCGCGGATGCGGGCGATACGGGTCGGCGTGTTGTACAGCGTTGCTGCGAGCTTGCACGCAACCAGGTTGGTTTCATCGCTGCGCGTGACGGCGAAAATCAGGTCGGCATCCTCCGCGCCCGCCTGCTTTAGCACCGACGGGTGCGCGGCGTTGCCGACGACGGTGCGCAGGTCAAGGCGGTCTTGCAGCTGCTTCAGGCGCGCGGGATCGGTATCGACTATGGTGATGTCATTGGCCTCGGAACACAGGCTCTCGGCTACCGAAGATCCAACCTGGCCTGCGCCGAGTATGATGATTTTCAAACCAGCCGCCTTTCGGGGCGCACGCGAAAGAACGCGATTCTAGTCCTGTTTGCGTTGCGCGTAAAACGCCGGCTCGCGGAAAACGCTGTGGCATAATCGGCATATGCGGCGTGCCCATGGCAATCTCACGCGCATCCATGTGCCGGGCGCGGTGGCGCCGGGCGCCGTGGTGCCGTTGCCGGCTGCAGCGGCACACCACCTGTCGCGCGTGCTGCGCGCCGCGGTCGGCGATGTCGTCATCGTATTCAACGGCGGCATCGAATTCACCGCCGCCATTACCCGCATTGACAAGACCGGCGCCAGCGTCAAGGTTGCCGCCGGCAGCGCGGTCGAGCGCGAATCGCCGCTCGTCTGCATATTGGCGCAGGCGATCTCGAGCGGCGAGCGGATGGATCTCACGCTGCAGAAAGCGGTCGAACTTGGCGTTGCAGGCGTGCAGCCGCTCTACAGCGAGCGCAGCATCGTGCGGCTCGACGCCGAGCGCGCAGTGAAACGCGTCGAACATTGGCGTCAGGTGATGGTCTCCGCATGCGAGCAATGCGGCCGCAACGTCATACCCGCGCTCTCGGCGCCACAACCCGTTATCGATTGGCTCGGAGCCCTGCCTGCGCCGCGCGCCGATGAATTACGCATTTTGCTTTCACCGCGAGCGGCCGCGCGTCTTGCCGATTTGCCGCGTCCCACGGCGGTGACGCTGCTGGCAGGGCCCGAAGGCGGCTTTACCGCGGGCGAGGCCGATCTCGCGCAGCAGCGCGGCTTTACCGCATTGCGCCTCGGGCCGCGCGTACTGCGCACCGAGACCGCGGCGCTGGCGACGCTGGCCGCAATCAACACGCTCTGGGGAGATTTCTAGAACCAGCCATAACCGATCTTTAGCGCGCAGCCAGGGCGTACGCGATGGTTTGGCGTTTCGTTGCCGGTCGGCAACTCAGGGCAGGCTTTGCGGCGCGCTTCCGAGTTCGGGGAAAAATGCCGGCGTCTCGGCCATGTAACGTCGGTATTGTTCGCCGTATTCGGCCAGCGCGTCGCGTTCTTCGCGATGCGCAAGCAGCACATACATCGTGACCAGTACCATGGCCGCGCAGGATCTCGGCAGGAACTATGCCGAAGAAAAGCTCCATGCCGTCGAGCCGGATCGGCTGATCGGGATTGACGCCCGCGGCCCGCACCACGCCAAACGTCAGCCCGAGCAAGGCGAGCGCCGCGACGGCGAAGACCAGTTTTCTGGCGGTGATTGCAAAAGCCCGGCGATAACTAGCCGGCGACACTGCGTTTCCACGTGAAGTGTTCATATATTCCCGTCCAGACGAGACCAAACGAAAATCCGAATAACAGCTCCTCCAGCGGCAAGCCGTAAACGAGCACGCCGCTCAGCGCCTCGAGATTCCAGACCTGTTCGATGTAACCCGGCGCCGACCATTTGAGTCCCAGCAGGAAAACCGTGTAGAGCGCGAGGAACAATATTCCGCCGACCAGCGTGTTGAGTTTCAGATCGGGCCGGCACAACACGGCGGCAATCGCTCCCGCGATCATTGCCGCAATGCCGGCGTAGATCGAATTCCACGGCAGGAAATACAGGACCGGGAACAGCACGAACGGAGCCGCGAGGGCCCAGCGATGCCAGCGATGCCGCTTTTGATGGTGCTCCCCGGGACCGAGCGGCTCCAGGCGTTTCTGCATGATGATGTTGTAGAGCACAGCGCCGATGCCGCCGATCGCAAAGCTGAAAATAATGCTCTCGATATCGAAGCCGGTTCTTTGCGCCAATTCGAACAGGCTCGGCGGATTCCAGTATGCGGGCACGAACAATGGTTCGGTCAGCCCGAACGGCGCCATGAAAACGCTCGCCCACCACATCGCGGCACGGTGTTGCGGGAATAACACGTAGAGCAGGAGCCAAGGCAGCAGGAATGCACTCGACCAGATCAGCCAGGCGTAGTGATATGTCATGATGAAATGGGCGCACCCGGTTTATAGCTTGACGCGGTTAAGCCGCAATGCGTTGGTGACCACGGAAACTGAACTCAGCGCCATGGCGGCGCCGGCAAAAATCGGTGATAGCAGCAAGCCAAACGCCGGGTAAAGCACACCAGCTGCAACGGGAATGCCGAGCGCGTTGTAGCCGAACGCAAAAGCGAGGTTCTGGCGGATGTTGCGCATCGTGGCGCGCGACAGCACCGCTGCACGCGCGATGCCGCGCAGATCGCCCTTCACCAGCGTGATGCCTGCGCTTTCCATCGCCACGTCGGTACCGGTGCCCATGGCGATGCCGACATCGGCCTGCGCGAGCGCCGGCGCATCGTTGATGCCGTCGCCTGCCATCGCGACCTTGCGTCCCGCCGCCTGCAGCTGCTTCACGTGCTTTGCCTTGTCCTCGGGCAGCACTTCGGCGAGCGCCTCGTCGATGCCGAGTTGCCGGGCGACGGCTTCAGCCGTACTGCGCGAATCGCCGGTGAGCATCACGATGCGTATGCCCGTGCGTTTGAGCGCCGTAATCGCGTCATGGGTGCTTTCCTTGATCGGATCGGACACGGCAGCTATCCCAGCGGCGATATTGTTCACAGCGAAGAACACTACCGTCTTGGCATTCGCACGCCATGCTTCCGCGCGCGCTTCCCATGGCTGGGTATCAATGCCGCGCTGCGCGAGAAAGTTGCGGCTGCCTACGAGCACGCGCTTGCCATCGATGTCGGCTTGCACGCCAAGGCCGTTGACCGCATCGAATGCGCCGGCAGTCCGCGGTGTCAGGCCGCGCGCTTTGGCGCCCTCGACAATCGCGAGCCCGATCGGGTGCTCGGAAAGCTGTTCCACGCCCGCCATCAGCGCGAGCGCTTCATTTTCTGCAATGCCCTCGGCAATAAAATCGGTCAGCGCGGGATGGCCCAGCGTCAGCGTGCCGGTCTTGTCCACCACCACCGTGTCGATGTCGCGCATGCGTTCGATGGCTTCGGCGTTGCGAAAGAGTATGCCGGCGCGCGCGCCTTGCCCCATGGCAACAGTCATCGAGATGGGCGTGGCAAGACCGACGGCGCAGGGACAGGCGATGATCAACACGGCAACCGCGTTGAGAAACGCGTACGCGAATCGCGGCTCCGGACCGGCGAACCACCACGCGATTGCCGTCACGATGGCGATGGCCACCACGATCTGGACAAAGTACGCGGCGATGATGTCGGCGAGCCGCTGAATCGGCGCGCGCGTGCGCTGCGCTTCCGCCACCATGTGCACGATACGCGCCAGCAGCGTGTCCGCACCCACGCGCTCGGCGCGGATAAGCAACGAGCCATTGCCGTTCACGGTTGCGCCGGTGACCTTATCGCCCGCAGCCTTGGCCACCGGCACGGGCTCGCCGGTGATCATGGATTCGTCCACTCTACTCGTGCCCTCGAGCACCGTCCCGTCCACCGGCACTTTATCGCCAGGCTTCACGCGCAACCGATTGCCAACTGCCACCGTCTCGAGCGGTACCTGTTCTTCGACGCCATCGTCGCGCAAACGCCAGGCGAGGTTGGGCGCGAGCTTCAGCAATTGTTGAATCGCCTGGCTGGTCTGGCCCATCGCCCGCAATTGCAGGAAGTCGCCCAGTATTACCAGCGTCACGATCACCGCAGCCGCCTCGAAATAAGTGCCTACCGCGCCGTCGTGTTCGCGGAACTCCGGCGGGAACAAGCCGGGCATTAGCACTGCAGCGAGGCTGAACACATAGGCAAGCCCCACCCCCAGCCCGATCAACGTGTACATATTGAGCGAGCGATGCGCGAGCGATAACCAGAACTTGCGCAGAATCGGCCACCCGACCCACAGCACGACCGGCGTGCCCAGCACAAACTCGATCCAGCCGCGTGGCCGGGGCTGAAGGCCGAACAGATCATGGATGCCGATCATCGGCGACATCGCCAGCACCACGAGCGGGATTGACAGCGCGACCCCGATCCATAGTCGGCGCTTGAGGTCACGCAATTCAGAATCGTCGGTTTCCCCGGTGCCTGCGACCGGCACCAGCGCCATCCCGCATTTGGGACAACTGCCGGGCTGCGGGCTGCGAACCTCCGGATGCATCGGGCACGTGTATTCGACGGCAGGCGGAACGGCTTCGAGTATCGGTATTAGCGTCATGCCGCACTTCGGGCAACTGCCTGGCGCGTCACGCACGATCTCCGGGTGCATCGGACAGGTGTAGCGGGTGCCGCTCGCTGCCGATGCATCGCCGGGAGGCGTGGCTCCCGCGTGCGGATGATCGTGGTCGTGCGCCTGGTGCGTATGGTTCACGTCTGCCTTCATGGCTGGCCCCTCTTAGAATCGTGTGCTTGAATCGGGCTCCGCAAGCTGTGCCTGCCGAACAGCGCGGATCCCAGCTTTCGATATACGCCCACCATGACCGGCGGCAAGATCAGCCACTGCAACAGCGGGGAAAGACCAATCCCGAAAATCATCGGCATACTCGCCGTATAGCCCCAGTTGCCGGCGCGATAGACGTTGTACCACTCGCTCCATACGGTAAATGCCATCGCGCCGATCACGACAATGACGCCGCCTGTCCATGGACGCGACGGCGGCCAGTCCGCGCGCCGGAGCACAATGCCGGCCAACGCGAACATCGCGAGCGCAATCATGACGTCACCTACGGAGCAGTGAAACAATGACCAGGCGACACTCAACCGATCCGCCTCTGCCCAGATCGTATAAAGCCTGACCTGCGTGATTTCCCAAGTCAGATTCAAAACGAAGGCGAGCGCCGACCAGAGCCCTGCACGCGCCATAACGTCGCGCGTTGCCATGGTGCGTTGGGCATGCGGACTAACGCCGGTCTTCGCAGCAACTCGGGTTGCGCTCATCTGCGTTTACCCATTCGGATGTCGTGTTATCCGCTTTTGGTCCCGGTGTCTCGCGTCCCTGAATGCCGTACGCCTGCGTCCTGTTCCGGCGTCACACCTTGAGGCTCGCGCAGACCCGCTGCAGAAGTGCCCGCACTTCCTTGCCAAGGGCATGCACTTCCGGCTTGTCGACCAACCGCAACACAGCCTCGGGATCCATGAATGCAACCGTGATGGTTCCATCTCCTTCTTCGCGCACCACCACGTTGCACGGCAGCAGCAAGCCGATGTCGGGGTCAGCCTCGATCGCGCGGTGGGCAAGCGGGGGGTTGCACGCGCCGAGTATGCGATACGGCCGGCGTTCGATATTGAGCTTGGCTTTCAGCGTCGCCTTGACGTCGATATCGGTGAGCACGCCGAATCCTTCCTGTTTCAATGCCTCGGTGACTTTCGCGACGGCGGCATCGAACGGAACCTTTAGCTGAGCGCTGAATCCGTACATGAATCGACTCCTTTTAAGTGACGGAACTACAGGTTGCGTCCTGCGATTTCATCAAAATTCGCAGTTATTTGGCGGGCATCGACTCCATTGCCTGATCGTGCTGCATCATCTGCTCCATCATCATCTGCATCATGTCCATGCGTTTTTCCATCATGGTGTGTTGCTGCATCATGTCGCCACCCGCCATGTCTTTGTGGTCTTTATGATCGCCCATTGCCATGCCGCCGCGCTGGCCGCTGCCCGTCATCATCGGGCCGCCCATGCCATGCATCGTCTGCATGTTTTCCTGCATGGCCTGCATGTGCTCCTGCATCAGCTTCTGGCGTTCCTTCGAATCCGTCGTCTTGCGGATTTTGTCCATTTGTCCCTGCATTCTTTTCATGTTCTCCTGCATGCGGGGCATTTGTTTGTCCACGTCCATGCTCATCGCCGGCTTGGCGGGCGCGGATTTTTCCTGCGCTGATACGACATGCGCCGACAGGACGCAGGCAACGATTGCAGAAATCAGTATTGAGGTTTTCATTGCGGTCTTTCCTTCAGGGATGAATAAATTTAAATGGCTGTAATGGGCGACTGCTGGTAGCCAAGGCTTGCCGTGAGCACCAGGCAATACATCCACGACCGCCTGCGTCGCCGTGGCTACCAGTGATTCGGCTGATTGCCTTACTTCTTTCCGCCGATGACCGAGAAAAGCGCGATGCCGAGTGCGACGACGAGCAAAGTAGGCAGCCACATCCAGCTGATTCCGCCCATGCTTCCGCTCCCCATCATCCCGCCGCTCATGATTGTCCCGGTCGCCATTCCGCCGCCGAAGAGCAGCAACAGCAGGGCTACTACGACAAACGCGATGACAAGGGCTGTCCTGGTTGTGGTGTCCATGATATGAGTTTCCTTTGAGAGGTTAAATTTGAAGCTCGATTCGCCCCGTAGATGGCCGGCGCAGTAGCTGTGAATTGCAACGCCGTTCTCCGGTTACGCCGCCGGCCATAGTGCTCATTCGCCAATTCCGCATGACCAATTGCGGGAATATCTCTTATAGATGCAAACTTTTTCACCGTCCGTACGCCACCGCACAGAATGCTTTTATGGCCAGTTGCTGCGCCAAGATCACAAGCTGACGCCTTTGATATGCGCAATGTCAAACATCATCGGGTCTCAAACCTGTTCCAGAGAAAGCCGAACAGCGCCCCGGTGAGCATTAACGCAGCCATCACGAGAAACGATGAACCTGTAAGGACTGCGTAGAGCGAGCCGCCAGCGACAGACCCGAACCCCTGGCCCACACTCGCAGCGGCGGTCTGCAGACCCAAGGCCATGCCGAGATTTTTACGCGTGTCGCGCGCCAAGAAAGTGTTCGAAGCGGCCGACCACATGCCGACGCCCCCGGCGATCAGCGCGACCAGGATCGACATCAGAAGTCCGTCTCCCGCGCCGGGCAGAAAAAGAAAACCAAGACCCATCGCGGTAAGCGCCGGCACTACGATGTAAGTCCCCTGAAACCGCCTTAAAAACCCTGGCCACATATACACTGCCGTCTGCACCAGAATCATCACGACGCTGCACATGGCGAACATCAGTCCGATATGGGCCGGAGTCTGATTAAGGGCCAGGCGTCCGTTTAACGTAATGCCAACTTCAAAACCGCCATGCCCAAACATGACGATCAGATTCAAGGTCAGGAGAGCAAACAGTTGCCACCCTTGTCGGCCGTGCGGCACCTGCCCTTTGCTTTCGTGCAGATGAACGGGCGAGGTGCGAACGGGTAGCGTCGTCATGATGCCAAACAGCACAGGCAAACCAAATAGTGCGGCGACGAAGAGCGGCAGCGCGTTCAGGTCGCCGCCTGTGAGGCCGCCCCAATCAAGCGCTCCACCCGCCGCATAGATTCCGCCGCTCAAAGCAGGCCCCACGACAGAGCCGGACAGACTCGCCGCGCTAGTCCAGGCGAGACGGCGTCCGAGAGTTTTTTCCGAACTGGTTTCACTAACATAGGCTTGTGCCACTGGCAGCACCGCAGATAAAAACATGCCGGAAAGCGCTCGCACGAAATAGGCAAGCCACAAGCTTTGCACAAGGGCGAACAGGGCAAGCGACAATATGTGTCCGCCGAGCCCGACCATGATTACGGTGCGGCGGCCGATACGGTCCGACACAAAGCCCCACAGCGGCGCGAACACAAAAAGCGCGAACATGAATGTGCCCATGAGCAAGCCCGTATGGTAAGAAATAGCTGCCTCATTGGGATCATTCAACAGGCGTTCGAGCAGGAAAGGCAACACTGGCAGGAGAACGCCATAGCCCAGGGTTACCGAAAACATCGCCGTAACGAGCCAATAGAAGGCGGCGCCATCCAGCGGCTGATGCGTTACGCCGGTTAACATAAGGCGGCTTCGAGACTTGCTGGCGGGCGGCGCGGGCGAGCCGGGCGATACTGCGGTCCAGAGGCTTTCATGGCATAAGCATTTTCAATCGTCTAATGATTTCATCTTTCCAACAACAGGCGAAACCCATTGCCCGTGCTACGCTACGCGCCCGCCGCCTGCACACTCCAGGGCATCAAGCATCATGCCGGCGACATTAAAGCCGGTCTGGTCGGTGATTTCCTGAAAGCACGTAGGGCTGGTGACGTTGACCTCGGTCAGGAAATCGCCGATTACGTCGAGCCCCACCAGCAACAATCCTTGCGCGCTGAGTTGCGGGCCGAGCGTTTCTGCAATCTCACGGTCGCGCTTTGTTAGTTCCCGTGCAACTCCGGTGCCACCCGCGGCGAGATTGCCACGCGTTTCGCCCGGCTTCGGGATACGCGCCAGCGCATACGGAACCGGTTTGCCGCCAATCAGCAATACGCGCTTGTCACCATCGGCGATTTCGGGAATGAAGCGCTGCGCCATGATCGTGCGCCGCCCGTAGCGCGTAACGGTTTCGATAATGACGTTCAAGTTCGGGTCATTGCGGTGAACGCGGAATACCGACGTGCCGCCCATGCCGTCCAGCGGCTTGAGGATAATATCGCGATGCGTGGCGAGAAATTCATGAATCAACACTTCGCGGTGCGTAACCAGCGAAGGCACGATAAACCGCGGAAAGTGCGCAATAATTATTTTCTCGTTGCAATCGCGGATTGCGCGCGGGTCGTTGTATACGCGAGCGCCCTGCGCCTGCGCGAGCTCGAGCAGGTAAGTGCTGTAAACGTATTCCATGTCGAATGGCGGGTCCTTGCGCATCAGCACCGCGTCGAACTCCCTGAGGGGCGTGGCGTGCGGCGCTTCGACGCGGTACCAAATTTCTTTGTCACCGGTCAGATGCAGCCTTTGCGCATGGCCGGTGACGACGCCGTTATGCCAGACCAGGTCTTCCTGCTGCAGTACATGGACTTCGTGCCGGCGCTCGGCCGCCTCACTCATCATTGCGTAGGTCGAGTCTTTGTAAATCTTGAATTGGTCGAGTGGGTCGGCGACAAAAGCGATCTTCATGGCTGGGGATCCCGAGGAATCAGTGCGGTGCGACGCCCGGCGGGACCACGGAATTTTTCACGAGCGACTGTTCCATCTGCTCGAGTTCGATCGCGGCGGCCACCAGCGCGAGACGCGCGATGACCCCGTAGGCATAAAAACGGTTCGGCGGGCAACCCACGTCGTTCCGGTTGGGCGAATCGGCCGGCTTTTCGAACGCGAGTTGCACGAACTGTGAGCCCGGCACGTTCAGGTTCTGGTCCTGGCCGCGACCCGCGCACACGCGATAGAAAGCGCCCACCACGAACTGGTCAATCATGTAGACCACCGGTTCCGCAACGGCGCCGTTGACGGTCTCGAAGCTGTAAACGCCCTCCTGCACCAGCACTTCATGAACTTCAACGTGTCCCTTGCTCATCTCCATCTTCTTGCGATCTTTGCGGTTAAGGTTACGCACTTCCGCAGGATCCTTTATCGTCATGATAGCCATGCCGTAGGTGCCGGAATCCGCTTTTACGATCACGAAGGGTTCCTGCTTGATGCCGTATTCCTGGTACTTGGCGCGAATGTCGGCGAGGACTTGCGACACGCAGTCCGCAAGGCGCTCTTCGCCGGTGTGCTCGTGAAAATTGATCTTGCCGCAGCTCCCAAAACAGGGATCGATCAACCACGGGTCGATGCCGATCAACTGCGCGAATTCGCTGGCGACGTCTTTGTATACGGCAAAGTGATTTGATTTGCGGCGCATGTACCAGCCGGCGTGGAGCGGCGGCAGCACAGCCTGTTCGAGATTCCGCAGAATTTCGGGCAGGCCTGCCGACAGGTCGTTATTGAGCAGCACCATGCACGGATCGAAGCCGTCGACGCCAATGCGATTGCCATTGCGCACGAGTGGGTCGAGCCTGAGTTTGCCGCCGTTCGGGAGTTCGATATCGGTCGGCGTAACTAAATCCGGAATCAGGCTGCCAATGCGTACGTGCATACCGGCATTGCGCAGTATCCTTTGCAGCGCCTCCACGTTCTGCATGTAACGCATATTGCGCGTGTGATTTTCCGGAATCAGCAGAACCCCGCGCGCGTCGGGACAATTGTTTTTAACCGCAGCGATCGTTGCCTGCATGCAGAGCGCATCGAAATCGGAATTGAGATTATTGAACCCGCCCGGGTACAAGTTGGTATCGATTGGCGCAAGCTTGAAGCCGCAATTGCGCAGGTCGACCGACGAATAGAAGGGAGTCGCGTGTTCATCCCACTGGCCGTGCAGCCAGCGCTCGATCGCGAGCATCGCATCCAGAATGCGGCGTTCGAGATCAGGCAGCGGCCCGGTAAGCGCCGTTGTAAAATTTGGAACTGCACCTGTATTTATCAGGGGATCCATACGTAAGTCCCAGGGGCGTCGCAGATCAATGCATGATCTGCATTTTGGTTCCCGGGTTGCGAAGGTTTAATACGTTTGGCTGACTGCGCGATTAATATCATTCGCGTCCCTCAATCTTGGCCGGTCTTCCGATTGCGCGGCGTCGGCGTGGCGCCCGGGTCGGCGAGCGGAGTCACCGAGGTAATCACGTTGCGTGTGCGCTCCGCGACGAATTCGAACGCCACCTGTTTACCGGGTTGCAGGCGGTCGAAAAGCCGTTTGTCCCTGACCTTAAAGTCCATCGTCATGCCGGACATGTTGTGATCGCCAATCTGGCCGTGCGTCAATGTGACTTCGCCCTTTGTCCGATCCAGACTCCGCACCGTGCCCACACCAGAGTGTGTCGTCTGGTCGCTGAAAGCGAGCGGGGATGTGGCTAGCAAAGCAATCACCGCAGCGACACTTAGAAATTTTGTCATCTTGATTCCTTTACGAATTCGAAGCGAGGAGATATCTGCCTCCGATCCAATCGGGCGATATCTTTATATTTTATAGATGCCAACTCTTTGATCGTTCGTACTCCACCGTATAGAATATCTATCATGGGCTGTTGTTGCGCCTAATTCTCAACCTGACGCGGTCGCGCGTGTAGTAGAGCGTGGCCTGACGGGACGCATTCAGTAACCCGCCCTCGGTTTTCGCGCAGAAACGAGCACTGCCGCCATCGGGATCTCGATACGCCCCGCGTGCTCGTAAGATTTCAGTGACGCATTGATAGTGCGTCGTATCGCAGTTAGTGCCGGCGCAGTTTGCGCGCGTAGCAGCGCTTTGGTGCGTACCGAACCGTCGTAGAATGCCCTGAAAAAATCGTCGGCTGAGGCAAGGCGCCACGTTTGCGCAACATGGACGGCATCTGGCTCTTCGAAACCCGCTTCACGCAGCACGCGGCACGCATCCGCACACTTGTCCAGGCGCCACAACGGCGGCGCTGGTGGCAGCGGCACTTGCAGCGTGCCATGCTGCTTCATCGCGTCATACACGATACTACCGCCCTTGGTCACATCAGTCGTCGCCCAAACCGTGAATGCCGCCCGCCCGCCCGGCCGCAATACCCGCCGCGCCTCGCGCAACGCGCGCATCGGTTGGTTCAAGTGATGTATGCCGTAATTGATGGCGATCGCAGAAAAACGATTCGCGGCAAACGGCAGGTGTTCCGCATCGCCCTCACGAAACTCGGCCATGGGATGGAGCTGCGCCGCGATCCCGATCATCACGTCCGAGAAATCGACGCCAGCAGCGCGCGCACCTCGCTTTGCGGCTGCGGCCGCCACATGACCGGGGCCACAGGCAACATCGAGCAATTCGCTGCCAAAGTTTACCGCGAGCGCATCGAGCATCGGCTCGACTGACTGTTGAGTCAAATCCGCCCAGTAGTCTTGATAAGTCTCAGCCGCGTTCTGCCACCCTTGGCGTTCAAATTCGTGAAATGCCAGCGGCAGGCCGGCGGCGGCGTTTGCTCCGTCTCGTCTGCCTCGATTAGAACCGCCCCAGGCCAAGCCTGCCGGTCGAACGCGCTCGAGCGGAAAACAACCGTAAGCAAGCGAGCTTTTCATGACTCTTGCAATTCCGTAATTTTCGGAAGGATTGTTAAGCTTCTCGCGGCCAGGGTAGGCACTCGTATTATTTTCCGCGCAATCGCTAACCGACGCAGGCGCGTCAAGACCGCCGTTGACCCAAGATGAGATGGCCTTGTCAGGAGGTGCGTTGCGATTGTTTGGACGCTGCCGTGGGATATGCATGTTGAATTTCAAGGATCTCCATCCCAATTGATCAATCGGCCGGCGATATTGCATTGGCAACCAGGATCGCCTGGACCGCGTCGTGGGGATCGTGCAGGGGCAATTCCGGGGTCGCGCGGATGGCAGAAACGCCGCCGCCGTGATTGCATCTGACCCTCCACCGCTTTTGCAGGACAGCGCGGCAGTAGGTGAAATCCACCGTGGATGGGTCAGCGCCTACGGCAGACGCCAAAAGCCGGCAGCCACATTGATCGCCGTGCTCGTGCTCCCATCGGCCGGGTGTCAACAAAACTGCATTCATGGATCTCCTGCTCCTACATCAAGGCCTGGTGCGCCACACTCGGTGCAGCGCCGGCCAAGTCAGGCGCGGCCGGGGGTATGGCTGTGCCGCACTTCAGATCTACCATGTTGCGCAATGTAGTTTCCTCGGCGACAAACGTGTCCAACGCAAGCGGATCGAATTGCGTGCCGGCAGAGCGCAGAATTTCACCGCACGCTGCATCGAACGAGAGCCCCTTGCGATACGGCCGATCGGAAGTAATGGCATCGAGCGTGTCGATCACAGCGAACAGGCGGGCCCACAGCGGAATTGCAGCGCCCGCCAGCCCGCGCGGATATCCTTTGCCGTCGAAGCGCTCTTCATGATTGAGTACGATTTCGGCCGCCTCGTTCATGAACGGCGCGCTCGCCAGGATGCGGTGCCCGATTTCAGGGTGCGTATGCATGATTTGCCATTCGCTTTCGGTGAGCGCCCCGTCTTTGAGCAGAATGGAATCAGGGATGCCGATTTTGCCGATGTCGTGCAACAGCGCGCCCCAATAGACCTGGTGCAGTTGCTGTGCGTCCGTGGTGAAGTGCTTCGCCAGCACCAGGGTATGGCATGCAACGCGTTTCGAGTGCAATCCAGTTTCATGTTCGCGGGCATCAAGAGCGGTGGTGAGCGCCTCCACCAGAGCAAGCTGCGCCTCATCACCTGCGGTGGCAACCGCGCGCTGCGTGCGTGCGCTGAGGAAACAGCCTTCGCAACAGTAACCGTCATGCTCACGCGCATAAAGGGCCCCACTGATCTGCATGCCGCAGTGGCGGCACACGCGCTTGACGCCGTTATCGCGGGCTAGATCGTTCACGGCGGGCTCTCGGATGCCGGAATCATTGTTCGCGGGGCCGGATCAGGTTGTACACAGTGGCGAACACGGCGCCAACTAGGAAGCTCGTCACCGCGACGCCGAACAGCCCGTAAAAAAACTGTCCCAGCGTCAGGGGCCGCCCGCCCGGGGGCTTGAGCAACGTCAGATCGAGACCATGAAACCAGGCGTTGAAAAAGCCGACGGTGCCGTCCGGAAACAACACTACCGCGAGCGCGCATATCGTCGATAGAATCGAAAACGTGATTGCCGCTGCTGATCCAACGATCCAAGGGTTAAGACGGTTCATAGATTTAACCTCCTTTATTGATCTATTCCCGCTACGATAGGCGTGCGTTTTTTAACCATGCTACGGCAGATCGATTGTGGAAAAAGTTGTAAAGGGGTGCAAACACCAGGCCGAAATAGACGCCATACAGGAATGTTTCAACAAGACCGAGGAAGAAGCTCTGCCATGTGATCCACGTGAAGCCCGGTAAGAGCTTTAGCCATACCTCGTACATGTGTTGGCCAAACGCAAGGTCGTAGCCGACACAGAATACGTAAGTGATGGCAAGAAACGATCCCATCGCCAATCCGACATCGCGCCAATAAATCCTACCCATGATGATGTCCTCCTTGTTGCTGTTCTCCCTGTGCGGCGCTACCCATGTATTTCTCGGGCGCCTGCTCGAACTTGTCGCGACAGGAAGCGGAGCAGAAGTGATAGGTTTTGCCGCGATACGCGCTGGCGGCGGTGGATTTCTGCCGATCGACCATCATTCCGCATACCGGATCTTTGCTTTCCCCATCGGTCGTGCCCCCTGCGTCGCCATGCCCGCCATGATGGCCGTGGCCGCCCATCATGTGTGCCCCGCAGCCGAAGCGCATCATGAAGAAGATCAATCCGCCCCAGATCAGGATCGATACCAGTGATTTGATAGATTCTGCGTCCATGTGTTTTCTCCGATTCCGTTACTGAAGTTGCCACCGCAGCGAGCGCGGCGCCGTTTCGCCCGGGCGGGTGATCTGCAGTTCGATTGCCTGCGGCTGCGGCGTGATGGGCTTGAACCGCAGCACTCCTTGACGATGGTGGCCGTCCGGCGGGGCGCCGTCCCACGCGAATGGGGTGTACTGTCCACCGGCGCCGTCGAGCAGCAGCGAAGATTTCACGAGGTCATCGCTCAGGCTCACGCTGTGCGTGTCAAGCACGATGGTGAAGTCCCACATTGCTGCGCCGCGCTCCATATTCTTCGGAGTAACCTTGATTGTGACCCCACCGGCGCTACTTGTTTGCGTTGCAAGATCCGGCGCGGCAATGGCTTCATTCCAACTGAGCCGACCGTTATCGTTTAGCCGTGCAATCGGCACCACGGCTGCTACGGTGAAAACGAGCGCAGCGAATATTAATTTGTGCATGATTTCGGCTCCTTTCAGACGAGCTTGAAAGAGGCTACTTGGCTGGCATCTGCCGTATCATCTCGTCCATTTGCTTACGCATCTGGTCCATTTGCCTTTGCCAGTCGGCATCCTTCATGGCCGGCCTGCCTTGCAGCCCTGACATGCGACGCATCATGGTGGACATGCGCTCCATTCGTTGGGCCATCTGCTTCCTTTGCTCAGCCGTGAGCTCGCCTCGCGACATTTGTTCCGTCATCTTGCTCATTTCCTGAGTCATGTCCTTCATCATTTCATGCAGTTGCTGGTGATGCTGGCTGATTGCCTTTTGCTGTCCAGCACCCGCAGGTGGCTGCGCATTCGCCGCGTCTGTGGCGAATAAGGCCAGACAAAAAACTGCAACGAAAATTGAAAATGCCGCTTTTCTGTCCATGTCAGTTCTCCTTACGTTAACTCTCTTGAATAGCGTCATTGCACCGAATTCCATCACTCGATACCGCCCCGATCTGTGCGCCGCTTGCAGGAATTCCCAATCACTCACGGTTTCTGACGCCTCAGAACAGGAACCATCCGTAGAGGAAGAGTGTGTTGTTGTCGCCAGCGTTCCTGCCCATCCCGTCGTAATTGGAGCTGCCGCCATTGAAATTGCTGTAACGCGTGTAGCGCGCTCCCAACTTGATGTTCTGCAGGGGCAGATAGTTGAGATCGAGCAGCCAGCCCTTGGTGTTGGGGCTGCCGGTAGCGCTGCCCATGACCGCGTCTCCGGTGTTGTATCTGGTCGGATCGGCATCGCCCCAAGTCGAAAAGTACTGGATCCCGCCGCCCCACTGGCGCTTGTAGAAATAATGCACGTCAGCCCTGGCGGTGTTCAGCGTGGCGGAAGGATTGGAGGTCATGCCGAGCGGGAAGCTCGCGTTCCAATCCTGTTTCTCGCGTATCCAGGTCGCGTGCGTGGAAACAATGTGATCGCCGACGTTGTAATGGTATTGGCCGTCGAGCGCGATGTCCCTGAAGCGGTCGGTGGGACCAAACGGCATGGTCGGGTCCGGGAATACATTGGCGGTCATGCCGTATGTCCCCAGCATCCAGCTATGCGCGCCCGACTCGTGTTGCAAGGCAAAACGCCAATAGGGCGCATAATTATCGACAGCATTCATTGTATCGACACCGCTGCTGAATGGCCGGAACACGCCTTTGCTGGCCGTGCGGTAAGCCGCCACTTCGCCGTAGAGGAGGTTGTTGAAGTATCCGTATACACCCGTGCCCCCTACCTGTGCGAACAGGGAGTTGTCCACCAGAGTCGCGGCATTCGGCATGATGCCCCTGTCGGGCATCAGATGCGGGAAGCCCCACATCGGAGTGCTGTTGAAGATGTCTGAAACCGTCGGATTGTTGTTCACCGTGACGCCGAAGAGCAGCTCCTTGCCACCAATGGTAGTGTTGTTCGCGTAGCGGATGTCCGCCATTTCAATAGCGGTTTTGCGTTCGATCCCGTCGTAGTTGTACTGGACCAGCGCACCAAAGTTGCCGGCGATCCTGCCCGCATAGTAGAGGCCGGCGGTCTGCAGGACGGTTTGACCCTCGTTCACCTGTAGGTCGGGATCTACTCCTATCGTGTTGCGCGTCGCATTGCGGGACGCCACGGCCACGGCCGACAGGGGCAGATTCCACGGGAACTTCTTGTCATCCAGCGCGTTGCCCATAGTAAATCCGCGCAATTTGAACTGACGCCCGAATGTATTCAGTTCCGGGAAAACCGTGTGGCAGCCCGAACACTCCATCCCCATCTGCCGCGCCATGCTCGGCACGGCATGGGAATTAGCCGTTGACAGAAGCAGCAATGCAACAGCCAGGCCCGCCGATTTTCCGGTCCATCGCAAGATTTGCATATACATGATTTGTTCTCCTTTCAAAGCGAGTTGACTGTGCTTGATGAAGTCGACCATTTACGTCCTCGCAGAACTAATATGCCCGATCACTTGCACGGCCCCTGCATCACCAGGTGGTGCTCTTCCATCATCTGCCCCATCATTTGCTCCATGAGTTTTTGATGCTCGGCCATCCACTCATCCTTTTCCTTCGGCGACATATCCGCCCGGGGTTTCATCGCCTGCATTTTCCCCATGGTTTCCTGCATCATCTTCATGTGCTCCAACATCAGCTTCTGACGCTCGGCTCCTTGCGCAGCCTGGGCCGCATTCAGTTTCTGCTTTTGCACCTGCATACGTTGAATAATGTCGCGCTGCGCCGCATCGGCTGCCGCGTGGCTTATCAAAGGCAGCCCGATGAGCGCGGATGTCGCGATAGCAATAAGAATTCGTTTCATGATTTTCTCCTTTAAATTTAAAAAATTAACATGGGGGTTATCACCTTCGTCAGCAACATGCTCAAGGTTCGCGTTGAGTGACGGTGCCTTGCCTCGAATGAAGCGCAGGCAAGGCACGTCACGCTTACTTGCTGCCCTTGTCGTCAGCGGCCTTCGCGCTGTCCTTCTTTACCGCCGGCTTTTTCATGCCGTGCGGTTTCTCGTCGTGGCGACCGCCCACGGCGGGACCCTTGTCGCCATCGCTGGATTCAGCGGCTGGCGGGTTCTTGGGCATGCCATGCGGTTTTTCGTCGTGGCGGCCTTGGGCGAACGCCGAAGTTGACAACGCGATGCCAAGGATCATGGCAAGTGCTGTAAGCGATTTCGATTTCATGTTGTGCTCCTGTTTCAACGGTTAAATAATTGCGATGGATTCTTAACATCGCCGGGATTTTCCCAACCCGCGAACAATCTGCGTGTCGGAGTAAGCTGCCATATAGCGGTCAACATCACCGCAATCCCGGCGCGATAGCACCCGCCGCGAGAAAGGCTCGAAACGCCTCTTCGCCGAACGGGTGCCGTGGATTTCTTAAACGCGAATGCGCAGGTCGCGCAGGTAGAGCGGAACTTCGGGAGGATGAGTCAGATAAGCGGTTGGACTGAAGGCGCTGACCGCGGAGGGAAGCAAAGAAATAGTGGGATGCAGCGTAATCGACGCAAACTCTGGGTGCTCGGCAGCAAGAATGTCTGCTTGGCTAATGTTTTCGAGAGACGCGCTAACGGTTTGGCCGCAAGGCGGATAAGGGCTGTGGTCTGGATGACCGAAATGGGCCTCGTTGGAATCGTGCGCTGGGTGTGCGTCGGCGGCTGCATTCGCTCCCGTCTGGTCGCCAAAACAGGTAACAAGCGCTTCGCAGCACGGGGAAAATGTCGTGGTAAGCAAGAACGCGGCCGACGCGAACACCACAACCAGGCGTGCGAATCCGCGTTGTCCGCGTGGACGCCTAGTTGGAGATGTTCTTGTTACAATTTTTGGTGCCGAAAACATAGTGTGAGAATAGGTCACACCTACGGCCTGCTATTTGATATAGGTCAATTGTTGTGCGTTGATTTGGCAAATTCCGCGCTCGCTCGCTGCCGCCTACGTCGACCCGTGTGCCATGCACCACGCGTAAGCGGAAGGTACCCACGTGCTGCGTGGATTAACGGTGCCTTGCCTCGAATCAAACCGAGGCAAGGCACATCACGCCTACTTGCCGCCCTTGTCGTCAGCCGCCTTCGCGGCGTCTTTCTTCGCCGCCGGCTTCTTCTTCATGCCATGCGGTTTTTCGTCATGGCGCCCCGAACCGGTGGGAACCCGCTCCTTGTCTACTGATTCGGTGGACGGTTTACCCTCGCCGTGCGGTTTCTCGTCGTGGCGTTGGGCAAACGCCGAAGTTGATAGGGCAATGCCGAGGACCATGGTAAGTGTTGCCAGAGATTTCGATTTCATAAGGTGCTCCTGTTTTCAATGGTTAAATAATTGCGATACATTCTTGACATCGCTTGGATTCTCCCAACCCGCGAACAACCTGCGTGTCGGAGAAAGCTGCCGCGCAACGGTAAATAATTACCACAATCCTCGTAAAATAGCACTCACCGCCAACGAGGATGGAAAATTGTCGTGGGTTGATTTGGCAAACTTTGCGTTCGATCGTTACCGCGTATGTCGATCCATGCACCATGCGCGAGCGGAAAATAAACCATATGCACCATTTCGAGGCGGAAGAGGTCCTTTATGACTGATATCTGGATCAGGTTCATGTTGGCTATTTAACAGTTTCGACTCGCATCACGGTGTACGCGCCATCGATTTTATCCGCGGCAAAGTTAATTTTGTCTCCTGCTTTCAATTGATTCAGCATGGCCGGATCTTTGACTCGAAATACCATCGTCATCGCGGGCATATCAAGGTTTGCGAGCGGGCCATGCTTGATCGTAACCTTGCCGGTCTCTTTGTCGAACTTGCGGACTTCGCCTTGGGCTAGCCCGGTGGCGGCGGTAGCGGCTGGCTGGGACTGCGTTTTCTGGTGGTGGGCGTCGACAGCGGCTGCCTGCAAAGTGAATGCCGAGCCGAGGAGAAATGCCGCGAACAGGATGCGAATATGAGTCATGTTTGCCTCTCCAAGTTGATGGCAAATTACTTGCCGTATTTTTGATAGACAGTGTATTTGCCGTCGGCCTGAAACAACAACACGTCATACGGAATGCTGCGCGGGCCCTCCATTCCGGGCGATCCGGGAGGCATTGAGGGAACCGCCAGGCCTTTCGCCTTGGGCCGTTCGGCCAGCAGGCGTTTGATCTCCCGTACCGGAACATGCCCTTCGATCAAATATCCGTCGACGACGGCGGTATGGCATGAGCCCAGTTCCAGTGGCACCCCAAGGCGCTGCTTATACTCACTGATGTCTGGCACATCAACTGCATTGACAGCAAAGCCGTTCGTCCGCAAGTATTCAATCCACTTGCCACAGCAGCCACATGTACTGCTCTTGTAGACGGTGACAGTGGGTGCAGCCTCAGCTACCGCGCTCAGTAATGCGAGAACGATCCCAAACACCTGTGCGGTTCGTCGAAATTTCACAATCCGCTATCCTTCAGTAAAGATTCTTAACGGGTGATGCCGGTGCGGCGCCCGATTATTGGGCGGACGATTTAGGCGAAACCACAAATATTTTTCCGATCTCCCCTGCCTTAAAATGCCCTGGAATCACGCAGCCGAAATTGAATTCCCCCACCTTGTTAAATTGCCACACGATTTCCCCCGTCCTCCCTGTGTGAACATGCACCATAAAGGATCCTTCATGTTCCACCATCCCCGGATACGACATCATCAGTTGTTCATGCTCTTCAAGCTCCTGCGTGGTGCCGATCACCATCTCGTGCGGGAGCCTGCCGGAGTTCTTAACTACGAACCTAATTGTTTCGCCCTGCTCGATGGTCAGCTTCGCGGGGTTGAAATGCATCGTGTCATTCATTTCAATAGTTACGGTGCGGCTGATTTTTTTGGGATCGCCAGCCTTGCCAAACGATTTTTCCTCCGCCATTCGCTTCGGCTCTTGGTCGAATTTCCTGGGTTGATCCCCGTCGACGGCCGCGCGGACGGCAAGCGATGCGATGCCCAGCGCCATCACGGTTGCGACCACAAAGCATTTCATTGGAATCATCTTCATTTGGCAGCTGCTTTGGCTGAAGGTTTCGGTTTCTCGAGCGGCGTGAAGCGCGCCTGGACCGGCGGCTGGCCCGGCAGCGTGATTGAAACCACTACCTTCATGTCTGGCGCCGGCTGAAAACCGCCGCTTCCCGCGAGCGCGTTTTCGCCGCGTGGCTCGAGCTTGACGCTGGAAGTGGTTTTGCCGGCGAGCACAGTCGCGCTGCCGGTCGCGCCCTTGGTCGCGATCTGGGCGTCCTTGTCGCCAGTCACGTACACCGTGAGCGCGGCGTCCTTTACCACCAGCTCCATATGGTACTTGCCGGAGTGCTTGAGCTGGCCGCCGTGCGGGCCGGTCGTAGCCTCGTCAGCGCGGGCAGCAAGCGAGAGGCACAGCAGCGTGGCAGCAAACATAACGTTGATCGGTTTCATAGTCAGTCTCCCTTTCAGTGTTTGATGCGGATGGTTGCGGTGATGCGCCTCAGAAGGCTTGCCGGGCATGTTCGCCAACCAGTTGCTGCACCGGTTTTTCGCCCCACAGCCAGAACATCACCGGCGTGATGATGGTGTCGAGGATGGTGGAACTCACCAGCCCGCCGAAAATCACCACTGCCACCGGATGCAGAATTTCCGTGCCTGGCTCGTCTGCGGCGAGCAGCAGCGGAACGAGCGCAAACGCCGCCACCAGCGCGGTCATGAACACCGGTGTCAACCGCTCGAGCGAGCCGCGTACGATCATCTCCTTGCCGAATTTTTCGCCCTCGAACGCGCACAGGTTGATGTAATGGCTGACCTTCAGGATGCCGTTGCGCGTGCTGATGCCGGCGACCGTGATGAAGCCGATCGTCGAGGCAACCGACAGTGGCTGGCCGGAAATCGCGAGCGCCACCACGCTGCCCACCAGCGCGAGCGGGATGTTGCCCATGATGATGAGCGAGAGCGCAGCCGAGCGGTAGCGGGTGTAGAGCACGATGAAAATCAGCAGCGCCAACATGATTGACAGCAGCGCGATCAGGCGCGTGGCTTCTTCCTGCGCCTGGAACTGGCCTTCGAGGCTGGTAAAGTAGCCGGCGGGCAAAGGGTTG
>JBGPFE010000038.1:0-37137 GCA_041483135.1 Gammaproteobacteria bacterium | reverse complement strand
TTCCCAAGATAACAGAGATGTTCCGGCCTATCTTCAAGCCTTTTCGTCCTGCCTTGCTTTAGACGACGTTTCTACATTCAGCCTGATTCACCGCAGGATTGAACTCGCCCCTGATCCTCGGCCAGTGCCGGACGTCACACCGCGGCACGAGCACCGCCGCGCCGGTGATGCGGCAGTCGCGCGGACAGCGCAGGAAAGTCTTTCCGCCTCACGCCTTTCCTCTCACGCTCTTCAGCGGGTGCCGCTGTTGCGCTGCAGGAAACGGATGATCTCCGCGGTATCGAGTTCGGGCGAGGTGCGAAGCAGCGGATCGCCGGTGACGCGATTGGCCCACGTCATGTTGCGCTGCATGCGCTCGACCACCTGCGGCCATTCATTTGCGGCGTGGCGTCTGGGGTCGGGCAGCACGTGGCATTGCGAGCATGCGATGCTGAATATCTGTCCCGACTGCGACTTGAGGTCGGGATATTTCCTGGGGTCGATCTCATGCTGCGCGTGTTTCTGCAGGTAGCGCAACAGTCTGGCCCGCTCGTTCGCGCCCGGCGCTTTGACGTCGGCCATCATGTCCTGCATCAACTGGCCGAGGTTGCCTTTGCCTTCCATGCGCCACACCATGCGCTCGACGACCGGCCGCCATTTCGCCGCGTTATGCATTGCCGGATTCGGCAGGTAATGGCATTGCACGCAGTAGGTGACGGCGAGGCGCGCGCCTTCCGATCGCGGCTCGGGCAATTGTTCGGGTTCGACCGCGGGCGGCAAGATGCGCTCGAGCAGCGCGCCATGCGGGCTGTGCTCCCAGCGGTAGATGGCTATGGCGATTGCATCGTCAGCGGCGCCGGTAGCGGCTTGCGCGAGGATCGCGGTGCAAGCCGCGATCAGTAACAGCCTCGGTCCCGGTTTCATCAGGCCAACCTTACAAGCGCCGGTGGTTTACGGTCAACATCGCAAACCTAGAGCGCGCGGCGCTTGTCGCCGCGCGCGAAGCCGAGCAGCGGCGTGGAGAAATTTTTCCCCAGCGCAATCACCTTGAACAGCTCGCCCATCTCCGCCGGACTCGTCAGCCTTTGCGCCTGTGCCGCGAGCGGCGGGTAGGCTGCGGCGTCGGCAGCCAACGCCGCGCCCAGCACATCGGTTATGCCGCAATTGATCAGAAACTGCGCCTGGTTGGTATAGCCGAGCAGCTCAAGGCCCGCTTCTCCGCCGGTGGCGGCGATCGCGCTGAAATCGACATGTGCGGTGACGTCCTGCAACCCGACCAGGCACAACGGATCGGTGTGAGCATGGTGCCGGTAGTGGCACATCAACGTGCCCGCGCTTCGTTGCGGATGATAGTACTCGCGCGCCGGGAAGCCGTAATCGATCAGCAGCACGACGCCGCGCGCGACCCGCGCCGCCAGCATGCGGATAAAAGCGTGCGCCACCAGTTGGATTTCAGTGACATAACCCGGGCTCAGCCTGAGTGCATTTGCCGCGGCAAGCACCGCGCCCGTTGCCGGTCGTGCGCTCCATTCAAACCTGCCGTCGTTCGCGGTCACGCCGAGTTCGTCGCAGCCGTGCTCGCGTGTTTTGATGAGATGCACCGGCATCGAGTCAAGCAATTCGTTGCCGATAACGAGGGCGGTGAGGGTTGCCGGCAGGGCATCGAGCCAGACAATGCGCGGCGCAAGCTGCGGCAACTCGCGCTGCAGGAACACGCGCTGGCGTTCCCGCAGGTCGGCGCTGGTTTCGAGTATGAGATAGCGCTGCGGCAGGCAGTCGAGCACTGCGAGTTCCAGCAGTATGTCTCGAGCGAGCTTGCCGCTGCCTGCGCCAAGTTCGACGATGTCGGTAATCCCTTCGCGGAGTACTTGCGCGACTTGGCGCGCGAGCGTGCGGCCGAACAGCGGGCCCAGCTCGGGCGCGGTGATGAAATCGCCGCCGGCGCCGAGCTTGCTGGCGCCGGCGCTGTAGTAGCCGAGGCCGGGCGCGTGCAGCGCGAGTTCCATAAAACGCGCGAAGCTGATCCAGCCGCCGGCGGCCGCGATATCATCGGCAATGACCTTGCCGAGCCGCCAGCTGTGCGCGGCGGCATCGGCGGAAGGTGCGGGAAGGTGGGACAGGTGGGCGGGTAACAAGCTGACTATGTTAGAGGCTCTAAGTTAGAATTGACAATACGTTACAGCGAGGCCTGAACGAGGCGGCGGCGCTCCCTTGCGGATCCCCGATTCAGGGGAAGCTCTGGCTGGTGCAGAGACTAAATAAGAGGTTCCCCGGGCGATGGAGTCATGAGCGAAAACCTGACTGGCAAGACGGCGTTGGTCACCGGCGGCGCGAAGCGCGTTGGCGCGGCGATTTGCCGCCGCCTGCACGCGCAGGGCGCGAATCTGATGCTGCATCATCGCGCCTCTGTAGCTGAGGCGCGCGCGCTGCAGCACGCGCTCAACACGCAGCGCGCCGATTCGGTCGCGTTGATCCAGGCCGATCTGCTCAACAGCGCAAGCCTGCCGGACCTGGTGAAAATGACGGTCCAGCAGTTCGGCACTCTCGATATCCTGATCAACAATGCGTCGAGTTTTTTTGCGACCGCGATCGGCGACATTAACGAGAAGGCGTGGGACGACCTGATCGGCACCAATCTCAAGGCGCCGTTGTTCCTGTCGCAGGCGGCGGCTGGCGAGCTGCGCAAGCACCACGGCTGCATTGTCAATATCGTCGACATCCATGCCGAGTTTCCGATGAAGAATTATGTTGTTTATACCGTTGCCAAGGGCGGCTTGCTGGCGCTGACGCGCTCGCTCGCGCGCGAGCTCGGGCCCGAGGTGCGCGTTAACGGCGTCGCGCCGGGGACCATCGTATGGCCCGAGGACGATACCTGGTCGGATGAAGTCTCGCGCCAGCGCATCGTCAGCCAGACCGCATTGAAGCGCGTCGGCGACCCCGACGATGTCGCGCAAGCGGTCGAGTTTCTGGTGACGGCCGCGCCGTACGTCACCGGCCAGGTGATAGCGGTCGACGGCGGCAGGAGCATTACGCTATGAACGCGCCCGATCTCAATCCCAAACAGCTCTACGAGGCGAACAAGCTCGCCAAGCGCCTGCGCCGCCAGGTCGGCGAAGCGATCGGCGATTTCGACATGATCCATGCCGGCGACCGCGTGATGGTGTGTCTGTCGGGCGGCAAGGACAGCTACGGGCTGCTCGACATCCTGCTCAGCCTGCGCGCGCACGCGCCCATCGATTTCAGCATCGTCGCGGTCAATCTCGACCAGCGCCATCCGGGCTATCCGGAGCACGTGCTGCCCGAATATCTGGCGTCGCTCGGCATACCGTACCGGATCGTGGCGCAGGACACCTACAGTGTAATCAAGCGCCTGATCCCGGAGGGCAAAACCATGTGCTCGCTGTGCTCGCGGCTGCGGCGGGGCGTGTTGTATCGGGTGGCGAAGGAAACCGGCGCTACCAAAATCGCGCTCGGCCATCATCGCGACGACATACTCGAAACTTTTTTTCTGAATATGTTTTTCGGCGGCAAGCTGAAAGCGATGCCGCCCAAGCTCGTGTCCGACGACGGCGCGAATGTAGTGATCCGGCCGCTTGCGTACGTGAACGAGGAGGACCTCGCTGAGTACGCGCGGCTGCGCGAGTTTCCAATCGTGCCGTGCGACCTGTGCGGCTCGCAGCCGACGCTGCAAAGGAAACAGATCAAACAACTGCTGCACGAGTGGGAAAAGCGCTATCCGGGACGCGTCGAATCCATCTTCCGCAGCCTGCAGAATGTGCAATCTTCGCACCTGCTCGACCGCGAATTGTTCGACTTTGCGGCCGTGGCTGCTACCGGGGCGGGACGCCAGAATGGGGACAAGGGTATTGATTCAGAAGAAGAATTTACTACTTACGCCGATCCGAAGTAGGCGCTGGCAAATAGCCAGAGTTATCAACATCAAGTTGTCAAAATAATTTTGTCATGGTAAGTTCTCGCTCTGAGAACAACCATGAACTGCGCTGACCGTCTCGTCGCGATTTTCGGCACCCAGGCCGAGGTCGCGCGCCAATTCCGCCTCGACCGCGCAGTCGTCAATAACTGGGTCAAATCCGGTTACGTGCCGGCGCGCTGGGCGATGGAAGTCGAGAACGCCACCAAGGGCCAGATCGCCGCTGCCGAAGTCCTCAACGAAGCCACCGCCAGAAAGCCGCTCCGGATGAAGTCGCGTCCGGACGGCGAAAGTTTGTTCGGATCGCCACTCACAGGGAATGACATCATGAATGATTTTGCGCCAGCCAAACGCATTAACTCGTTTCATCCGCCGCAGCGCACGCTGATGGGCCCCGGCCCGACCGAGATCCACCCGCGCGTGCTGACGACGATGAGCCAGCCGGCGATCGGCTACCTCGACCCGATTTTCGTCGAGATGATGGAAGAGCTGAAGACGCTGCTGCGCTACGTCTACCAGACCAAGAATCCGCTGACTTTCCCGGTGTCCGGCCCGGGCTCGGTCGGCATGGAATTCTGCTTCGTGAACCTGGTGCGGCCCGGCGACAAGGTGATCGTGTGCCGCAACGGCGTGTTCGGCGGTCGCATGATAGAGAACATCGAGCGCTGCGGCGGCACTCCGATCGTCGTCGAGGACGAGTGGGGCTCGCCGGTCGATCCGCACAAGGTCGAAGACGCGTTCCGCAAGAACCCCGGTGCGCGCATTCTGGCTTTCGTGCATGCCGAGACCTCGACCGGCTGCCAGTCGGATGCGAAGACGCTCGTCGAAATTGCGCACAAGCATGACGCGCTCGCCATCGTCGATGCGGTGACCTCGCTCGGCGGCACGCCGGTGCTGGTCGACGAGTGGGGCATAGATGCCGTGTACTCGGCGAGCCAGAAATGCCTGTCGTGCACGCCCGGTCTGTCGCCGGTATCGTTCTCGGAGCGCATCGTCGCCGACGTCAAATCGCGCAAGGACAAGATCCACAGCTGGTTCATGGACATGAACCTGCTGCTCGGCTACTGGGGCGCGACCACGCGCACCTACCATCACACCGCGCCGACCAACTCGTTGTTCGCGCTGCACGAAGCGCTGCTGCTGATCCGCGAGGAGGGGCTCGAGAATTGCTGGGCGCGCCACCAGCGGCATCATCTCGCGCTGAAGGCGGGGCTCGAGGCGATGGGGCTCAAGTTTCTCGTCAAGGAGCAGTACCAGATTCCGCAGATGAACGCGGTGCTGTGTCCCGCGGGCGTTGACGAAGCCGCCGTGAGAAAGACTTTGCTCAACGAGTTCGGCCTCGAGATCGGCGCGGGCCTCGGACCGTTGGCCGGCAAGATCTGGCGCTTCGGCTTGATGGGTTATTCGTGCCGCCCCGACAACGTGATGCTGTGCCTGTCGGCGCTGGGTTCGGTGCTGTCGGACATGGGATTGCGGATCCATGTCGGCGACGCGGAAGCCGCGGCGCACGGCGCTTATGCGGCGATGCACGCGAAAGCTGCTCAGGTAAAGAAAAAGAGCGTCGCGCAGGCGGCGTAAAGGAAGAAAGCCGTGATTAAGTGATTGGGTGATTCAGTGATTGAGCGGCAACGAAACGCCGCGATTGCCTAATCGCTCAATTGCTATTCGCTCAATCACTCAACCCTCACGCCTTTCCAGAACGCGATATAACCCCTGATGTCATTGGCCGCGGCCTTGGGTTCCGGGTAATACCACGCGGCGTCCTTGCAGGTCTGGCCGTTGACGACGACATCGTAGTAACTCGCAGTGCCTTTCCATCCGCAAACGGTGTGCGTGCTGCTGTCGCGCAGGAATTCGCGCTTGACCGCATCAGCGGGAAAATACTGATTGCCCTCGACGACGATGCAGCAGTCGCTGTCGGCGATCACGGTGCCGTTCCACAGCGCGCGCGGCACGTCAGAGCCCCAGGCGCTGCCAGATCGTGGTGGTGAGTCCGGCCTGATTCAGCGTATAAAAATGCAATCCGGGCGCACCGTGGCGCAGCAGGTTGTCGCACAACGCGGTGACGACGTCGAGACCGAACGCGCGAATCGAAGCGGTATCGTCACCGTAGCCTTCGAGTTTTTTCCTGATCCAACGCGGAATTTCGGCGCCGCATGCGTCGGAAAAGCGCGCGAGCTGCGAGAAGCGGCCGATCGGCATGACGCCTGGCACGACCGGTATTTTAATGCCCATCGCATCGCATTCGTCGATGAAGCGGTAGTAGGCGTCGGCATTGTAGAAATATTGCGTGATGGCCGAATCGGCGCCGGCCTCGACCTTGCGCTTGAACGCGGCCAAATCGTCCTGCGCGCTTTTCGCCTGCGGGTGGAACTCGGGATACGCTGCGACTTCGATCAGGAAAGTGTCGTTGAATTCCTTGCGTATGAACTCGACGAGTTCGTTCGCGTACCGGAACTCGCCGGTCGCAGCGAGCCCGGAAGGCAGGTCGCCGCGCAAGGCCACGATATGCTTGATCCCGTGGTCTTTGTAGCGCTGAAGCCATTCGCGGATGCTGTCCCGGGTCGAGGCGACGCATGAGATGTGTGGCGCCGCGGCGTGGCCCATGGCGCGGATGTCGAGCACGGTGCCGAGCGTGCGTTCGCGAGTCGAGCCGCCCGCGCCATACGTCACCGAAAAAAACTTCGGTTTGAGCTGCGCGAGTTGCTTGGTCGTGGCGCGCAGTTTCTCCTGTCCCTCCGGCGTATTGGGCGGGAAGTACTCGAAGCTGAACGTGCGCGGAAATTTCTTTTGAGATTGCACCTGGCGACAAGGATGAAGGATGAGGGCAAAAATCCAATTATTGATGCGGGCGCCTCATTCTTCCGCCTTTCTCCTCAGTATCTGTAGTGCTCTGACTTGTACGGGCCGTCGACCGGCACGTTCAGGTAATCGCACTGCTTTTCGTTCAGCACCGTAATTTCGACGCCGAGCTTTTTCAGGTGCAGGCGCGCGACTTTCTCGTCGAGATGTTTGGGCAGCACGTAAACCTTGTTCCCGTACTGGCCGCCCTTGGTGAAAAGCTCGATCTGCGCGAGCGTCTGGTTGGTGAACGAGTTCGACATCACGAACGAGGGGTGTCCGGTGCCGCAGCCGAGATTCACCAGGCGGCCCTCGGCGAGCACGATCAGCCGCTTGCCGTCCGGGAACACGACGTGGTCTACCTGCGGCTTGATGTTGTCCCATTGGTATTGCTTGAGGCTTGCAATATCGATCTCCGAGTCGAAATGGCCGATGTTGCACACGATTGCGTTGTGCTTCATGCGTTTCATGTGCCCGTGCGTGATCACGCTCACGTTGCCGGTCGCGGTCACGAAGATGTCGGCCTTGTCGGCCGCGTAATCCATGGTCACCACGCGGAAGCCTTCCATCGCCGCCTGCAGCGCGCAGATCGGGTCGATCTCGGTGACCCACACTTGCGCCGACAGCGCGCGCAGCGCCTCGGCGCAGCCTTTGCCGACATCGCCATAGCCGCACACGACCGCGACCTTGCCGGCGATCATCACGTCGGTCGCGCGCTTGATCGCATCGACCAGCGACTCGCGGCAGCCGTACAGGTTGTCGAATTTCGACTTGGTCACCGAATCGTTGACGTTGATCGCCGGAAACGGCAGCCGGCCTTCCTTTTCCATCTGGTAGAGACGGTGCACGCCGGTGGTGGTTTCCTCGGTCACGCCCTTGATGTTGGCCTGGATTTTCGAATAGAAGCCGGGCTTGTCCTTGAGCCGCTTCCTGATCGCGGCGAACAGCACGCGCTCCTCCTCGCTGGTCGCCTGCGGCAGCGCTTGCGGATTTTTTTCCGCTTTCGACCCCAGCGTGACCAGCAGAGTCGCGTCGCCGCCGTCGTCGAGGATCATGTTCGGCGTGCCGCCCTCATGTCCGTTGCCGGGCCATTCGAGGATGCGGTGGGTGAATTCCCAGTAGTCCTCGAGCGACTCGCCCTTGTAGGCGAACACCGGGATGCCGCGCGCCGCAATCGCGGCGGCCGCGTGGTCCTGGGTCGAGAAAATGTTGCACGAGGCCCAGCGGATGTCGGCGCCGAGCTCGGCCAGCGTTTCGATCAGCACCGCGGTCTGGATCGTCATGTGCAGCGAGCCGGCGATGCGCGCGCCTTGCAGCGGCTTTTTGCCCTTGAATTCTTCGCGCACCGCCATCAGACCGGGCATTTCGGTCTCGGCGATCGCGATTTCCTTGCGGCCGAAATCAGCCTGCTTGATATCGGCGACTTTGTAATCGGTGAATTTTGCCTGAATTGCTGCGCTCATCACGCGCTCCTTTCCCGGTAGCAGAAAAAAGTTCGTGAGCGCCGTTGCAGGGTCGATACCTCGAGCCTGGCGGGTGCGCAGAAGGCGCCCGTTGCAACGCTCCTCGAGGAGGGGCGCATTTTAGCGCAAATGATGCCCGTGTGTCTTGCTGGCGGGGCGCGGCGTTTCCGCCGCTCGCCTCATTTGATTCCGGCGTCGGCTTTCAGCGCCGCCGCCTTGTCGGTCGCTTCCCACGTAAATTCCGGTTCGTCGCGCCCGAAGTGGCCGTAGGCTGCGGTCTTGAGATAAATCGGGCGCAGCAGGTCGAGCGCATTGATAATGCCTTTGGGCCGCAGATCGAAATGTTTCTCGACCAGCCTGGCGATTTTCTCGTCGGCGATTTTGCCGGTGCCGAAGGTGTCGACCAGCACGCTTACCGGGCGCGCTACCCCGATCGCATAGGCGACCTGCACTTCGCATTTCTTCGCCAGTCCCGCCGCGACGATGTTTTTCGCCACGTGGCGCGCAGCATAGGCGGCCGAGCGGTCGACTTTCGACGGGTCCTTGCCAGAGAACGCGCCGCCGCCGTGCCGCGAATAGCCGCCGTAGGTATCGACGATTATCTTGCGCCCGGTGAGCCCGGTATCGCCCATCGGCCCGCCGATCACGAAACGCCCGGTCGGGTTGATCAGATACTTGGTGTCGGCCCTGAGCATTTGCTTCGGGAATACCGGTTTGACGATTTGCTCGATCACCGCTTCCTCGATCTGCTCGTGGGACATATCCGGGTCGTGCTGGGTCGAGATTACGACCGTCTCGACCTGGCTCGGCTTGCCGTCGAGGTAGCGCACGGTGACTTGCGACTTGGCGTCCGGCCTGAGCCACGGCAGCCGGCCGTCCTTGCGCAGCTCGGCATGGCGCTCCATCAGGCGGTGTGAGTAGTAAATCGGCACCGGCATCAACTGCGGCGTCTCGTCGCACGCAAAGCCGTACATCAGGCCCTGATCGCCGGCGCCCTGTTCGAGGTCGAGGCCCTTGCCCTCGTCAACGCCTTGCGCGATGTCGGGCGACTGCCGGTCATACGTAGTGAGCACTGCGCAAGTGCGGTAATCGAAGCCGATTTCCGAGCTGTCGTAGCCGATGCCCTTGATCACGTCGCGCGCGACTTCGCCGTAATTGACGTTGGCTTTGGTGGTGATCTGGCCGGCCATTACCACCAGCCCGGTTGCGACCAGCGTCTCGGCGGCTACACGGCCGTGTTTGTCCTGGGCTAAGATAGCGTCAAGAACCGCGTCCGAAATCTGGTCTGCGATCTTGTCGGGATGGCCTTCGGAAACCGATTCAGAGGTGAAAAGAAAATCGCTCATCGTGTACGATCGGCAAAAGCGGCCGGCAAAAGTGACAAAGCAGAAAATTATAGCAAATAGCGCCCGCATTCTAAAGCGATTTTCATGCTGAGGGCGTTGTTGCGCCTGCTCGCTCTACCGACGCGGCGCCACATTTATCCCATGCTCGCCACTGCCGTTGGTCCCGGCGCGGACGATCGCTCGTAATGCGATTCGGTCTTGCCATCATCTGGCTGCTGCACTTTCTGCCGCTTGCGGTGTTGTCGCGCACCGGCGCCGCGCTCGGCATGCTGCTGTATTCCCTGGCGCGCGCGCGGCGCAATGTCGTGCTCATCAATCTCAAGCTGTGTTTTCCGGAGCTGAGCGAGGCCGCGAGGCGCGGGCTCGCGCGCAAACATTTTCGTGCTTTCGGCCGCGGCTTGCTCGAGCACGGCATACTCTGGTGGGGATCGAAAGCGCGCATTCAGCACATGGTGCGGGTGGAGGGCGTCGAGCACTGGCGCGCGATGGCCGGCCGCCCGGTGATCTGGCTCGCACCGCACTTCATCGGGCTCGATATGGGCGGTTCGCGCATCATCACCGAGTGGCGCGGCGCGTCGATGTACAGCCAGCAGAAGGATCCGGTATTCGACCGTATCCTGTTGCACGGGCGCACCCGGTTCGTGAAGCCTGATCTGTTCTCGCGCCAGGACGGCATCCGGCAGGTGGTGAAAACCGTCCGCGCGGGCATCCCATTCTATTATCTGCCGGACATGGATCTCGGCGCGCGCGATTCCGTGTTCGTGCCGTTTTTCGGCGTGCCGGCGGCGACCATCACCGGCCTGTCGCGGCTCGCGCAATTGAGCCGGGCGGCGGTGGTGCCGGCGATCACGCGCCAGCTGCCCGGCAGCCAGGGCTACGTGCTAACGTTCTATCCGGCGTGGGAAAATTTCCCGACCGACGATCTCGAGGCCGACGGGCGCCGCATGAACGCCTTCATCGAGGAGCGCGTGCGCGAAATGCCCGAACAGTATTACTGGTTGCACAAGCGTTTCAAGACACGGCCGGCAGGCGAGCCGAGCCCATACCCGTGAGGCGAGAGGCAAAATCTGCCGTGCGGGTGCGCATTGCGCCGGTCGCCGTGGCCGACATCGAGCGCCTCGTTATTCTTGCCGGCGATATCTGGCGCCGCCATTATGCGGACATCATCAGCGCGGCGCAGATAGAATACATGCTGAAGCAGCGCTACAACCCGCAGGTTGTGCGTGAAGAATTACAGCGCGGCGATTTATGGTGGGATCAATTGCTCGTCGATAATGAAATGACCGGATTCGCGTCCTACTTTCTGACCGGGAATGCGGGCGAAATGAAGCTCGACAAGCTTTACGTGCATCACGATCATCAGCGCAAGGGCTATGCCGGCATGCTGCTCGACCGGGCGGTCACCATCGGACGAGCTTACGGCTGTGAGACGCTCGTGCTGGCGGTCAACAAGCACAACCGCAATGCGATTGCCGTCTACGAGAAATACGGTTTTCGCATCGCCGACTCGGTGATGAAGGACATCGGGGGAGGTTTCGTGATGGATGACTTTGTAATGATGAAAGAAGTTTAAAATCCCGGCCACCCATGCGCCTGAAGTTCACCAAAATGCACGGGCTGGGCAACGACTTCGTCGTGCTCGACGCGACGCGCGCGCCGCTCGAGCTCGCGCGCGGGCAATTGCGCCGGATCGCCGACCGCCATTTCGGCGTCGGTTGCGACCAGATATTGCAGGTCGAGAAACCACGTGAGCCCGGTACCGACTTCTACTACCGTATCTTCAATGCCGACGGCGGCGAGGTCGAGCAATGCGGCAACGGCGCGCGGTGCTTCGTGCGCTATGTGCGCGAACGCGGGCTGACCGATAAAAGCGCGATCCGCGTGGGCACGCCGGGCGGCGTGATCGTGCCGCGGCTCGAGGCCGACGGCCAGGTCACTGTCGACATGGGCGCGCCCGAGTTCGAGCCTGCGCGTATTCCGTTTGCGGCGGAGCGCCGCGCGCCGACTTACATGCTCGACGTGGGCGGCGGGCAGATTGAAATCAGCGCGCTGTCGATGGGCAACCCGCATGCAGTGCAGGTGGTGCCGGATGTGGAACGCGCGCCTGTGCTGGCCGAGGGTGCCGCGATCGAGGGCCATCCGCGATTCCCGCAGCGCATAAATGCCGGTTACATGCAGGTGGTGAGCCGCAGTCGCATCCGGCTGCGCGTGTTCGAGCGTGGCGCGGGCGAAACTCTCGCGTGCGGCACCGGCGCCTGCGCCGCGGCGGTGGCCGGCATCCAGCGCGGGTTGCTCGATAAGCGCGTGACGGTGACTACGCGCGGCGGCGACCTCAGTATATTATGGGAGGGTGACGGCAAGCCGGTCATGATGACCGGGCCCGCCGTCACCGTTTTCGAAGGCGAGATAGAAATATAAAAAGGCAGCGCTATGACACCCGATGCGGTCGCGAATTACCTCAAGCAGCACCCGGAATTCTTCGAAGAGCACGCCGACTTTCTGGCGACGATGTTCATCCCTCATCCGCACGGCGGCCGCGCGATTTCGATCAGCGAGCGCCAGATACTCACGTTGCGCGAAAAGGGCAAGCAGCTCGAAGGCAAGCTGCGCGAGTTAATCGAATTCGGCGAGGAAAACGACGCGATCGGCGAAAAGCTGCACCGGCTCACGCTCGCGCTGATTGCGGCGCGCGACGCCGAGGCCGTGGTCGAGGCGCTGTACTTCAACCTGCGCGAAGACTTCGCGGTGCCGCATACCGTGTTGCGGCTGTGGCCGGCCGGCGCGCATCCGCGGCTGCCCGAATTCGAAGTTGTCAGCAGCGAAGCGCGCGAATTCGCCGAAAGTCTTGCCAATCCCTATTGCAGCGTGCATGCCATGGTCGATACCGCAGCGTGGTTCGGCGAGAACGCCTCGCCTCTGCGCTCGTTTGCCTACGTTGCGCTCAAGAGCGACCAGGCGTTCGGGCTGCTCGCGATGGCAAGCGAGGACGCGCAGCGTTTCTATCCCGAGATGGGCACGCTTTATCTGAAGCGCCTCGGCGAACTGGCGGCGGCGGCGCTGCTGCGCTATCTGGGTAAAGGGTGAAGGGGGAACCATTCTGAGGTCTGCATGTAGGCAGGACAGTGCTATTGAGCGCTAAACTCGAAACTCGAAACCCGAAACCCGAAACGGCGCAGCGGTATCTACGCGACTTCCTCGGCCATCTCGCGAACGAGCGGCGCTTAAGCCGCAACACCGTCCTGAGCTACGAGCGCGACATCGCTGCGCTGCTCGAGCTTGCCGCCGACACCCCGCTCGCCAGGCTGCAAATTCATCATATCCGGCGCTTCGTCGCGCAGCTGCACGCGCGCGGGCTCGATGGCAGGAGTCTCGCTCGCATGCTCTCGGCGTGGCGCGGTTTTTACCGCTATCTCGCGCGCGATCATGGCTACACCCACAGCCCATGCGTCGGGCTGCGCGCGCCGAAGTCGAAGAAATCCCTGCCGCAGGCATTGTCGCCGGACGAAGCCGCGCGCCTGATGGATATCCCGGATGGCAACGCGCTTGCAACGCGCGACAAGGCGATCTTCGAGCTGTTTTACTCGTCGGGGTTGCGGCTGTCGGAGCTCACGAATCTCGCGCCGACCGACATCAACTTCGGCGACGCGACGGTGCGCGTGACCGGCAAAGGCAACAAGACGCGCATAGTGCCGGTCGGCAGCCATGCGCTGGATGCGGTGCAGAAATGGTTAAAGGAGCGTGCCTCGCTCGTCATGGCCGGCGGCAATGCTCTGTTCGTCAACCGCAACGGCACGCGGCTTACGCCGCGCGCGGTCCAGTACCGCTTCAAGCAGTGGGCGCTGAGACTCGGGCTCGCGAGCGACGTGCATCCGCACGTGCTGCGCCATTCATTCGCCTCCCACGTGCTGCAGTCGAGCGGCGATCTGCGCGCGGTGCAGGAGATGCTCGGCCATGCGAGCATCTCGACGACGCAGGTTTATACCCATCTTGATTTTCAGTACCTCGCGAAGGTTTACGACGCCGCGCATCCGCGGGCTAAGAAAAAAAGCTGAGCCGCAAAGGACGCAAAGGAAAAGTCAAAAACAATGCAACCGCCGATGAACGCCGATACACGCGGATAACAGCAAAAGAAATGCCATGATATAAATAGTTCTTAAAAAATTCTAGGTAATCAGGGCGGTTAAGCTTTAATTTTATCTGCGTTCATCTGCGTTCATCTGCGTTCATCGGCGGTTTCATGAATAAGCTCGTCCTCAAGCCCGGCCGCGAAAAGTCGCTCAAGCGCCGCCATCCGTGGGTGTTTTCGGGAGCGGTCGCGAAGGTAACCGGCAAGCCCGAGTCCGGGGAGACTATCGAGATCCATAGCGCTGACGGCGAGTTTCTTGCTGTCGCCGCTTACAGCCCGCAATCGCAGATCGTCGCGCGGGTGTGGGATTGGGAAAAGCGGGAGATCGACGCTGCATTTTTCCGCGAGCGCGTCGAACGCGCGGTCGCGCTGCGTGCCCATCTGCTGCCAACCAGCGACACGGCGCGGCTCGCGCATGCCGAGTCGGACGGGTTGCCGGGCGTGGTGATCGACCGCTACGGCGAGATCGTGGTGCTGCAGCTGTCGAGCGCTGGCGCCGTACGCTGGCGCGATGCAATTGCCGACGCCATCGAAGCCGTAGTGCGGCCGCACACGATCTTCGAGCGCTCCGACTCCGATGTGCTCGCGCTCGAAGGCATCTTGCCGAGCGTCGGGTTATTGCGCGGCGCAGCCCCGCCGGTGAGCGCGCTCATCCACGAAGCCGGTGCGGTATTCGAAGTCGATGTTCCGCACGGCCACAAGACCGGCTTTTATCTCGATCAGCGCGACAACCGCTTGCGTTTGCGTGAGCTTGCCGAAAAGCGCGAGGTGCTCGATTGCTTCGCCTATACCGGCGGCTTTACCGTGAATGCGCTCATCGGCGGTGCATCAACCGTGACCGCGATAGACAGCTCGGGTCCGGCGCTCGGGCTGCTTGCGCGCAACGTCGAGCTGAACAAGCTGCCGCAGGCCGAATGCATCGAAGGCGACGTGTTCCAGTTGTTGCGCAAGATGCGCGACCAGGCGCGCAGTTTTAATCTGATCGTGCTCGATCCGCCGAAATTCGCGCCTACTGCCTCCCACGTCGAGCGAGCGTCGCGCGCTTACAAGGACATCAACCTGCTCGCGTTCAAGCTGCTCAGACCCGGCGGACTGCTGTTCACGTTTTCATGTTCGGGTGGTGTATCGCGCGAGCTGTTCCAGAAAATCGTCGCCGGCGCCGCGCTCGACGCCGGCGTGGAAGCGCAGATCGTGGAACATTTGAGCGCCGGCGCCGACCATCCGGTCGCGCTTAACTTTCCAGAGGGGGAGTATTTGAAGGGGCTGTTAATAGTGAAGGAGTGAAGGGGTGAATGAGTGAACCCCCCTCACCCTGACCCTCTCCCCCGGTAACGGGGGAGAAGGAAGTTTCACCCTTTCACTCATTCACCCCTTCACTTCGCTCGGGGGCACCGGATCGACGCCGCCCGGATGCCACGGATGGCAGCGCAGCAGACGCCGGATGGCGAGCCACGTGCCGCGCAGCGCACCGTGAGTGTCTATCGCCTCGGCCGCATAGGCCGAGCAGCTCGGATAAAACCGGCACTGCCCGCCGAAAAACGGGCTGAAGCACAGTTGATAGCACTTGATCAGCAGTAGCAGGACTTGCTTCATGGCGACGTTGCAGAGGCGCGGCAGGCAAGTAGGCGTGGCGAGCGAGTATATAACACCCGCCACGAGGATAGGCCACCGATTTTGCACCCAACAGCCTAATGTTGTAATCTGTTTCGACCGAGCAGGTCACTTAACGTACCGGGCATGACCAAATGATCCTGAAACGCGGCTTGTTGCAGATTGCGCTGGCAGCTTTGCTGCTGGTGGCGCAGCATGGCGCGCTCACGCACCCGCTGCGCCACCTGCACGACCGTCTGCCGGTCCAGACGCAGCAACAGAACGACGGTAAGAAAACTTCGCACTCGGACCTGTGCTATTTCCACGTCTCATTTGCCGAGATTCTCGGCGCTGTAAACTGCGCCAAGCTGCCGCTGCGTATAGCGACCAACAGTGTCGAACGCGGCATCCACCATTTCTCTCCTGCTTATCCTTCTGACTTAGTCGTCCCCGCTTCGCGCGGCCCGCCCGTTCTCCTCTGACACAGCGTGGACGCAACCGGTGATTCCGGTTGTGGTGTTTGTTTCGTGTTGAGAGGAGTACTCACGTGTTTAAACGGTACTTGATCGCTGCCGCGATCGCATTCGCATTTACGGGCCCCGTATTCGCGCAGGACGCCGATCTCGCGAAGATCCGCGAGGAAATAAAGCAATTGAAGGAAGGTTACGAGAAGCGCATCCAGGAGCTGGAAAAGCGCCTTTCGGATGCGGAGGCCAAAGCAGGTAAAGCAGAAACCACCGCGACCAAGGCGGAAACTGCCGCGGGCAAAGCCGAGCAGAACGCCGCCAGGGCCGAATCTGCGGCAGCCGCAGCAGGCAAGCGCCAGGTTTCGGAAAATGCATTCAATCCCGCGGTGTCGCTGATCCTGCAAGGCACTTATGCCAGGACGTCGCAGAATCCCAATACGTACCACATCACAGGCTTTGTGCCGTCGGGCGGCGAGGTGGGGCCGCCCAAGCGCAGCTTCGGACTGGGCGAAACCGAGCTTGCAATCGCCGCCAACATCGACCCATATTTTCGCGGCGTCGCGATCGCGTCGCTGGCTCCCGAAGGCGGGGTCGGCGTCGAGGAGGCGTATTTTCAGACGCTGGCGTTGCCACGGGGTTTCGTGCTCAAAGGCGGGCGCTTTTTTTCCGGCATCGGCTATCTGAACGAGCAGCACCAGCACGCGTGGGATTTTCAGGATGCGCCGCTCGCGTACAAGGCGTTTCTCGGCAACCAGCTCAGGCAGGACGGCGTGCAGCTCAGGTGGATCGCGCCGACGGATCTGCTCATCGAGCTCGGCGCCGAGTTGGCGGGCGGCAGCCAGTTCCCGGGCAGCGACCGCAACAAGAACGGCGTCGGCGGCAGTGCGCTGCTCGCGCATATAGGCGGCGATATCGGTGACAGCACCGCGTGGCGCACCGGCATTTCGTACCTGAAGACCTCGCCCAGCGGCCGCAGCTATCAGGACTCCGACGTGCTCGGCGGGGCGGTCACCAACAGCTTCAGCGGCAGCGCCAAGCTGTGGGTCGCGGATGCGGTCCTGAAGTGGTCGCCGCACGGTAATTCGACCTACAACAACTTCAAGCTGCAGGGCGAATACTTCCGCTTCAAGCAGGACGGAGCGCTCACCTACGATGACACCGCGCAGGCGGTGCCGCAGTTCGGCGTGCCGTTCACCAGTTACTTCAACAGCGATCAATCCGGATGGTATCTGCAGGGCGTGTGGCAGTTCTATCCCGGTTGGCGCGTCGGTTATCGTTACGACCGGTTGAACTTCGGCTCGCTGAACAACGGCATCGTCAATAACGGACTGGGCCCGGCTGCCGCGGATTTTCCGCTGCTTGCCGGTTACAGCCCGACACGCAACACGCTGATGTTCGACTGGAGCGCGACCGAGTTCAGCCGGCTGCGGCTGCAGTTCGCATCGGATAAATCGCGGCTGGGCTTTTCCGACAACCAGGTATTCCTGCAGTACATCTACAGCCTGGGCGCGCACGGCGCGCACAAGTTCTGAGCGAACGGGAAAGGACACGACCATGAGATGGTTACGATTGGTATTGCCGGCATTGCTGTGGCTGGCGGCATCACCGGCGCTCGCAGCGCTCAATATATTCGCGTGCACGCCGGAGTGGGGCGCGTTGAGCAAGGAGCTGGGCGGCGATAAAGCGAATATTTACGTTGCGACCAACGCGCTGCAGGACCCGCACCACATCGAAGCGCGGCCAAGCCTGATTGCGCGCGCGCGCAGCGCCGATCTGGTGGTATGTACCGGCGCCGAGCTCGAGATCGGCTGGTTGCCGCTGGTACTGACACAGGCGGGGAATCCGAGAATACAGGTCGGACAATCGGGCTACTTCGAAGCGGCGCGGCAGGTCACGCTGTTGGAAGTGCCGACGCTGGTCGACCGTTCGCAAGGCGACGTGCATCCGGGCGGCAACCCGCATATTCACCTCGACCCGCGCAACATCGCGAAAATCGCCGCTGCGTTGGTGGAACGCATGGCGCGGCTCGACCCTGCCGAAGCCGAAAATTATCGTGCCCGCGCCAAGATGTTCCTCGAGCGCTGGCAACAGGCGATTGCGCGCTGGGAGAAAGAGGCGGCGCCCCTCAAAGGCATGCCGATCGTCGTTTATCATAAGAACATGACCTATCTGGATCAGTGGCTAGGGATCCGCGAGGTCGGCGAACTAGAACCGAAGCCGGGCTTGCCGCCGACCACCGCGCATTTGAGCGATTTGCTCGCGCACCTGCAGAAGAATCCGGCCAAAGTCGTGGTGCGCGCCGCCTATAACGAACCGCGTGCCGCCGAGTGGTTGTCGGGACAGGCCAGGATCCCGGCGGTCATGCTGCCGTTTACCGTCGGCGGCACTGACCGGGCCAAGGATTTGTTCGGTTTGTTTGATGACACGCTGGCGCGGCTGCTCGCGGTGGCGAAATGAATTCGGCGCTCGTTGATTTGAACATACTGTGGCCGGCGTTCATCGCCGGCCTGCTGGTGACAGCGACGCATGTGCCGCTCGGCATCCAAGTGCTGAATCGCGGCATCGTGTTCATCGATCTCGCGATCGCGCAGATTGCCGGGCTGGGCGTGATTTGCGCCGACTGGCTCGGCTTCGAACCGCAGGGCTGGGCAGTGCAGGTATCCGCGCTACTGGCGGCGCTGGCCGGCGCATTGCTGCTGACGTGGACCGAGGAACACTGGCCCGAAGTGCAGGAAGCGATGATCGGGGTCGCTTTTATCCTGGCGGCCAGTGGCGCGCTGATACTGCTCGCAGCCAACCCGCATGGCGCCGAGCACCTGAAGGAATTGCTGGTCGGGCAGATCCTGTGGGTCGATCCCGGGCGACTGTCGTTTGTTGCGCTGGTTTACTCCGTGATCTTGCTGGTCTGGTTCATGCTGGGCGAGCGCGTCGGCCGCGTCGGTTTCTATCTGCTGTTTGCGTGCGCAGTCACGGTGTCGGTGCAACTCGTGGGACTCTACCTCGTGTTCACGACGCTGATCGTGCCGGCACTCGCAACCCGACGCTTGTCGCGCTGGCGTCTCTTCGCCGGTTACGTGCTCGGCACCGCAGGCTACGCGCTCGGCCTGGTGGTATCGGCGTTGTCCGATTGGCCGTCGGGCCCCGCCATCGTGTGGGTGATGACGGCGCTCGCTGTCGTTGTGTTCGCCTGCGGGCCGCGCCGTCGGAGGGCGGAGCAGGGGTCCCGCATGTGAATCTTCCCGAGTGGCGCAACTCCCGGCTTCGATGTAATGTTCAGCGAGGTTATCCCTCTTTCGTTCCCGCATGCAGGCCCATTCACACGATCACGATCACCAAAGCCGCGGGGACAGCGCCAGCGTCGGGCGGGCCTTTGCGATCGGCATCGCGCTGAACATTGTTTTTGTGGCGGTTGAATTGGTTTACGGCGTGCTGGCCAATTCGCTGTCTCTGATAGCGGACGCGACACATAATTTCAGCGACGTGCTGGGACTGGTGTTCGCATGGGGAGCATCGGCGCTCGCGCGCAGGCCGCCTTCAACGCGCTTCACATACGGGTTGCGCGGCTCGACCATCCTGGCGGCGCTGGGTAATGCGATGCTGCTCCTGGTCGCCACCGGCGGAATTGCCTGGGAAGCGATTCTTCGCTTCAAAAGTCCCGGTGCAGTCAACGAATGGACCATGATCTGGGTCGCGGTTTTCGGGGTGCTGGTCAATGGCGGCACGGCATGGCTGTTCATGGCCGGACGCAAATCCGATCTCAACATCCGTGCCGCCTATCTGCACATGGCGGCAGACGCCGGCGTGTCGCTCGGGGTGGCTGTTGCCGGTATTGGAATATTGTTCACGGGGTGGATATGGCTCGATCCTGTCGCAAGCCTGCTCATCGTCACGGTGATATTCATCGGTACCTGGTCGCTGTTGCGCGATTCGGTAAAGCTGGCGCTCCACGCCGCGCCGGAGAGCGTGGACCCCGTCGACGTGCGCCGCTACCTGGCCGGATTGCCGGGGGTAGCGGAAGCGCACGATCTTCATATCTGGGCGATGAGCACCACTGAAATCGCCTTGACCGTGCACCTCGTAATGCCGGGAGGCCATCCAGGAGATGAGTTCGTCGCGAATGTCATCCGCCAGATCGAAGACAAGTTTCGCATCGGGCATACCACGATCCAGATCGAAACCGGCACTTCCTCCAACGCGTGCGTGCTGGCTCCCGATCACGTAGTGTGACGCGGACGATCGGGGGTTGATTTGCGTCGTGATGATCCCATGCAACTGCCGGTATAATTATGCTTGAGATCGGGCACGACAGTGCCGTCTTGAGCCGTCGCGTTGGGGCGGACACGCTGTGCCGCTCAACGCGACGTAAACCCGGTGCGCTGGGGCGGACACGATCGCGATTCGAAGCGCTGTTCATATAGCGACTGGGCAATCCATGGAGCAATATCACGGCACGACCATCATTTCGGCGCGGCGTGGCAAGCGCGTCGCGCTCGGCGGCGACGGCCAGGTCACGCTCGGCAACGTTGTCTTAAAGAGCAGCGCGCGTAAAGTGCGGCGCCTGTACGAGGACAAGATACTCGCCGGTTTCGCCGGCGGCACCGCCGACGCCTTCACGCTGTTCGAGCGCTTCGAGGCCAAGCTCGAGAAGCACCAGGGCAATCTGCTGCGCTCCGCGGTCGAGCTCGCCAAGGACTGGCGCACCGACCGCATACTGCGCCGGCTCGAAGCGATGCTGGTGGTGTGCGACGGCGAGAGCTCGCTGATCATTTCCGGCAACGGCGACGTGCTCGAGCCCGAGCAGGGGCTGGTCGCGATCGGCAGCGGCGGGCCGTACGCACAGGCGGCGGCGCGCGCATTGCTCGAAAACACCACCATGTCGCCCGAGGAAATCGTGAAAAAGGCGCTGACGATTGCCGGTGACATATGCATCTACACCAACCAGCAGCACGTGATTGAAATACTTGAGTGAAGGAGTGAAGGAGTGAATGAGTAAAATCGGCCGGGGAACACGGCCTTCACTTTTTCACTTCTTCACTCATTCACCCTTTCACGCATTTGCTCTTTCACCGCCATGTCCCAGATGACCCCTCAGGAAATCGTCCACGAGCTCGACAAGCACATCATCGGGCAGGACGCGGCCAAGCGCGCGGTCGCGATCGCTTTGCGCAATCGCTGGCGCCGCCAGCAGGTGCCGGAGCCGCTGCGCCAGGAGATTACGCCGAAGAACATCCTGATGATCGGGCCGACCGGCGTCGGCAAGACCGAGATCGCACGGCGCCTGGCGCGGCTCGCCGATGCGCCATTCATCAAGGTCGAAGCGACCAAGTTCACCGAAGTCGGCTACGTCGGCCGCGACGTCGACACCATTATCCGCGATCTGGTCGAAACCGCGATCAAGCAGACGCGCGAGCAGGCGACGCGCAAGGTGCGGCACCAGGCCGAGGATCAAGCCGAGGAGCGCATCCTCGACGTGCTGCTGCCGACGGCGCGCGACGGCTTGGCTGCGGTCGGCGAGGGCGACAATGCGACGCGGCAGAAATTCCGCAAGAAGCTGCGCGAAGGCGAGCTCGACGACAAGGAAATCGAGATCGAACTTGCCTCGCCGCAGGCGCACATGGAGATTTTTGCGCCGCCCGGCATGGAAGATTTGACTTCCCAGATCCAGGGCATGTTCCAGAACCTGGGCGGTGCGCGGCGCAAGACGCGCCGGCTCAAGATCCGCGAGGCGATGAAGCTCCTGGCCGAGGAAGAGGCGGCGAAACTCGTCAACGATGACGATCTCAAATCGCGAGCGGTCACCAATGTCGAACAGAACGGCATCGTGTTCATCGACGAGATCGATAAAATCACCAGCCGCTCTGAAACAGCGGGCGCCGACGTGTCGCGTCAGGGCGTGCAGCGCGATCTGCTGCCGCTGGTCGAAGGCACGACGGTATCGACCAAGTACGGCATGATCAAGACCGACCACATTCTGTTCATCGCGAGCGGCGCGTTCCATCTCGCCAGGCCGTCCGACCTGATACCCGAGATGCAGGGGCGCTTTCCGATCCGTGTCGAGCTCGCGAGTCTTTCCGTCGCCGACTTCGAGCAGATACTGACCAACACCGATGCGTGCCTGACGCGCCAGTACGAGGCGTTGCTCGCGACCGAAGGCATCAAGATCAGTTTTCAGACCACGGCGATCAAGCGCCTCGCCGAAATCGCCTGGCAGGTCAACGAAAAAACCGAGAACATCGGCGCGCGGCGCTTATACACCGTGATGGAGAAACTGCTCGAGGAAATCTCGTTCAACGCCGCCAAGCGCTCGGGCGAAACGCTCACCGTCGACGCCGCCTATGTGGATGCCAGGCTGAAGGGATTGGCGCAGAGCGAGGATTTGGCCCGTTACGTGCTGTAACGTGCCAGCGGTCAGCGATCAGCATTCAGCTTGAGTCAAATGCGGTTTTGCTGATGGCTGAACGCTGAATGCTCAGCGCTCAGCGCATCAGCACCAGCGCCTTGATGCCAAGTGCCTGGCTGATGCGATCCGCCGCGGTACGCGCTTCGGCCTGGTTCCCGTACGGCCCGGAGTGCACGCGGAACAAGCCGTCTTTTGGATAAACATGCAGCGAGGGCGCGAGCCAGTCGATCTGCGAGCGCAGCCGCGCCAGGTAGTTGTCGGCATTGTCCTGTGAGCCGAACGCGCCCAATTGCAGGAAAACGCCCTTCTGTTCGGTAGTCACTGCAACCACCGGCGTCGCTGCAACCGGTTCCTGTTTTACGACCGGTGTCGCAACCGGTTCTTCATGCGGCACCACGGCCGCGGGCTCGGCGGGTAATGGTGCTGCGACCAGAGTTGCCGGCGGTGGCGCGGGCGATGCAGCGACGGTCGGCGCAGTCGGTGTGCCGGCATCGGGGAGGATAGCTTCCACTTCGACCAGCGCTCTGCCGCCGCCCAGCACGCCGAGCTTGTAGGCCGCGGTGTACGACAAGTCGACCAGGCGGTCGGAATGAAACGGCCCGCGGTCGTTGATGCGCACTATTACCGACTTGTTGTTGGCGAGATTGGTGACGCGCGCGTAGCTCGGGATCGGCAATACCGTGTGCGCTGCGGTCATGCCGTACATGTCGTAAATTTCGCCCGACGAAGTCTTCTGTCCGTGATAGCGGCGGCCGTACCAGCTTGCCGTGCCGCGTGCTTTGTATGGCGCGAGCTGCGTCATCGGCGTGTAGTTTTGCCCCATTACCGTGTACGGCCGCATCGAGCCGCGGGCGAGCGGCTCGCGTTTTGGCACTGCATCAGGGATCTGGTCGAGGTTGGGCGGTGGATTGTCGCCGGGTCCGTCGTTGAGGTAGTAACCGCCGGCGCGCGGGGTGGCCTCTTTTCCCGGCGACGGTGCAGTGTCAGGCGCGCGCGCGACCGGTCCGGTATGGCGAGAAGAGAGAGTGCCGCAGCCACTTATGGTCGCCGCGAGGAAGGCTGCGACCATGAGGTTATGGGTAATGGGTAATGGGTAATGGGCCTTCCCTGGCCCATTCCTTGCCGCAAAAACGAGAAGTTGCACTAACCGTTTTTTCCCATCATCCATCACTCATTACCCATCACGATTGCACCAATTTCTTGTGCGTCTGGATGCTCATCAGAATGCCCAAACCAAGGCAAATGGTAACGAGCGAAGTCCCGCCGTAGCTGACGAGCGGCAATGGTACGCCCACCACCGGCAGGATGCCGCTCACCATGCCCATGTTGACGAATGCGTAGGTGAAGAACGTCAGCGTGACCGCGCCGCCGAGCAGCCGTGTGAACGGGGTCGGTGCATTCGCGGTGATGACGATCCCGCGCGCGAGCACCAGCAGGAACAGGAACAGCAGCAGCATGTTGCCGAGCAGCCCGAATTCCTCGGAGAAAACGGCAAAAATAAAGTCGGTGGTGCGCTCAGGGATGAAATCGAGGTGAGTCTGCGTGCCTTGCAGCCAGCCTTTGCCGAGGATGCCGCCGGAGCCGACCGCGATCGTCGACTGTATCGTGTGATAGCCGGCGCCGAGCGGGTCCTGCGTCGGATCGATCAGCGTCAGGATGCGCTGGCGCTGGTAGTCGTGCATGATCGACCACATGAACGGCAGGCTGGCGGCGCCGGCGACGGCGAGGCCGATGATGACGCGCCACGACAGCCCCGCCAAAAACAGCACGTAGCAGCCGGCGGCGGAAACGAGCAGCGCGGTGCCAAGGTCGGGTTGCTTGACGATCATGGCGACCGGGATCACGAGCAAAGCCACGGCGATGATGTAATTCTTGAGTTTGAGCGTTGCCTCGTAACGGTCGAAATACCATGCCAGCATCAGCGGCACCGCGATTTTCATGATTTCCGACGGCTGGATTCGCGTGAGCCCGATGTATAGCCAGCGCCGCGCGCCGTTGACGATATCGCCGAACAGAGCAACGCACACCAGCAGCAGCACGCCAAGCACGTAAAGCGGCAATGCAATCCGCATCAGGTAGTGCGGCGGGATGTTGGCAAACAAATACAGCACGCCGAGCGCGACCAGCATGTTGAGCAATTGACTCGACACGCGCGCGACGCTCTGGTTCGAGCCGCTGAAGATCACGATCAGCCCGACCGCCATCAAGAGCAGGACCGCGCCGAGCAGCTGGCCGTCGACGTGCGCCATGAGCGTGCGCGTGATTCGTCTGACGGGCTGTTGAAAAGCGCTTATTGAATCATGTTGCATGCCGCGCTCACCCAAGTTTTCCGAAGGGTGCGTTTTGCAACCGCCCCCGAAGTGCAGGATATAAAAAAGGGCGCCCTCCTTTTTCCCACGGCCGGTTAATTGACGGTGCCATCACCGGACTCCTTGCCGGGTTTCAGCGGAACCGGCCGCTTGCCAAGCAGATAGTAGTCGAACACCTGGCGCGCGATCGGCGCCGCGGCGCGGGCGCCGAAGCCGGCGTTTTCAACCAGTACCGCGACCGCGATCTGCGGGTTGTCGGCCGGCGCATAGGCGACGAACAGCGCGTGGTCGCGGTGACGCTCGGTGACGCGGCTCTCGACGTACTTTTCGCCCTGTTTGAGCGCGATCACCTGTGCGGTGCCGGTCTTGCCCGCGCTCACGTATGGCGCGCCGGCGAACGCACGCGCGCCGGTGCCTTCCTTGTTGACGCCGACCAGGGCGCTCTTGATCAACTGCAGATGTTCGGGCCTGATCTCGAGCGTGCGCAGCGGCTGCGGCTCGACGGCGGTGCGGTTGCGCGTCACGATGTCCTCGATATAGTCGACGATGTGCGGCCGGAACATCACGCCATCATTGGCAATCGTCGCGATCGCCTGCGCGAGTTGCAGCGGGGTAAAGGCGTTGTAGCCCTGGCCGATGCCGACGCTGATGGTTTCCCCTGCGTACCACTTCTGCCGGAAGCGTTTCATCTTCCATTCCTGCGACGGCAGGATGCCGGCGGCCTCACCCGTGATGTCGATGCCGGTGCGGCTGCCGAACCCGAACAGCCGCATGAAATTGGAAATGTTGTCGATGCCCAGATCGTTCGCGAGCATGTAGTAATAGGTGTCGCATGACACCACGATCGATTTGTACATATCGACGAAGCCGTGGCCGCCGGCTTTATCATCGTGGAACACGTGGCCGCCGAAATTGAAGTAACCGGGGTCCGCGATCGCCTGCTCGGGCCGGCGCTTGCCGTAGGTGAGCGCGGCGAGCGCCATGTACGGCTTGAACGTCGATCCCGGCGGATAGGTGCCGGCGAGAGCGCGGTTGATCATCGGCCGGTCGATCGACTCGTTGAGGTCCTTCCAGTTCTGCAGGTCGATGCCTTCGACGAACAGGTTGGGATCAAAGCCGGGCTTGGAGACGAACGCGAGCACGCCGCCGGTTGCGGGGTCGATCGCGACCAGCGCGCCGCGATAGTCGCCGAAGGCCTCGTAGACGACTTCCTGCAACTTGGCGTCGAGCTTGAGCGCGAGGTTATTGCCGGACACCGGCGCCGAGCGCGACAACGTGCGCATCGCACGGCCGCCGGAATCGACCTCAACTTCCTCGACGCCGGTGGTGCCGTGCAAATGGGTCTCGTAGCTTTGCTCGAGCCCGGTCTTGCCGATGTAATCGGTGCCGCGGTAGTTGGTGTCGAGGCCGTCGGCCTCGAGCTGATCGAGCTCGCGCTGGTTGATGCGCCCGATATGGCCGACCACGTGCGAGAACAGCTCGCCCTGCGGATACTGGCGGAAGAGCCGCGCATTGATCTCGACGCCGCGGAAGCGGTAGCGGTTGGCGGCAAAGCGCGCGATCTCCTCGTCGGAGAGCCGCGTGCGGATCGGCAGGCTCTCGAAGCTCTTGCTTTCCTCGAGCAATTTCTTGAAACGCCGCCGGTCCTTGGGCGCGATTTCGATCACGGTCGCGAGCTCGTCGATCAGCGCATCGACGTCCTCGACCTTGCTCGGCGCGATCTCGAGCGTGTAGGCCGAATAGTTATGCGCGAGCAGCACGCCGTTGCGGTCGACGATGATGCCGCGGTTCGGCACGATCGGCACGATCGAAATGCGGTTGGCTTCGGCCAGCGTGCGATAGTAATCGTGCTGGACCACCTGCAGGTAGAAAAAGCGCACGAACAGCAGGAAAAACATGAACAGCACGAAGCTGGAGGCGATGGCGAGCCGCAGCCGGAAGTGGTAGAGCTCGAGCCGATAGTTCCTGAGCTCGACGCCGGGATTGATAATCAGCTCAGACATGGTCCGGATCGGGCTTCGGTATTCGCGGGAGCTTGAGCAGAGAACATATCACCGGCCACAGCGCACCGGCGATGAAGCTGCCGACGAAGTAGCTGAAACCCGGGAATTCGGCGCCCGCAAGCTTGCGGATCGCGAGTACGATCAGATCATTGGCGAGCAGCAGCGGGATTACGTGCAGGATCTGGTCCTTCATCGTGAACATCAGCACGCGCCGGTGCAGCACGATGCCGGCGAAAGCGAGCACCGAGTATGCGAGCGCGTGCTGCCCCAGGAGGCTGCCGTCGGCGACGTCCATCATCAACCCGAACAGCCATGCGGCGGTAAAGCCGATCCTGCGCGGCTGCTGGATGCACCAGTAAAGCACCACCAGCGCGACGAAATCGGGCTTGATTGTGAGCAACCAGCCCGACCATGGCAGCAGGTTGACGACGAGCGCCGCGATCAGCGTGAAAACAATGAACGCCGGCTTGACCGGCAGCAGAATTTCCTGCTGACCGAGATTGTGCGATTGCATCAGCCGCCCCTCCGCGATTTTTTACCGCGCACCGGTTTCGCTTCCTCGGCCGGCTGCTCGGGGGCCTTGTTTTCCCAGTTCACGACCAGCACCTGGCCGTGGCTCGCGACACCGGCGAGCGGCTTGCAGGTGATGCGCGCGAACAGGTAAGCGGCGTTGCGCTCGACGTTCGATACTTCGGCCACCGGCAGGCCCGGCGGGTAAACACCATCGATGCCCGAAGTCACGAGTTGATCGCCGTTCTGGAAATCGGCGTTGAGCGGAATGAACTTGAGCTCGAGTTGGCCGTCGTTGCCGGTGCCGCCGAGCACCGCGCGCAGCCCGTTGCGCAGGTTCTGCACCGGCACCGCCTGCTCCTTGTCGGTGATCAGCGTGATTTCGGACAGCCACGGATAGACGCGCGTGACCTGCCCGACGACGCCGATCTGGTCGATTGCCGGCTGACCGGCCTTGATGCCGTCCTGCTGGCCTTTGTCGACGATGATTTTGCGCGTAAACGGATCGCGGCCTGAGTAGAGCACTTCGGCGACGACGGTGCTCTCGGGAAAGCGCTCGCGTGCCGCGAGCAGTTCGCGCAAATGCGCGTTCTCGGCGGCGAGCGCCTTGTATTTCTGCAGCGTCACCGCATTTTGCAGGTTCTGCTCGGCGAGCTTCGCGTTTTCGATGCGCAGCGCCGATTGCGTGACGAAAAACTCGCCGATGCGGTCGAGCATCACTCCCGGAGTGCCGGCGAGCCGCTGGAACGGATAAATGACGGCTGCGACGACCTGACGGATGCCGTCCAGGTACTTGTAGCGCGCGTCCGAAATCAGCAGCGCTACCGACAGCAGGAAACACAACGACAGACGAACGAGAGGGGCGGGACCGCGCTTGAAGAATTGCGGCGGGGTGTGTTCCATGATTCAGCGGTCAGCTTTCAGCGATCAGCATTCAGCTTTGACTTCATGGCCCGCGCGGGTTCTAGCTGATAGCTGATAGCTGATGGCTGACAGCTTCAATCATCGGTAAAGATGTTGCCGAGTTTTTCCATTTTCTCGAGCGCGATGCCCGAGCCGCGTACGACGCACGTCAGCGGGTCTTCGGCGACAATCACCGGCAGGCCGGTTTCTTCCATGAATAGCCGGTCGATGTCGCGTAAGAGCGCGCCGCCGCCGGTGAGTACCATGCCTTTTTCGGCGATATCGGCGGCCAGCTCGGGCGGCGTTTGTTCGAGTGCCGATTTGACTGCGCTGACGATACTGTTCAATGGCTCGGTCAGCGCTTCGAGAATTTCGTTCGAGGAAATCGTGAAGCTGCGCGGTATGCCTTCGGCGAGGTTGCGGCCCTTGACTTCTTTCTCGCGCACTTCCGAGCCGGGAAACGCGGAGCCGATTTCCATCTTGATGTGCTCGGCGGTGGTTTCGCCGATCAGCATGCCGTAGTTGCGGCGGATGTAGTTGATGATCGCTTCGTCGAATTTGTCGCCGCCAACGCGCACCGAGCCCTTGTAGACGAGGCCGCCTAACGAGATCACGCCGACCTCGGTGGTGCCGCCGCCGACGTCGACGATCATCGAGCCGGTTGCCTCGCTGACCGGCAGATCTGCGCCGATCGCCGCGGCCATCGGTTCCTCGATCAGGTAAACGCGGGAGGCGCCCGCGCCGATCGCCGATTCGCGTATCGCACGCCGCTCGACCTGCGTCGAGCCGCACGGCACGCAAATGATGATGCGAGGGCTGGGCGAGAACAATCGCGAGTCGTGCACTTTCTTGATGAAGTGCTTCAGCATCTGCTCGGTGACGGTGAAGTCGGCGATCACGCCGTCTTTCATCGGGCGGATCGCGGTGATGTTGCCCGGCGTTCTGCCGAGCATTTGTTTCGCGGCAAGCCCGACTTCCTGGATTACTTTCTTGCCGTTCGGTCCGCCGTCCTGACGGATTGCAACCACCGACGGCTCGTCGAGCACGATGCCCTTGCCGCGCACATAGATCAGGGTGTTCGCCGTGCCAAGATCAATGGCCAGATCGTTGTTGAAGTAGCCACTCAAAAAACCAAACATAACTGTTTCCGACGAAAGGGAAAAATGCTCTAAATTAGCGTTCTATGATACCCTATTGCGCCTGATTTTTTAAGCGAATAACGAAGCTTATGGCGCTGACCCTGGACGATGTGAAACGCATCGCGCACCTCGCCCGCATCGAGATTGAGCCGCACGAGGCGGAGCAGGTGCTTGGCCAACTGACCGGCATCTTCCGGTTGATCGAGGAAATGCAGGCGGTCAAGACCGACGGCGTCGAGCCGATGTCGCATGCGCAGGACGTCATGCTGAGGCTGCGCGACGACGTAGTGACCGAAACCGACCAGCACACGCTGTTCCAGGCAATCGCGCCGCAAGTCGAAGCCGATCTTTATCTGGTGCCCAAGGTTATTGAGTGAAGGGTGAAGGGTGGAGGGTAAAGGGTGAAGGGCGGGCCTCAGCGACATCCGCTCTCGGCTCATTAGCTCCGCAATCCGATGCTGAATTCCACTGTTAAACAACTTGCCGCCGAGCTTGCCGCCAAACGCATGTCCAGCGTTGAGGTCGCACAATATTTTATAAATAGAATCAAGGCGTTGGGTAGAACCTATAACGCGTTCATCAGCGTCGACGAAGCGCAAAGCCTGGCTGCTGCGCGCACGGCAGACCGGCTGATTGCAGCGGGCAAGGCAGGACCGCTGACCGGTATCCCGGTAGCTCACAAGGACATCTTCTGCACCAAGGGCTGGCTGACCACCTGTGGCTCGAAAATCCTGTCGAACTTCGTGGCGCCGTACGACGCGCACGTGATCGAGCGCTTCAACCAGGCCGGCGCGGTGATCGCCGCCAAGACCAATATGGATGAGTTCGCGATGGGGTCTTCGAACGAGACCTCTTTTTACGGGCCGGTCAAAAACCCGTGGGATACCGCGGCGGTTCCTGGCGGCAGTTCGGGCGGCTCGGCGGCGGCGGTCGCGGCACGTCTCGTGCCGGCGGCGACCGGCACCGATACCGGCGGCTCGATCCGCCAGCCGGCGGCGCTGTCCGGCGTTTGCGGGTTGAAGCCGACCTACGGCGTGGTGTCGCGCTACGGCATGATCGCGTTCGCTTCGAGCCTCGATCAGGCCGGGCCGTTCGCCAAAACCGCGGAAGACCTGGCGCTTATGCTCAACGTGATGGCGGGCTTCGATGCGCGCGATTCGACCAGCCTCAAGCGCGAGACCGAAGACTACACGCGAGATCTGGCAAAACCGGTAACCGGATTGCGCATCGGGCTACCGGCGGAATTTTTCGCCGATGGTGTTGCGCCAGACGTTGCCAAGGCGGTCGATCAGGCGATCGCGGAATTCAAGAAGCTCGGCTGCGAGACCGTGGAGGTGTCGCTGCCCAACATGCGGTTGTCGGTGCCGGTGTATTACGTGCTCGCGCCGGCGGAAGCGTCGAGCAACCTGTCGCGCTTCGACGGCGTGCGCTATGGTTATCGTGCTCCCGAATATTCCGACCTGATCGACATGTACAAGAAAACCCGCGCGCAAGGCTTCGGCGCGGAAGTGAAGCGCCGCATCCTGGTCGGCACTTATGTGCTGTCGCATGGCTATTACGATGCCTATTACATCAAGGCGCAGAAGCTGCGGCGGCTGATCGCGCAGGACTTCGTCGCGGCATTCAAGAAGTGCGACGTCATCATGGGGCCGACCAGCCCGACCACCGCGTTCAATATCGGCGAGAAAGCCGGCGATCCGGTGCAGATGTATCTGACGGACATATACACGATCGCGGTCAATCTCGCCGGGCTGCCCGGCATGTCAATCCCGGCCGGTTTTGGCGACAAGAGCCATCCGGTCGGGCTGCAGTTGATCGGAAATTATTTCGGCGAAGCGAAAATGCTCAACGTCGCGCACCAGTACCAGCGGGCGACTGACTGGCATATGCGGATGCCCGAGGGCATCCGCAGTGAACGGTGAATCGTGAAACGTGATGCCCCCTCCCCAGCCCTCCCCCTGCCGGGGGAGGGTGCGTTTCACATTCCACATTTCACATATCACGGAAATTAAGATGAAATGGGAAACGGTAATCGGGCTTGAGACGCACGCGCAGCTGTCGACGCGCTCGAAGATTTTTTCAGGCGCCTCGACCGCGTTCGGCGCGAGCCCCAATTCGCAGGCAAGCGCGGTCGATATCGCGTTGCCGGGTGTGCTGCCGGTATTGAACCGCGGCGCGGTCGAGCGCGCGATCCGCTTCGGGCTCGCGGTTGGCGGCAAGATCAACCGCCGTTCTATTTTTGCGCGCAAGAATTACTTCTATCCCGACCTTCCCAAGGGCTACCAGATCAGCCAGTACGAATTGCCGATAGTCGAAGGCGGTACGCTCGAGATTGTGGTCGGCGAGCAGCAAAAGACCGTGCGCCTCACGCGCGCGCATCTCGAAGAAGATGCCGGCAAGTCGCTGCATGAAGACTTTAAGGGCATGAGCGGGATCGATCTTAATCGCGCCGGCACGCCGCTGCTCGAGATCGTGTCCGAGCCCGAAATGCAAAGCGCCGAGGAAGCGGTCGCTTATGCTAAAAAGCTGCACGGCCTATTAACCTGGAACGACATTTGCGATGGCAATATGGAGGAGGGCTCGTTTCGCTGTGACGCTAATGTTTCTGTACGGCAACCCGGCGCGGCACTGGGCACGCGATGCGAGATCAAGAACCTCAACTCGTTTCGCTTCATGGAGCAGGCGATTAAGTTCGAGGTTCGACGCCAGATCGAATTGATCGAAGACGGTGGCAAGGTAGTGCAGGAAACGCGGCTTTACGATCCCGACAAGGACGAAACGCGTTCGATGCGCTCGAAGGAAGACGCGATGGACTATCGATACTTCCCTGACCCTGATCTGTTGCCTCTATCAATTAGTGAAGAATGGATAGAAGAGATTCGCGCGAATATGCGTCCACAACAACAGGTGCTGATTGCTTCCCTAGTTCATCAGGGCGTTTCAGCGGCCAATTCTATAACCGTAACGTCAACTAGTACTATGGCGACATTTCACGGGACAACTGCAAGAAAGCTAACTCAAGAAGCAAATATTGATCCCAATGAAGCAGCCATTATTGCTGCGAATTGGATCGTTGGAGAAATTAGTAATTTGCTAAACCAAAGTGGAACAGACATTTCCAAATCTCCAGTTTCTGAAAATCAATTGGCAAAGCTGCTTGCTTACGTAAAGAACGAAACGATCTCAAGAAAAATCGCAAAAGAGGTCCTTCAGGCGATGTGGAACGGCGAGGGCGATGCCGACGCGATCATCAAGAAACGCGGCCTCAAACAGATTGCCGACTCAGGCGAAATCGAAAAAATCGTCGATCAGGTTCTTGCCGCAAACGCCCAACAGGTCGCCGATTACCGCGGCGGCAAGGAGAAGGCGTTCAATTCGCTCGTCGGCCAGGTGATGAAGGCAACCAAGGGCAAGGCCAACCCCGCCCAGGTCAATGAAATACTGAAACGCAGGCTCGCCGGGTGACTTGCTGACAGGGCCTGTCAGCGCGGACGTTGGTCGGCGCTGGTCATGGGACCCTTGCCGGCACTCGCCGGCGCAGTACCGGCAGCACCGCCGCTTTTTAGTTCGTTAAAGCGTTTTTTCTGATCGTCATATTGCTGGTTGAGCGCGGCGATGTCCTTGCGTTTCCGCGCAATTTGATTCTCGATTTTCGCCTTGTCACTCTGGATCCGGTCGAATTCATCCTGAACCGCCGGCGGCACCGGTTGCTTGTTCTTAGTGTGTTGCTCGATGCGCGCACTTGAATCGGCCTGACGGACGTTGGCGTTTTTGAGATTGGTCTGCAGTACCTCGATGTTCGATTCGACTAACTGGATATCGCGGCTGCGCTTGAGATCGATTTCCTTCTCTGTGGTATAGGTATCCAGCAACGCCTTGTCTCTGCGCCTTTGCTCCGCCTTCAGCTGGTCTTCCGCCTTTTTGCGCTCGAGTTCGGCTTGTTGCGTTTTTTTCTGCTCCGGTGTCAGCGCCGGCTCGGACTGCTTGACGGTTACACCCTGCTTGTTGAGTTCGTCGACGGCGTTATCCTGATACTCGGGCGGGACTTTGTCGCCGCAGCCGACGACTTTGCCGGACTTGTCTTTCCAGCAGACGATCTTGCCGGCGCCCGCGCCCTTGGTCTGCGCATGCGCGACGCCGACCGGCAGCGTAACGGCCAAGGCGAGAATCAATAACATCAGACGCGGGCTATGCATGGGCCGTTACTCCATATTTCTCGCGGTACTGGTTCACCGCGGTCAGGTTAGAGGACATTCGGACGTCGGTTTGCAAATAAGCCACCAAATCTTCGAGCGTTGCGATACTGATTACCGGCATATGGTACTGCCGTTCGACTTCCTGCACAGCCGATAACTCCCCCGCGCCGCGCTCCATCCGGTCCAGCGCGATCGCGACCCCACATGGAATAGCGCGCGAGGCCTTGATCAGGTTGACCGACTGGCGCACCGAAGTGCCGGCCGAGATCACATCGTCGACGATCAGCACGCGGCCCGCCAGCGGCGCGCCGATCACGCTGCCGCCTTCGCCGTGATCCTTTTCTTCCTTGCGGTTAAAACTGTAATGCACGTTGCGGCCTGCGTCAGCGAGCGCGATCGCCACTGCGGCCACCAGCGGGATCCCCTTGTATGCCGGGCCGAACAGCATGTCGAATTCGACACCGGCGGCAAGAATGGCTTTCGCGTAAAATTGCGCGAGACGCTGCAACGACAGGCCGTCGTGAAATAATCCGGCATTGAAGAAATAGGGTGACAGTCGGGCTGCCTTGGTTTTGAATTCCCCGAAACACAGCACTTTCTGTGCGACCGCGAATTGGATGAATTCGTGCCTGAAACTGTTCGACATAAAGCGCCAACTTGGCCGGTAAACGCCCGAAAAACATTATGTTACGCGTAATCACCCTGAACCTCAACGGCATCCGCTCGGCTACGCGCAAGGGACTGTGGCGCTGGCTGGCGCGCCAGAAAGCCGGCGTTTTCTGCGCGCAGGAATTGAAAGCGCAGGCCAAAGACTTCAGCGCCGAGATGCTGAAGCCCGCCGGATTGCATGGCTACTTCCATTATGCAGAAAAAAAAGGCTACAGCGGCGTCGGGCTCTATTGCAAACGCGAGCCCGACCGCGTGATCGAAGGGCTCGGCATCCGCGAGTTCGACGCCGAGGGCCGCTACCTGCGCGCCGACTTCGGCAAGGTGTCGGTGATCTCGGTCTACCTGCCGTCGGGATCGAGCGGTGAGCATCGCCAGCAATCGAAGTTCCGCTTCATGGAGCAGTTTTATCCGCACCTGGAACGGCTAGCCAAAGAGGGCCGCCAATTCATCCTGTGCGGCGACTGGAACATCGCGCACAAGGAAATCGATCTCAAGAACTGGCGCGGCAATCAGAAGAACTCGGGTTTCCTGCCAGAAGAACGGCAATGGCTGACGCGGGTGTTCGACGAGCTCGGTCTGGTCGACGTGTTCCGCCGCATCGACCGGCGCGCGGAACAGTACACCTGGTGGTCGAACCGCGGCCAGGCCTGGGCCAAGAACGTCGGGTGGCGCATCGATTACCAGATCGCGACCCCCGATATCGCCGCTTGCGCGCGCAAAGTGAAAATCTACAAGGACCGGCGGTTCTCGGATCACGCGCCGCTGACGATCGATTACGACTATGCGCTGACCTGACCATGACCTTCCGTCCCGCCGCCGCCATCGGCATGACCCTTGCTGAAGTCGATACGCCGTGCCTGATCCTCGAGCTCGATGCGTTCGAGCGCAACCTCAAGCGCCTGCCTGAATCCTTGCGCGGCACTAACATCCGGCTGCGCCCGCACGCGAAAAGCCATAAGTGTCCCGAGATCGCACTGCGCCAGACCGCGCTCGGCGCGGTCGGCGTGTGCTGCCAGAAAGTGAGCGAAGCAGCGGCGCTCATCGCGGGCGGCGTCAAGGACGTCCTGATTGCGAACGAAGTCGTCGGCGCACCGAAGCTCAAGTTGCTCGCCGAACTCAACCGGCGCGCGCACGTCGCGGTATGCGCGGACGATGCCGGCAATGCCGCCGCGCTCGAGCTGGCGGCGCGTGCCGCCGGCGTCACGCTCGATGTGCTCGTCGAAATCGACGTCGGCGCGCATCGTTGTGGAGTGCCGCCGGGTGCACCGGCCGTCGCACTCGCCAGGCAAATCACTGCATGCCGAAATCTGCGTTTCGCCGGCCTGCAGGCATATCAGGGCGCGGCGCAGCACGTACGAAAAGTCGCTGACCGGCGCGAGGCCATCGCGAAGGCAGTCGAAAATGTACGGGCGACGACGCGGTTACTGGGTGATGCGGGTATCCGCTGCGATTACGTGACCGGCGCCGGCACCGGCACGTATGCATTCGAAGCCGCGAGCGCGGTCTATCACGAGCTGCAGGCCGGCTCCTACATTTTCATGGACGCCGACTACGCGCGCAACGAATGGACCGAAAGCGGCATCCCGCAGTTCGAGCACAGCCTGTTCGTGTGGACGACGGTGATGAGCGCGCCCGCGCCGGATCGCGTCGTCGTCGATGCCGGACTCAAGGCGTCGAGCGTCGATTCCGGCATGCCGCGCGTGGCTGACTACAACGACGTCGAGTACGTGAAAGCGTCGGACGAGCACGGCGTACTGCAGCTCAAGGGCGCGACGCGCTTCAAAATCGGCGACAAGCTGAAACTTATTCCCGGCCATTGCGACCCGACGGTGAATCTCTACGACTGGTATGTATGCATTCGCGACAATCGCGTCGAAGCGCTGTGGCCGATTACCGCGCGCGGCGCAGTATTGTGAGGTTACGAATTATTTTGGTGGCCGCCTTTAAAACGGATTGAGGGTCTTGGTCTTGGTGTAGTGCATGTAGCCGATGCTCGCGCCGGCGCGCAGGCCCACTCCCAGCCGGATCGGCGCGAGAATGACGTTGTCACGCTGCTGATAGTTGATGCCCACTCCCCCTACGTAGTAGAAGCTGCCGTCCACCGAAGGAAAACGCTGGAAGATTTTTTCGGTGCTGGGAAGGTGGTAGACGAGTACAAATACCTTGGACGCGTTGGCTCCCAGGTCAAACCCGATGGAAGGCCCTTGCCAATAGACCTTTCTGGTTGCGCCCTTTTTCAGTTTCAGCATGCCGTTCCCGTAGCGCAGGCCCACCGTAATGGCGCCGCTCGCTTCCTCGCCTTTGATATAGCCGTTCGGCCGGCCGTGTTCCTTGAACGCCTTCTCGATCACCTTCGCGAGCCCTTCGGTGCTCTGGCCGAAAAAATCGGCCGCGTCTTTGAGAATGGAATCCTGGTCATAAGTATCCTTGTCCGCATCCTTCGGTTCGTCGGCCGCGAGGACGGGGGCCGCGGCCAGCAAGCCGGCCACCAGGGCGAATTGCAGGAATGTCGCGCACCAGCGCGCTTGCCGGTTGGGGATGTGTTCTAACATTGTGATCTCCGATTATTGGTTGAAAGATAACGTTCCAATAGAATTCGCCACACACGATGGTCACACGGGTTTCTGTCCGTTAATGACTCCGATCAAGACGACTACGCCGGCCAATACCAGCAGAATATGAATGAAACCGCCTATGGTGTAGAAGGAGTCTAGTCCCGGGAGCCCAGTATGAGCAGCACAACAGCGATAGTATAGAGCATGATAATTATCCATTCGTGCTTTGGGTACATGTTCAATGCAATGAGCCACGCCGCGTGCGGGCGCGCTGTCGCAACGAGAGGGGAAACCGGAACTCGTGCACACGCTCAACGGTTCTCAGCCCGCGGTCGGGCGCGCGCGGGTTTCGATTCTCTGGAACTATCAGAACGCCAATGGCCGCGTTCCCGCGCGGTAGCGGCAGCTACGTCGCCCAACATAGCAAGCAGGCGCCATTGGCATGCTAACGCACATAACCTATTGTCCGGTAGCGAACATATGGGGTAAACTACGTAGAAGCAATCGCCGTTGTTCCAGAGCGTTTGCAGTTTGGACGATATCGGTAACGCGCCCATGAAGTCAGGAGACAGCCGCCATGTCTTCACCGCATAACCCGAAACAAAACCATCTGCTCGCGGCCCTGCCCGCGGAGGATTACGCGCGCCTGCTGCCCGACCTGGAACTCCTGCCGATGCCGCTGGGCTGGGCGGTCTACGAGCCCGGCGGCC
>JBGPFE010000037.1:0-37152 GCA_041483135.1 Gammaproteobacteria bacterium | reverse complement strand
TTCCCAAGATAACAGAGATGTTCCGGCCTATCTTCAAGCCTTTTCGTCCTGCCTTGCTTTAGACGACGTTTCTACATTCAGCCTGATTCACCGCAGGATTGAACTCGCCCCTGATCCTCGGCCAGTGCCGGACGTCACACCAAGCAGCTTTACAAACTCGTCGGTATCCAAATATTGGTCATTCTTTTTAAGGCCACGCATAACAAACAACGCAAAAACGTAGGCACGCCCAAGCTCATGAATCATCTGGTATTGAATGGCTTTAGATGTTACATCGTCGGCGTCCATCACCTGTGCCCAGTCGCGGAACTTGTTGCACAGGTCAACAACAACTTGCTCCAAAGATCGAGCGTCTTTGAGTGATGAAACTACGGGCTTAGTCGGCGAGGCGGCGTCGGACCCACGATTGTCGTCATGAATTAATACACTTGTGAGCTGGCTTTTTACAAGATCCAGTTTCGCTTTGTGTGACAGCGGCCGATTAAACGCTTTATTCTCAATCTGTCTGGTCACATGCCCTAACGGGATATAGGCGAGCCGCAGAAAATCAGGGGAAGCCTGCTTCGCCTTTACAAAGTCGTATGGGAAATTTGCGCAATGATTGTGGAAACCACTGAACTGACGTGGCTCCTTTGCTATCCCGAATCCTTCTGGAGCGCGCTTAGAGCGGCGAGGGTGATACATGTCGACGAAGAAGACGTACCAAGCACTTCCCGAATAGGTAACGGCTTCAAAAACGTCCAACTTATCGATGGCCCCAATGCGATGGAACAATAAACGCTCACCCTGCAGTGTTTCAAGGCGAGACAAATAGGATAACTCTCCTATGGCACCGTTCACGGGGATTGGATTGGTTGCCTCGAAACCAAATTGCCCGGTTGCCCCTGAAATGACATCGCAGGCAACGGTATTCTTGATCAGTTCTCCAAGCGGTTCTGGCAGTAACTTATTCTGATATTCCTCGTTATCAATCAGGCGATAAATAGCCTCCATCGCATTTTTGAGGGGATCATCTTTTTCGGTACCAAGCAGTTTGGAAAAGAAACCCATGAATTTCTCGCCTTTCGCCTATAGCAACCGTACTACGCGATCAATGCGCTTAGCTACCCCTCCCGCTCATGAAGTTCAACCGAATAACATGAGTATCGGTTGTAACCCATCTTGTCACAATGGATATATCTAAAGCCTCGTCGCCAAGGCCAGCAGGGCCGTCCCTTCGGAGCTCGTGAGGGCATTTGGCACCGTCAGCCCCCGGTAAGGATGCTGCTTAGCCGGTCGCCACCGTTCTTGAAACATATACGAATTGCCGCTTCAAGCACGTGCGCGTTGTTGGCTGCCTGATACGGGAGCTCCAGGAACGCCTTCTTGTCGCTCTTTACTCCGATGTAACTCGAACCGTTTGCACTCCATATCTGAATCTGCGACCAGTTGGCGCGAATCTTCTCGTCAGCACCAAAAAAATGAGTTTTTCTGAACTCCATTCCTAGATCATCGAGAACGGCGTCACCGAATTGATATCGCTTCCCAGCGCGCAGGCCTTCCAACATTTCGCTCATCAATCGGACGCCAGCAGCCTTCCATAACTTGTCTATGAAACTGGAATATACTTGTTCGCGATTCGTTTGAACCCTGGTTACATTGAGGCTGTCGCAATAAAATATAAAATAATCGGTGCTGGTTGGAATTCCATTCACTGAATTTCGAGTTGCCCCCCACCCCACGCCTGTGATTGAGTCCAATGGAGAGCGAACCCCCTTCCACTCGATTCCCTTTGGAGAAATCCGTAAGGTATCTTTAAAGACCAAACCTATCTGCGTCTCGTAGGTTATTTCATTTGCCCACTGTTCGGTTTGATCCTTGGCTTGTTTGCGCTGCTCAAATATGCTGTCAATGGCCTTGGCATCTTCATCAAGGTGATCCACGACTGCGGGCAGCTCTGAAAACAGCTCTTGAAGTAAATTGGTGATACGTTGGGTCTGCTCCAGCATGCCGTGATTTTTGTATAGATCTATGCCCAGATTTCGAATCTCGTATGCCAGCGCCATGCTCGGCCCGTGCTCGATCCCTCGCACGTTCATGTTGATCTTAATCGGCTTAGCCACCTTGTCCCAGTTGCGGACGACCTGCTCGAGCTTGTCCAGCAGCGGTTTGACGACGCGCTCCCCCCCGGCTGCTGAATCATACGTAGTTTTTACAAGTTTTCTAGCGTTATTCCCCTCCCTTTCAAGAAATGGACGAACCCCCGCTTCGAAGCTGTCGATCAGTTCATCGATTAGCATGGGGGCAGGTTCAGTCCCCGAAACGGTGGCAGCCTCTACAACATCTTTGACCACCTGAATCATTTTGGTCGTAGACAGATGATCCATGACCTCCTTGATTGTGTCTTTGTAGTATCGGAACCTAGCGGACACCTCCTCCTCAACGGCACCTAGCGATTGGATTTCCGGGAAATCGGCTACCGCTCGGTCTTCGTTGATTGTCCTGAACACATCCGCCGGGTCAATTTTGTCTGCCGCCTCAGCCAGTTCGAGAATCCAATTTGCCCAATCATCCGCTCCCATCTCCGGATCAAATAACTCGAGGGCGGCGACAATCAAATTTGCGCGTACTAACGGGCCTTCTTCACCAGCTAACTTCATGCAGTAGTCGATATCCTGATGAAGCAACACACAGTAGGCATTGGCGCGTTTAGGCGAAAGGCCTGGCAGCCAGGCTATCTCAGCCACAAGCCGGATACGAGGATTGGTCAGGTCGGAACGAGCCTTTGTGCAGATCTCCGTGTCGAGGCTAAGATGTTTGTCGTCGGCTAATTCAACAATGCGGCGTCGATTATCGCGAGTGGTGGCACCGAGGATGCCGAATGCAGTGCGATCCAGTGCAGTTAGCTTGGGAGCGTCGGCACGAACCTTGATCTTTCCCGCATGGCCTCCTTTGGTACTCGAAGGACTTGCAGTAGATTTCGACTGCGTGCTTTGTGGTTGTTGCGTTCGGTCGGCCACCATTCCAAGCATCGCCACTAATTGTTTGTCCTTAAGCGCTTCGCGAGCCTGCTCAAGTACACCCGGCGCAAACATGAGCTTTCTGTGCGCCCGGATGTCCTCAGCGAAAATAGTCAGGTCTCGTCTGGAATGCAGGTGCTCGCACAATGCCATTGACAACGCAAACTGCGCCTCACCCTTGGGCGTCGATTTACACGACGGGCAAGGCGCAAAGGCGCCAGCTTTCTCGGTGCCGCAATTAAAACAGACGGATGCAGTCATGTGTGTATGCGTCGGTTGGAACTTACCTATACGATCGTTTCGCGAGTTGAGTGCTCAAGCATTGGTTATATGCTGCCGGACCGTTAAGATATTTGTCGTTTGAACACGCGGATTCGATCGATGAACGCTCAGCACTGTTTAGTCCTGAGAGATCAATGTTACGCGGCGCCTGTCTCAGCTTTGCCAATTGCAGGTTCAAGCACTGGTTGTATGCTGCGGGTCCCTTAAGATACTTGTCGTTCGAGCATGCAGATTCTATCGATGAACGCTCGGCACTATTTAGCGCAGAGAGATCAATATTACGGGGTGCTTGAGCAAGCTTTGCCAATTGCAGATTCAAGCATTGGTTATATGCCGCGGGGCCGTTAAGATATTTGTCGTTTGAACACGCAGATTCGATCGACGAACGCTCGGCACTATTTAATACAGAGAGATCAATGTTACGCGGCACCTGTCTCAGCTTTGCCAATTGCAGATCTAAGCATTGGTCATATGCTGCCAGCCCCTTAAGATACTTGTCGTTCGAGCATGCAGATTCGATCGATGAACGCTCGGCACTGTTAAGCGCTGAAAGATCAAGCGTCCGGGGCGGGGCTCGTTTCTCTACCGCGTTCAAGCTCGGTGCGCTGTTCGGCTCCTGCGTTACAGCAGGAATGGTACTTTCGCTAGGATTCGGAATTTTCTGGCTTCTTGGAATCGAAGGCCGTTGCCCTGGTTTCCTGTCGTTCGAAACGCTCTTCTGATTTTGGGGATATGTCGATACGACTGCCGAGTCTCGTGCCCAAGCGGTTTTGGCATTGCGCTCTATTTCTGGCCGTTGCACCTCAACTTCTGTCCTCACACTCTCCAACGAACCCCGACGGTACCTGAAATGTCCGCATCTACCGTTGTAGTCCGCCACCAAACCGTTGAACTTTTCTATCTCCGAATTCCGAGATGCACTAACGATAGTTTCGATCGCATTAAGACGAATCTTTTCGGACACGCAATAGCGAAGCTGCTCGCGATCCAGAACATTCCCATCTCCGATGGGGGGTTTATTACCAATTACCGAAAGGGGGGGCGGCACAACAAATGGTGCCAGCGCGGGCGCGGGCGACGGGATTCTTGCCGGAGCAGGTGCAGTAACGGTGACCGGTGGAGGACTATACGTTGGTGTCCCTTGCTTGCTGGAGTTTCCGATTAGCCAGATTACAAAAATGAATGCAGCCGCGCCAAGAACCCATCTGAGTCCTGACGATTCCGAGGACGTTCCAGTTCCCTTCTCAAGGGACTCCGGGGCGGCTGGTGGTTTTTCGGCCTCACCTGATTCTTTCGGGGCCGCGGCTCTTGATCTAGATTCATTACTCTGACCGACGCGTTCGGCATGCTCGACGTCCTTGGAGACGTCAGAAACCATCGAGTCCAGACCCGAAAAGCCTTTTGCCTGATTCTTATTCTCCGGCTGCTGAGCCATGCTTTGGCCACAATCAATACGGTATTACACGAACCCTATTTTCCGGTGTACTTCACCTTCACCATCGCGAGCGGGGGCTGTCTCTAACCCCTTGAGCAAGCTTGCCTGATCAAGTTTGTCTTTCCCGGAGCGCGCTGCCAGCCTGGCTCCTTCCCTAACGACAAAAGCCACATCGGATAGAGGGCGACCGTTTAGTTTCTTTGCGATTGGTACAAGATCGATGCCTGACTCCTGGGGTAACTCGCCTACCAATTTGCTTAGCAGCGAAAGCACCTCCTCCTCTGAGGCCATATCAACCTTGACCAAATGGTCGAACCTGCCGCGCCTAAGTATCGCGGGGTCGATCATTTCAATGCGGTTGGTCATGGCAACAATGAGTACCTGGTTCTTGATGGCTTCTGGAATGCGGCGCAGGAACTCCGCAACTTCCTCTACACGATGGTGACTGGAAGCAGCACCCATCTGACGGTCGGCAAGAAATGCCTCCATTTCGTCAATTACGAGTACGGACGGAGCATTCTTCATTGCCTGCTCAAACACCGCAGCAACTTTCTTACTGGTTTCGTGGATGTAAGGGCTGGCAACACTGGATGCTTCGATCTGAAAGCTGGGCCATCCGAGGTATTCAACCAGGCGTTCGATAGCAAAGGTCTTTCCGCACCCAGGAGGCCCATGCAAAATGATCGCCGCCGGAAACTCGATTCCCAATGCTTTGTAGCGCTCCTGATGCTCAATGATGTCGATCACATGCTCGTTAAGGAAGTTCTCGAGCTCCGGCCGTCCAGCGAGGGTGAATTTCTGTGGTGATGCCGCATCGGCGATCGCCTCCGAAGAGGATTTGCTGTTCGTTTGTTTGCCTTTGGCGCCAGCCGCTCCCTTAGTAATCGGTGTCGCGAATCCTGCACGCTGAATAACCTCAAGCAGATGCGGTTCGCCCAGCCACCCAACAATCGTTCGTAAGCGACGGAAGGCGGTTACCGAAACAGGCACGCCGCCAGTCAACCAGGAACCTAAAACCACATCATCAGCGACGCGAGGAGACAGACTAAAGGTCGGCAACAAGCGTGACAGCTTTTCCACGTAAATTGCGTCCTGCAAACCACTATCAGAATCCAACTGACGTGTTGCACGCATTGCATCGGCAAAAGCGAGCGCCTCGTTCTTGCTATTAGGAGACTTGCACGTAGACACGGGAGCGAGGACCTGACTCGCGCCGCACGAAAACTCCAAGAGACGATCGCTACCAAAGGCAAACTCAGATAGCACGCCGTGTTCTATCAGGCCCGTATCCCACCAACGCTTCGCCAGCGACTCCTTGGCAACCAATGCAAAGCCTCCACCCTGGGCCTCGAAGATTTGCCAGTCAATCCCTTCGTGAACGACAAGCCGAACACGAGCTCCGTCAGGTAGTGAAAAACCTACTGGAAGCCAGGCGTCGAGCGGCATGAGTCAACCCCGAACGATATTCGCAATCGCGAACATATCGTCTTCTGATCCCGAGCCAATCTTGAGCGAATCGAGTTCCTGGACAATCCGACGCAGCTTGTCGATGTCGTCAGCCTTGACAGCTTCCGCACCCATTGTGACCAACTCCGCGTGCTGACGCTTGTCAGGAAACAGGTAAGTGTTTGAGGCAAGCCGCTTGAAACAATCCAAAACAAACCAATCCTGTCGCCAAAGGATCTCAAAATTCTTTCCTTTGAGCTGCCCCAAGTGACTCTCGAAATCCGTGCTATTGCTATCGATTGAGCGCTGCGCGGTACGAGCCAGGTTATCGAACGAGTTGGTTTCTGTGGGACGGGCGAATTCGCGAATGTGGTCATTGAAAAACGCGACGCAGCTGTCCAAATCGAGCTGGCGGATTTCCTTTAGATGTTCCTTGCGCACCTGCGCCAACAACTTCTTGGCTTCCAGGACGGAGTCCATCGCATGCTTGGTAGTTTCTGGGTCACTTTCCCCTTTATCAAGTGACCCGGCATGGTCGAGCTTCTCGCGAGCCTGATCCAACTTGGGATCATCGACCTGCCCTGCGACTGCTTCGACACGGGAGCGCACCGATTCGGCGTCTTCGTGTACCTGTACGGAGGCACTGGTGTAATCGATCTGACCGGCCTGCCGCGAGTAAAAATTGCGGTTGCTGCGAAAAGCTCCAGCGATACTTGGAACGGTTATTTCTAAGACAAGCTTGCCAGAGTCCAGCACTTCATAATCGCACACGAGTTTAGCACCCGCTGAAATTACGCCATCGGCAAAGTCATGTCCATTGATGGAAAACGTTCCGATAAACCGATTATCGGTTACCGGATCGTCTATATCGCCCTCCCAAAGCTTAAAGTTGATTGCGCCATTACCGCCAGCCTGCAACGTTTCACCCGACTTGAACTCCTTTTGCCCTTTTTTGGGAAGCGGCTCCCCTTCCTTCACCAAATATTCAAGAACGGCTCGCCGCCCGCCGAGTTTGTCGAGCACTTCGATCCCAATGGAAGAGGACGAAGGAATTGCATCGATCGCCGCTGCAGTTCGGGTTATGACTATCTTGTTATTCTCAAATGAGATCGGCCCTCCGGCCGCATCAAAGACAAAAATTTTGAAGGTGTTTTCATTAGGTTTTGAGAGGATCACCTCGACAGTTGTGTCATTCTTCAACGCAATCCGGCCAGAAGACCAGCCGGTATCCAAGCTGTCGATCTGGAATTCGGCACCGGCCAGCGCAGTACCTCCCAATTTGACGACGATTTTGGCACGCGAGTCTGGGGTCCGGGCGATATAGTTGAACGCGAGATCGAGTCGACCTCCCACACTAATAGCACCGCGCGTGCTCTTCCTGCCGCGACTTTGCGAATCCCAGTCGATTGATTCGGCGAATACTGCCGCCCCTTCCGCCACCGCTGTCATGGGGTTAACGTCGGTCGACGGTGCTATGCCAAGCTCAAAAGCAACTTTGTCCCGAAGAGGTTTGTAATGAGTCGGCCCACCAACGAAGACCACACGCTCGACGTCATGCGGACTCAAGCCGGCCTTCTCCATCGTTTCGCGGGCCGCCTGGATAGATTCAGCCAATTTCTGCGCAATCAATTCGTTAAATGTTTGCCTAGCGAGAGGAATATCTAGATAAATCTCTTTTCCCGAAAGGTCCTTAAAGTTCATGCCATCGAAAGCCGGGTCACTAATGGGGACATTCTCGTTTGAAGAGAGGGCGATCTTCGCCTTCTCGGCAACCCACGTTGCCATCCTGCCCAACGATTTGAACTTTGGGCTGACGGTAATATCCTCTGGTAGGTCAAAGTTTTCGAGGAGCCACGGCTTGACCACGTTATCGAGAAGAGTGCGATCAAAATCACGTCCGCCGCACATGGCAATTCCGCCATGCGCTAACAGGTTCACGCGCCCTGAAATGCTTTCAGCGAGAGCGATATCAAGAGTACCACCGCCTAGGTCATAAACCAGAAATACACCATCCCCCTTTCGCTGTCGCATGACACTCATAACAGCAGCTACCGGCTCCTGCATCAGTGCGACCTTGCCTATGCCAGCCATATCAGCAGCAGACATCGTGGCGTCTTTTTGCATCTGGTTGAATGCAGCGGGTACCGTGATGACACTACCTGTATCCACACTGTTGCGGATTTCCTCTGGCAAGTAACCAAAGAGCACCTTCAGTATTTCTGCAGAGCATTCCTCCGGTGTCATAGTTCGACCCGCTGCCAACAGCTTGATCGGGGTACTTGTTCCCATTACTCGCTTGAACAACACGGCCGCATTGTCAGAATCTTTAGCCGCGTTGTCGTACGCTGCCCGCCCTAAGTACTTGCGACCGCGTTTGTCCACGTAAATTGCCGATGGTGTGACATCGTGCTGCTCGGGGCTCTTGTAGAGTTTCAGGTTCTCACCATCAAACGAAGAGATAGCGCTGTTAGTGGTGCCAAGATCGATACCGACGTAGTTCTTCATAGCTCTGCTTTCCTAAGCATGACTGTGCCCGTTCTAACGAGACCATCCCGACCCATGAGGATGGGTTCGATCATTTGATCCACCAAGAGATGGTCATCGGGCCCGAAATCCCCAATGTTGAGGGGCGTAGCCGCGATTCCTGGGTCGTACGGATGCCCTTCGACGTTTACGAGACGCAAGCCCGCTTGTTCGAGGTTCTCTTCCAACCGCTTGAGGTAATACCGGTATTGGTTAATGAACCGCGCGCCTTCACCCGCGTCCATCTTGCCGAGCAGTCGACAGAAAAGCTTTGCAAAGCGCCAGCTCTCGACGGCAATGTCTATAAGGGATTTTTCCAGCTGAGGCGAAAGCTGGACATTTTGATCATCCAAGTGGAGAACTCCCTATTGCCAACGTCAGGGTGAGCCTGACTAGCTCCCCTGAACCGTCGTGTTGTTACCTGCTAATAGCGATTATTGTGCGCCCATTGAGAAGGTTATGCTATCGACCATGTAGCTTCACCAGCTGTGCCAGCAACTTGTCGTGGATGTCGCCGAAACCGCCGTTGCTTAAAACTTCGGGGGCAGGTCGAGATATCAGTTTCCCAGAAGTGTAAAAGCTGAAACCCGCACGGGGATTGGCTTTCAAGCAAGGAATCATGAGGCAGGAATTGCGATCCAGGATTCGGGATTCCGGTAATCCAACCTCGACCTTCGCTTTTCCTTCGCGCCCTTCGCGTCCTTCGCGGTTCAGCTTTGCCTTTATATCTGCGTTTATCGGCGGCTGAATCGAATCAGCCTTTGTCCTTGACCTGCGTCCTGGCCCAGCCTTTGGCAAACGTGAGCTTGACCTCTTCGTCACGCTCGATCTGCGCGCTGTCGCGCACCACCTTGCCGGCCATCGTCTCGACCATGCTGAAGCCGCGCTCGAATACCGCGCGCGGATTGAGTTGGGCAAGCTGCGAAGCGAGACTTTTGACATCCGAGCGCAGCGTATCAACGCGATGCGCAGCGGCACTGGCGAGCCGCTGCGCCAGCGATTGTTGCCGGGTCGCGAGCGTGGCGAAATCGGGACGCAGTGCCAGCAATTGCCGATACGATTCGCGCAATTGCCACGCGCTGCTGTCGGCACTGCGTGCCCATGCGCCACGCAAACGGCTCGCCAAATGCCCGAGGTGACTCGACTGGTTGGCGATGCGCTCGCCGGGATGGATAAGCCGCCGTGCCAGCACGTCCAGCTGCTGCATCCAGCGCTCGAGCGCACGCTCGGTCACGCGTGCCAGGCGTTGCGAGAGATGGCCCAAATCCTGGCGCAGCTCAGCGCGGTCGGGGCTCGCCATTTGCGCCGCCGCAGTCGGTGTCGGCGCCCGCGCATCCGCGACGAAGTCGGCAATCGTGAAATCGGTTTCGTGCCCGACCCCGCTCACCACCGGCAGCCGGCAGGCGTGGATCGCGCGCGCCACCACTTCCTCGTTGAACGCCCACAGGTCTTCGATGCTGCCGCCGCCGCGACATACGATCAGCACGTCACACTCCGCGCGCGCATCCGCGGCTGCGATTGCCGCCGCGATTTGCCGTGCCGCGCCCTCGCCCTGCACCGCGGTCGGATAGACGATTACCGTGATCGAAGCCATGCGGCGCCTGAGCGTCGTCAGCACGTCGCGCAGCGCGGCCGCCTGCAGCGACGTGACAACGCCGATCGCGCGCGGGAAACGCGGCAGTGGCTGCTTGGCCGCCGGGTCGAACAGGCCTTCCGCCTGCAGTTTCGCCTTGAGCTTCTCGAACGCCTCGTAGAGCGCGCCGAGCCCGGAGCGGCGCATTACTTCCACGTTGAGCTGGAATTCGCCGCGCGGCTCGTAGAACGACGGGGCAGCGCGCACCTCGACCTGCATCCCGTTCTCCGGCTTCCAGTCCTGCAGTTGCGCCTTGTGGCGGAACATCACGCAGCGCACCTGGGCCTGCCCGTCCTTGAGCGAGAAATAGCTGTGCCCCGATGCCGCGCGCGTGAAATTCGAGATTTCGCCCGCCACCCACATCAGCGGCAGGTTCTGCTCGATCAGCTCCTTGGCCAGCCGGTTGAGCTCGGAGACGCTGATGACGCGCGGCTGCTTTTCAGAATCCGGGATTAGCTGCATCGCGCGATTTTACCGTCGCCGTCAATGCGACGCGTGCAATAAAACGCTGCCGCAGAAAATTTTCCAAACGATTCAAGGCCTCATCAAGGCGCCGGGCGCAATCCCGCGTACCCGGCCTCATCCACAACGGTCTTCGAGCGGTAACAATGGCTGCCCGCAAACCCGCATGGAATCGAGGCCTGTATTTCAAGCTATTGATTGTAATAATATAAATTGACAGTTTAAAAATTGAGCAGCGTAGAAAAATTCTTTGTAGGCGATTCACTTAGCTGAGTTGTTTACAAACTTCGCACAGACTTATCCACAACAACTGTGGACAACTTTCTGCGCCGGTTTTGTTGCGTGCGATCGGCGTGCGGCGGCGATCTCGGGGCTGCTGCAAAATTTTCCTGGTGGTCGCCAGGCGACGCACGGCGCGCGGTTCCCGGCAGCGCGCGGCGCTGTACGGGGCGTTTATTCATATGTGACTTGCAATTACGCAAGCTGTTGTCGGGCCGGCGATTACCCTTGCTGAAATGCCATTGCCCATATACAGTTACGCCGGTTACGTTAAGCATTATTGGAGAATAAGAGCCCCTAACATAAAGAAACACGTGTGCGTTGCGAGCCAAAATTGGTGATGGCGAGGCGCCCGGTGCAGCGAATATCGGGAATATTCGCCAGACGAGTAACGATGCGTCCCGTGCAGGGCGGAGCAGGTTCCAAGCGTTCTTTGCTTGGATGCGACCCCGGAGCGGGACACTCGGTGCACCGATTGCACGGGACGAATGAGCCCCTGCACGGTCGCATCCCCGCCGGCGGGGCCCCTGCTCCACGCTCCGGTGCACCGCCGATTTTGGCCGCAACCACTGCACCCATAACGGATAGTACCTTCAACATTTGCTCTGTCTCGGGAAAAATATATGGCGATAAGGGTATGGGGCTGGCCGCGAGTTTTGGCCCATGGCATTGTCGCAAGCCACTGGCTTAGAATGACTAAGCGGCGTGACTTGCTTCGCGCCCTGAGCCAAAATCGTGCCAGCGCATCACGCGTTTCTTTATGTTAGGAGCTCTCAGTGTTTGCACTTCTTGAAGCGGCCGGATGGCCGATATGGCCGCTGGTGCTGGCGTCGATCATCGCGCTCGCCATCATCGGCGAACGCGCGTGGTCGCTGCGCAGCAGCATCGTCGCACCGCAGGAGCTGCTCGGCCAGGTGGTCCAGGAGTATCGCCAGAACGGCGCCAATCCGCAGATGCTGGCACGGCTTGCCAATGGCGCGCCGCTCGCCCAGGTGTTCGCCGCCGGCCTGAAAAACGTCAAAAGCACGCCGCAGGTGATGAAAGAGGCGATCGACGAAACCGGCCGCGCCGTGGCGCACGAACTCGAGCGCTTCCTTACCACGCTCGGCACCATCGCCACCATCAGCCCGCTGCTCGGGCTGCTCGGCACGGTGATCGGCATGATCGAGATCTTCGGCTCGCAAACACCCTCCGGCGGCAACCCGATCGTGCTCGCGCACGGCATCTCGATCGCGCTCTATAACACCGCGATGGGCCTGATCGTCGCGATACCGAGCATGATTTTTTACCGCCATTACCGCAACAAGGTCGATTCGCTCGTCGTCGAAATGGAAAGCCAGGCGGTGAAGCTGGTCGAGATCCTGCACGGTGAACGTCAAACCTGAGCGGGCGGGCTGAATCGTGAATTTCCGCCTCGGCACGCGCAAGGAAGATCTGGAGATCAACCTGATTCCGTTGATCGACGTGCTGCTGGTGATCCTGATCTTTCTGATGGTCACCACCACCTACTCGCGCTATTCCGAACTGCAGATCAACCTGCCGACTGCCGACGCCAACAAACCCGAGGAACGGCCGAACCAGATCAACGTCGCGGTCGACGGCCAGGGCAAATATGTCGTCAACAAGGCGTCGGTTCCGTTCCACGGCCCGGACAGCTTTGCCGAGGAGTTGAAGCGCGCCGCCGGCGGGACACCGGATCCGGTAATCATCATCAATGCCGATGCCGCCGCCACCCATCAGTCGGTGATAAATATCATGGAGGCAGCGCGTATCGCCGGCTACAGCCGCATCACTTTCACCACGCAAGCCGCTAAGAAGTGATGAGTGATGGGGTATGAGTAATGAGTGAAAACCGGGCGCGCAAGCGTGCACTTTGTTATTACCCATGACCCGTTACTCATTACCCATCACCCTTCATGCGCTGGCTAGAACGATACTGGTATCGCGTCTCGACCTTCCATCTGTTGCTGTGGCCGCTTAGCCTGTTGTTCGCCGCGCTCGCCGCGCTGCGCCGCCTGCTCTACCGCAGCGGTCTGCTCGCAGTCACGCATCTGCGGGTGCCGGTCATCGTGGTCGGCAACATCAGCGTCGGCGGCACCGGCAAAACCCCGCTCGTAATCCGGCTTGCCCAGCTGCTGCGCGAACACGGCTATAAGCCGGGCATTGTCTGCCGCGGCTACGGTGGCAGCGTTAACGCCCCGCAGCACGCCATGGCCGGCAGCAACCCGCACCTGGTGGGGGACGAGGCGGTGTTGCTCGCACGCCGCAGTGACTGCCCGGTATGGGTCGGCGCGAGGCGCACCGCCGCCGCGCGCGCGCTGCTCGCTGCGCATCCCGATTGCGATGTCATTGTCAGCGACGATGGGCTGCAGCATTACGCGCTCGGGCGCGATGTCGAGCTCGCGGTGATCGATGGCGAGCGCGGCTTCGGCAATGGCATGCTGCTGCCGGCAGGACCGCTGCGCGAGCCGGTGCGCCGGCTTAAGCGCGTCGCTGCGCTGGTCATCAACGGCGCCGCCCTGTTCCCGCGCGAAATACTGCCGCACGAGGTGGCGACATTCGATATGAGCATGAGCGGCAGGACTTTTTACAATCTGCTCAACCCGCAGCGGCAGGCGGGGCCGGAGCGCTTTGCCGGGCAGCACGTGCATGCGGTCGCAGCCATCGGCAATCCGCAGCGCTTCTTCAGTCACCTGCAGCAACTCGGGTTATCATTCGTCGCCCACCCGTTTCCAGATCATCATGCGTTCGAGGCGGCGGATTTCGCTTTCAGCGACAGCGAAGCAGTCATCATGACCGAAAAGGATGCGGTAAAATGCGAACGCCTTGGCAACGAGAATTTCTGGGCGCTGCAGGTCGACGCCGCCATCGATCCCGCGCTGGGCGAGTTGGTTTTACACAAGCTGGGGAAATAAATGGACCCGAAACTGCTCGACATCCTGGTGTGCCCGATCTGCAAAGGACCGCTGGTCTACGACAAACCGAAGCAGGAACTGATCTGCAAGCCGGACCGCCTCGCCTATCCGATCAAGGACGGCATCCCGGTAATGCTCGAAGACGATGCGCGCAAGCTTCCTCCGGGGGAGGAAGTAAATGCGTGAAGGAGTGAAAGAGTGAATGAGTGAACACCCCCTCCCTGCGCCCGCGGAGGGCGGAGCAGGTTCCGTCGGCCTTGGCCGATGGATGCGACCCCGCAGCGGGATGCAACGCGCCGGATCCCCGCGTGCTTATGCGCGCCTTCACGGTCGCATCCCCATAAGCGGGGCCCCTGCTCCACGCTCCGGCGCGCCTCCCCCTTGACGAAGGGGGAGGGAATCTTTCACTCTTTCACTCTTTCACTCTTTCACTCCCTCACATGGAATTCTCCGTCGTCATCCCCGCGCGCTACGCATCGACACGGCTGCCGGGCAAGCCGTTGCTCGATATCGGCGGCAAGCCGATGGTGGTGCACGTTGCCGACCGCGCGCGCGCCAGCGGCGCACTGGAGGTAATCGTAGCCACGGATCACCAGGACATCGCCGCCGCGGTCGCGCGCCATGGCCACCAGGCATTGATGACCCGCAGCGACCACGCTTCCGGCACCGACCGCATCGCCGAGGTCGCGGCCCAGCGCCGCTACCCACCCGAACGCATCATCGTCAACGTGCAAGGCGACGAGCCGCTGGTCGAAGCCGGGCTGATCCGCAGCGTCGCAAAGCGGCTTGCCGACCATGCCGACGCCGCGATGGCGACCGCCTGCTGCCCGCTCGCCGATGCAACGCAGCTCGTAAACCCCAACGTCGTCAAAGTAGTGCTCGATAAGAATGGCTACGCGCTTTATTTCAGCCGCGCGCCGATTCCCTACGCGCGGGACGCATTTGCCAACGGTATCAGCGCGATTCCGGCCGGGTTGCCGGTCTATCGTCACATCGGCATTTACGCCTACCGCGCCGCGTTTCTGGCCAGCTACGCGCAGCTCGCGCCGGCGCCGCTCGAGCAATTCGAGGCGCTCGAGCAATTGCGGGCCTTATGGCACGGCCACCGCATCAGTGTGGCGGTCACCGCCGCCGCGCCGCATGCCGGAGTCGACACCGCCGAGGACCTTGAGCGAGCGCGGGCGCTGCTCGGCAACGGCTGACGCGGCCTGCCCCTCCAATACGGTGAAACGCACGGGAGGAACGGGTATAATTTCACCGTCATAATTTGTTTTCCGCCCACCTTCCCTTCTCGCCAGGCGCGGTTACCGCGCGCGGAGCAACCACATGAATCGAATAATCCTGCTGGGCATGCCTGGTGCTGGCAAGGGAACCCAGGCGCAATTCCTGATGGACCGTTTCCAGATTCCGCAGATCTCGACCGGCGACATGCTGCGCGCCGAGATCAAGGCCGGCACCACGCTCGGCATGGAAGCCAAGAAATACATGGACTCCGGCAACCTGGTTCCCGACCAGGTGGTCATCGAAATGACCAGGAAGCGCGTCACTCAGCCGGACTGCAGGAACGGTTTCATCATCGATGGCTTTCCGCGCACCATCGCCCAGGCCGAAGCGCTGCGCACCGCGGGCATCGACATCGATTACGTGGTCGAGATCGAGGTCGGCGACGACGAGATCCTGCGCCGCATGAGCGGCCGCCGCACCCACCCCGGCTCGGGCCGCACCTACCATATCGAATTCAATCCGCCCAAGGTGGCGGGCAAGGACGACATCACCGGCGAGCCGCTGATCCAGCGCCCCGACGACAATCCGGAAACCGTGAAGAAGCGCATCGACAACTACCATGCCCAGACCAAGCCGTTGGTGAATTACTACCTCAGCCTGGCGGAGAGCGGCGACAAGCGCGCGCCTCAGTACGTGAACGTCTACGGCCGCGGCTCGGTCGAGCATATCCGCGACAAGATCATCGCCGCGCTCGTGCAGCGCCGCGAATGAACCGGATTGCTGATTTCACAGACGCCGACCGCTGGGTGGTGGAGACAGCGCTCAAGGAGCGTTACGGCACGATCGTCAAGACCGAGCCGGCGGACGGCGAAATCAAGCTCGACCCGGCGTTGCCGGGAATCACGGTGTGCCCGACGCTCTACCGGGAGCAGAGCGGCGTCGAGTTCGTGATTTTCAAAATCGGCGACGACCGCTATCGCAGCCAGTTCTTCTATTCGGCAGTCGAGCAATTCGGCACCGGCCGCGATTTCGACGATCTCGCCGAATGCGTCGTAACGACGCTGAGGCTGCAGGCCGACCACGAAAAAGACCGTGCCGGCGCCACTTCCGGCAAGACCGGCGCAGATTTAATCCAAAAATCATAGCCACAGAGGACACAGAGAATTCCTTAGAGACGCCCGGTCTGGCAAAACATTTGGCGTATTGCCGACTGGCGATGTCGAATAGCGATGGTAAAATATCACCCTTCTCGCATTGCTTTTCTCCGTGATCTCTGTGTCCTCTGTGGCAAACGCTTTTAGACGTTAACTCTCATGGCCAGCAAAAACGCTTTTTACGCCCAATCCGGCGGCGTCACCGCAGTCATCAACGCCACCGCCTGCGGCTTGATCGAAACCGCGCGCAAGCATCGCGATAAAATCGGCAAGGTCTATGCCGGCCGCGACGGCATCATCGGCGCGCTGACCGAGGACCTGATCGACACCTCGAAGGAATCGCCGGCCGCTATCCGCGCGCTGCGTTACACGCCCGCCGGTGCGTTCGGCTCGTGCCGCTACAAGCTCAAGAGCTTCGAGGAAAACCGCGCGCAGTACGAGCGCCTGATCGAAGTGTTCAAGGCGCACAACATCGGTTATTTCTTCTACAACGGCGGCAACGATTCGGCCGATACCGCCTACAAGGTGTCGCAGATTTCCGGCAAACTCGGCTATCCGGTGATCTGCGTCGGCATCCCCAAGACCGTCGACAACGATCTCGTGGTCACCGATTGCTGCCCCGGCTTCGGCTCGGTCGCCAAATACGTCTCGGTCAGCATCCGCGAGGCCGGTTTCGACGTCGCGTCGATGGCGCGCACCTCGACCAAGGTGTTCGTGCTCGAGGTCATGGGCCGTCACGCCGGCTGGATCACAGCTGCATGCGGGCTGGCTGCGGAAAAGGCAGGCGATGCGCCGCAGATCCTGCTGTTCCCTGAAATCACGTTCGACAGCGACAGGTTCCTCGCGCGCGTCGACCAAGTCGTCAAGCAATACGGTTACTGCGCAATCGGCGTGTCGGAAGGCCTGCGCAATGCCGAGGGCAAGTTTCTCTCCGAGTCCGGTCTCAAGGATGCATTCGGTCACGCGCAGCTCGGCGGCGTCGCCCCGCTGATCGCGAACCTGGTCAAGGACAGGCTCGGCTACAAATACCACTGGGCGGTCGCCGATTACCTGCAGCGCTCGGCGCGCCATATCGCATCGAAGACCGATGCGCAGCAGGCCTACGCGGTCGGCAAGGCCGCGGTCGAGCTCGCGGTGAAAGGCCGCAACGCGGTGATGCCGGTGATCGTGCGCAAATCGAACCGGCCCTACAAATGGACGATCGAAGCCGCCGACCTCAAGGACATCGCGAACAAGGAAAAAATGATGCCGCGCGATTTCATCACGGATGACGGTTTCCACATCACCGCCAAATGCCGCCAGTATCTCGCGCCGCTGATCGTGGGCGAGGATTACCCTCCATATAAAAACGGGCTGCCCGACTATATCAAGCTCAAGAACGTCGCGGTGCCGAAGAAGCTTGGGACTGAATTCAAGGTCTGAAAAAGCGTGAACGAGTGAATGGGTGAATAAGTGAAAAGGGGGAAAGGTGAATGAGTGAAGAAGTGAACACCCCCTGCCTGGCCCTCCCCCTTGTCGAAGTGGGAGGGAATCTTTCACTCTTTCACTCGTTCACTCGTTCACTCCTTCACTGCGCGATGACGCTGGAGCGCGCGCGGCAACTATTAAAAGTACAGGCCGGCTTCGGCGGGTCTTATAATGCGAATTCGGCCAAGCTGATCCTGTCGGAAGTAATGCGCGAACACGGGCAGCAAGCTGTGGACAGTTTGATCGGGGAGCTCGAACTCGAGCGGATTTTCGGTTTCAGGCCGGGCATGCGCTTCGAAGGCGGCCTCGCGCTGGATGCGCTCAAGAAGTAAGAGGCATAACGGCCAGCCTGTTGATGGCCGAGCAAAATCAGGGAGAGGGTCATGTCGGTAATGTCGGCTGCTTTGTTATTCGCGCTGCTGTGCGCGGTTGTCGCGGTAGTTTACGGCGGGGTCTCAATCCAATGGATCCTGGGCCAGCCAAGCGGCAACGACCGGATGCGCGAAATCGCCGCTGCGATCCAGCAGGGCGCATCTGCATACCTCAACCGCCAGTACACGACCATCGCGATCGTCGGCGGAGTCTTGTTCGTGGTGATCGGCTTCGCGCTGCACTCGTGGACGACTGCAATCGGCTTCGCGATCGGCGCCGTCCTGTCGGGCCTCACTGGTTATATCGGCATGAACGTCTCGGTGCGGGCCAATGTGCGCACCGCCGAAGCCGCGCGCACCGGGCTCAATGAGGCGCTCGCGATCGCATTCCGCGGCGGCGCGATCACCGGCATGCTGGTGGTCGGCCTCGCACTCGCCGGCGTGACCGGTTTCTTCTGGGTGCTGCATGGATCGGCGGCGCACGGCGCCACGATCAAGCAGATCCTGGAACCGCTGGTGGGCCTGGCATTCGGCGGCTCGCTGATTTCGATCTTCGCGCGTCTCGGCGGCGGCATCTTCACCAAGGGCGCCGACGTGGGCGCTGACCTGGTAGGCAAAGTCGAAGCCGGCATCCCCGAAGACGACCCGCGCAACCCGGCGGTGATCGCCGATAACGTCGGCGACAACGTCGGCGACTGCGCCGGCATGGCGGCCGACCTGTTCGAAACCTATGCCGTGACCATCATCGCAACCATGCTGCTCGGCGCGCTCCTGCTCGCCAAGCCAGAAGTCGCAAGCAAAGCGGTGGTTTATCCGCTCGCGCTCGGCGGCGTCTCGATCATCGCGTCGATCATCGGCTGCTTCTTCGTCAAAGCGCAGCCCGGCCAGAAAATCATGGCCGCGCTCTACAGGGGCGTGATCGTGTCGGGCGCAATCGCGGCTATCTTGTTCATTCCGGTGACCTGGCTCTTGCTGGGCGACATCGGCACGCAATACCCGGAATTGAGCCCGCTGAAGCTATTCGGGGCATCGGTAATCGGTCTGATTCTGACCGCGCTGATGGTGGTGATCACCGAGTATTACACGGCTACCGAATTCTCGCCGGTGCAGCACGTCGCCGCGGCATCCACCACGGGACACGCGACCAACATCATCGCCGGCCTCGGCGTGTCGATGAAGGCAACCGCCTGGCCGGTAATCGCGGTGTGCGCCGCGATCTTCAGCGCCTATTGGCTTGCCGGCCTCTACGGCATCGCGATCGCCGCAACCGCCATGCTGTCGATGACCGGCATCATCGTCGCGCTCGACGCCTACGGCCCGATCACCGACAACGCCGGCGGCATTGCCGAAATGTCGAACCTGCCGAAGGAAGTGCGCGCGATCACCGATCCGCTCGACGCCGTCGGCAACACCACCAAGGCGGTGACCAAGGGTTATGCGATCGGCTCGGCGGGGCTGGCCGCACTGGTGCTGTTCGCCGATTACACCCACGCGCTGGAAGCCGCGAACAAGGCGGTCTCGTTCGACCTCTCGAGCCACTACGTAATCATCGGCCTGTTCATCGGTGGCTTGGTGCCGTATCTCTTCGCCGCGATGGCGATGGAAGCAGTCGGCCGCGCCGCCGGTTCGGTGGTGGTCGAGGTGCGGCGCCAGTTCAAGGAGATCAAGGGCATCATGGAAGGCACCGCCAAGCCCGATTACTCCAAGGCGGTCGATATGCTGACCAAAGCCGCGATCAAGGAAATGATGATCCCGTCGCTGCTGCCCGTGCTGATCCCGGTCGTCGTAGGTGTCGGCTTCACCTGGCTTGGCGGCCCGGGCGCCGGAGCACAAACTTTGGGTGGCGTGCTGATGGGCACGATCGTGACCGGCCTGTTCGTCGCGATCTCGATGACCACCGGCGGCGGCGCGTGGGACAACGCCAAGAAGTACATCGAAGACGGCCACTATGGCGGCAAGGGTTCGGATGCGCACAAAGCGGCGGTCACCGGCGATACCGTCGGCGATCCCTACAAAGACACCGCCGGCCCGGCGGTCAACCCGCTGATCAAGATCATCAACATCGTGGCGTTGCTGATCGTGCCATTGCTGTAACGGCCGCAACGGCTTGACGCATAACGGGGGCATCGCCCCCGTTATTGCTTGTGTAACCGCCGATGGCGTTTTAATCGGCGCGCCATCACAAGTCGATTGTTCGCCGGAATTTCAAACGAGGTACGGGTCGGCCGGCCACCGCGCCTAGAAGACCGGGTTTTCGCGATAGGTCCCCCAAAGGCCCTTCAGCTTTTCGACGATGTCGCCCATTGACGCGCCTTCGCGCACCAGCTCAATCGTGACCGGCATGATGTTTTGCGTCCCGTCCGCCGCGATTTCGACGAGTTTTTCGAGCAGCCGCTGGACTTTTGCATTGTCCCGCTCGCGGCGCACGCGATTGAGCCTTTCGATCTGGCGCGTCTCGGTGGTCGGATCGTAAGGATGGATCTCGATGTCGGCGTTGTCTTCGTCCTCCACGTACTTGTTCACCCCGATGACCGGTTTCTCGCCGCTCTGCTTCCTCAGCGCGGTGTCGTAGGCGAAATCGGCGATGTGCTTCTGGAACCATCCGTCCTCGATCAGCTTCACCGTGCCGCCGCCTTTTTCGACCTCATCGAGGATCTCGAATATTTTGCGCTCGTACTCCGTGGTCAGGTGCTCGACGTAATAGGAACCGCCGAGAGGATCGACGACGTTCGTCACATTGGTCTCTTCCGCGATCACCTGCTGCGTACGCAGCGCCACCTTCATCGCTTCCTCGGTCGGGATCGCAAACGCCTCGTCCATGCCGTTGGTGTGCAGGCTTTGCGTGCCGCCCAGCACTGCCGCGAGCGCCTGGATGGCGGTGCGGATGATGTTGACCTTGTACTGGGGCTTCGTCAGCGTCGCGGCCGCCGTCTGGCAGTGAAACCGTAGCCGCATGGAGTCCGGATTCTTCGCGCCGAAGCGTTCCTTCATGATCTTCGCGTACACGCGCCGCGCCGCCCGGAACTTCGCGATTTCCTCGAAGAAATCCGCCTGACAAACGAAATAAAACGCGAGCCGCGGCGCGAATTCGTCAACCGGCATGCCGGTCTTCAGCACTTCATCGACGTAGGTCACGCAGTTCGCCATCGTGAAGGCGACCTCGTGCAGCGGGGACGCGCCCGCTTCGCTGATATGGTAGCCCGAAATGTTGATCGGGTTGTAGCGCTTCAGGTTCTTCGCGCAGTGCGTGATGCAGTCGCGCACGATCCGCACCGACGGCGCGATCGGAAAAATATATTCCTTCTGCGCCATGTATTCCTTGAGGATGTCCGCCTGGATGGTGCCGGAGAGCCGATTGAGATCACAGCCGCGCTTCTCGGCGAGCACGATATACATCGCGAGCAATATCCACGCGGTCGGATTGATGGTCATCGACACCGAAATCTTTTCGAGATCGATGCCGTCGAACAATGCTTCCATGTCCGCGAGCGTATCGACCGCGACGCCTTCGCGTCCGACCTCGCCTGCGCTCATCGGATGATCCGAGTCGTAGCCCATCAGCGTCGGCATGTCGAAATCGGTAGAGAGCCCGGTCTGCCCCTGGGCGATCAGATACCTGAACCGGTTGTTCGTGTCTTCTCCCGTGCCAAAGCCCGCGATCTGCCGCATGGTCCACGCCCGGCTGCGATACATCGTCGGATACGGTCCGCGCGTGAACGGGTACTGTCCCGGCAGCCCGAGGTCCGCGAGCGGCGTCGCCGCAACATCGAGCGCGGTGTAGACCCGCTTGACCGGAAATCCGCTGAGCGTCGTGAACTGCTCCTGCCGTTCACGCTGCTTCCGCAAGAAGGACGCGACCTCGTGCTGCTCCCATTGCTCGAGCTGCTTCTCGATTGCGCGTAGAGCTGCAGTGTCGTTACGAACGTCCATGTCTAACCTCGGATGGTGGCATTGTTCAACAGGGTCTCCGCGGCGGCGAACGGATCGAGTTCGCGCCGCGCGATCCGCTCGACGAGCGCAGCCAGATAAGCATTGCGCGACGGCGCAAACCGGCGGCGCAATAACGCTTCGGTCGTTTTCAATGCGCGATACTCGGCGATGTGGCGCAGACGCGCAGCACCCAGCGAAGTGGCAAGCTGGACCGACCGGTGCCGGTCGATGGCAGCAAGAAGCTCCACTATGCCCTGTCCCGACTGTGAGCTCGTCGCCACCACCGGGACCTGCCAAACCGGTTGCTCGGCAAGACTGGCGGCAAGCGCGAGCATTGATTTCAAATCGGTAATCGTGCGGTTCGCGTCCGGACGGTCGCATTTGCTCACTACGTGGATATCCGCAATCTCCAGAATTCCCGCTTTGATCGCCTGGATTTCGTCGCCGAGCCCCGGCGCCGACACTACGGCCGTCGTATGCGAAGCCCGCGCAATTTCGACCTCGTCTTGCCCCACGCCGACCGTTTCGATAATGACGACATCGAATCCGGCTGCGTCGAGAATATCGGCGGCGCCGAGTGCCGCGCCGGCGAGTCCGCCGGTGGCGCCGCGCGTCGCCATGCTGCGAATGAATACGCCCGGGTCGAGGACCAGCTCGCCCATGCGTATCCGGTCGCCAAGAATGGCCCCGCCGGAAAAGGGGCTCGACGGATCAATCGCGATGACACCAACCTTGCGGCCGTCCTTCCTGATCTCCTGCACGAGCTTCCCGACCAGCGTGGACTTGCCGCTGCCCGGCACCCCGGTGATCCCGACGACGTGCGCCCGGCCCGCCGTCTTGTAGATTTCGGCCAGTGCCGCGCGCGTTTCGTCCGCGCCCGCCTCGGCGCGCGAAATCAGCCGGCCGAGCGCCGCCGTATCGCCACTGCGGGCACGGGCAAGCAATTCCATTGCAGTCGGGCGCGACATCGCCTACCGATTCCGCAATTTCCGGTTAAGCTCGCGAAAAACCTCGCGGTCGTCGATCACGCGCCGCGCCTTGAAGTCCGTTCGCGGAAAGGTCTGCGGCGCAACGATTTCCACGACCGCGCGCACCGCGAGCGTCTTCAGAATCTTCTGGTGCACGGCGTTTCTGAATTGCTCAGTTCGGGCGCTGGCGGCAAATGCCGCGGCACCCGGCTCGACCTGCAATATCAATTCGTCCATCGCCCCTTCCCGGGTGATGCAGATTCGGTGCTCGCCGCCGTAGTCCGGCAGCTCGTTGAGCGCCGCGTCGATTTCGCTCGGGTAGACGTTTTCGCCGCGGATCGTGAACATGTCATCGACGCGCCCGAATATGCCTTGCGGCAAGCGCGGATAAGTCCGGCCGCACGGAGTCGGACCGTCTTCCCACACGGTCAGGTCGCCTGAAACCAGCCGGATCATCGGTTGTGATGTGCGCTCGAGGTGGGTGTAGACGGGAGTGCCACGCGAACCGTAGGGAACGCGGCGGAAAGTGGCGGGGTCGCACACTTCGGTATAAACGACGTCCTGCCACAGCAGCATGCCGGGCGAGCTCTCGGCCGTTCCCGCCGCGTGCATCCACGGCGTCATTTCGGCCATCGTGCCGCAGTCGATGATCTCCGCACCATAGTTGCCGGCAAGTTTCTCCCTGATCGAGGCGATCGAGGCGCCGGGCTCACCGGAGAAAAACATGCGCCGCAAGCCGAACTTCAGCGGCTCGAGTTTTTCGCCGCGCGCAACGTCGGCCAGGTGCAGCGCGTAAGTCGGCGTGCCATAGAATACGCTCGGCTTGATCTGGTCGAGCCAGCTCGCAGCGCGCGCCGTCATTCCTGGCGCGCCGGCGCCGAATGGAAACGCCCTGGCGCCCAGGCGTTCCGTGCCGGCCAGCACGCCCCAACTGCCCATGTACAGGCTCAGAATAGCCGCGATGAACACGGTGTCGCTGGGACGAATGCCCATGCTCCACATGATGCGCGCATGCGCATTCGCAATGGCGTCCCAGTCGGTCCGATTGATCGCGAAAACAGTCGGCCGCCCCGTAGTGCCGGAGGTGCCGTGAATGTGGAAGATCTCGGATTCCGGCACGCACAGGTAGTCGCCGAATGCGGGCGCCCGCGCCTGCGCCTCGCGCAAGTCACGCTTGGTAATGACCGGCACCTTCTCCTCGAAGTCTTCGAGCGAACGCAGGTGCGCCGGATGAAACCCGGCGGCATCCCATTTGCGTTGGTAAAAATTCGAATGGCCGTACGCGTACCGGCAAATTTCCTGCAGGCGCAGCAGGATAGCCCGCTCGCGGTCTCCAGCCGGCATGGTTTCTCTCCCGGGAAACCAGTAGCGGCTGTCGGCCGGCGGCCGATAGGACGCGTCGTAGCGCGGAGGGAAATGCCAGTACTCCATATCCATCGCGAAGCCCCACTCGTGCCGCAATCGGCCCGGCTAGCGCGGGCCGCGCTCCGCGACGAGGCGGCGCATGCGGTCGACGATTTGCTGCGGCGGCGTGTCCTGCAGGAGAATTTCGCGCACGCCGATTTTTTTAAGCTCCACCGCATCTTCGTCCGGCATCACGCCGCCAACCACGACCATGATGTCCCGTGCGCCTTTTTCAGCGAGCAGTTGCATGATACGGGGGCAGATGGTCATGTGCGCGCCGGAAAGGAGGCTGATGCCGAGAATGTCCACGTCTTCCTGGATTGCCGAACTGATGACTTCCTCGGGCGTGCGATGCAGCCCGGTGTAAATCACGTCCATTCCCGCGTCACGTAAGGAACGCGCCACGATTTTCACGCCGCGGTCGTGACCATCAAGTCCAACCTTGGCGAGCAAAACACGAATCGGTTGATCCAATTACCCTCCTGACGGCACGGGGGATGCCGTGCTCTGTGCGTGGTCCAATTATAGTAGGGCCGCCAAGGACCAATCAGCCCGTGATGCACTGTATAATATTCTTTTTTTCGCCGGCGCGGCGCCGGCTTCACGCGCGCCGGCAATCTCCCATGAAATATTCGCTTGGCGAACACAAAGTCATCTGCACCGGCGACTATTGGATCGCGCCTAATGCCACTGTGATCGGCAAGGTGGTGCTTGGGAACAACGTCAGCATCTGGTTCAACGTCGTGGTGCGCGGCGACAACGAGGTGATAACCATCGGCGAAAATTCCCAGGTCCAGGACGGATCGGTGCTGCACTCGGATCCCGGGCTCCCGGTCACTCTCGGCAAGAACGTCAGTATCGGCCACATGGCGATGGTGCACGGTTGCACGATCGGCGACGGCAGCTTGATCGGCATCAGGAGCGTGATCATGAACGGTGCGGTCGTCGGCAGAAACTGCCTGATTGGGGCCAGTGCACTGGTCGCGGAAGGCGCGATCATTCCCGACGGCTCCCTCGTGCTCGGCACGCCGGGCAAGGTCGTGCGCGCGCTCTCCGCCGAGGAAATTACGAAGATCAACGGCTTTGCCGATAGCTACGTACGGCGTTTCAAGCGCTACCAGGCCGGCTTCAAACCCGAGCCGTGAAATTCTGACGTTGTCGCCGGGTTCAACCGTGGGATAATTATCCTACGCGTTCCTGGGGATGCTTTCCCGCGATGATAAAATTCGGCTTCAAAATCCGCACCCGTGGCGGCATGGTCGTTGAAAATCTGATGGTTGCCGCGCGCGACCGCGTCGAGGCCGAGCGCAAAGTCACCCAGATTTACCATCACTGCGAGATACTCGACTGCCAGATGCTGCAGCAGCCGGTGAAGGAAGAAGGATTCGACCTGGAGAGCGCGATCAATCTGATCGGCAAAGAAGCCGACCCGCCAGCGAAGAATTAGTTAAAGAAGCCCACGGCCTCGAGTTCGTCCAGCAATGCAGTGTAATCACGCGCGCCACGGCTCGCCGGCGCGTGGGTAAACACATCGCAGTTCTGCGCCGGGCTCTCGGCGAGGCTCACGTTTTCCGCAATTCGCGTTTCGCACAGTTCCGCGCCGAAGCGCACGCGCAGCTTCTGTTCGATGTCCCACGACATCTTGCGCCGCGAGTCAAAGCGCGTAATCACGAAACGCCGCAGCGGCGGGGTCTTCAGCACGCGCTCCAGCGCGCGCAATGTGCGGTCGACCTGCAGCGCGCCTTTGATCGCCAGGTAATCGGCGGAAATCGGGATCAGCACGCGGTCGCAGGCGAATATACCGTTCAGCGACAGCACACCCAGCACCGGGCACGCGTCCATCAGGATCGGGCGGTCGGTATTGAGGTTCTCCCTGATGATGCCGGCGTTGAGCCGGTTCAGCGCTTGCGGCCCCTTGCCGAACTGGCTGTCGACCTTGGACAGATCGAGATGCGACGGAATGATGGTCCAGCCGGCGCCGCCGGGGCGGATCAGTTGCGCGAGATGTTTTGCTTCCTGGTAGAACCCGTACAGGCTGTCGCGGCCGTCATTGACCGCGGCACCGCTGATTGCCGACAAATGCGCCTGCGGGTCGAGGTCGATGACGAGCGGAGTCCGGCCGCGACGCGCCAGCAGCGCAGCCAGGCTGAGCGTGGTAGTGGTCTTGCCTACCCCGCCTTTCTGATTGAAAACAACGATTTTCGCCATCGGCCCTCTTGTTCCTCGCCGCCATGCGACGGCCCCGTTCGATAGCGCAGGCAACCTGCAGGACAATAATCACCCAGAAACAGGGCTTTGGCAATGCTATTTGCACGTTATCTTCATAGCAAATACTCGCGTCCGGATTATTTGGGCACGAGCGCGCTCATATCGAATTCGCCGCGCTGGTCGAACGGAATGCGCGTGCCGCCGGCGACGCTCAGGCTGCCTTTGATGCGGTACCTGAATCCCGGCTTGTCGCCCTTCGTTAACACGCCGAACTGCCTGACCACGCTGCCGAGGGAACTCACCGCCTCGACCTGCATGAAGCCGGAGCCAAAGCGCGGCACCGTCACCCCTTGATTGCCGACACCCATGGCGAAGAGCTGATTGTTGATCTCGAGCTGGAACGCGACACCATCTATCCTGAGCTCGTCGGGATTCGGATTCTGGACGCGCAGCTTGAGGTTGAATTGCTGCTCGAACAGGCTCGCGTTGCCGACGCCGAAATCGGAAATCGTGACCGCCGGCGGCTCCATGCCGGTCGGCAGCCCGGCGCAACCGGCAAGCGCAGCGCTTGCGATCAGCACCGCGAAGATCCTGTACAGCGCGTTGCTGCGGCTGGTCCTTATACACTGATTCATGGCGATCCTTTCCGCAAACTGGTCACGCCGTTCAAGCATGCGGGCCAACCGTGCGCCCGGTGGCGTTATAACGCTTCAACCCGGTCAAAAGCATACCGCTGTTTTGCGGGGCACGGCGCTTGTGGCTTAATACGGGATCCATTACAAGATCAAACAATGTCCGAACGCCGCGCCTACCGCTACTACGACCTCATCATGGTGGCATTCGTCACCGTGCTGGTGTGCTCGAACCTGATCGGGCCGGCCAAGATCGCGCAGCTCGATTTGCCGGTCCTGGGCACGCTGACTTTCGGCGCCGGCGTGCTGTTCTTCCCGATCTCGTACGTGTTCGACGACATCCTGACCGAAGTCTACGGCTACGCGCATTCACGCCGCGTCATCTGGTCCGGCTTCGCGGCGCTCGCATTTGCGTCGATCATGGCGTGGGTGATCGTCAGGCTGCCGCCCGCGCCCTTCTGGAACAACCAGCCTGCGTACGAGATTGCGTTCGGCTCGACCTGGCGCATCGCCTCGGCTTCCCTGATCGCGTTCCTGTGCGGCGAGTTCGTCAATTCGTTCGTGCTCGCCAAAATGAAAATCTGGACTGCCGGACGCTGGCTGTGGACGCGGACCATCGGCTCGACGATCTTCGGCGAGGGCGTCGATTCCCTGTTGTTCTATCCGCTCGCGTTCTACGGCAGCGGGATCATACCCGACGACAAGCTGCCACTCGTAATGTTGTCGCAGTTCGTCGCCAAGGTCGGCGTCGAGGTCGTCTTCACTCCGGTCACCTACAAGATCATCGCGGCGCTCAAACGCGCCGAGCACGAGGATTATTACGATCGCAACACCGATTTCAATCCGTTCACCCTGAAAACGTAAACGCCGTTAGCGGATTTTTAAAAAGGAGGAGGCGCCGCCTTTTATATTCCCCCAAGTCAGGGCTGCCGAAATATGCTTTCCACTGAAGAGAACATATGAAAGATTGCGGTTTGTCCGCCAGGAAGCATTTTCAACAGCCTGCTAACCCTTCACGCACACCACCTGTTTCAGCGTGTGCACGATCTCTACCAGATCGCTCTGGTTTGCCATCACCTGATCGATATCCTTGTAGGCGCCGGGTATCTCGTCGACCACGCCTTTGTCCTTGCGGCACACCACCCCCGCGGTCTGCGCCACGAGATCGTTGGCGGTAAACCGCCGCTGCGCTTCGGTGCGGCTCATGCGCCGGCCGGCGCCGTGGGCGCACGACTCGAAACTATCGGCCGCGCCCTTGCCGCGCACGATGTAGGACTTCGCACCCATGCTGCCCGGGATGATGCCGAGTTCGCCGGCGCCGGCGCGGATCGCGCCCTTGCGCGTGACCCAAACCCGCTGGCCGAAATGCCGCTCGCGCTCGACGTAGTTATGGTGGCAGTTGACCGCCGCATCGCTCACCGCAAACGCCGGCAGGTGGCGCTTGAGCGCATCGAGGATGAGGTCCATCATCACTTCGCGGTTGCGCATCGCGTAACGCTGCGCCCAGTCGACCGCCTCGACATACTCGTCGAAATGCTGCGCGCCCTCCTCGAAATACGCGAGATCGTGGTCGGGCAGATGAGTCGATGCGCGTTCCATGTCGCGCCGCGCGAGCGCGATGAAATGGCTGCCGATGGCGTTGCCGATGCCGCGGCTGCCCGAGTGCAGCATCACCCACACCTGCTGCGCTTCGTCGAGGCAGACCTCGATGAAATGATTGCCGCCGCCGAGCGTGCCGAGCTGATAAATCCAGTTCGACGACTTGCCGAGCCGCTTCGCGAGTTCGGGATGACGCGCGAGTATTTTCTTCAAGCCACGCTCGAAAGGAGCTGCCGCGTCGGCAGCCGCGCGTTCGGGTCGATGCTGCTCGCGCCCGACCGGCACGTCGCGGCTGATCTGGTCGAACACGCGCTTCAGGTTGCTCTCATCGAGCTCGTTTGCAGTCAGCGTCAGGCGCGCCGCGATCATGCCGCAACCAATGTCGACACCGACCGCGGCCGGGATGATTGCACGGCGCGTCGCGATCACCGAGCCGACGGTGGCGCCGATGCCGGTGTGCACGTCGGGCATCGCCGCGACGTGATGGAACAGACATGGCAGCTGCGCGATGTTGACGAGCTGCTGGCGCGCGCTCGCCTCGATCTCGTCGGTGTAGATCCTGACGGGAACACGGCCGCCGGTAATTTCCTGCAAGACTGGCATTGAATGAACCGAAGTATCTGGTCAGGGTGGCGAGTTCGAGCTTACGGCGTCCACATCCTAAACGTCGCGCGCTACCGGGCTATGCTACCCGCTGCCATCGGCAATGTCCCTCGGATTCTACCGCAATCCATCTGCGCGGCCGCCGCCGATACGCTACAATCGGGATTATCATCGTGACTTCCGCAACAACAAGAAACTGGCGCACCCCCGCGGTGATTTTGCTGTGCGGCGGCATGGCGCTTACCATCGCGCTCGGCACGCGCCACAGTTTCGGCCTGTTTCTGCAGCCGATGACCATGGACCTCGGCTGGAGCCGCCAGACGTTCTCCCTTGCAATCGCCGTCCAAAACCTGGTTTACGGCGTCGCCCAGCCATTCACCGGCATGATCGCCGACAAATTCGGCGCCGGGCGCGTAATGGCCGGCGGCGCCCTGCTCTACGCGCTCGGGTTGGTGCTGATGGCGTATTCGACCACCGGCTGGGAGTTCGGCCTGAGCGCGGGCATCATCGTCGGCGTCGCGCTGTCCTGCAGCGGTTTCAGCATCGTCTACGGCGTCGTCGCCCGCGCGTTCCCGGTGGAAAAACGCAGTGCTGCGCTCGGCATCGCCGGCGCCGCCGGCTCGTTCGGACAGTTCGTGATGCTGCCCTATGGCCAGACGCTGATCAATCACATCGGCTGGCACTACGCGCTGCTGGTACTGGCGCTGACCGTTCTGGCGATGGTGCCGCTGTCGGCGGCGCTGTCCGAAAAACACCGGCATGAACCGGCTGGAGAGCACCGGCAGTCGATACTCGAGGCGCTGCGCGAGGCGTTCGGCCACGGCGGCTACTGGCTGCTGTGCACCGCCTACACGGTGTGCGGCTTCCAGCTCATGTTCATTTCGGTGCATTTCCCAGCGTATATGATCGATAAGCACATGACGCCGGAGACCGGCATGATCGCGCTCGCGCTGATCGGGCTGTTCAACATCTTCGGCAGCTACTTCTGGGGCTGGATGGGCGGCTATTACACCAAGAAATACCTGTTGAGCACGCTGTATCTGACGCGCGCAGTGGCGATCGCGGTGTTCATCGCGCTGCCGGTCACGCCGTGGGCGGTTTACGTGTTCGGCGCCGTGATCGGGTTCCTGTGGCTCGGCACCGTCCCCCTCACCGGCGGCCTGATCGCGCAGATCTTCGGCGTCAGATACCTGTCGACGCTCACCGGCATTGCGTTCCTGTTCCACCAGGTCGGCAGCTTTCTCGGGATCGCCTTCGGCGGGTATCTGTTCGACACGACCGGTTCGTACCAGCTGATGTGGATACTGACGATCGCGATGGGCGTGGTGGCGGGAATCCTCAACTGGCCGATCGACGACCGCCAGATTGCGCGGCCGGTCGCCCAGGGGATTTAACTAAAGCCTGAGCACAGCGTTCCCACAGGCCCATCGTGCCGGCCCGAAGCAATCAGGAGTTTGCTGCTGCTTTATCGGACGTGATTGAGCGCGATGTCGAAAATGTCGAAGTTGCGCAGGCGCCGCGCGGGATCGACGCCGTTGGCGCGGCGGTTGAACAGCAGCGGCACGGTCTTCTCGGAAATTCCGCCATGCGATCTGAGCGGCGCTTTGAGCCCCGACAGATCGTGGCGCTCGCGGCTCGTGCCGAGCACGACGTGGCGCTCGGAGACTATGATGACATCGCCCATGCGGTCTTCCGGCAGCTCGAAGCGGCGGCAGCCGCTCGCGCGGTCATAGACGACCTCGATGCCGGGTAACGCCGCAAGCCGCCCAATGATCTCGTTGATCTTCGCGCCAGTCGGAAGATAAGCGGTCGCGAACGAGCCGAGCGCGCCGTGGTGCATGACATAAGGGTCGGTGATCGGCAGGATCACGCGCGCGGCATCTTTGCCGAGCCACTGGTCGAGCACATCCTGCAGATAAATCACATTGGGATCGCCCTTGGCGTCCGTCTTCGCGTTCATACCGTGATCGGCGGTCAGCGCGATCGTCGCGCCAAGCTCGTCGAGCCGTTTCAGATACGCGTCCATGGTCGAATAGAATGCATTCGCGCCAGGCGTGCCCGGTGCGTCTTTATGCTGGATGTAATCGGTGGTAGACAGGTAAATCAGGTCGGGATGCCAGGTTTCCATCAACCTGACCCCGGCGGCAAACACGAATTCCGACAATTGCGCGCTGTAAACCGGCGGCAGATCCATGCCGACTAAGGCGAGGCAGTCCTTGATGCCGTTCTCGGCCTCGCTGGTCTCATTCGCCTTCTCGGCCGAAAAACAGATGCCTTTCATCCGGTGTCCGAGCAGCCGCCGCAGCTTGTCCTTGGCGGTGACCACCGCGACCCTGGCGCCCGCCTGGGAAAACTTCGCCGGTATCGATTCCGCGCGCAGGTATTTGGGATCGTTCATCATCACCTCCTGGCCGGCGTCGCGGTCGTAGAAATAATTGCCGCAGATGCCGTGCACCGCGGGCGGCACGCCGGTGACGATCGACAGGTTGTTGGGGTTGGTGAAGCTCGGCACCACCGAGTCGGCCAGAAACGATGCGCCCTTCCCGCACAGCTCGCGCAGGTACGGCGCGGCGCCGGCCTGGATCGCCTGCGTGATGTAATCCGGCTCGCAGCCGTCGACGCAGACCACGACCAGCGGCCGGTCCATCCAGCGGTAGGTGCGGCCGTTGACTGTCAGCTGTTCACGCTGGATAGGCATGCCGGTTTTCAGTTTGCGGCCTCATGCGAGGTGAGCGGAATCGCCTCGACTGGCGCGCATGTGTGTTGACTCACCGTCCCGCAAATTGGCGGGGCTCAAGCATGCATTACACCTCACCCGACCCGGATTATCAATCATCCGGGAGCGACAATCGCTCTGCCGGCGGGTAAGATGTCGCCTGCGCCCGCCGCAATCCACCCCCGCCGGCGCAATATCAATGGAGTAAAACATGGCCGCACCCGCCGAAATCACCAACATGGCGCTGTTCTGCGATTTCGAAAACGTCGCGCTCGGTGTACAGGACACCAAATACCCGAAATTCGACATCGACAAGGTCCTCGAACGCCTGCTGCTGAAAGGCAGCATCGTCGTCAAGAAAGCCTATTGCGACTGGGAGCGCTACAAAAGCTTCAAGGCCGCGATGCATGAAGCATCGTTCGAGCTGATCGAAATCCCGCACGTGCGCATGTCCGGCAAGAACTCGGCCGATATCCGCATGGTCGTCGACGCACTCGACCTTTGCTACACCAAGTCGCATGTCGACACTTTCGTCATCATAAGCGGCGATTCCGACTTTTCACCTCTGGTCTCCAAGCTGCGCGAGAACGACAAGACCGTGATCGGTGTCGGCGTAAAGAACTCCACTTCCGACCTCCTGATCGCGAACTGTGACGAGTTCATTTTCTACGACGATCTGGTGCGCGAAAAACCGGCACGCAAGCGCGCCCCCGCACCCAAAAAAACCACCGCCAAGCCCGAAGCGAGCACAGCCGCGGAAGCAGACGCGCCGAAAAAATCCGACGAGGACAAAAGGCAGGAAGCGCTCGACCTCATCATCGAAACCATCGAAGCGCTGGGCAGCGAGCGTGGCGGCGAAGACAAAATCTGGGGCTCGATGGTCAAGCAGGCGCTGAAACGCCGCAAGCCGGGCTTCAATGAGGCGTATTACGGCTTCCGCTCCTTCAACCGCCTGCTGGAGGAAGCCGCGCTCAGGAACCTGATCAAGCTCGAGCACGACGAGAAGTCAGGCGGCTACATCATCCGCATAGCCGCGCACGAGGATTGACGCATATGCAATGCCTAGGGATCTAGCGTCATCACCTGTGAAACGACGGTACGCTCAAGCCCCGCATAATTCCGGCGCACCAGAAAGCTAAGCATCACCAGGCTTGCGTCGAGCGTGATATCGGCATCGCCGCGAAGCATCTCGATTACTTCCGAAACTGAAACGCGTCGGAACTCCGCGACCTCGCTGTCTTCGTTACGCGGCTGAAAATCGCGCGGCAGCTCGAGGTCGTGTACGAAAATCACCTCCGACTGCACGCCTTCCGGCACTTCGCGTAACAGCCGGACCGTCCCGGCGGCAACTGCCGTGCGTGCAAGCGCCTCGGGTATCCCCGCCTCCTCCCACGCTTCCTTGATGATCGTCTGCATGGGCGGCGTGCCGGCCGACATGCCGCCGCCGACCAGGTTGTCGAGCATGCCGGGGTCGATCGGCTTCACCGCCGACCGGCGCGCGAGCCACATTTCGCACTCCGCTCCGCTGCCGCAATAACCGTCCGTGTGCGCGGCATAGGTGGTGGTGCCGAAGAAACGCGCCGCGGCGCGCTCGATATGAAACAGCGGCGGTGCGTCAAAAGTGGTTGTAACTGCGTAGCGCTCGTCGCGCCAGCCGGTGATCGTGCCCTCCTCGTGCAGCGTTTCGATAACATCAGCGATCGCCTTGGTGCGATCCTGCTGGCCGGCGAGAGATTCTGCGATGCGTACGCCCGCCGCGTTGCGCTTGAAGATATCGGGCCATGCCATCAATCGATGCGCATGCGACCTGCGCAGCCAGCCGATGCGCGCACCCGCGCACACGAGCGGGACGTGCGCGGCGGGATCGAATTGGCGCGCGGCGCGCAGGCGCCGCAGCAGCTTTTCCTCGCTCACGGTGATTGGCAGGCGACGCTGAATCCTCCTCAGGCGCGCTTGCGCACCGCCACCAGGAATTCGTCGAGGATGGGGGTGGGATCGAGCACGGTCGCGTCCCCCGGGTGCATGAACTCGGGGTGCCATTGCACGCCGAGCACATAGCCACGCCCTTGCCAACGCAGCGCCTCGACCATGCGGTCGGGTTCCGAATATGCCTCGATCACGAGATCCTTGCCCAGCGTGTTGACCGCCTGGTGATGAATGGAATTCACTTTCCCCATGCGCACTTCGGGATACAGCCGCGCGAGCCCCGATTCGGGCTCGATCGAGATGTCGTGGAAATTCTTTTCGTACGTGGCCTTGCTGCGGTGCTCCAACGTGCCGGGGACCTGGGTATTGACGTCCTGGTACAGCGTGCCGCCGAACGCGACGTTGATGAGCTGCACGCCGCGGCAGATGCCAAGCACCGGCTTGTCGGCCTCGACGAATTCGTGCAGCAGTTCCATCTCGTAGACGTCGCGCACGCGATCGCCAGTCCATTCCGGCTGCAGCGGCTCCTCGCCATAGCTTTCCGGCGCGATGTCGGCACCGCCCTGCAGCACCAGTCCGTCGAGATGCTTGGCGTAATCCGAGAGCCGGATGTTGCTGCGGTGAATGATGCCGTCCTTGTCGACCGCAGGCACCATCAGCACCAGCACGTCGCGCGACATCACCCAGTGCGCGACCGACTGCTCGAGGTACTGCAGTGTCCTGCTCTGGATGCCCGTGCTGGTCGGCTGGGGATGGAAAAACCGTGCCGAGACGCCAATCTTGATTGTGCGCGGCATAGTCTAAAACATTGGCAACAAATTCGACGGTCGACGCGGCGGAACAGTGATTATGCCCGATTTACGGAGGGCACGGAATTGCCGGGGCCCAGCGTAACCCATCCCGGACACGGCCCGTCCCTCGCTACATCATGCCGAGCAGCCTGGGCAGCCAGAGCGACATTTGAGGCATGTACGTGACCATGATCAGGAAAACGAGCATGGTCAACAGCCATGGCCATACGGCAATGGTGAGTTCGGTTATGCCCATCTTCGCGATGCCGCTCGCGACATAGAGATTGAGCCCGACCGGCGGGTGGCACATGCCGACTTCCATATTCACCGTGACCAGGATGCCGAAATGCACCGGATCGATGCCGAGCCTCATCGCGACCGGAAACAGGATCGGCGCCGTGATGAGCACGATCGATGACGGCTCCATGACGTTGCCGGCGATGAGCAGCAGGAGGTTCACCATCAGCAGAAACGTGACCGATCCCAGACCCTCGCCGATCATCCATTCTGCCAGCATCTGCGGGATCTGCTCGGAGGTCAGCAGGTACGAGAACAACACCGCGTTGGTGATGATATAGAGCAGCATCGCGCTCATGTTGGCCGAGTCGAGCAGCACCTTCGGCACCTGCTTCAGGCCCATGTCCTTGTACACGAATACCGCAACGATGAACGCGTAGACCGCGCTCATCGCGGCGGCCTCGGTTGGCGTGAAAACGCCGGAATAAATGCCCCCGAGAACGACGATGATCAGCAGCAACCCCCAGACGCTTTCCCAGAACGTGTTCCAGACCTGCAGCGCCTCGTGCCGCGCTTCGAAGCCGATGCCGCGGACGAGACCGGCCTTTTTCGCAAGCGGATAGGCTGCGATCAGCCAAAGCGCGAATAAGCCCGCCAACACGGCATTGCCGGACACGGGCAGGAAAATCCGGCAGATCGCGTAGAGCAACACCGGCGGCGAAACCAGGAAAGCCAGCGTGAACACCCACCGCAAAACGAAGGCGCTCCCGGTGAGGAATCTGGCCACGATGAGCCAGACGAGGCCGAATATGACGACGAACAACCCTCCGCCTTCCATCTGCCTGAGCGCAATCCACACGGCGAGAATCGGCGCGGCGATGAAGAAGATGCTCGCCAACAATCCGCTAAAGCTGGCGATCGTCGCCTGCGCGCCCGTGCGTCCCTGGAATAGCTGCACCCGGGGGTAATCGTTTTTCCAGGCGCGATACCAGGTGACGATGCCAAGCATCGATGCGAGTATGAGACCCGGTACGACGCCAGCCATGAACAGCGTCCCGACCGAAGTACTGGTTGCTACCGAGTACAGCACCATGACGATCGATGGCGGGATCAGGATTCCGAGCGCCCCTGCAGTGGTGATGATCCCCGCGCCAAACCGTTTCGGAAATCCCGCCTTGACCATCGCCGGCAACACAATCGATCCGATCGCGACCACGGTCGCCGGACTGGAACCGGACACCGCTGCAAACAGGGCGCAGGCCATGACGCCCGCCAGACCGAGACCGCCGTACCAGTGACCGACCATGCTCATGGCAAAATTGATCATGCGCCGCGCGACGCCGCCGTGGGTCAGGAAATTGCCGGCCAGGATGAAGAACGGGATCGCCATGATCTCGAACCGCTCGATACCGGTGAACAGCTTGAGGGCCACCGATTCGATCGGTATCTGGGTCATCGTGAACAGGAATGTCAGCACCGTCAGGCCCAGCGAAATCGACACCGGCATGCCGGTCAGCATGAGCGCAATCAGCAGAACGAAAATAATGGTCGCGGTCATTTTCCGTTCCCCGTGCTCACGCCGCGCGGATGCAGGTTATCCTTGAGCGCATAGGGCACGATGTCCTCGTCCTTGATCTCTTCGATGCCTTCGACGTGGCCGTGATCGTGGTGCGGCAGCTCGCCGGTCTTCCAGAACGACCACGTGACCTGCAGGAAGCGGAAGCACATCAGATACGAGCCGCATGGAATCGCCAGAAAGACGATCCACATCGGCATTTCCATATCGGGGGAAACCTGGTCCGTGTGCGCGATTTCCCAGACGAAAGCGGTGCCCAGCGTGCCGACAACGCCGGTAAACAAAGCCCCGGCGAGGAGGCCGAATATGATGGTCTTCTGCCTCGCTCTGTCGGGCAGCCGGTTGACCAGGACATCAACCCCCACGTGGATC
>JBGPFE010000036.1:0-38838 GCA_041483135.1 Gammaproteobacteria bacterium | reverse complement strand
GCCGATGATCAGCTCGCGCTGGCCACGGCCGATCGGCACCATGGAGTCGATCGATTTCAACCCCGTCTGCACCGGCTGCGAAACCGATTGCCGCGCGATCACCCCCGGCGCGACTTTTTCGATCACATCCGTCAGCTTGGCGTTCACCGGCCCCTTGCCGTCGATCGGCTGGCCGAGGGAATTCACCACGCGGCCTATCAGTTCAGGCCCGACCGGCACGTCCAGAATCCGGCCGGTGCACTTGACGGTGTCGCCTTCGGAAATATGTTCGTACTCGCCCAGGATCACCGCCCCGACCGAATCGCGTTCGAGGTTTAGCGCCAGCCCGAAGGTGTTCTTCGGGAATTCCAGCATCTCGCCCGCCATCGCATCGGACAGGCCGTGGATGCGGCAGATGCCGTCGGTCACCGAGATGACCGTGCCCTGGGTGCTCGCCGTAGCGGCGGCGCCCAAACCCTGGATCCTGCTTTTGATCAGTTCGCTGATTTCTGACGGATTGAGTTGCATCGGATGACTCCTGATTCCTACCGGATAAGAGCGGCCGACATCGCGTCCAGCCGCCCGCGTACGGTAGCGTCCACGACTTTGTCGCCGACCACGATTTTGACGCCGCCGATCAATTGCGGATCTATGCTGACCCGGGCGCGCACCTTGCGCTGATATTTCGCCTCGAGTCTTGCCACCAACTGCTTGACTTGCTCGGCGTCGATCGAAAATGCGGAGTGAATCTCCGCTTCCAGCACGCCCTGCTGCTCGAGTTTCAATTGCTCGAACAGCGTCCGGATCTCGGGGATGACAGTCAGCCTGCCGTTCGCTACCAGTACCTGCACGAAGTTGCGGCCGCCGCCATCGAGCTGCTCACCGCAAATACCGAGCAGCAGGCTCTCGAGTTGTCGACGGCTCAAGTTGGGATCGCCGATGCAGCGCGCGACGCGCTCGTCCGCAACCACGATCTCCAGCAACTCCAGCATCCGCGACCACGCATCGAGCGTATTCTTCTCGCGCGCCAGCTTGAATGCGGCCTCGGCGTATGGCCGGGCGATGGTGAGCGATTCCGCCATGGCGTCGCTTACAGTTCCGCCTGCGCCGCTTGCAGCAAGTCAGCATGCGCCTTGGCGTCGACTTCGCGCCGCAGGATCTTCTCCGCGCCCGCGACGGCCAGCGCCGCAACTTGTGTGCGCAGCATCTCCTTGGCGCGTGACACCTCCTGACCGATTTCGGCTTTGGCGCCGGCGACCAAGCGCTCGCCTTCGACCTTGGCTGCGCTCTTCGCTTCATCAACGATTTGCGTAGCGCGCTGGTCGGCCTGCGTCAGCAGCTCCTGTGCCTTCTGCCGCGCCTCGAGCAGAATTTCTTCGGTCCGCTTGGCGGCCTGTTCCAGCTCCTGCCTGCCGCGTTCGGCGGCGGCGAGCCCGTCTGCGATCTGCTTCTGGCGCGCCTCGATCGCACGCATCAACGGTGGCCACACGAATTTGGCCGTAAACCAGATGAACGCCAGGAAGGCGATCACCTGCGCAAGCAGGGTCAGGTTAAAGCTCATGGCTGCTCCCTAACAAACCAAATGGGTAATCCCGGGCCGTCAACCGAGCCTGCCAAGCAATGGATTGGCGAACGCGAAGAACATCGCGAGGCCGACGCCGATAATGAACGAGGCGTCGATCAGGCCGAGCAGCAGGAACACTTTGGCCTGCAGTTGCGGCATCAGCTCGGGCTGGCGTGCGGCGCCCTCGAGGAAGCGGCTGCACATGATGCCTACGCCGACGCATGCGCCCAATGCGCCGAGACCGATCATCAGGCCGATACCGATCCCGGTATATGCCTGGATCATCGCGATCAGTTGTAACTTGTCCATTGTTGCCTTCCTTTCTTGATTTGAGCGGGGTTTGGTGGTGATCGAACCGGTCAATGGCTTTCGTGAGCCATCGCGATGTAAACAATGGTGAGCATCATGAATATGTATGCCTGAAGTACGACGATCAGGATGTGAAAAATCGCCCAACCGAGACCCAGCAACGCCGCGAATGCGGTACCGACCAAGCTGGTCGCCGCCATCATCCAGAGCAGCAGGAAGATGATCTCGCCTGCATACATGTTGCCAAACAGCCGCAGCGAATGCGACAGCGGTTTGGATATGTATTCGACGAGGTTGAACAACAGGTTGAAAGTCATCAGCAGTGGCGCGGCCCACGCCGGCTTCGTTCCGAACGGGGCGCAGAACAATTCGTGGATCCAGCCACCGAGACCCTTGATCTTGATGCTGTAGAAAATCATCAGGGCCCATACCGATAGCGCGAGTGCAAATGTGGTGTTGACATCCGCGGTCGGCACGCTGCGCCAGTGATGCTGGTGAAAAACATGCTCATATACCCACGCCATGATGTCGACAGGCAGGAAGTCCATCGCGTTCATCAGCAGCACCCACACGAATACCGTCAGCGCAAGTGGCGTGATGAAGCCGCGCTCGCCGTGAAACAACCCTTTCACTTGGTTGTCGACAAATTCGATCGTGAGCTCGACGAATGCCTGCCGCTTGTTGGGCACGCCCGCGGTCGCGCCACGCACCACCCACCACAAAAATCCGATACCGACGACGCCGAGTAGTGCCGATGTTACGAGCGTATCGACATTCATCGTCCAGAACGCGCCGTCGCCAACGGATGTGGCATTAAAGGTAAGATGGTGACCGATATATTCGGTCGGGGTCAGTTCGGCTTCGGCAGCCATCACGCGTTCCTAATTCGATTTACTCGCGGACCAATAACGCCACCGGGAACACCAGCACCGCGATGACGAACGCACCAATAAAAACCGTTGGCTCGACCGCGCGATATGCCGTCAATACGAGCCACAACTGAAACACGATGAGGGCAATCTTGCCGGCCTCGGCCCTGATCAGCGTCCTGAGCGTCTCCCCTGCAGGCTTTGCCCTGCTGCCCGAGATCATGATCGCGTAGACCCATCCCGCGGAAATGTTGATCAAGCCGCCCAACAGCGCTGAAACTGCCCCATGCCTTCCGGACCACCCGGCGGCAATCAGCGCCAGCGCAACAGTGACATAAACCTGCCACCACAATGCTGTGCGGAGCGGCTTGCTCACGATTCTGCTGGCCGCGCGCGGTAGTGGAGCAACTTTGTTGATTGTACTCAGCGTCGCCGCTCCGCGTCAAACCGTTTACGCCGCAGCATACGCATTTTCATCAACGCATCAAGCGCGCCAGAATTACATCGAGTTGCGCCAGACTCGTATAGTCGATCACCAGTGCGCCGCGCCCTTTGCTGCCCTGCTTTATCACCACCTTGGTGCCAAGTTTTTGCGCGAGTTCTTCCTGCAAGCGCAGGATGTCGCGGTCGGTCACGCGACGCGTCTTCTTGCCCGCCACGCCTTTCACCTGGCGCGCAACCAGTCGTTCGGTGTCGCGCACCGACAAACCGCGCGCCGCAACCATGCGCGCCGCATCGATCTGTTGCATTCCCGACAAGGCAAGCAGAGCACGCGCGTGACCCATGTCGAGTTTGCCCTGCTGGACCAACTCGCGCACGGGTGCGGCCAAGTCGAGCAAGCGCAGCAGATTGGTGACCGCGCTGCGTGAGCGGCCCACCATTTCCGCCGCCTTGTCGTGCGTGATGCCGAACTCGGTGACCAGACGCCGGATGCCGTTTGCCTGCTCGAGCGGATTCAGATCTTCGCGCTGAATATTCTCGATCAACGCCATCGCCAGCGCGGCGTTGTCGGGAACGTTGCGCACCAGCGCCGGCACCGCGTTCAGGCCTGCCATGCGCGCCGCGCGCCAGCGCCGCTCGCCTGCGATGATTTCATAGCGGCCGCCGCCGACCGGGCGGACCAAAATCGGCTGCATCACGCCTTGCATTTTGATCGAATCGGCGAGTTCCTTGAGCAGCGTTTCATTCGTGTGCGTGCGCGGCTGATACTTGCCCGGTTGCAGCAGATCGATCTTGAGTTCGGCCTGCCGGTCTGGCCCGTCTGCGGCAGCGGTCGATCCGTCGCCGCCGAGCAGTGCGTCTAGCCCGCGTCCCAGCCCTTTTACTTTCGTCATCTTTGTCTCTCCTACGCGCTCTGTGCCACTCGGTTCAGCATTTCGCCCGCCAGCGCCAGATATGCCTGAGCCCCCTTCGAGGTCTTGTCGAGTCCGAGCGCCGGCACGCCATGGCTGGGCGCTTCGGCGAGCCGCACGTTGCGCGGGATCACGGTGCGATATAGCTTGTCGCCGAAATGCTGCTGCAACTGCGCCGAGACCTGTTGAGCGAGCATATTGCGCGGGTCAAACATGGTGCGCAGCAAACCCTCGATCTCGAGTTGCGGATTGAGGTGGGCGCGCACTTTCTTGACGGTTTGCACCAGGTCGCTCAACCCCTCGAGCGCGTAGTATTCGCACTGCATCGGGATCAGCACGGCCTGCGCAGCGCACAGCCCGTTGACTGTCAATAAATTCAACGAAGGCGGGCAATCGATCAAGATGAAATCGTACTCGCCCTCGAGCACGGCGAGCGCCGTTTTCAGTCGCGTCTCCCGGTGGTCGATATCGACCAGTTCGACTTCGGCGCCCGCAAGCTCGCGGTTCGCGGGTATCACATCGTAGTTGCCGCTGGTCGACGTTGTGCGGACTGCGTTAACGTCGGCTTCCCCGAGCAGCACGTGATAAACGGTTTGCGCGAGCGAGCGCTTGTCGATGCCGCTGCCCATGGTTGCATTGCCCTGCGGATCAAGATCAACCAGCAACACGCGCTGTTTGGTCGCGGCAAGACTCGCCGCGAGGTTAACGCTGGTGGTGGTCTTGCCAACGCCGCCCTTTTGATTGGTGATCGCGAGTATTTTTGCCATGGCGTCAGCGTTGCGGATCAAGCAACACCAGATGACGTTCGGCGCGTATGCCGGGAACTTTGAGCGGCACGACGTTACGCAGCTTGAATTCGCGCGGCAATTGGGCGAGTTCCTCGTACGGATAAACGCCCTTCATCGCGGCGACGGTGCCATGCGCAGCGCATAGTCGCCCGGCCAGATTCAGGAATTCAGGCAGATCGGAGAAAGCGCGTGAGATCACAAGATCGAACTCGCGCGACGGCCGCCAGGTTTCGACGCGTTCACACACCACATCTGCGTTCTTGAGCCCGAGCTCGATCGCGGCTTGGCGCAGAAACGCCGCTTTTTTATGACTGCTGTCTAGCAATGTGATGCTCGCCTGAGGCCACATCAGTGCCAGTGGAATGCCCGGCAACCCGGCGCCGCTACCCACGTCGAGCGCTCTGCGTGCTTCGAGATATGGCGCCACTGCGAGGCAATCGAGCAGGTGATAGCTCACCATTTTCGAGCTTTCGCGCACCGCGGTCAGATTGTGGACGCGGTTCCATTTGGCGATCAGCGCGAGATAATCGAGCAGTTTGCGCTGGGTGCCGGCGGGAACGGTCAGTTCGAGCCCGATAATGCCGTGTGAGAGTTCCCCGGCCAGGCTCATGCCGTTTTTTGAGCTGCACCGAAGCCTCGCTTCAAATGCACCAGCAACAACGAAATCGCCGCCGGCGTGACGCCCGAAATACGCGCTGCCTGACCGAGCGTTTCAGGGCGATGCTGATTCAGTTTTTGCTGCACCTCGATCGATAATCCGCGCACGCGCCGGTAATCGATATCGGCAGGCAGGCGCGTCGTTTCATATGCTTCTTGACGCGAAATCTCGTCTTGCTGCCGCGCGATGTAACCCTGGTATTTGGCTTGGATCTCGACTTGCTCGGCGACCTGCGCATCGGCGACCGCGGGGCCCGCACCCGGCAGCGTCATCAGCAAGGGATACGTTACACCCGGACGCCGCAGCAGATCCTGCAACGTATATTCGCGCTCGATGCCCTGGCCCAGCACGCGCTCGCACTCGTGTTGTGCGATCACCTTGGGATTGACCCAGCTCGACTTGAGCCGCTCGATTTCATACGTAACCGCCTCGCGCTTGCGTTCGAAATGTTGCCAGCGCAGATCATCAACGACACCGAGTCGGCGTCCGGTTTCGGTCAGCCGCATGTCAGCATTATCTTCGCGCAAACTCAAGCGATACTCGGCGCGGCTGGTGAACATGCGATACGGCTCCGACACGCCGCGCGTAATTAAATCGTCGACCAAAACACCGAGATAAGCTTCGTTCCGGCGTGGGCACCACCCGGATTCGCCAGCTACGAACCGCGCCGCGTTAATGCCGGCGAGAATGCCTTGTGCCGCCGCTTCTTCATAACCCGTAGTGCCGTTGATCTGGCCGGCGAAAAACAAGCCTTTGATCGCTTTGGTTTCAAGCGTGCTCTTGAGCCCGCGAGGATCGAAATAATCGTATTCGATCGCATACCCGGGACGCGTGATATGCGCATGCTCAAGGCCTTTGATCGTATGCACGAGCGCCACCTGGACGTCGAACGGCAGGCTGGTCGATATGCCATTGGGATAAAACTCGTTGACTGTCAGCCCTTCCGGTTCGAGGAAAATCTGGTGCGAAGTTTTATCTGCAAAACGCGTTATCTTGTCTTCGATCGAGGGACAATAACGCGGCCCGATGCCTTCGATGACCCCGGTGTACATCGGCGAGCGATCAAGCCCGCTGCGGATGATGTCGTGGGTGCGTTGGTCGGTGTGCGTGATCCAGCACGGCAACTGTTGGGGGTGCTGGCCGGGCGCGCCCAAGAAAGAGAATACCGGCACCGGCTCGTCGCCCGGTTGCTTGGCTAACAGTGAGAAATCGATGCTGCGACCGTCTATTCGCGGCGGCGTGCCGGTTTTAAGCCGCCCCACTGGCAGTTTCAGTTCGCGGAGCCGCTGGGCGAGACTGACGGCGGGGGGGTCTCCGGCGCGGCCAGCCTGATAGTTTTGCAATCCGACGTGAATCAGCCCCGACAAGAAAGTGCCAGTCGTCAGCACCACCGCATTGGCCCCAAAGCTCGAGCCAAGCTGGGTCACAACGCCGACCACGCGCTCACCCTCAAGCGTCAAATCGTCAACAGATTGCTGGAAAATCAATAGGTTATTTTGATTTTCTAGCCGGCTGCGGATCGCCTTTTTGTAGAGTAGCCGATCGGCTTGGGCGCGCGTCGCACGCACCGCCGGTCCCTTGCGCGAATTGAGGATACGGAACTGAATGCCGGCCTCGTCGGTCGCCGCTGCCATCGCACCGCCCAGCGCGTCGACCTCCTTGACCAAGTGGCCTTTGCCGATACCGCCAATCGATGGATTACACGACATCTGGCCTAACGTTTCGATGTTGTGGGTCAGTAATAACGTGCGGCGGCCGATGCGTGCGCTGGCAAGCGCGGCCTCGGTTCCGGCGTGCCCGCCACCAACCACAATTACGTCAAATTTTTCAGCAAAATGCATGTTGCGATGCGCCCTGGGTTAGGGGCGCAATAATACCCGAAAAAAGACCGAAAACGAAACGTTATGGCCTTCTGGTGATCGATGTTTCACGTGGAACATCTGGCCCCTGACGATTATGTCGAGGGCTATTGCTCTATGTTTGTCTGTGCATCTTCAACCAGGATGGCCGATGCGAGCGTTGCCAGTATGGGTCACTTGCCGATGCAAAAGTGAGAAAAAATTTTGCCGAGCAGATCGTCGGCAGTGAATTCACCAGCGATGCTGGCGAGCGCATATTGCGCGCGCCGGAGTTCCTCGGCAAACAGGTCAAGCTCGTTGCCGCGGGTTGCCGCCAAATCTATATGCTGAGCCGCTGTTTGCAAGGCCTGCAGGTGGCGTTCGCGCGCCATGAAAACGCCTTCGTTGCTGTCACCCCAGCCCACTGCCTCCAGCATAGCGGATTGCAGCAAATCGATACCGGCACCGGTCATAGCTGATATCGCAACCTCGTTGGCGTCTGGCAACGTCCTTCGTTGTGGCCGGGCCCCGGTTAAGTCGATCTTGTTTAAGGCCCGCAGTTGCGGCACTCCGGCCGGTAGTCGCGACGCCAGCGTAGGATCGGCAACTGTCGTCTCGGCACGTGTGACGTCGCACACCCACAGCACCAGGTCAGCCTTGGAGATTGCATCCCAAGTCTTTGAAATTCCTATTTTTTCTACTTGGTCCCGCGGTTTGCGCAAGCCGGCGGTATCGATGATATGCAACGGCACGCCGTGGATATTTATCGTTTCGCGGATTGCGTCACGCGTGGTGCCAGGAATATCGGTAACAATCGCGAGTTCGGCGCCGGCCAAGCGATTCATCAGGCTCGATTTGCCGACATTTGGCTGCCCGGCCAACACAACGTGGATGCCTTCGCGCAACAAACTACCCTGACGCGATGCCGCGATAATCTGCGTCAACTGCTCGCGCACGCGCTCGAGTTTGGCATGCGCATCCGCCTGCGCGAGAAATTCAACGTCCTCTTCCGGAAAATCGAGCGTTGCTTCGATGAGCACGCGCAACTCGATCAGTGCCCGAACCATCGCATCTATGCGCTGCGAGAACTCGCCTTGCAGCGAACGCACCGCGCAGCGCGCGGCTTCGGCAGTCGAGGCGTTGATCAGATCCGCCACGCTCTCCGCTTGCGCCAGGTCGAGCTTGTCGTTGAGAAATGCGCGCTTGGTGAATTCGCCGGGCTCGGCGATTCGCGTACCGAGTTCGAGGCAGCGCTTGAGCAGCAACTGCAACACCACCGGTCCGCCGTGTCCCTGCAGTTCGATCACGTCTTCGCCGGTGTAGGAGTGCGGCGCCGGGAAAAACAACACCAGGCCTTGATCGATCACACCGCCGTCTGCGCTGCGGAAATCGGCAAGCGTGGCACGCCGTGGCTCAATGTCGGCGTACACAAGCGCGCGTAACAAGTTTTGCAGGCGCGGGCCGGAAATGCGCACCACACCGATGCCGCCGCGTCCGGGCGGCGTGGCAATTGCGGCTATGGCCTCATCATTAGCCATGCGCCGGCTTGGTGTGCTCCATGGCGCGGGTAATCTGCCACTGCTGCGCGATCGAAAGGATGTTGTTGATCAGCCAGTACAGCACGAGACCAGCGGGAAAGAAGAAAAACATTATGCTGAATGCGATCGGCATGATCTTCATCACTTTGGCCTGAACCGGATCTGGCGGCTCCGGATTAAGGTAGGTTTGAAAAATCATGGTCGCGCCCATCAGCACCGGCAAGACGAAATAGGGGTCTGCCACCGACAAATCATCGATCCATAGCATGAACGGCGCATGACGCAACTCGACGCTCGCCAGCAGCACCCAATAAAGAGCAATAAAAACAGGTATTTGCACAACTATTGGCAAACAACCGCCGAGCGGGTTGATCTTTTCGGTCTTGTATAGCTCCATCATTGCCTGGTTCAGGCGCTGGCGATCATCGCCATATTGTTCCTTGATTTTCTGCAATCGCGGCGCGAGGACACGCATGCGCGCCATCGAGCGGTAGCTCGTCGCCGACAACGGGTAAAACAGCGCCTTGATGGTCACGGTCAGAATAATGATTGCCACCCCCCAGTTGCTGACCCAGTGGTGTAGTAACTGCAGAAACCAGAACAGCGGCTTAGCAATCACCGTCAGCCAACCGTAATCGACGGTGAGATCAAGCCCCGGCGCGAGCTTCTCAAGCTTGTCCTGCTCCTGCGGGCCGGCATACAGCGGCACTGTCAGCAGGCCTCTCGCGCCGGGTTCAATGTTGCCAAGCGACAGGATGACGCCCGCCGCATAGAGCCCGTTGTCGAGGCGCTGCGTGTAGAACTCGCGTGGCGCGGCTTTCGCGGGCAACCACGCGCTGAGGAAATAGTGCTGCAGAAACGCGATCCAGCCGTCGTTGTTTTTTTTCGGATAGTTGATTTTGCCTTTATCGACGTCGGTAAACGGCACCTTCTGAAATTTATCCTTGTCAGTGTAGACCGCCATCCCCGTATAAGTTGGCAGCATGGCTGAATCGCCGACCGGCGGTTTGTTGTCGCGCACCAACTGGAAGTACGCGTCGGGCCGCACCGCTGCGGTGCTTTTGTTTTCGACTTCGTAGCCAACATCGATCACGTAGCTGCCGCGATAAACCGTATAAACCCTAACGACCTTCACCCCATCCGCAGCCGAAGCCGTAAGGCGTACCGAGACGCTGTCGGCACCGGCCGCGAGTTTGACGTTGCGATCGTTGGTGGTATAGCGCGTACGGTGGTTGGGCAAGCCATTGCCGATCAGCCCCGATTGCGCAATATAAATGTGGTCAGGCTGCTCCTGCAGCAACACTAAATTCCTCTTCTTGTCGAGCGTGTCGCGGTGCGCGAGCAATTCGAGACGCCGCAGGTCCCCGCCGGCGGTATCGATCTCGGCTATCAACACGTCGGTTTCGATCCGCACGGTGTCGCCTTTCTGCAACGCGCCGCTGGCGGGTGGCGGTGCAGAGGCGGGCGTCCCCGCCAGCGGCTGAGTCGGCGTCGGTACGGGCGTTGTTGCCGGCCCGGTCGCTGGCGTAGCTGCGTTGATCGGCGCGGGTGGGAGCGCCGGTTGTTTTTCCTTCTGCCATGCGTCCATCAGGAAAAACACCGAGAAGGTAAACACCATGAACAGGACTAGTCGTTGGGTATCCATCGCTGTATCAATTTGTTAGGCGTCGTCTGAACGCGCCTGCAGCACTTAACTGCGCTTGCCGCAACGGCGTTGCGCGCGATGCAGGAGCGCGCGGATCTCGGCGCGCGAGAGGGCGGCGGTTGCCCGCGTCACTGCCGCGCGCGGACGCACGACCACATCGACGCCCGCCAGGGCGGCGCGTTCGGCACGAAATACTTCACGCACGAGCCGCTTGCAGAAGTTTCGCGCTACCGCCCGCGGGATGATGCGTTTGCTGACAACGATGCCGAGCCGGGCCGCAGGCGAGCCGTTGGGTCTTGCATAGACCTGGAACCACTCGCCCGTTACCCAGCATTTGAATGCGAATACCGCCGCATAGGCGTGCGGCCCGTCGAGCCGGCGCGCGCTAGAAAACGAAAACCTGCTTGCGGTGAGAGTCAAACGCCGAGGCGCGACCGCCCTTTGGCGCGGCGCGCGCGTATTACCGCGCGTCCGCCGCGCGTTTTCATACGTACCCGGAAACCATGCGTCCGCTTGCGGCGTGTGCCCGAAGGTTGGTAGGTGCGTTTCATAATTTCCGCCTGTGCCTGTGTGAAAAACCCGGTATTACAACCGTTAACGCGTGTTCCTGTCAATGCGCTTGTGTCATCGCACAAATATACGCTTTGAACATTGATCGTTGTGGATAACTTCGTCCAAAAACGCTAAAATCACGCCTTGGTTTTTGCGTTTTCTCCCACCCCTCTATAACAGCCCTGTCTGCCCCGCGATGAATAGCTTCTGGCGCTCTTGTCTCAGCCACTTCGAACAGCAACTGCCACCACAGCAATTCAAAACCTGGATCAAGCCGCTCAAGTTCCAGGCTGCCGACAGCATCGTCACGCTTACGGCGCCCAACCGCTTCGTCTTGCAGTGGATCAGCGACCGCTTTCTGGCTGAAATCCAGCGCCTTGCAGCCGAGCGTTTCGGCGCGGCCATCACGGTGCGCCTGGTTTTAGCGGAAAAAGAGCCCCAGACATCCAACAAATCACTGGCACCCGCAGCGCATGGCAGCAAACCCAGCACGCGCGATATTTCGCGCCTCAATCCTGAATTCTGTTTTGCGACCTTCGTCACCGGCAAGGCCAATGAGCTTGCGCGGGCCGCAGCGATTCAAGTGGCTGAGCGTCCAGGAGAGGCCTACAACCCGTTGTTTGTCTATGGTGGCGTCGGGCTGGGCAAAACGCACTTGATCCATGCGCTCGGCAACCTGGTCCAGGAACGCAACCCGCAAAGCAGGATCCGATATATACATGCTGAGCAGTATGTATCAGATGTAGTGCGCGCCTATCAACACAAGGCTTTCGATGATTTCAAACGCTACTATCACTCTCTGGACCTGTTGCTGATCGACGATATTCAGTTTTTCAGCGGCAAGAGCCGGACGCAGGAAGAATTCTTCTACGCATTCAATGCGCTGATCGAATCGCGCAAACAGGTCGTTATTACCTGCGACACTTACCCACGCGAGATTTCGGGCATCGAGAACCGGCTAATTTCACGTTTTGGCTGGGGCTTGACGGTTGCCGTTGAGCCCCCTGAACTTGAAATGCGGGTGGCGATCCTGCTCAAGAAAGCCGAAGCAGAAAACGTGATGCTCGACGAAGCGGTGGCATTTTTTATCGCCAGTCACAGTCAGTCAAACGTGCGTGAACTGGAGGGGGCACTCAAACGCATCCTGGCTTACTCGCGCTTTTCCGGTTTACCTATTTCCGTCGACTTGTGTCGCGACGCGCTCAAAGACCTCCTGGCCCTGCAAAGCCGTCAGATCTCGATTGACAACATACAAAAAACCGTCGCCGAGTATTATAAAATCAAAGTTTCAGAGATGTACTCGAAAAAACGCAGTCGTAACATTGCCCGCCCGCGCCAGATCGCCATGGCTTTAGCCAAGGAGCTGACCCACCTCAGTCTTCCTGATATCGGAGAGGCATTTGGTGGACGCGACCATACAACTGTTCTGCATGCGTGCCGCAAGGTTGCCAATCTGAAAGAAACAAATCATGAGATTACACATGACTTTGACTCCCTGCTTAAGGTTCTGCGCAGTTGATGCTTTGCGTGTTCTTTGTGTATATGCCGCGATTAACCATTAACTAATTTTTTTACACACAAATGATCCACAACCCACGCGTAGCTTTATACATCTCTCCTATGCACTGCAAAACCAGCTAGAGCGTCACCAGCGATAGATATCCACAAAAAAAACAACAGTAATTACTACTACTAGGATAAAACAATCATGAAACTAGTACAGGTTAAGCGAGATGATTTGCTGAAACCGCTACAAGCGGTTTCCGGTATCGTCGAAAAACGGCATACCTTGCCAATCTTGTCAAATGTATTATTCGAGCGGACAGGCGAAAAGCTGCACCTCTTAGCGACGGACCTAGAAATACAGGTATCGACAAGTTTTAACTGCCCGCAAAAAGGAACGGATAACTATCTGGTAACTGTATCGGCGCGAAAACTGCAGGATATCTTGCGGGCACTGCCGGAGCAGGCGGAAGTCATATTGGAAGCGCAGAATAACCGCATGCAGGTGCGCTCGGGGAAAAGCCGGTTTAGTTTACAGACGCTACCGGCGGAGGATTTTCCGAAGCTCGCACAGGCAAGCGGCAGCGCGGCAAAGATAAACATGCCGCAAAAGACGCTCCGCTCATTACTGTTGCTAATCCAATATGCGATGGCTCAACAGGATATTCGGTATTACCTCAATGGCATGTTGTTGGTCCTGGATGCAGATACGCTCAAGGCTGTGGCGACCGACGGCCATCGGCTGGCGTATGCGAGCATACAATTGCCGCAGAAAACCATGGCACACGAGGTGATACTGCCGCGCAAAGCCGTGCAGGAGCTTATCAAATTATTGAGCGACAGCGAGGATGAAATCAGTGCTGAGTTCACGGCAAATCAGGTGAAGTTTCAAATTAGTGATGTAGAGCTGGTGACAAAGGTTGTGGACGGCAAGTTTCCTGACTACACGCGAGTGATCCCTACAAACTATCAAAAACAGTTTGTGATCGAGCGTGCAACTTTACAGCAGGCGCTGCAGCGGGTAGCGATTCTGTCAAATGAGAAATTCCGAGGCGTACGCTGGACACTAACAGAAGGACAGCTCCGCATCTCTTGTACTAATACCGAGCAGGAGGAGGCGTTTGAGGAGCTTGAGGTGAGCTACAAAGGAGAAGCTCTTGATATAGGTTTTAACGTGACATACCTGCTGGACGTGCTGGGCAATGTCACGAGCGAGAAAGTGACCTGCTCGTTTGGCGACGCTAATAGCAGCGTCTTGGTAACCATTGCAGAGAACAGCGGCTTCAGATATGTCGTCATGCCGATGCGCATATGATATCTGCGAACACAAAAAAGCGAACACAATGACCGAAAAGCTGCAGACAACCAACGGCAATGACTACGACGCCGACAGCATAAAAGTTCTTAAAGGACTCGAGGCGGTACGAAAACGCCCGGGGATGTATATCGGCGATACCGGCGATGGGACCGGTTTGCATCACATGGTATTCGAGGTCGTCGACAACGCGATTGATGAAGCGCTGGCAGGGTATTGCAACGCAATAACGGTCACTATACATCCGGACAACTCGATCAGCGTGCTTGATAACGGACGAGGAATTCCAACCGAGATCAAAGATGACGATGAGCAGAAGCGCTCGGCTGCGGAAATCGTAATGACAGAGCTGCACGCTGGAGGCAAGTTCGACAACAACTCCTACAAAATTGCCGGCGGTCTGCACGGGGTCGGCGTATCGGTGGTAAACGCTCTGTCCGAATGGCTGCGGCTGACCATCCGGCGCGATGGTAAAAGCTATTACATGGAGTTCAGGGACGGCGCCGCAACGGCGCCGCTCGCGGAAACCGGCAAGACCGAAAAGCGCGGCACCGAAGTGCATTTTCTTGCCAGCCAGCAAACCTTCAGCAACATCGAGTATCACTACGATATTCTTGCCAAACGGTTGCGCGAACTCTCGTTCCTCAACAGCGGTGTCAAGATCTCCCTCGTGGATCAGCTCCACGGCAAACAGGAGAATTTTTCATTCATCGGCGGGGTGAAGGGCTTCGTCGAGTATATGAACCGCAGCAAGACCGTGCTGCACCAGAAAATTTTTTATTCCGAGGGGAACAAGGACGGCATGACCATCGAAGTCGCGATGCAATGGAACGATTCCTATGCCGAGTCCGTGCAATGCTTTACCAATAATATTCCCCAACGCGATGGCGGCACGCACCTGACGGGTCTGCGCATGGCGATGACGCGTACGCTCAATAATTTCATCGAGCAGAACGAGCTCGCCAAGAAAGCGAAAGTCGAAACCTCCGGCGACGACATGCGCGAAGGCTTGACTTGCGTGCTGTCGGTCAAAGTGCCGGAGCCGAAGTTCTCATCGCAGACCAAGGACAAGCTGGTATCAAGCGAAGTCCAGCCGGTGGTGCAGGAAGTGGTTTCTGCCAAGCTCAACGAGTTCCTGCTCGAAAACCCGAACGACGCCAAGATCATCACGACCAAGATCATCGAGGCGGCGCGCGCGCGCGAAGCGGCGCGCAAGGCGCGCGAGATGACCCGCCGCAAGGGCGTACTCGATTCGCTAGGTTTGCCCGGCAAACTCGCTGACTGCCAGGAGAAAGACCCGGCGCAGAGCGAGCTTTACATCGTCGAGGGCGATTCGGCCGGCGGCTCCGCCAAGCAGGGGCGTGACCGCAAGTTCCAAGCGATCCTGCCGCTCAAAGGCAAAATCCTCAACGTCGAGAAAGCGCGCTTCGACAAACTGCTGTCATCGCAGGAAATCACGACCTTAATCAACGTGCTCGGCTGCGGCATCGGCAAGGACGAATACAACGCCGACAAGTTGCGCTACCACCGTATTATCATCATGACCGACGCCGATGTCGACGGCGCGCACATCCGCACGCTGCTACTCACGTTTTTCTATCGCCAGATGCCGGAACTGGTCGAGCGCGGCCATATTTACATTGCTCAGCCGCCGCTCTATAAGGTCAAGCACGGCAAAAGCGAGCGGTATATCAAGGACGATCACGAGCTCAAGGAGTATCTCCTCAAATTGGCATTGGATGACGCCGAGCTCTACCCCGCCACCAACGCCAAGCCGCTCAACAAAGACGCGCTCGGACAAGTCGCCAAGCAGTATTTCCTGGCGGAAGCCGTGATCGACCGCATGAGCCGGCTGATCGAGCCCGCGGTGCTGCAGGCGTTATTGGTTAACCCGGATATTGATTTGGCGAATGAAAAAAACGCGGCGCAAAGCGCCCGCCGTCTAAGTGCCGCGCTCGGCACAGCAGACATCGTAATTGAACCCAAGTTTGACGAGAAAAACGAACGCTATCGGCTCATCATCAAACGCACCCAGCACGGTAACCTGCATCAAACCTCGCTCGACGAGGACTTCATCCACAGCGGGGATTACGAGCAGATCAAGAAGACCGCCCAAGTGCTGCAGGGGCTGCTCGGCGAGGGAGCCTACGTCAAACGCGGCGAGCAGAAGCACCCGATCCGCGACGTGAAGGATGCGCTCAACTGGCTGCTCGACGAGATCAAGAAAGGCCTGGGGATCCAGCGCTACAAGGGCCTGGGCGAAATGAACCCCGCGCAGCTGTGGGAAACCACCATGGATCCGAAGGTGCGGCGGCTGCTGCGCGCTCAAATCGAAGATGCGATTTCCGCGGACGAGATCTTCACGACGCTCATGGGAGACCTGGTCGAGCCGCGCCGCGCGTTCATCGAGACCAACGCTCTCGGCGTGCGCAATCTAGACGTGTGATCAGGTCGCGACTGCTTTGCGCGGTTTGGCGGGGGTCCGGGGTTTCGTCGTTTTCGGTTCGCGCGGCGCAAACTCAAAACTTACCTTGCCGTCAGCCCCGCGCGCGAGGAAGGCCGAAAACGGCCGGCCTTTCTTGGAAATGAAGCGATGCAGCAGATCGGTCTTGCCTGTCGCGAGCAGTTGCCTCATCTGCTCCGGTTCGATCGGGCGCTGCAGGATGATTTTGCCGGAGCGGAAATCGCAGCTGCGGTTTGGGCCGAGCGCTTTTTCGCACACGTAAGCCACGCCATGGCTGAACACGCGGCTGCCGCATTTAGGGCAGGCGCCAAGCGGCTGCTGTGCGGAAAAGTCGACCGGCTCGGCGTCGACAGCGTTGCCGTTCTGGCCGAAGTCGAATTCCACCTTGAATTCGGGGCTCAGTTTCAGCACCGCGATGAACGGTTTGCCCATGCGGCTGCGAAAACCCTGCAACGGGCCGATCGCACCTTTGGCGATCAACTCTTCGACTTCCGCCGGTTCGAGCTGGCGGCTCGCCATGATTTTCCACAGCGCGAAGGCGCACTTCTGGCACTGAAACTTCTTGTAGTTTTCCTTGACCACGCCACCGCACTTCGGGCACGGCGTCGTGAGCGTCGTAAAGTCGCCGGGCACGGTGTCGCTTTCATGTTTTTTTGCTCGTTCGACGATGTGGCGCGTCATGTCGGCGATCTGCTGCATGAACTGGTCGCGCTTCAGCTTGCCGTGTTCCATCTGCGCGAGCTTGTATTCCCAGTCGCCGGTCAGCTCTGGCGAGCAGAGCTCGTCGATTTTGAGCCCGCGCAGCAGAGTGATCAGTGAAAACGCCTTGGCGGTCGGCTGCAGCTCGCGGCCGTTGCGGAGCACATATTTTTCGTAGATCAGGCCCTCGATGATCGCGGCGCGCGTCGCGGGCGTGCCAAGACCCTTGGCGCGCATCGCATCGCGCAACTCTTCGTCTTCGAGCAGCTTGCCGGCGCCTTCCATTGCGGACAGCAGCGTTGCCTCGGAGAAGCGCGCGGGCGGCTTGGTCTGCAATGCTGCCACCGTGACCGCGGCGGCGCGCGGCGATTCCTTGGCAACGACCGGCACTAGCGCCGGTGTATCGTCAGTTTCGGCTTCCTTGCCGTAGATTTCGAGCCAGCCGGCGCGCACCATGATTTTGCCTTCGCTCTTGAACGGCTCGCCTTCGACGCGCGTGACGCGGGTTGTAATCTGGAATTCGGCGGCCGGGAAAAACACGGCAAGGAAGCGTTTGGTCACCAGATCGTATATCTTGGCTTCAGCCTCGCTCAGGTGCTTGGGCGCAAGCGAGGTCGGGATAATCGCGAAGTGGTCCGAAATCTTGGCGTTGTTGAAAATACGCTTATTGGGGCGCACCCACTTATTGGCGAGGATCTGTTTTACGAACGACGGGTACGGCTTATCGAGCGCCCGCATCGCCGCAGTGACCGTGTTCAGATAGTCCTCGGGCAGCGCGCGCGAGTCGGTGCGCGGATAAGTCAGCACCTTGTGCTTTTCATACAGCGCCTGCGCTATCGATAAAGTGGTCTTGGCGGAAAACCCAAAGCGCGCGTTGCCGTCGCGCTGCAGGCTGGTGAGGTCATACAGCAGCGGCGAAAGCTGGGTCGACGGCTTGCTTTCTTCCTCCACCACCCCGTTCTTGCCTTCGCATTTGGCGCGGATCGCGTCGGCGCGCGCGCGCTCCCACAGGCGTTCGGCCTTGAGATCGCTGTCATCGGTCTTTTTGTCCCGGGTGAATTTTTCGTCGAACCAGCGGCCGGTATACTCACCGGCTTTACACGCGAAAGTCGCGTGGACCTCGAAATAATCCCGCGACACGAACTTCTTGATTTTCTCTTCGCGCTCGACCAGGATCGCGAGCGTCGGCGTCTGCACGCGCCCGACGGTCGTCAGGTGGAACCCGCCGGACTTCGAGTTGAACGCGGTCATTGCGCGCGTGCCGTTGATGCCGACCAGCCAGTCCGACTCCGAGCGGCAAACCGCGGCATCGGCGAGCGGCAGCATGTCCTGGTCGGCGCGTAATTGTGCGAAGCCCTCGCGGATCGACGCGGGCGTCATCGACTGCAGCCACAAGCGCTCGATCGGCTTGGCCGTTTTGGCGTGGCGCACGATGTAACGGAAAATCAACTCGCCTTCGCGGCCGGCGTCGCACGCATTGACGAGCCCGGTCACATCTTTGCGCTTGATCAGTTTGGCGAGCAGCTTGAGGCGCTCCTCCGACCTTTCGATCGGCCGCAGGTCGAAATGGGGCGGGATCATCGGCAGATGCGCGAACGACCACTTGCCGCGCTTGACCTCGAATTGTTCCGGAACCACCAGTTCGAGCAAATGCCCGACCGCCGAGGACAACACGTAACCGTCGCTTTCGAAATAGTCGCCATGCCGCGTGAAGCCGCCCAGCGCGCGTGCAATGTCGTTCGCGACCGAGGGCTTCTCGGCGATGATAAGGCTCTTGCCGGCGTGCGCAGTTGCTTTCGCGACGGAAGATTTCTTTGCGGCACTCGTTTTTTTGCTCATCGGGGGCATGTGATAAAAGTCACGGCACGCGGCCGGCTCAAGGGAGCGCAAGATGATAAGAACAAAAATCCGGCAAAGCAAGCGTGTATGACAATAGGCCGCCGGAATGTTGCGTCAATGCGACGTGCAGAGCGTTTAGCGCACGCGCTGATATTGCCCGCCGGGCAGATTTTCGACCAGGCCCTGTAATTCGAGCTTGAGCAGCAACGCGGACACGGTATTAGCGCCCAGTCCCGCGCGCGTGCACAAGGAATCGAGGGTGCTTGGTTCGTATCCTAGCTGATCGAGCAGCTGCGCCGCGGCGGGGTCGAGCGCCGGTGTGTCGCGCGCCGCGTCCGGCGCCGGCGTCAGATTGAGCTCCTCGAGGATATCGTTAGCGCTGTCGACCAGCTTCGCGCCCTGTTTGATCAACGCATGACAGCCTTTCGCCAGGGGCGAGTGAATAGATCCGGGCAGCGCGAACACTTCGCGCCCCTGCTCGGTGGCAAGCCGCGCCGTGATCAGCGAACCGCTTTGCAGCGCGGCCTCGACGACCAGGCAGCCGCGGCTCATGCCGCTGATCACGCGATTGCGGCGCGGGAAATTGCTGGCAAGCGCAGGCGTACCGAGCGCAAATTCCGACACGAGCGCACCCTGTGCCGCGAGCTGATGAGCGAGATCCCGATTGCGCGCCGGATAGACGACGTCGAGGCCGGTGCCGACGACGCCGAGGCTGCTCGCCGTGCCGGCAAGGCCGCCGCGATGGGCGGCAGCGTCGATCCCGAGCGCCAACCCGCTGATGATCGTGATCCCGGCATCACTCAATGCGCGCGCAAAAATTTCGGCGTTGGCAATGCCTTGAGCCGTCGCGTTGCGGCTGCCGACGATAGCGAGTGCCGCGCAATTCAACAAGTCGCGGCGGCCTTTGGCATAGAGCAACGGCGGCGGGTCGGCGGTTTGCAGCAGCAATTGAGGATAGTCGGCGTCGCCGAGCGTGACGATATAATTGGTCGGATCAGCGAGCCACGCCAGCGCTAGCTGCGCGTCATCGGCATTGCCGCCGTTCGCAAGCAACGCGGCGACATCGGCGGCAACGAAACGTTTCAGATCGGCGTGACGCGCGGCAAGCACCTGCTCAGGCGAGCCGTATTCGACTAGCAGCGCACGTAACGCGGCATTGCCGAGACCCCGAGTCAGGGTCAGACGCAGCCAGGACTCCGCATCTTTGTAATCTGAGACAGGCACGCGGGAAATGCGGCGGTTGCCCGCTAGTTGGCGATCAACCGAGGAGCGAGGCTGGTGTTACTCGCGGCGCTCAGGGATTGGTCGCGATGTCGAGCACGTTGACCGGTCGGTTCGCGTTCATGATCAGTGCGTAGGAAGTGCGATCGAAGACGCGGAATACCATCAGCAATCCGTAGCGCTCGTCAGGAAGAGTAACGAGAGGGATAGCGGTCTTATCGTTTTTGAATTGCCCTCCCATGGGCCCGACCCGGCCATAGAGAGGTGAATTGCGGTCGCCCATCGGCTCGTTATGATAATTGGTGTTCGGTTTTTTTTCGTCGTAGATGAAGCCGGTGCGGCCCCAGAGCGAACTTTCACGCAGGTTATAGGTTGGGGCATTGAGATTGCGATAAATCGCCAGCACGTGGCCGACCTCCAGTCCGTCGCGCGCGCCGCGATTGATCGTGACGATTGAATTCGGGCCGGTTTCGTAGAGGCTGCCATAGGCCGCGATAATGCGCGCATCGACTTTCTTGCCGGGCGCACGCGGCACATAGCTGTCGAACGAAACTTCGCGCGGCGCCGGCAACAGGTAGTCGCCCGCATAAATTTCCTGCGGAGAATTGACGATCTCGACGGTGCTGACCTCGCCGAACTTGCTGACTTTGGCCTCGCCGAGAAAGACCGCTTCGTAGCCCAGCGTTTCGTTGCTGACCGGATCAACCAGCGGCGAGCCGGGGCGGAACAATTGCCAAAAAACGCCTTTTTCTTTAGTGATGCCCCGCACATAGGCGATATTGCCGGCGCCGAGCGCGACCCGGCTTTCCTGGGTGCGCACGATGCGCGGCGCGTCGGCGAGCTGATTTTGCGCGATCACGAGCGGCTTGCTCAGGAACGGCTCGATGTCGGCAGTCGGTATGGTCGGCACCGCTTCCGGGGCAAGCGGGTTGGCGCGAACTTGCGGCGATAATTTGACCGTTTTGGTGCGCAGCAGCTTGAGGCGCATCTCCTCGGCCGATTTATCGAGCACCAGCACATCACCGGGATAAATGCGGCTGGGGTTGCGGATTTGCTCCTGATTCATTTTCCACAACTCGCTCCACTTCCACGGATCTTTCAAGAAGCGCTTGGCTATACCCCACAGCGTGTCGCCTTGCACCACGACGTAGCGGTCGGGCGCGCCCTCGGCCAGGTCGGAAGTGGTGGCGGCAGGCGCAGCCGCAATCCAACTACATAATAGAATCAGCGATATAATTAACTTATTCATCGCGCCCCCCATCTTGGTTGCAGGGCTCAGTCAGGCCGCATAGGCTTGAACCGGCCGGAAATGTCATAGATTGGTTTAAATTGTGCCCCTAGTTTGTTAAATTTGCAAGATTTATGGCCTTGCTGCCCATTCTGCAGTACCCTGACCCGAAGCTTCACACGGTGGCCTCGCCCGTGACGGCGGTAAACGATGAAATACGTCGTTTAATCAAAAACATGGCCGATACCATGTATGCAGCGCCAGGCGTTGGATTGGCCGCCACTCAGGTCGACGTACACCGGCGTGTGATCATTATCGACATCTCGGAGACGCACGACCAGCTTCAGGTGTTCGTTAACCCGGAAATCATCGCCAGCAGCGGTAACTCGGACTGTGAGGAGGGCTGCCTGTCGGTGCCAGGCATTTTTGAGAAGATCACGCGCGCCGAGCGCATCACGGTGCGCGCACGCGATGCCCGGGGCAAACGTTTCGAACAGGAGGCCGCCGGCGTGCTCGCCGTGTGCATCCAACATGAAATGGATCACCTCGAAGGCAAGGTGTTCGTCGAGTATTTATCGCGGCTCAAGCAGCGGCGCATCATCGCCAAGCTCAAGAAACAACAACACCGGGTGATGTAAACGCCTCTTTGCGTCAGCGTCAGCGCCGGCGTCACCGGTGCGCGCGCCCGAGAAAAATAATATGAAGCTGATATTTGCGGGGACCCCGGAATTTGCGGCAATCGCGCTCGGGGCTTTGCTCAACGCCGATTTCGACATCGCGCTCGTGCTGACTCAGCCTGACCGTCCCGCCGGACGCGGCATGCAGTTGCGGCCGAGCGCGGTCAAACAGCTTGCGATTGCGCGCGGGCTCGCGCTTGCGCAGCCGGCAACGCTCGGGGACATTTCGCTGCAGCAGCAGCTGCGCGCAGCCGGCGCAGAGGCGATGGTGGTCGCGGCGTACGGTTTGCTGCTCCCCGCCGCAGTGCTCGCAATCCCGCCGCGCGGCTGCCTCAACATACATGCGTCGTTGCTGCCGCGCTGGCGCGGCGCGGCGCCGCTCCAGCGCGCGCTGCTTGCGGGCGACCGCGCAACCGGCATCACCATCATGCAGATGGACGCCGGCCTTGACACCGGCCCCATACTGCTGCAGGAGAAAATCGTCATTGACGACGATGATACGGCGCAAACGCTGCACGGCCGGCTTGCTCGACTTGGCGCGCGTTGCATAGTACGCGCACTGCGCGAACAGCCGTCATCGCGCGCACAGAATGACGCAGCGGCGACCTATGCCGGTAAAATTTCCAAGGCAGAGGCCGTTATCGACTGGTCGCGCAGCGCCGCCGAAATCTGCCGCCAGGTCCGCGCATTCAACCCCGCACCCGGAGCAACCACCACGGTGGCCGGAATGACGCTCAAAATCTGGCGTGCGCAACCCGTCACGGCCATGCCGGGCACGCCCGGTACGCTAATCAGCGCCGACGCGAACGGCCTGATGATCGCAACGGCCGACGGCACAGTTCGTATCAGCGAATTGCAGAAAGCCGGCGGCAAGCGGCTTGCCGCTGCCGCGTTTCTTGCCGGCACTGCGTTCGCGCCTGGCGCGCGGTTTGGGTCTTGAACTTTTACCGGCAGCGCATATCTTATTGGCGCGACCCAAGGCTATTATCAGCGGATGGAGGGTTTATGTTCGGCAACTGGTTCAAAACATCGTTGTTGATGGCGGCGATTGTCGCGCTGTTCGGCGCCGTCGGCGCCGCTCTCGGCGGCGCGCAAGGCATGCTGGTCGCGCTCGTGCTCGGCGGCGCGATAAATTTCTTTGCTTATTGGTTTTCCGACAAGATGGTGCTCAGCATGTATAACGCGCAGCCAGTCGACGAGGCGAGCGCGCCGCAGTTCTACGGCATCGTGCGCGAACTCGCGCGGCGCGCCGGTCTGCCGATGCCGAAAGTCTATCTGATCGATGAAGCGCAGCCGAATGCATTTGCCACGGGCCGCAATCCCGAGCACGCGGCAGTGGCGGCGACCACCGGCATCCTGCAGCTATTATCGACGCGCGAGCTGCGCGGCGTGATGGCGCACGAGCTCGCTCACGTCAGGCACCGCGATATTCTGACTTCAACGATCGCGGCGACCATCGCCGGCGCCATTTCCAGCATTGCCCATTTATTCATGTTCTTCGGCGGCCGCGATGGCGAAAGATCCAACCCCATCGTAGGACTGGCGATCATGATTCTCGCGCCCATCGCGGCGGTGCTGATCCAGTTCGCGATCACGCGTGCGCGCGAATTCGGGGCCGACAGCGGCGGCGCCGAAATCAGCGGCGATCCCGCGGCGCTGGCCTCGGCGCTCGACAAAATCGAGCGCTACGCGAAAGGGCTGCCGCTCGCCGCCGCGGAGCTGCATCCTGAAACGGCGCAAATGATGATCATCAATCCGCTCTCGGGCGGCGGGCTTGCGGGGCTGTTCAGCACCCACCCCGCAACCCAGGAACGCATCGCGCGCCTGATGGCAATGGCACGCTAGCGCGCGCCGCAAGCCGTGCTCGAAACCCAGCGGCTTGCCAGCACTACCGTCGCTGCAGTCGTCAGCGGCGGCCGTAACCTCAACGCGGTGCTCGCCGGGCTGTGGCCGCGCCATCCGCAACTCACGTCGCAGCAACGTGCCGCGATCACCGACCTGTGTTACGGCACGCTGCGCTTCGGTCTCCAGCTCGAGGCCGTGCTGGAACAGCTGCTGACGAAACCGTTGCGGGACGAAGCGCTGCGCTGGTTGCTGCTGGTCGCTCTATATCAATTGCTGCACACGCGTGCCGCGACTTATGCCATCGTCGACCATGCGGTGCGGTGCGCCGCGCGTGTCGGCCAACCGCAGGCCGCCGGGCTGATCAATGCCGTGCTGCGCAATTTCCTGCGCCGGCGCGAAGCACTGCTTGCCAAGGCGGCGCACACCGATGTTGGGCAATATGCTTATCCGCAATGGTGGATAGACAAGCTGCGCGCGCAGTATCCGCAATATTTTGCCGTGGTGCTCGAGGCGGGCAATCGACATCCGCCGTTCACATTGCGCGTCAATCGCCGCCGCACTACGTGCAACGATTACCTCGCCCTGCTCGCGCAACAGGACATCGCGGCAACCGCGGTCGGTGCAGACGGTGTGACGCTCACGCGTGCGCTGCCGGTCGAGCGAGTACCGGGATTCGCCGACGGACTGGTGTCGGTGCAGGATGCGGGAGCGCAGCTCGCGGCGCCATTGCTCGAGGTACGGCCCGGCATGCGCGTGCTCGATGCGTGCGCTGCGCCAGGCGGTAAAACCACGCATTTGCTCGAATCCGCGGATCTGGAGTTAACCGCGCTCGATAAGGATGCCGCGCGGCTTGAGCGCGTGCGGCAGAACCTCGCTCGGTTGGGGCTGAATGCCCATGTGCTCCTCGCCGATGCGAACGACGCCGGCGCGTGGCAGGGCGGGAAGTTATTTGATCGCATTCTTGCCGATGTACCCTGCAGCGGATCAGGGGTAGTGCGCCGCCATCCCGATATCAAGTGGCTGCGCCGCGAGAGTGATATTCCGCAGCTTGTTTTGCAGCAGCAGCGCCTGCTCGACGCTTTGTGGCGGTTGCTGGCCAGTGGTGGTAAATTGCTGTATACAACGTGTTCGATTTTCCAGGAGGAGAACTCGCTGCAGGTCGCTGAATTCTTGGCGCGCCATGCGGACGCCAGACTGCTACCGTTATGCGGATTGAAAACGTTGGACGGAACACCGGAAGGCCAGTTGCTGCCGGATAACGAGCATGACGGCTTTTATTACGCGCTGCTGCAAAAAATGTAGCCGGCTGTTTGCGCTTGTGGCTGTCGCGCTGTCGCTCCTGGCGCCGCCGACCGCCCGGGCCGAAGGCATCGAAGTCCGTAATGCCGCGCTGGTTGCCGGAGAAGAGGGCTATTTTCTCGAGGCCGACTTCGAGATAGCGCTCAATCCGACGCTCGAAGAAGCGCTCAATAAGGGCATTTCGCTTTATTTCCTGCTCGAGCTCGAGGTCATCCGTCCGCGCTGGTACTGGTTCAGCGAGAAAGTCGTCAACACCCAGCAGCAATACCGGCTGTCGTATAATTCGCTGACCCGCCAGTACCGCCTCGGTGTTGGCGGGTTTTTTCAAAATTTCAGCGATCTTCCCGAAGCACTGGATTTCTTGAGCCGCGTGCGGCGGCGCCAGGTGCTCGAGCCCGGCGTGTTAAGCAAAGGCAGCACCTACGCCGCCGGGGTGCGCATGCGGCTCGACGTGTCACAGCTGCCGAAACCGTTTCAGCTGAACGCGCTCGCTTCGCGCGACTGGAACTTCGGCTCCGAGTGGCACCGCTGGAGCGTCACACCATGATGCTTGATCTGCCCGGTTTCCGCCCGGTGCTGAAGAGCGGCGCGGTCAAGTATCTGTTGATCGTGTGTGCCGTGGTCGGCGCGGTGACGCTCTACCTGCTCGCGACCGCGAGCGCCAACACGGCGCTGTTTGCGCAGCACTACCCGTTGCTGCTCGCACTCAACGGGGGGCTTGCCCTGTGCCTGGCGCTGCTCGTTGGTTACCAGCTGTATACGCTGCGGCAGAAACTCAAAGCCGGCGTGTTCGGCGCCAAGCTCACGTTGCGGCTGGTGTTGTTGTTCGCGCTGGTTGCCGTGCTGCCCGGCGCGTTGGTGTATGGCGTGTCGGTGCAGTTTGTCGCGAAAAGCATCGAGTCGTGGTTTGACGTGCGCGTCGAGAAGGCGCTCGAGGGCGGCCTCAACCTCGGCCGCACCACGCTCGACAACCTGCTCAAGGACCTGGTCAAGAAAGCGGACGCGCTGGCGGTCTCGCTCGCGGTGCGCCCGCCGGCGGAGCACATAGCGGTATTGAATACGTTGCGCGAGCAGGCCGGCGTGCAGGAGGCAACGCTGTTCACGCAGCGCGGCAAGATCATCGCGTACTCCGGCAACGAGCATGCCGGCCTGATGCCCGAGCTGCCAGGTGCGGCGGTGCTGCGTCAGCTCAGGCTGCAACAAAGTTACAGTGCGATCGAGGCGATTCCCGACAAAGGGCTTTATCTGCGCGTGCTGGTGCCGGTCAACGTGGTGAGCCTCACCGAGGATATGCGCGTGCTGCAGCTGCTGCAGAGCGTGCCGCAGCAGCTTGCACAGGACGCGGAAATCGTGCAAACCGGACAGCGCGAGTACCAGGAATTGCTGCTGGCCCGCCTGGGCTTGCGGCGGCTGTACGGGTTAACGCTGACATTGACGCTGCTGCTCGCGCTGCTGACGGCGCTCTCGCTCGCATTCGTGCTGAGCGAGCGGCTGTCCGCGCCGCTGAGTTTCCTCGTCGAGGGCACGCGCGCGGTGGCACAGGGCGACTTCAGCCAGCGCGAAGCGGTGGCCAGCCACGACGAACTCGGCGCGCTGACGCAGTCTTTCAATACCATGCGCCAACAGCTCGCCGAAGCGCGCGCGACCGCCGAACGCAACCAGGCACAACTCGCCGCCGCCCACACCTATCTGCAAAGCATACTCGCCAACCTGTCCGCCGGCGTGCTCGCGTTCGATGAAACCCTGCGGCTGCGTTCGTTCAACCACAGCGCCGCCGCCATTCTCAACGCCGACATCGCGCAGCTCGCCGGGCTCGAGCTCGAGCGCTGGCACGATCGCAACCCGGCGCTTGCCGAATTCGCAGCCGAGATCGTGGCGTCGTTTCATGGCAGCGCGGAGGTGGAGTGGGAAAAACAGACCGAGCGCGCCAGCAAGGACGGGCATCAGATGTTGCTGTTGCGCGGCACGCGTCTGCCCGCCGGCAGCGGCACCGGCTATGTGGTCGTGTTCGACGATATCACCCACGTCTTGCAGGCGCAGCGTGATGCGGCGTGGACCGAAGTCGCGCGGCGCCTCGCGCACGAGATCAAGAATCCGTTGACGCCGATTCAGCTTTCGGCGGAACGGCTGCAGCACAAGCTCGCCGACAAACTCGGTGCGCCGGAAGCGGAAATGCTGATGCGTTCGACGCAAACCATAGTCAACCAGGTGAGCGCGCTTAAAAACATGGTTGACGCGTTTCGCCAGTATGCGCGCATGCCCGAACGGACGCTGCAGGAGATCGACCTCAATGCGTTGTTACGCGAAGTGTTGACGCTCTACGAATCGCTGGCGGGATGGATTCGCGTCGAACTCGCGCCGGGCCTGCAGCGAGTCGTCGGCGATCCGGCTCAATTGCGCCAGGTCATACACAATCTTCTGCAAAATGCGCAGGACGCGCTGGTGGATAGTACGAATCCGAGTATAGTGGTGCGCTCGGAATTGAGCGCTGGCGGGGTGCAAGTGACTATCACCGACAACGGCAGCGGATTTCCTGAACAATTGATGCAGCGCGCATTCGAGCCGTATGTGACGACCAAGCCGAAAGGCACCGGCCTGGGTCTCGTGATCGTAAAAAAAATTGTCGAGGAGCACGGCGGGATCGTCGAAATCGCCAATGTCGCGCCACACGGTGCACGCGTCACGCTTACGTTCCCTGCGCCGGGGGTGCTGGCGGCCACGGCAAAATCCGCGGCGCGAATTTAACGTGGAATTGATGGTATGCAGCAGATTTTAGTGGTCGACGATGAAGTCGGAATCCGGGAGCTCCTGTCGGAGATTCTGCGCGATGAAGGCTACCACGTGCGGCTCGCGGAAAATGCGGGCCAGGCGCGCGCAGTGCGCGGGCAGGGGCGGCCTGACCTGGTGTTGCTCGATATCTGGATGCCGGACACCGATGGCATCACCTTGCTCAAGGAATGGGCGAGTTCGGGGCTCCTGACGATGCCGGTGGTGATGATGTCAGGCCACGGCACGATCGACACCGCGGTCGAAGCCACCCGCATCGGCGCGTACGATTTCCTCGAGAAGCCGATCGCGCTGCAGAAACTGCTGGCGACCGTCGGTCGCGCGCTGAGGAGCGGCGAGCAGCAGGTGAAGCCGACGCTGATGCTGGCCACGCTCGGCCGCGCGCCGGTGGTGGCCGAACTCAAGCAGCGCCTGGAGCGCGTCGCCAACCTCAAGTCGCCGTTGCTGTTGACGGCCGAGCCCGGCAGCGGCGTCGAGTTGTGCGCGAAATTCGTGCACCAGCCGAATGCGCCATGGGTCGCGCCCGAACACCTCGCGGCACTCGCCGAGTCGCCGCTCGATCTGCTCAACCAGGCACGCGAAGGCACGCTGTTCCTGCATGAGATCAGTGACCTCAACCGCGTGGAACAGAAAGGTTTGCTGCTGATCGCCGGCAAGCTCGAGAAATACAACACGCGGCTGATCTGCGCGGTCTCGCGCGCGCTGCCCGAACTGGTGGCGCAGAGCGCGTTCGATGCGCGGCTTTACAGCGCGATCGCGACCGTGACGGTGCATGTGCCGAGCCTGCGCGAGCACCGCGAGGACATACCTGATCTGGCCAACCTGTTCCTGTTGCGCAGCATCGAAGCGAAGGAGGTGGCGCCGCGCCATTTCAGCACCGCCGCGCTCAATGCGCTGCGCAATTACGACTGGCCCGGCAATTTGAGTCAGCTCGAAAGCGTGGTGCGCACGCTGGCACTGACTGCGCTCCACGAAGAAATCGGCGTCAACGACGTCAATGCGGCGCTGTCGTTGTCCGGCACTCAGCCGGCGGCGACGACGGGACTGCAACTTGACCTGCCGCTGCGCGAGGCGCGCGATGCTTTCGAGCGCGTGTATTTCGAACACCATATCGCAAAAGAGGGCGGCAACATGAGCCGCGTTGCCGACAGTGTCGGGCTCGAACGCACGCACCTCTATCGCAAACTGAAGCAGCTCGGAATCAAGCTCGCTCGGCGCACCGACGAGTAGCTGGCTTGAAACCTGTCGTTGCGGACGCGTTTCACCTCGAAACGTAGCCAAAGCCGCCGGTTTCTAAGATAATTGTGGCTCTCGCAAGTCTCGGCTCCCCGCAAGGATTATCGAATGGGCTCCCGCCCCGAACTCACTAACGCGATCCGCGCGCTTGCGATGGACGCCGTGCAGCAGGCCAACTCCGGCCATCCCGGTATGCCGATGGGCATGGCGGAAATCGCGGAAGTGCTGTGGAACCATCACCTTCGCCATAACCCTGCCAACCCGCGCTGGTTCGACCGCGACCGCTTCGTGCTGTCGAACGGGCACGGCTCGATGCTGCTCTACGCGCTGCTGCACCTGACCGGCTACGATCTGCCGATGTCGGAGCTTAAGCGTTTTCGTCAGCTCCACTCGAAGACGCCGGGGCATCCCGAGTTCGGCGTGGCGCCGGGCGTGGAAACCACCACCGGGCCGCTCGGGCAGGGCCTGGCCAACGCCGTCGGCATGGCGCTCGCCGAAAAAATCCTGGCGGCCGAATTCAACCGCGACGGCCACGACATCATCAATCACCGCACCTACGTGTTCCTCGGCGACGGCTGCCTGATGGAGGGCATCTCCCACGAGGCGTGCTCGCTCGCCGGCACGCTCGGACTGCACAAGCTCATCGCGTTATACGACGATAATGGAATATCGATAGATTCCGAGAAGGCCAACATAAAAAGTTGGTTCGGTGACGATACACCCGGGCGTTTCGAGGCTTACGGCTGGAGCGTAATCCCGCACGTCGACGGCCACGATTTCGCGCAGATCGAGCAGGCGTTGGTCAGGGCCAAAGCGGAAACCGCTCGGCCGACGCTGATTTGCTGCAAGACCGTGATCGCGAAAGGCGCGCCGAAAAAAGCGAACACCGGCGGCGCCCACGGCGCGCCGCTCGGCGCCGACGAAATCGCGGCGACGCGCGCCAACATCGGTTGGAACCATCCGCCGTTTGAAGTGCCCGAATCCGTATACGCCGGATGGAATGCACGCGCCAAAGGCGCGGCGCTCGAAACCGAATGGAACAAGCAGTTCGCTGCCTACGAAAAGGCGCAACCGCAACTTGCCGCTGAACTCAGGCGTCGCATCGCGGGCGAATTGCCTGCCGGGTGGCGCACGTGTTGCGACGAGCTTGTCGCGAAGACAAACGAGAAGGCGGAATCCGTCGCCACCCGCAAAGCGTCGCAGAACGCAATCGAGGCGCTCGCCCCGGCGCTGCCCGAACTCGTCGGCGGCTCAGCCGACCTCGCGGGCTCCAACTTGACGCTATGGTCTGGGTCGAAGGCGGTGAGCCGGACGGGCGGCGGCAACTATATCTACTTTGGCGTGCGCGAGTTCGCAATGACCGCAATCGCCAACGGCTTGAGCCTGCACGGCGGCTTGATTCCCTACGTTGCGACATTTCTTACATTTTCCGACTACGCGCGCAACGCGCTGCGCATGGCGGCGCTGATGAAAGTGCGCGGCATCTTCGTGTACACGCATGATTCGATCGGGCTCGGCGAGGACGGGCCGACGCACCAGTCGATCGAGCACGCGGCGAGCCTGCGGCTGATCCCCAATATGGACGTATGGCGGCCGTGCGACACGGTCGAGTCGGCGGTCGCGTGGATTGCCGCGATCGAGCGCAGGGACGGGCCTACGAGCCTGCTGTTCTCGCGCCAGAACCTGCCGTTCCAGAGCCGCGATGCGCAGCAGCTAAAAAATATTGCGCGCGGCGGTTACGTGCTGTCGGAGGCCGCGGGGGGCAAACCGCGGTGCGTGATTATCGCCACCGGCTCGGAAGTGCAGCTCGCGCTGGGCGCCCAGAAATCGCTTGCCAAGCAAGGCACCGCAGCGCGCGTGGTGTCGATGCCATCAACTAATGTATTCGATAGGCAGGATGACGCGTGGCGCACGGCCGTTTTGCCGCGCGGCGTGCCGCGTGTTGCGGTAGAGGCCGGCGTGACCGATTTCTGGCGCAAATACGTCGGCGCCACCGACAACCCCAAGGGCGCGGTGATCGGCATTGACCGCTATGGCGAATCGGCCCCCGCCGGCGAACTTTTCAAGTATTTCGGCTTTACCGTCGAGAATGTCGTTGACACCGTGAAGAAGGTTGTTTGACGTTGCTGCGCATATTGGCAGCGCAAAAAGTTTCAGGAGAGCAAGGATGACTATCAAAGTTGCAATCAACGGTTATGGCCGCATCGGCCGCAACGTGCTGCGCGCGCATTACGAATCGGGCAAGCAGCACGCCATTCAGATCATCGCGATCAACGACCTCGGCAACGCCGAGACCAATGCGCATCTGACGCGCTACGACACCGCGCATGGAAAATTCAACGGTACCGTCGCAGTCGAGGGCGAATTCATGGTCGTCAACGGCGACCGGATCAAGGTGCTGGCGCAACGCAACCCGGCGGAACTGCCGTGGGGCGCGCTCGGCGTCGACGTGGTGCTCGAATGCACCGGGTTGTTCACGAGCAAGGAAAAAGCGGGCGCGCATCTGAAGGGGGGCGCCAAAAAGGTGATCATTTCAGCGCCCGGCGGCAAGGACATCGACGCGACCATCGTCTACGGCGTAAATCATGGCTCGCTCAAAGCGAGCCACACGGTGATTTCGAACGCGTCGTGCACGACCAATTGCCTGGCGCCGATGGTAAAGGTGCTGCACGAAAAAATCGGCGTCGTGCAGGGTTTGATGACCACTGTGCATGCTTACACCAACGATCAGGTGCTGACCGACGTTTATCACGAGGATTTGCGCCGTGCGCGCTCGGCGACCATGTCGATGATCCCGACCAAGACCGGCGCCGCCGCCGCTGTCGGGCTGGTGCTGCCGGAGTTGAATGGCAAGCTCGACGGTTTCGCGGTGCGCGTGCCGACGATTAATGTCTCGCTCGTCGATCTCACGTTTACCGCCGCGCGCGCGACCACGGTCGACGAAGTGAACGCGGTGATGAAGGCCGCCGCCGCGGGCGGACTCAAAGGCGTGCTCGAGTACAACGATGGGCCGCTCGTATCCGTCGATTTCAATCATAACCCCGCGTCCAGCATTTTCGACGCGACGCTGACCAAAGTCACCGGCGGCACGCTGGTGAAAGCGCTGTCGTGGTACGACAACGAATGGGGCTTCAGCAATCGCATGCTTGACGTGACCGTCGCGCTGATGAACGCCAAATAAAGAGGCTGGGGATCAAGGTCCGGCCTGAAAATGTGCAGGTTTGTCTTGGAATGTGTTCACAGGGCTGGGTGTTCCCAGTGTTATCCCAACCATTCTCTGTGACGTTGTGCTGGAACGGACGCCACGCTATTATCTGACCGTAGGTCTCCGTTGCCGCTTTTGGGGGATCTAGAACCCTTCACTTTACGCAAGCATATAGGCGGATCAATTCGCCTTGGCCCAACCACGAGGCCATTATCGTGGCCAATAACGTGAGGTCACGATGGAAGAAACCCCGAATCCAAATGTGGTACCTATAGGCCCAGGGGGAATTCTGGGCCGCATCGGCCGAATGATAGTGATGGTTTGTAGCGGGGGGTTGTTGTTTCCCAACGTATTTGTCGAAGGCTTGGATTGCACCGCCATCCAGAAGAAATCCCAAGGCACCCTTTACGACAAAAAATAACAGCCAAAAACCTGCTGTCCAAGGACTTTCACAAAACGCGAGCGTGCCGAGGCCTGTGGCGAGTCTTGGGTGCCGGTGTTTTTCTCGATTGTAGAAGGCAAATCGGCTGGGGCCAACCCCATTCCGTGGCCCCGATGTCCGTCCTCAAAATGACCGATCTGAACCTCGCCGGCAAGCGAGCGTTCATCCGCGCTGATCTCAACGTGCCGCAGGACTCCGCGCGCGCGACCACGGTCGACGAAGTGAACGCGGTGATGAAGGCCGCCGCCGCGGGCGGACTCAAAGGCGTGCTCGAGTACAACGATGGGCCGCCGGCATCGGTCGGCTTCAATCATAATCCGGCAGCGAGCATATTCGACGCGACGCTGACCAGGGTTACCGGCGGCACGCTGGTAAACGCGCTGTCCTGGTACGGCAATGAATGGGGCTTCTCGAACCGCATGCACGATGTCACCGTCGCGCTGATGAACGCCAAATAGCGGTCAGCGATCAGTATTCAACTCCCGGCGGCTTCATGGCTTGGCTGACCGCTGAAAGCTGATAGCTCACGCACGGAAGCTGCGCATGCCTGTCCTCAAGATGACCGACCTGAACCTCGCCGGCAAGCGGGTGTTCATCCGCGCCGATCTCAACGTGCCGCAGGACGACGCGGGTAATATTACCGACGACACGCGTATCCGCGCCTCGGTGCCGGCTATTCAATACGCGCTCAAAGCCGGCGCGGCGGTAATGGTCACTTCGCACCTCGGACGCCCGACCGAAGGTGAATTCAAACCGGAAGACTCGCTCGCCCCGATCGCGCGACGGTTGAGCGGGTTGCTGGGCGTGCCGGTACCGCTGAAACATGACTGGCTCGACGGCGTCGATGTCAAGCCCGGTGCGGTCACCCTGCTTGAGAACTGCCGCCTTAATAGAGGGGAGAAAAAAAACGACGACGCACTGGCGAGAAAAATGGCGGCGTTGTGCGATGTTTATGTCAACGACGCATTCGGCACCGCGCATCGCGCCGAGGCCACGACCCACGGCATCGCGAAATTCGCTCCCGTTGCGTGCGCGGGACCGCTGATGGCGGCCGAACTCGATGCCTTGACGAAAGCGCTCCGCCAGCCGGCGCGGCCGATGCTCGCAATCGTCGCCGGTTCCAAAGTCTCGACCAAGCTGACCATACTGAAATCATTGGCGCAGAAAGTCGACCAGCTGATCGTGGGCGGCGGTATCGCCAATACTTTCATGCTGGCCTCGGGCTTGCGCATAGGCAAATCACTGGCGGAGCCGAGCCTGACCGGCGAAGCGCATTCGATCATCGACCTCATGAAAGCGCGCGGGGCGCAGGTGCCGCTGCCGGTGGATGTGGTAGTGGCCGCCGAGCTATCTGCGCGCGCGCGCGCGAATCTGGTGGCGGCTGACCAGGTCGGTGCCGACGACATGATTCTGGATATCGGGCCGAAGACGTCCGAGATGCTGGCGGACCTTATCGTGCGGGCCGGCACCATCGTCTGGAACGGGCCGGTCGGCGTGTTCGAGTTCGATCAATTCGGCGCAGGTACGCGCCGGATCGCGCAGGCGATTGCCGAGTCCCATGCGTTCTCGATCGCCGGCGGCGGCGACACGATCGCCGCAATCACCAAGTATGGCATTGCTGGCAAAGTGTCGTACATTTCGACCGGCGGCGGCGCATTCCTCGAGTTTCTCGAAGGCAGAAAACTGCCGGCGGTCGAGGCCCTCGAGCAGCGCGCGCGTTAAGAAAGTTTCAAGTTGCGGGTTTCGGGTTTAGAGTTGAAACTACATAGCCCGTCTTTAATCGCAGCCAAGCTGCTGATTATCTGAAACTCGAAACCTTGAACTTATAAACCCGAAACTCGACTTTATGCCCCGCCGCACCAAAATCGTCGCCACGCTAGGCCCCGCTTCGAGCGACCAGAAAACGCTCGCGCGCATGATCGAAGCCGGTCTCGACGTGGTGCGCATGAATTTTTCGCATGGCTCCGCCAAAGAGCACGCCGAGCGCGTCGAGCTGGTGCGTGAACTCGCGCGCAAAACCGGGCGTTCGGTCGGCGTGCTGGTCGACCTGCAGGGACCGAAAATCCGCATCGGCCGCTTCGAACACGACCGCATCATGCTTGCAACCGGCGACAAGTTCATGCTCGACGCCGAGTGCAAGCTCGGCGACGCGAGCCGCGTCGGACTTGATTACCGCAACCTCCCGCAGGATGTCGCGCCCGGCGACACCCTGCTGCTCGACGACGGCCGTATCGTCCTCGGCGTAACTCAGGTCAAAGGCCCGCGCATCAACTGCGTGGTCGAGCAGGGCGGCGCGTTATCGAATAACAAAGGCATCAACCGCAAGGGCGGCGGCCTGACGGCGCCGGCGCTGACCGAGAAAGACATGCAGGACATCAAGACCGCCGCGCAGCTCAAGGCTGATTTTCTCGCGGTATCGTTCCCGCGCTCCGGCGCTGACATTCAGTGGGCGCGCGACCTGATGCTGAAGGCGGGCGGAAAAAGCATGATCTGCGCCAAGATCGAGCGCGCCGAGGCGATCCCGGCTCTGGCCGAGATCCTCGATGCCTCGGATTCGATCATGGTCGCGCGCGGCGACCTTGCGGTCGAAGTCGGCGACGCCGCGGTGCCCGCGCTGCAGAAGCGCATGATCCGCATGGCGCGCGACCGCAACAAGCTGGTGATCACGGCCACCCAGATGATGGAGTCGATGATCAGCAACCCGATTCCGACGCGCGCCGAAGTATCGGACGTCGCCAATGCCGTGCTCGACGGCACCGACGCGGTGATGCTGTCGGCCGAAACCGCTACCGGCAGATACCCGGTCGAGACGGTGGCGGCGATGGCGCGCGTATGCCTCGAAGCCGAAAAAGACGAAACCTTCGTTACCGATCGGCGGCGCGCCGAGCCGCCGGCGACTGTCGAGGAGGCGATCGCGCGCGCGACGATATTCACCGCCAACACTCTCAACATCAAGGCAGTCGCCGCGCTCACGCAAAGCGGCAAAACCGTGCTGTTGATGTCGCGCATGAACTCGAATGTGCCGATCTACGCGCTGTCCTCGGTGGTCGAAACGCGCCGCCGCGTGACGCTGTTCCGCGGCGTCTATCCGCTCAGTTTCAAGGGCGCGCGCAACCCGGAGCGCGCGTTGTACATGGCGGAAGACGAGCTTTTGAAGCGCGGCGCAGTCAACCACGGCGATTACATCATTCTTACGATCGGCGAGCCGTTCGGCAAGGCGGGCGGCACCAACACGATGAAGATAGTCAAGGTCGGGGAGCATCGCACCGCCTGACTCCCGGCGTAGGCAGGCGGAGTCGCGCAGGAGTAAAATATCTTCCCCTTGAACCCGTCAGTGACGAGTTGAATCCAGGACTTCAAGCAGGAGGCAGGCCATGTATGAACGAGAACTCGCAGCAACAGCAGCCGCGATAGTTGCGCCGGGCAAAGGCATCCTGGCGATCGACGAATCGGGCGGCACCATCAAGAAACGCTTCGACTCGATCAGCATCGAATCGACGACCGAAACCCGGCGCGCGTATCGCGACCTGCTGATCACGGCCGCCGGCCTGTCGCAGTTCATCAGCGGCATGATTCTTTACGATGAAACCATCAAGCAGGCGACGAAAGACGGCGTGCCGTTTCCGCAAGTGCTGCAGAAAAACGGCATCCTGGCCGGCATCAAGGTCGACACCGGCGCCAAAGACCTGGCGGGGATGACGGGTGAAAAAATCACCGAAGGCCTGGACGGCCTGCGCGAGCGCCTTGCCGAATACAAAAAGCTCGGCGCGACGTTCGCCAAGTGGCGCGCAGTGATTACCATCGGCAAGGACATCCCGAGCGACTGCTGCATAGCGGCTAATGCCCACGCGCTCGCGCGCTATGCGGCGCTGTGCCAGGAAACCGGACTCGTGCCGATCGTCGAACCCGAAGTGCTGATGGACGGCAACCATACGCTCGAGCGCTGTTTTGACGTTACGGAAAACACGCTGCACACGCTGTTCCGTGAGCTGTATCGGCAACACGTGCGCGCCGAGCACCTGGTGTTGAAAGCGAGCATGGTGGTCTCCGGCAAGGATTGCCCGCAACAAGCCGGCGTGCAGCAAGTTGCCGACGCAACGGTGCGATGTCTGGAACGCACCGTGCCGGCAGCGGTGCCCGGCATCGTTTTCCTGTCCGGCGGCCAGAGCGATCAGCTCGCCACCGCGCACTTGAACGCGATGAATGCGATGGGCGCGGTACCGCCGTGGGCGCTGTCGTTTTCCTACGGCCGGGCCTTGCAGGCGCCCGCGCTGAAAGCCTGGAAAGGCCAGGCCGCCAATGTGCCGGCAGCGCAAAAAGCGCTTTATCACCGCTCGAAATGCAATAGCGCCGCGTGTTTTGGCCGGTATAAGCCGGAAATGGAGAAGGAAGCGCTCGCCGCCTGAATTGCAGCCACGAGGCCCCCGCGGGGGGTAGTGGCTTGCAGCTTCGAAACAAGTTATCATGCGGCGTTAATATTGGTCAGCTTGCGCAGTTAAGCGCGGCGAAAAAGAACTGGTTTTCATCAGCTTGGGGGTAGCCAAATGGCGTTAAAAATCGGCGACAAGAAGGACTTCAGCGCCGGGATCATGTACATCATCCTGGGCGGTTTTTTTGCGTTGTTTGCCGGCAACTACCCGATGGGGACGGCGGTCCGGATGGGCCCCGCTTATTTCCCGACTGTTCTGGGCTGGATTCTGGCCGGGCTGGGCCTGATCGTGCTGGTCCGCTCGTTTATCCTGCAGGGGGAGGAACCGCGCAAGACGAATTACAGGCCGCTGCTGCTGGTCCTCGGCTCGGTGTTCGTTTTCGGTTTCCTGCTCGATAAGGCGGGACTGGTCGTTGCGAGCTTCTTGATGATGTTCATCAGCGCGTTTGGCGGCTGGGATTTCAAGTGGAAGGAACAGGTCATCAACGCAGTCGCCATGACCGCAGTGAACGTGAGCGTTTTCTACTACGGGCTGGCTTTGCCGTTCAAGCTGTTTCCGTGGTCGTAAGCGGCGCGGTTTAGGGGGCTCAAGATATGGAACTGTTTCACAATCTGATCTATGGTTTCTCCGTCGCGCTGCACTGGCAGAACCTGTGGTACTGCTTCGTCGGCTGTTTTCTCGGCACGCTGATCGGCGTGTTGCCCGGCATCGGGCCGGTGGCGACGATCGCGATGCTGCTGCCGATCACATTCAATCTGCCGCCGACCCCGGCGTTGATCATGCTCGCCGGCATTTATTATGGCGCGAGCTACGGCGGCTCGACCACCGCGATTCTGGTCAACCTTCCCGGCGAGTCGTCCTCGGTGGTGACCATGCTGGACGGCTACCAGATGGGGCGCCAGGGGCGCGCCGGGCCGGCGCTCGCCATCGCGGCGATCGGGTCGTTCTTCGCCGGTTGCGTCGGTACCGTATTGATCGCGCTGTTCGGCCCGCCGCTCGCGGAGCTCGCATTCGAGTTCGGCGCCGCCGAGTACTTCTCGATGATGGTGCTGGGTTTGATCTCGGCGGTGGTGCTGGCGAGCGGCTCGCTGGTCAAGGCGATCGGCATGATATTCATCGGGCTGCTGATGGGGATAGTCGGCACCGACGTCAACTCGGGCATCGCGCGCTACAGCTTCGGCATCTCCGAGCTGTCGGACGGCATCGGCTTCGTGTCGGTCGCGATGGGGATGTTCGGCTTCGGAGAAATCATCTCCAACCTCGAACAGAGCGCGATCGATCGCCATACCGCGGTCTCCAAGGTGAGCAGCCTGATGCCAACCCTGAACGACCTCAAGATGTCGTTCGGCCCGATCATGCGCGGCACCACGATCGGCGTGATCTTCGGCATCCTGCCGGGGGCGCACACCGTGATCGCGGCGTTCTCTTCCTACACGATGGAGAAGAAGCTGGCGAAAGATCCGACGCGCTTCGGCAAGGGCGCGATCGAGGGCGTCGCCGGTCCCGAATCGGCCAACAACGCCGCCGCGCAGACCGCTTTCATCCCGCTGCTTACG
>JBGPFE010000035.1:0-39925 GCA_041483135.1 Gammaproteobacteria bacterium | reverse complement strand
CCATTGCATCAGCTACTTATGCTTGCACCACCTGAGCCAGATCCGCACGAACACGCTAATCAGCTAAATCTATTCAGGTTTTAACCGGACGCTACTGAGTGATGAGTGATGAGTGAAACTACCCATTTCCCATTACCGATTCATTTGCTTTTATCCGCGTTCATACCGTTACAACCAACACAAGGTCACCACCACGCAATTTGATTCTCCGCACCTGACATATCGAGAGACTCCGGGAAGCGCAGGTTGTAACGGCATTCATCTGCGTTCATCGGCGGTTCCGTCTTTTTTGAGACGGTTTCTAGTCAATGCGCAGCCCGGCGGCTTTGATCACCTTCGCGTATTTGGCGATGTCGGCCCTGACCATAGCCGCGAACTCCTCGGGCGAGGCGTTGGTGGTCTCCTCGGTGCCCATCCCGTCGAGTCGTTCTTTGATATCCGGCAACCGCACGATGCGCGCCACCTCCATGAACACTTTGCGCACGATCGCGGGCGGCGTGCCCGCCGGCGCGAACATTCCGTACCACGTCGTCACTTCGTAGCCGGGCACCCCGGACTCGGCGACCGTCGGCACTTCGGGCAGCGACGCGAGCCGCTTCAGCGTGCTCACCGCGATCGGCCGCAACCGGCCCGCCTTCACGTACTGGATCACCGTCGGCGTGGTATCGAACGCAAGCTGCACCTGTCCACCGAGCAGGTCCTGCACCGATTGCCCGGAACCCTTATACGGCACGTGTATCAGGTTGACGCCGGCCATGGTCTTGAAGATTTCGCCAGCCAGATGCGGCGTGCTGCCGTTGCCTGCCGAGGGGAAAGCGATTTGCCCCGGCTTGGCTTTGGCGAGAGCGATCAGGTCCTTCACGGTATGCACATCGAGCGACGGATGCACGACGATGAGATGCGGCACCGACGAGACGCGCGTGATCGGCGCGAAATCCCTGGCGGGGTCGAAGGGCAGCTTGGCGAAGAGGCTTGCCGCAATCGCGTTGGTGGCGACGTGTCCCATCAGCAGCGTGTAACCGTCGGGCACGGCCTTCGCCACCAGGTCGGTGCCTATGATGCCGGTCGCCCCGGCGCGGTTGTCGATGACGACCTGCTGACCCCAGGCTTCGATCATTTTCGGCGTGATGAGCCGCGCCATCACATCGGTGCCGCCGCCGGGCGGGAAGCCGACGATCATGCGGACCGGTTTGGTCGGGTAGTTCTGCGCTGCGCTGGCGCCGGCGGCGAGCGCCGCAATCAGCATCAACACGCGGCCAAGCAGATTGACGTCGCGCATATTCATGGTTTTCACTCCGGCAACAGGTTGCTTTGGCATCCGCGCGTCATTCGATTTTGATATTGGCGGCTTTGACGATGCGCGCGTATTTTTCGGTCTCGGTGCGGATGAAGGCGGCGAACTCGTCGGACGTGTTGCCGACCGGGTCGGCGCCAACGAATGCTATCTTCTCCTTCACGTCCGATTGCCGCAGCAATTTGACGGTCTCGCCATACAGCTTGTTGACCACGTCCTTGCTGACCGCGGCCGGTGCGACCAGGCCCCACCAGGTGCTCATGTCGAAGCCGGGCACGCCGGATTCCTCGATCGTGGGAATTTCGGGCAGCAGCGAGAACCGTTTCGCCGAAGTCACGGCGATCGCGCGCAGCCTGCCCTGGCGCACATAATTGATCACCGGCGGTATCGCGTCGAAATCCATGTGAACCTGGCCGGCGATCAGGTCAACAATTGATTGACCGCTGCCCTTGTAGGGCACGTGCAGTATGTCGACCTTGGCCTGCAGCTTGAAGAGTTCCCCCGCGAGATGCTGCACGGTGCCGGCACCGGGCGACGCATATTGCAACTGGCCGGGCTTGGATTTGGCCAGCGCGATCAATTCTTTTACGGTTTTGACCGGGACGGACGGATGCACGACCAGCAGGTTGGGGCCGATCGCGGCGAGCGTGATCGGCGTGAAATCTTTCTGCGCATCGTAGGGCAGCTTGGCCACCAGTGACGGCAGGATCGATATTGCCGCGATGTGAACCATCATGATCGTATAACCGTCCGGCGCGGCTTTGGCCACCAACTCCGCGGCGAGCTGGCCGCTTGCACCGCCCCTGTTGTCGACGATAATCTGCTGGCCGACGGCTTCGGACAGCTTCTGGGCGACGATGCGGCCGATGATGTCGGTGCCGCCGCCGGGCGGGAAACCAATGATCATGCGAATCGGTTTGGCAGGGTACGCTTGGGCCAGGGCATTGCCGCAGGCGGCGCACAGCAAACACAACGCTGCAATCAGGTGCGGTAGGGTTTTCATGTTTTCTCCTCGTTTGGGTTGACCCGCTAAGCGCTGCTTATTATCTGGTACGGTCAGCGCCAGAACAATCTGCGGGGTCTGGGCCGGAACCACAACCCCCATTACGTGCTTGCTTTCAAACCTACACGGCTTACGGCGATGCATGCACGGTTGACGGCACCGGGTGCTCTAAACAGTGACACCGGCCTGTTTCGCTTTCTGGATTACCACATCATAACTCGGCGCATTCGGCACCGCATGGCCTCAGGTGGGGCGTGCCTTACATTTGCGGAATGCCGGCCGCCCGCACTACCTGCGCCCATTTTTCCGTTTCGGACTTGAGGCGGGTCGCGTAGGCGGCGGAGGTGGACGGGATCGGCTCCATGCCCTGTGACAAGTAACGTTGCCTCATCTCCGTGGAGTTGAGCTGGCCGGTGGTGGCTTTATTGAGCTTCTCGACAATGGCGCGCGGGGTGCCGCCGGGCACCAGCAGGCCGTACCAAGTGCTGTACTCGAAACCGGGGACGCCAGCCTCGGCGATGGTGGGCACTTCCGGCAGAGCGTTGGCGCGCTTGGCGCTCGTGACGCCGAACGCGCGCAGCCGCCCGGATTTCACATGCGGCAGCGCCGAGGCGAACGTCGAAAGGAAAACAGTGATCTCGTTGCCCAGCACCGCGATGAGCGAGGGGCCGGTGCCTTTATACGGCACGTGCACCATGTCGATCTTGAGCGTCAGGAGCAGCATTTCCATCGCCAAATGCGTGCCGGAGCCGACGCCGGCAGAGCCATAGGCGAGCTTGCCGGGCGTGGCACGCGCGAGCTCGATAAATTCCTTGAGCGTCTTCGCGGGGAGCGATGGATGAGCTACCAGGATGTTGGGCTGGTCCACCACGAGCGAGACCGGCGCGAAGTCGCGCAGCGTGTCGTAGGGCAGCTGTTTGTAGAGCGCGGCGTTGAAGGCCATGCTGATGTTGCCGAGCAGCATGGTGTACCCGTCGGGGTTTGCTTTCGAGACGATGTCGGCGCCGATCGTGCTGCCGGCCCCGGCGCGGTTGTCGACCACGATGGTCTGGCCCAAGGCCTCATGCAGGCCGTCAGCCAGGATGCGGCCGGAAATGTCGGAGCCGCCGCCGGGGGCGAACGGCACGACCATCCGGATCGGCCGGATAGGGTAGTCCTGCGCAGTGACGAACGAAGATACGGTAAGCAACGCGGCTGCGAACAGCCCGTGGCGGAACATGCGGCTCATGGGGTCTTCTCCTCCAGTTGATTTATTGGTTATCGCTCCGCGGCGGCCGGTGCTCCCGGCGTTAAAGCCATGCCAATCGGTTCCGGCAACGCGCTCGCGATGTCGTCGGGCCGCGTGCGGGTCGTGTCGGTTAGCTGCTGTTGCAGCGTCGCGTGGCCCGGATCGCCGCAACGGTTGTCCATCGGCTCGTTACGCCGTCGCGCGCTGGGCTGCGGTTTTCCTGCGTACGCCCGATTTGCTCGAAACCAGATAATCCATCGCCGCGGCGGTGCCGCCTTTCTTGTGCGGCACGCCGGCGAGTGCGAGCCCCATTTCGACGCCGGCGAGCGTGCCGGCGAGCATCAGGTCATTGAAGTCGCCGAGATGGCCGATGCGGAACACCTTGCCCGCAACTTTGCCGAGCCCGCTGCCGAGCGACAGGTTGAAGTTATCGAGCACGACTTTGCGGAATTCGGCCTCGTTGCGGCCTTCCGGCATCAGCACCGCGGTGAGCGAGCTCGAATATTCCGCGGGATTCAAGCACAGGATCTCAAGGCCCCACGCGCGCACCGCGCGGCGCGTCGCCTCGGCGTGGCGGTCGTGGCGCTTGAAGACGTTGTCGAGGCCTTCCTCGAGCAACATGTGGAGCGCTTCGCGCAGGCCGTACAGCAGGTTGGTCGCCGGCGTATAGGGGAAGTAGCCGGTCTTGTTGCTGGCCAGCATTTCGTCCCAGCCCCAGTACGATTTCGGCAGCTTCGATGTTTTCGCGGCGGCGAGCGCCTTGTCGCCGATCGCGTTGAACGACAGCCCGGGCGGCAGCATGAGCCCCTTCTGCGAACCGGCGACGGTGACGTCGACACCCCATTCGTCGTGGCGGTAATCGATCGACGCCAGCGACGAAATCGTGTCGACCATGTAAAGCGCCGGGTGGTGGGCGCGGTCGATCGCTTTGCGCACTTCACCGATACGCGAGGTGACGCCGGTCGAGGTCTCGTTGTGCACCACGCACACCGCCTTGATCTCGTGTTTTTTATCGCCGGCGAGCCGCGCTTCGATTGCGGCAGCGTCGGCGCCATGGCGCCAGTCGCCGGCAATGAATTCCGGAGCGAGCCCGAGCTTTTTCGCCATGCTGTGCCACAGCGTCGCAAAGTGGCCGGTTTCGCACATCAGCACGTGATCGCCGGCCGACAGCGTATTGACGAGTGCCGCTTCCCACGCGCCGGTGCCGGAAGCCGGAAAGATCACCACCGGCGATTGGGTCTTGAAAACGTGCTTGAGTCCAGCCAGCGCTTCCTGGCCGAGCTTCTGGAATTCGGGGCCGCGGTGGTCGATGGTGGCGCGGTCGATCGCGCGCAGCACGCGCTCAGGCACGTTGGTCGGTCCGGGAATTTGCAGGAAATGTCGTCCACTCGCGTGTGCCATGGGGGCCTCGGAAATCAATGAGATAACAGCAGAGCGGTGAGAATAGTTAAGTTGCGCAGAGGCGTCAACTTGCGTTAAAACGGCACATGGACACCATTGCGCCGCTTAAATTCCATCCGCGCACCGGCGACGGCAAGCTCGCGGCGCGGCTCAGGCGCGAAATCGAAGGCGAGGTGCGGTTCGACGCTTATTCACGCGGCCGCTACTCTACCGACGCCTCTATCTACCAGATCGAGCCGGTCGGAGTCGTGATACCGAAAACGGAGGGCGACGCGCTGGTCGCGCTGCAGATCGCGTTCGGCGAAGGGGTGCCCGTACTGCCGCGCGGCGGCGGCACTTCGCAATGCGGCCAGACAGTCGGTGCCGCGTTGGTGATCGACAACAGCAGATACCTGAACCAGATCGTCGCATTCGACAAGGATGCTCGCACGGTATGCGTGCAGCCCGGCGTGGTGCTTGATCAGTTGAATGCGTGGCTCAAGCCGCACGGATTGTGGTATCCGGTTGACGTGTCCACCAGCGCGCAGGCGACCCTAGGCGGCATGGCGGGTAACAACAGTTGCGGCTCGCGCTCGATCCGCTACGGCAACATGGTGCACAACGTGCGCGCGATCGACGCCGTGCTCGCCGACGGCAGCGAGTTCGAGTTCGGCGATGTGCCGGCCGATCTGAACAAGTTCAATGCGCCCGCGGGCTATCTCGATCTGATCAAGAAAATCCGCGCGATTACCGCGCGCGAAGCCGAGGAAATCGAACATCGCTTCCCGAAAGTGCTGCGGCGCGTAGGCGGCTACAACCTCGACGCGCTCAGCGGAGTCGGCCACAACATGGCGCACCTGCTGGTCGGCTCGGAAGGCACGCTCGCGTATTCGAAACGCATCCATCTCAATCTGTCGCCACTGCCGAAGCACAAGGCGCTCGGCGTGTGTCATTTCCCGACGTTTTATCGCGCGATGGAAGCGCCGCAGCACATCGTCAAGCTGCAACCAGCCGCGGTCGAGCTTGTCGACCGCACTATGATCGGACTCGCGCGCTCAAACCCGGCGTTCAAACCAACCGTCGACCGTTTTCTCCAAGGCGATCCCGACGCGATCCTGCTGGTCGAGTTCGCCGGCGAGGACAAGGACGAGCCGGTCGCCAAGCTCAGGCAGCTCACCGAATTGATGGGTGACCTCGGATTGCCCGGCGGCGTGGTCGAGGTTACGGATGCCGCGTTGCAGCGCGACATCTGGGCAGTGCGCAAGGCGGGACTCAACATCATGATGTCGATGAAAGGCGACGGCAAGCCGGTGTCGTTCATCGAGGACTGCGCGGTCCCGCTCGAGCACCTGGCCGCCTACACCGAGCGGCTCACGCGCGTGTTCGCGAAGCACGGCACGCAGGGCACCTGGTACGCGCACGCATCGGTCGGCTGCCTGCACGTGCGGCCGATCCTCAACATGCGCGAGGACGGCGCGCGCAAGATGCGCGCAATCGCCGAGGAAGCCGCCGCGATGGTGCGCGAATACAAGGGCGCCTATTCAGGCGAACACGGCGACGGGCTGGTGCGCTCCGAATGGATTGCGCCGACCTTCGGGCCGCGCATCACGCGTGCGTTCGAGGAAATCAAGGATATTTTCGATCCGCGCGGGCTGCTCAACCCGGGCAAGATCGTGCGGCCGTCCAAGATGGACGATCGCACGCTGTTCCGCTACAAGCCGGACTACGTGACGCAGAAAATCGACACCGTGCTCGACTGGTCGGAGTGGGGCGGCTTCGACAAGGCAATCGAGATGTGCAACAACAACGGCCACTGCCGCAAGTTCGACGCCGGCACCATGTGTCCGTCGTTTCGCGCGACCGGCGAGGAGCAGCACCTGACGCGCGGCCGCGCCAACACTTTGCGGCTGGCAATCTCCGGCCAGCTCGGCCCCGAGGCGTTCACGTCCGACGAGCTTTACGCGACGATGGACCTGTGCGTGTCGTGCAAGGGCTGCAAGCGCGAATGCCCGACCGGCGTCGACATGGCGAAGATGAAGATCGAGTTCCTGCATCATTATCGCAAGCGCCATGGTTTGCGCCTCAAGGACAGGCTCATTGCGTATCTGCCGCGCTACGCGCCGTGGGCGGCGCGGCTGCCGTGGCTCGCCAATCTGCGCGATACGATTCCCGGCTTCCCCGCGCTATCGGAAAAACTGCTGGGCCTGAGTGCTAAGCGCACCCTGCCACGCTGGCGCCGCGATACGTTCTTCGCTCGCCCGGGCAGCGCGCAGGGCGGCGGGGTCGTGAACGGCGAAGTCGTGTTGCTGGCCGACACGTTCAACAACTATTTCGAGCCTGACAATGCGCGCGCGGCGCTTGCCGTGTTGCGCGCTGCGGGTTACCTGGTTCATCTCCCGCGCGCGCAGCGCGGCGCCCGCCCGCTCTGCTGCGGGCGCACGTTTCTGGCCGCCGGGCTGGTCGCTGAAGCCAAAGCCGAGGCGCAGCGCATGATCGATGCGTTACTGCCCTTTGTCGCGCGCGGCGTGCCGGTGGTCGGGCTCGAGCCGTCGTGCCTGTTCTCGTTGCGCGACGAGTTCATTTCGATGCTGCCGAGCGGGGACACCGCCGAGCTTGCGTTGAACGCAATGATGTTCGAGGAATTTCTGGCGCGCGAAGCCGGTGCGGGACGCCTCAAGCTGAAACTGAAAGCGTTGCCGCAGAAAAAAGCGCTGTTGCACGGGCACTGCCACCAGAAGGCGTTTGTCGCGATGCCGGCGGTGCAGCAGGCGCTCAAGCTCGTGCCGCAACTCGAGGTCGAAACGATCGAAGCGAGCTGCTGCGGCATGGCCGGCAGCTTCGGCTACGAGGCCGCTCATTACGATATCTCGATGAAAATGGCGGAAGCGGGCCTGCTGCCGAAAGTGCGTGCCGCCGACGCCGATACCCTGATCGTCGCCGACGGCACCAGCTGCCGTCATCAGATCAGGGATGGAGCCAATCGCAACGCGCTGCATGTCGCGTGCGTGCTGCGGCAGGCGCTGGCGTAGCGCAAGGCAACGCACATGATGATTCTGGAACGGCTGCGCAAGGAAGTGCACGTGCTGATGTTCGACCTCTACGGCACGGTGGTCGACATGCAGGGCGGGCTCACTGACGCGGTCACGCCGTATCTCGAGGCCAAGGGCTGGAACGGCCGGCCGGACGCGCTGGTCACATGGTGGCGGCGCACGCATTTCGAGAATTCGATGATCGACGCGCTGCTGCACCACGAGCACACGCCGTATCGCGAAATCGGCCGCCGCGCGCTGACCTACACGCTCGAGCGCGCGGGCATCCCGCACACGCAGGATGAAGTGAAGGAGCTGGTCGCGAAAATCGAAACGCTGCGTCCGTTCCCCGATGTGGTCGCGGCACTCACGAAATTGCAGCAGCACTACCGGCTTGCGATATTGTCGAACGGCGACCCCGACATGCTGGACAACGCGCGCCCGCATCTCGGCATCGAGTTCGACCGCATCATTTCGGTGACCGAGGCGGGCTCGTTCAAGCCGCACGTCGCGACCTACCGCACGGCAGCGGAGCTGCTCGGCCTCGCGCCCGCTGCGATCCTGTTCGTTGCCAATCACGCTTTCGATTGCGTTGGCGCCAAAGCCTACGGCATGCACACCTGCTTCGTCGACCGCCGCAAGCGGCCGTTCGGACAATGGCCGTATCAGCCCGATCTGGTCGTTGCCGATTTCAAGGAGCTCGCGGAGAAACTCGCTTGAGGCAGCGCGCATGGGGGCGGGCCGCGTCATGATGCAGCGCGCGGGGTTCGAGCGCGGCGTGCGCGAAGCGTTCGGCGTGCCGGCCGCGGTGGCTGGAGCGGGCTACCTTGGATTCGGCGCGCTGGTCAGCGGGTATGGCGGCCCGCTGTGGGCGGTCGTCGCGTCGACGCTCACGATGTGGGCGCTGCCGGGACAGCTCGTGCTGATGGATATGTGGCAGGCTGGCGCGCCGCTCGTCGCCGTATTGCTGGCGGTGACGATGACCAACGCGCGCTTTCTGCCGATGGCGCTCACGCTGTCGCCGCTGCTGCGCGACCCGGCGCATGCGCGCGGCAGCTACTACGCGACCGCCCACTTCATCGCGATGACGTCGTGGACGGTGTGCATGCGCCGCTGCCCCGAGCTGCCGCCGCCGGAGCGCCTGCCGTATCTCGCCGGCTTTTCGATCGTGTGCATCGCGGTCGCCATGGTGGCCGGCGCTCTTGGCTACGTGATCGCGGGGGCGATTCCGCCGGCCGTCCAGTTCGGCCTGCTGTTTCTCGCGCCGGTCTATTTTTTCGTAATGCTGGTGGGCGAAGTGCGCAGCCGCGTCGCGGCGATCGCGCTGGCCTGCGGCGGGCCGGCGGGGCCGCTGCTGTACCTGGTGACGCCGCAATGGAGCGTGCTCGCCGCCGGTTTCGCCGGCGGCACGCTGGCGTTCGTGATCCACAAATCGCTGGAGCACCGCCGTGCCTGACCTGTGGCTGCTGCTCACCGTGTGCAGCCTCGGCACCTACGCCTGGCGCGGACTGGGCGTGCTGCTGTCGGGACGCATCGCCGCCGACAGCGATGCCTTCCAGTGGGTCGCGTGCGTGGCGTACGCGATGGTGGCGGGGCTCGTCATGCGCATCATCGTGATGCCGTCGGGGCTGCTCGCTTCCAGCCTGCTCGCGCACCGGCTGCTCGCGTGCGCGATCGGGCTCGCCGCGTATCATTTCTGCCGCCGCAATTTGCTCGTGGGCGTCGGCGCCGGCGCACTCGCGTTGGCCGTGCTCAATTATCTACGCACGCCCGGCTAGCCGCAGCGCTGCGGCAGACCCTACAATACGTATTTTTCGGACCCGCCTTTGCCTTCCATAGACGTCACGCGCGGCGGCGATATCGCAACCGTCGCGCTCAATAATTCCGACAAGCTCAACGCCCTGACGGTTGCGATGTGGCGCGAGCTCGCGCGCGTCATGCGCGGGCTGTCGGCGGACGACGCGCTGCGCTGCATCGTGCTGCGCGGCGCAGGCGGCGAGGCGTTCGCGGCTGGCGCGGACATCGACGAGTTCGCGCACGCACGCAACGATTTCGCGCAGGGCAAGGTCTATCACCTCGAGTACGTGGCCGGCGCGCTCGCGGCAGTCGGCGAATGCCGGCATCCGACGGTAGCGATGATCCGGGGGCCGTGCGTCGGCGGCGGGCTCGAACTCGCGTGCCAGTGCGATCTGCGCATTGCGGGAACCTCGGGCCGCTTCGGCGTGCCGATCAACCGGCTCGGCTTCGCGATCGCATATGGCGAGCTTGCCGGGCTGCTCGCGCTGGCCGGCCGCGCGGTGGCGGCGGAGATTCTGCTGGAAGGCCGCGTATGGAATGCCGAGGAGGCATTCGCCAAAGGATTGCTGACGCGCGTCGTGCCGGACGACCAGGTCGAGCAGGAAGCGTACGCAACCGCGTGCCGCATCGCCGACGGCGCGCCGCTCGTAGCGCGCTGGCACAAGCAATTCATCCGGCGACTCACGCCGCAGGCGGCGCCGCTGACGCAAGCGGAACTCGACGCCAATTTCGATTATTTCAAGACCGAGGATTATCGAATAGGCTACGACGCGTTCATCAACAAGAAGAAACCGAAGTTCGTGGGGCGCTGACGCGCAGTGAAAAGTGAAGGAGTGAATGAGTGAAGGGTTAAACCCCTTTCCTCCGTTACCGGGGGAGAGGGCAGGGTGAGGGGGTTCACGCATTCACCCTTCACGCCTTCACGATTTTGAGGAAACCATGTCAGGACCGCTATCGCATGTCAAAGTGCTCGATCTTTCCCGCGTACTCGCTGCCCCGTGGGCGGCGCAGAACCTCGCCGATCTCGGCGCCGAGGTGATCAAGGTCGAGCGCCCGGGCAAGGGCGACGATTCGCGCTCTTACGCTCCGCCGTTTCTCAAGGACGCGCAAGGCAAGGTCACGCGCGAGTCGGCGTATTTTTGCGCCGCCAACCGCGGTAAGAAATCGATCACCGTGAATCTGACCAAGCCCGCAGGACAGCAGATCGTGCGCGATCTCGCCACACGGTCTGACGTTTTCATTGAAAACTACAAGGTCGGCGATCTCGCGCGCTACGGGCTCGGTTACGACGATCTGAAAGCGCTTAACCCGGGACTCATTTATTGCTCGGTAACGGGCTTCGGCCAGACCGGGCCCGACAAGGACCGGCCGGGTTACGATTTCATGGCGCAGGGCATGGGGGGCTTGATGAGCATCACCGGCGAGCGCGACGACCTGCCGGGAGGCGGGCCGCAGCGCGTCGGCGTGCCGATCGTCGACATGACAACCGGCATGTACGCGACGATCGCGATTTGCGCCGCGCTCGCTAACCGCGCAATTACCGGCAAGGGTCAGTGGATCGACGTGGCACTTCTCGACTCGTGCGTCGCGTTCCTAGCCAACCAGGCGATGAATTACTTCGCGACCGGCGAGTCGCCGGAGCGCATCGGCAACGCGCACCCGAACATCGTGCCGTACCAGACATTCGAGACGAAGGACGGCGCGATTATCCTCGCGTGCGGCAACGACAATCTCTTCAACAAGTTCTGCGAAGTCGCCGGCTGCGCGCATCTCGCGAAGGATCCGCGTTTTTCGACCAACGCCGATAGGGTGAAAAACCGCGAGGAGATTACGCGGCTGTTGAATGACGTGTTTGCAAAACGCGCGACGCACCAATGGGTCGCGCTGCTCGATGCCGCCGGCGTGGCGAACGGACCGATCAACACCATCGCGCAGGTGTTCGGGGAACCGCAGGTAAAGGCGCGCGGCCTGAAGATCGAACTGCCGCATGCGACCGCCGGCAAGGTATCGCTCGTCGCCAGCCCGATGCGGTTTTCGGAAACGCCGATCAAACACGAAGTGCCGCCGCCCGTGCTCGGCCAGCATACCGACGAGATATTGCGCGGGGTGCTCGGGCTGAGTGATGCCAACATCACCCTTTTGCGTTCGGACAAGGTGATCTGAACGCGAGCGGTAATCGCCAAAACCACGAAATCCTAGAGAACGCTTATGATGAACCGCCACTCGTCTGGGTCGACAGGCGTGATCGACAGCCGGTTGCCGCGCTTGAGGAGTTGCATCTTCGCAAGCTGAGGATAGGTGCGCAACTCCGTAAGCGGAACGAGCCGCGTTTTCTTGACGAGCTTCACGTCGACGTTGAACCAGCGCGGATTCTCGCGCGTCGCCTTCGGCTCGAAATAATCGCTCTTGCGGTCGAACTGCGTCTCGTCGGGATACGCAAGCCTGCAGATCTCGACGATGCCGGCGATGCCCGGCACTTCGCAGCTCGAATGGTAGAAAAACGCCTGATCGCCGAGCTGCATGTCGTCGCGCATGGAATTGCGCGCCTGGTAATTGCGCACGCCGAACCATGGCGTGGCCTTTTTCGGCGTCTTCGCGAAGTCGTCGATGCCGAACTCGTCGGGTTCCGATTTCATCAGCCAATAGCGCATAAAGACCGGGTAGTGGTGAAGACGCGTGCGGGAATTATCGCGCGGGCACGCGGAATATCAAAGCGGCCGCTGCTGCAGGCGTAAAATGATCGCGAGGAGGAAACGATGAGCGGGATGCGAAATCTGCTATTGCTCGCGCTCGCCTGCGGCGCCGGCGCTGTCTGCGCACAGGGTCCGGCGTATCCTTCGAAGCCGGTGCGGATTGTTGTTCCATCATCCCCGGGCGGCGGCACGGATATTCTCACGCGCATTCTCGCGCATAAACTGTCCGAGAACCTGGGCCAGCAGTTCGTGGTCGAGAACCGCCCGGGCGCGGGCCAGGTGATAGGCATCGAGGCAGTCGCGCGCGCAGCGCCCGATGGTTACACCCTGCTGATGGCGGCGAGCGCGATCGTCATCAATCAGGTGCTCTACAAGAAGACCCCTTACGACACGCTGCGCGATCTCGCACCGGTCACTCTCGCCGCCTCGCTCCCGAACATTCTGGTCGTGCATCCGTCGTTGCCGGTGAAATCCGTGCGCGAGCTGATTGCTCTCGCCAAGGCGCATCCGGGCGAGCTCAATTACAGCTCCGCCGGCAGCGGCACGTCGCCGCATATGTCGATGGAACTGTTTCGCACCATGGCGCATATCGCCATTACCCATATCCCGTACAAAGGCTCGGGTCCGGCGACGGCCGACTTGCTGGCGGGACAGGTGCAGTTGTCGATGCCGAGCATACCGACTGCGCTGACGCTTATCAAAGCTGCCAAGCTGCGAGCGCTCGGGGTTACCAGCGGCAGCCGCGCCGCAGGGCTGCCGGACGTTCCCACCATCGCCGAGTCCGGCGTCCCCGGCTACGAGGTGATCCAGTGGTACGGGCTGCTCGCGCCGGTGGGCACTGCGCGCGAGATTGTCAATAAATTGCAGGCAGAGACCGCGCGGGTGCTGTCATCGCCGGAAGTGAAATCACGCCTCGCCGCCGAAGGTGCCGATCCGGTCGGCAATCGGCCGGATGAATTCGCGGCTTACATCAAGGCCGAAATCGACAAATGGGGCAAAGTCGTGAAGAGTGCGGGGATCAAGCTGGAGTGATGAAAACCGGTAATGAGCGATGAGTTATGGGAAATGGGTAATGCGCATCACCCTTCACTCATTACCCATCACAAAAAAATGCGGCGTTACGCCGCATTTTTTATATGGCCCCCCGCAGATGCCGTTGGGCCCGCATCCTGAACCAGAGGTTCAAGTGGTCGCTTTCCGGGCGCATCAGGCGCTTCCTGTCGGACGCGCACAACAGCACCGCTATGGGCCGCAACCGGGTTACCTATATTGGTTCAAAGAATTTAAGGCCCTGACGCACACCGCAGGGGATTAACCTGCAGCCGGACCCGCCACTGGCCGGCTAGAACAACTTTTCCTGATCGGCTAATGCCTGATCAAGCGTCGTCTCGATGCCGGCCATTCTACGCTTGAACTCGGACACATCAAAACTGCCGAGCCGCGTCGTCAGGAATTCATGCGAGATATTGAGCGCGGCCATGATCGCGATGCGGTCGAGGCCGTTGATCTTGCCCTGCTCCTTGATTTCCTGCATCTTGCGATTCAGATAATCGACTGCTTCCAGCAGCGCTTTTTGCTCGTCGGGCGTGCACGCGACGCGAAATTCGCGCCCCATGATGCTGATCTGCATGCCAGTGGTGTCGGCGCTCATGTTTCTTCTTCGGGAATCTGGGTAAGCAGGGTTTCGAGGCGGGTCTTGGCGTCGCCGACTTTGTCCGCCAGCTGCTTGTTGTCGTTCTGCGCCGAGGCCAGTTGCTGACGCAGTTGATGGTTGTCGACGCGCAGCCGCTGACACAGCGCGACAAACTGACTTATTTTGTCTTCGAGCGACTTGAGTTCGGCATCCATAATTACACTATAGTTTCAAAAATCCTGATTAGTCAACACCTAACGCCTTTTTTTGAATGTGGTTTGCTATCAAAACTTTGGGTTGTAAGTAAGCCACCACCCTGATTTTGTTGAGCCTGTCCCGATATTGCCCCGCAGCATCCCCGGCCGGCGCCGGCAGCGCCGTATGGCGGGATCTGCACAACCCGGCTGGAGTAGAATCGGCGTGTTGCCGCGTGGCTCGTGCTCGCGGCGGCAAGGTTCCAGGTGCCCGGACTGACGTCTTCAGCCCGGGATAATCGGGAAACAGGTGAGACTGACAGCTGATAGCTGGCATTCAAGTCCTGTGCTGCCCCCGCAACGGTAAGTGAGCGTGGGCGCGCCACAACGCCACTGGGCTTCACGGCCCGGGAAGGCGGCGCGCCAAATCTCGCGAGCCCGTAGACCGGCCTCGAACCGCTGGGTAAGGAAATGCCGCGGGGAGGCGGTGTTCGAGATGCCGGTTGCGGTCCGAATACATTTTCCCCTCGGTGTTTCCTCGTGCGATCAATCCGCATGCGGTGGGCGTGCGCCAATCGGGGAAATGCCATGCAATCTTTTTTCAAATTCCATTGCAGGTTTTTCGTATCAGCCGTTCTTTCCGCTTCGCCGATCTGCGCAGCGCCGGGTTATGCGCAGCCGCCGCCGGTGACTGTCGCGCCGGAAGTGATCGTGACCGCGACGCGCTTTACAGAGCCGCAACAGGATACGCCAGTTGGCGTTACGGTGATTACCGCGGAAAACATTCGCAACAGTACGGCGGCGACGGTGCCCGAGCTGCTCAGACAATATCCGGGTATCCAGGTGCGCGACAATTCCGGCTCGCCGAATCAGCAGGTCGACATGCGCGGCTTCGGTATCACCGGCGATCAGAACACGCTGGTGCTGCTTGACGGTCAGCGCATCAGCGAAAGCGAGTTGGCAACGGTTAACTGGGCCGCGATACCGCTCTCGGCAATCGAGCGCATTGAGATCATGCGCGGCAGCGGCGCGGTGCTGTACGGCGGGGGCGCTACCGGCGGCACCATCAATATCGTCACGAAGGCACCGCTGCGCAACCAGAAGAGCGCATATGCGAGCGGAGGATATGGCAGCTACAACACCGGGGATTACCGCGCGGGGCTCAACCTCGCAGGCGACAACCTCGGCTTGATATTTAATACAAGCCATCTTGAGACCGACAATTACCGAGACAGCAACCGTTTGCGTCAGCAGAACGCGCAAGCTGATCTGCGGTGGCGTGGCGAGCGCGGTACTCTGTATGCAAAATTCGGTGCGGACGACCAACAATTGCTGTTCCCGGGCGCGCTCACCGAAGCGCAGATCGCGGTGAATCGCCGTCAGGCCTCAACCCCCGGTGACTTTAGCCATACGACAGGAGGGCGTATCAATCTCGGCGGTGAGTTGAAACTCGGCGAAGCCGAGCTCGCGCTGAACGCAGGCTATCGCGGCAAGCTCGCTAATTCGTCGTTTTTCGGAGGTGCATTCAACACCAGTACTCAGGTCAACGTGGTGAGTCTCACGCCACGCGCCAAAATTCCGTTCACTCTGGGAGGAATGAAACATACGCTGGTAACAGGTGTTGACTGGGACGGCTGGGATTACGACTCTGCGACAGCTCCGCCTTTCGCTAGCCACCGGTTGGCGACGCAGAGCGACGCCGCCTGGTATGCGCAAAACAGTACGCAGGTAGGAGCGGCGACCGTGCTGTCATTGGGTGCGCGCGCGCAGCGTGTCAATTTTGGCGTCAACGAAATCATCGGCGGAGCGAACGACACGCACGATCGAAATCTACGCGCGTTCGAAGTTGCCGCGCGCCACGCGATTAACGATGCACTTGCTATCTACGGCAAGTTCGGCAACAGCTTTCGCATACCCAATGTCGACGAAAACTTCAACTTCTTTACCGGTGCTGTGACCTTGCTGGAACCACAGACATCCCATGATCGAGAAATCGGCAGTGAAATTAAATACGGCCGCGCAAATTACCGGCTAGCGCTGTATCTTATGGATATTAACAACGAGATCCATCTCGATCCGGCCACCGGGAACAACATCAACCTGCCGCCGACGCGGCGTTCAGGCTTCGAGCTCGAAGGCAAATGGGAACTGGCCTCTAGCGTGAGCGCGTTTGCCAACTACACCTACGCGGTTGCCAAATTCCGCGCCGGCGCGTTCGGCGGCGTCAGCGTCATCGACAAGGACGTGCCGCTCGTGCCAAGGAACTCCGCCAACCTCGGTGCGGCTTGGGAATTCATGCCGCGCACCCGGCTCAACGCAGTCGTCAACTACATCGGCGAGCAGGTGTTCGACGGCGATGAAACCAACACCTTTGGCCGCAAGATGCCGGGTTATACGCTGGTCGACTTGAAACTCATCAACGATACGCGCGGCTGGCAGTTGAGCGCCGCCGTGAAGAACCTGTTAAACCAGAAGTATTTTTCCTACGGGCTTACTTTTGTCGGCTTTCCATCATTTATCGCGTATCCGGCGCCCGAGCGCTCGTTCTTCGTTTCGGCGCAATACACGTTCAAGTGACCGCGTGACGTTGGCATGCAACGGCGCCCTGCTGCCTGCGGGGCGCCGTTTTCTTTTGTCCGGTAACTTTGTTATTGTTGCGCCCATGCAACACATGACCGGCACCGAGCTTTATTTGCGGCTGTTGCGCCAGATCGTGCCCTACCGGCACATATTCGCGCTGTCGCTGCTCGGCATGGTGATAGTCGCGCTGACCGAAATTGCGCTGCCGGCGCTCATGAAGCCGCTGCTCGACGGCACTTTCGTGCACAAGGACGAAGCGATCATGCGCTGGATGCCGGTCGTAATCCTCGGGTTGACAGCGGTGCGCGGCAGCGCCGAGTACATGGGGTCGTATGCGATCAGCTGGGTCGGCAACCGGCTGGTGATGGATCTGCGCCAGGCCATGTTTGCCAAGCTGCTCGAACTGCCGACCCCGTATTATGACGACCACGCGAGCGGCAATCTGATTTCCAAGCTCACCTATGACGTGACCCAGGTCACCGCCGCGGGCACCAGCGTGCTGACGGTGATTTTCAAGGACTCGGTGGCGCTGGTCGGGTTGCTCGCCTATATGTTGTGGCTGAACTGGAAGCTGACCCTGCTGGCCCTCGTGATGACGCCGCTCATCGTCGGCGTGGTGCGGCTGATCAGCGTTCGCCTTCGCAACTCGAGCCGCGCGGTGCAGCAGGCGATGGGCGACGTCACGCAGGTCGTGCAGGAATCCATCGACGGCCACAAGGTAGTCAAACTGTTCGGCGGCCAGCGCTATGAGGCTGCGCGCTTCGGCGAGCAGGCGAATAGCGTGCGGCGCTTCATGATGAAGCAGGCGACCGCCGCCGCCGCCAGTGTGCCGGTAGTGCAGCTGCTCGCCGGCGTCGCGCTTGCCACCATCGTTTATCTGGCAACCCAGCAGTCGAGCGCCAACGAGATCACGGTCGGCGAATTCGTGTCGTTCATCACCGCAATGCTGATGCTGACCGCGCCGTTGAAGCGCATCACGAGCGTCAACGAGCCGCTGCAGCGCGGGCTCGCCGCCGCCGAGAGCGTGTTCGAGCTGATCGATCAATCGGGCGAAAGCGACCCCGGCCAGGTGACGATCGCGCGCGCGCGCGGAGAGATCCGCTTCGAGCAGGTGAGCTTTTCCTATATCGACGCGACCCGGCCGGCGCTCGACTCGGTCACGCTCGCGATCAATCCCGGCGAGACCGTGGCGCTGGTCGGAGCATCGGGCGGCGGCAAAAGCACGCTCGCCAATCTGGTGCCGCGTTTTTACCGGCCGAGCTCGGGGCGCATCCTGCTCGACGGCCACGATCTCGCGACCCTGACTCTCGCCAGCCTGCGCGCCAACATCGCGCTGGTGAGCCAGGACGTGGTGCTGTTCAACGACAGCGTAGCCGCGAACATCGCGTACGGCGCGATGCGCGACACCAGCGAGGCGGACATTGTCGCCGCAGCGGAAGCGGCGCACGCGATGGAATTCATCCGCGCCATGCCGCAAGGGATGCAGACGCTGGTCGGCGAGAACGGCGTCAAACTGTCGGGCGGACAGCGCCAACGGCTGGCGATCGCGCGCGCGCTGCTCAAGAACGCGCCAGTGCTGATCCTCGACGAGGCGACTTCGGCGCTCGATTCCGAGTCGGAACGCCACGTCCAGGCGGCGCTCGAGACATTGATGCAGGGCCGCACGACGATCGTGATCGCCCACCGGCTGTCGACGATCGAAAAGGCCGGGCGCATCGTCGTGCTCGACCGCGGGCGCATCGCCGAAATCGGCGATCATCGCGAACTGCTGGAGAAGAACGGCATTTATGCCAGACTCTATAATATCCAGTTCAAGCTGCAGGAACCGGACTAGCGGACCATGGCACATATTTCAGTGGTGATCCCGGTTTACCGGGCCGAGGCCTGCCTCGAGGAGCTTTATCGGCGGCTGAAAAGCGCGCTCGAGCCGATCAGCCAGGATTTCGAGATCATCCTGGTCGAGGACTGCGGCGGCGACCGCTCGTGGCCTATCATCACCGCGCTCGCGCGCCGCGACGCGCGCGTCAAAGGCTTCCAGTTCAGCCGCAACTTCGGCCAGCATTACGGCATCACCGCCGGCCTTGATTACTGCGACGGCGACTGGGTGGTGGTAATGGACTGCGATCTGCAGGACCAGCCGGAAGAAATCCCGCGGCTGTATGCCAAGGCGCAGGAGGGTTATGAAATCGTGCTCGCGCGCCGCGGCAAGCGCAGCGACCCGCCGCTCAAGCGTTTTGCCTCGTGGCTGTTCTATCGCCTCTTCAGCTGGCTCGCCGATATCGACTACGACGGACGGAGCGGCAACTTCCGCATCGTGTCGCGCAAGGTGGTCGCCAGTTTCCGCGCGATGCGGGAACAATTGCGCTTCTTCGGCGGGCTCGTCAACTGGATGGGGTTTCCGACCGCGACTATCGATGTCCGGCACGCCGAGCGTTATGCCGGCGAATCCACCTACACTTCGGCCAAGCTGTGGAAGCTCGCCGCTGAAACCATCGTCGCCTATTCCGATAAGCCGCTCAGGTTGTCGATCCGCTTCGGCTTCGTCCTCGCGTTCTGCGCTTTTGTCTACGGCGTTTACATCCTGCTGCGCGCATTGCTCTACGGCTCGCCGGTCACCGGGTGGGCGAGCCTGATCGTCTCGATCTATTTCATCGGCGGTATAATCATTGCGATACTCGGCATCATCGGGATCTACCTCGGCAAGACCTACGACGAGTCCAAAAAACGGCCGCTCTACATCATCCTGCACTCCACCTTTGATGAGCCTTCGGGAAAAAATTAGACCGACACCGTGGGACAAGGTGGCATTTGGCATCGATTGTTACGAGTTGGCGGATTCCAGCCCCGGGTTGCTCAAGCAGGCGCTGCAGGCGCCCGGGCATTACACCGTGAAAGTCGACCCGCTCGCCTCGACGCTCGAGTTGCACCGTCATGGCTTCTATTACTGCGATACGTTGATCGAGCCGTGGTGCACGCAGCAACGATTGGCGCGCTTTGCGCGCGACGATATCGCGATTGACAGCGCGCCTGCGCTCGATGCCGTGATCGAAATCTGCCATGGCGCTTTCGTGCGCGGACGTTTTCATCGCGACTTCAGCCTCGACCCGCAGCGTGCCGATGCCCGCTACGACAACTGGCTGCGCGAACTGCACCGCGACGGCAAGGTTTACGGGCTGCTCTACCGCGGCGAGCCGGCCGGCTTTATCGCGCGGGCCGGCGATTGCCTGGTGTTGCACGCAATGGGCGAGCGCCACCGTGGCAAGGGGCTCGCCAAGTATTTCTGGAGCGCGCTGTGCGTGCGCTTGTTTGCCGAAGGTCTGAGGGAAATCAGGAGTTCGATTTCGGCGACCAATCTCGCCGCCCTCAATTTATACGCCACGCTGGGATTCCACTTCCGCAACCCGCTCGACGTTTATCACCGGATGGTGCCATGAGCTATGTCTATGTGATATGCACCGTGCTGCTTACGGTGTACGGCCAGATCGCCATCAAATGGCAGGTGCTTGAGGCGGGACCGTTTCCCGCGGATCCCGCCGAAAAAGCCTGGTTTCTTGCCCGCCTGCTGCTCAACCCGTGGGTGTTGAGCGCGCTTGCCGCGGGACTTCTCGCTTCGGTGTCGTGGATGGCGGCGATGACGCGGCTTGAGTTGTCGCATGCCTATCCGTTCATGAGCCTTGCGTTCGTGCTGGTGATGCTGTGCAGCGCGTGGTTTTTCAGCGAGCCGATCACGCCGCTCAAGGTCGCCGGCATCACTTTGGTGGTGCTGGGGATCGTGGTCGGGAGCCAGGGTTGAAAATCTGCTTGCGCTGCGAGACTGCGCTCGATCATGACAGCTGGCAGTGTGGCGCGTGCGGCTATCAGCCGCCGCTGATCATGGGCTTTCCCGCGTTCGCGCCCGAGCTGGCCGGGAGCAATGAAGGCTACGATGCGGCTTATTACGGCGACCTGTATGCGCTTGAAGCGCGCAACTACTGGTTCCGCGCGCGCAACGCACTGCTGATCTGGGCCTTGCGCAAGTATTTTCCGGATGCAGCCGATTTTTTCGAAATCGGCTGCGGGACCGGCTACGTGCTTGCCGGCATCGCCGGCGCGATACCGCGGCTTGCCATGCACGCGAGCGAAGTATCGAGTTCCGGGCTGTCGTTTGCGGCGCAGCGCGTGCCCGGCGCCAGGTTGTTCCAGATGGACGCGCGTGCGATCCCCTACGCCGGGCACTTCGATGTCATCGGCTTGTTTGACGTGCTCGAGCACATTGAAGACGATGGGCGGGTGCTCGCGCAGACGCACCGCGCGCTCAAGCGCGGCGGCGGGCTCATGATCACTGTGCCGCAGCATCAATTCCTGTGGAGCCAATACGATGCACACGCGCACCACGTGCGGCGCTACGGCGCCCGCGAGCTGCGCGATAAAGTGCTGCGGGCGGGGTTCCGCATTGTAATGATGACTTCCTTTGTGTCGCTGGTGCTGCCGCTCATGATGCTGTCGCGTTTCATGCAGCGCAAGCCGGCGGCGGATTACGACGTGCTTGCCGATCTGCGCGTCGGCCGTATCGCCAGTTTCCTGCTCGAATCGGTGCTGATGCTCGAGCGCACTCTGATCCGCATTGGCATCAGGTTTCCGGCCGGCGGCTCGTTGTTGCTGATCGCGCAGCACGACTGACTGCGACCATGAAAATCCCGTTCAACAAACCGACCGCGGTCGGCGCCGAACTCGCCAATATCGCTGACGCGCTTGCTCGCGGCCATTTATCTGGTGACGGCTACTACACCAGGCGCTGCCATCGATGGCTCGAGCAGCGGCTCGGCTGCCGGCGCGCGCTGCTGACCCATTCTTGCACCGGCGCGCTGGATATGGCGGCGCTGTTGTGCGATGTCGGCCCGGGCGATGAAGTCATCATGCCCTCGTACACGTTCGTGTCGACCGCGAACGCATTCGCTTTGCGCGGCGCGGTGCCGGTATTCGTCGACATCCGCGCCGATACGCTCAATATCGACGAGCGGCTGATCGAGGCCGCAATCACGCCGCGCACGCGCGCGATCGCGGTCGTGCACTATGCGGGCGTGGCGTGCGAAATGGACGCGATCATGGCGCTCGCGCAACGCCATAACCTGCTGGTGGTCGAAGACGCGGCGCAGGCGCTGCTCGCGACCTATAAGAGCCGCAACCTGGGCACGCTCGGCCATCTGGGCTGCATCAGTTTCCACGAAACCAAAAACCTGATCAGCGGCGAAGGCGGGGCGCTCCTGATCAACGATGAGCGCTTTGCCGCGCGCGCGGAGATCATTCGCGAGAAAGGCACCAACCGCGGCCAGTTTTTCCGCGGCGAAGTCGACAAATACACCTGGGTCGATCTCGGCTCGTCGTATCTGCCGAGCGAGTTGGTGGCGGCGTTCCTCGACGCGCAGTTCGCGCACGCCGAAGCGGTGATCGCGCGCCGCCGCGCGATTTGGGAGCGCTACCATGCGGAATTGAGCGGGCTTGGCGCCGCCGGGCTGATCGGGTTGCCGTGCCGCGGCTACAGCGACCGCGAGGCCAACGGCCATTTGTTCCATGTCCTCGCGGATACGCTGCAGACGCGCTCGGCACTGGCCGCGCACCTCAAGTCCAGGGACATCCTTTCGGTATTCCACTACGTGCCGCTGCATTCCTCCCCTGCCGGCAGGAAGTTCGGCAGGGCGAGCGGCAAACTGACGGTAACCGATGCCGTAGCCGATCGCCTGCTGCGGCTACCGCTGTATTTCAGCATCAGCGACACCGATGTCGATAGCGTAATCAATGCGGTCAAGGAATTTTTTGCGCATCGGCGGTGAGCAATGGATAACAGGTATTGAGCGATTGAGTAATTGAGTGATTGGGTGATTGAGTCGCTCATAATTACCTAATCACTGAATCACTTAATCACCGTCTTCCAGCATGCTGTTTAACTCTTACGTCTTCATATTCGCGTTCCTGCCGGTAACGCTGTTGGGGTTCTTCATCCTTGGCCGCTACAAACCGATGTTGGCTGCGGGCTGGCTTGCCATCGCGTCGCTGTTTTTCTACGGCTGGTGGAATCCGGTTTACGTCTGGCTGCTCGCGCTTTCGGCCTGCTTTAACTACGCGTGCGGCGTCGCAATTGCGCGCGCCGGCGTGCATGACGGCAAGCGCATGCGCAAACGCATGCTGATTTTTGCGGTCACGGTGAACCTCGCCGTGCTCGCTTATTACAAGTACGCAAACTTTTTTCTGGCCAGCATCAATCACGTCACCGGCGCCGGCCTGTCGTTCGGCGAAATCGTGCTGCCGCTCGGGATTTCATTCTTCACTTTCACGCAAATCGCGTTTCTCGCCGACACCTACTACGGCAAGGCGCGTGAATACAATTTCATTCACTACGGCCTGTTCGTCACTTATTTCCCGCACCTGATCGCGGGCCCGGTGCTGCACCACGCCGAGATGATGCCGCAGTTCGGGCAGCCGGCGACTTACCGCTTCAGCTTCGAGAACGCGGCGGTCGGCATCACCATCTTCGCGATCGGGCTATTCAAGAAAGTGATTCTCGCCGACGGCGTCGGCGCTTATGTCAAGCCGGTGTTCGACGCGGCCGCCGCCGGTGTCCAGCTGACCGCGCTCGAAGCGTGGTGCGGCGCGCTCGCCTATACGTTCCAGCTGTATTTCGATTTTTCGGGTTATTCCGACATGGCGATCGGGCTGTCGCGATTGTTCGGCGTCGTGCTGCCGCTCAATTTCCATTCGCCGTACAAGGCGGTCAACATCATCGACTTCTGGCGGCGCTGGCACATGACGCTGTCGCGTTTCCTGCGCGATTATCTCTACATCCCGCTCGGCGGCAACCGCAAAGGCGCGGCACGGCGTTATCTCAACCTGATGATTACGATGGCGCTCGGCGGGCTGTGGCACGGCGCCGGCTGGACGTTCGTGCTATGGGGCACGCTGCATGGTTTTTATCTGGCAGTTAATCACGGCTGGCATGCATTGCGCGTGCAGCTCGGTCACGACCTCAGGGGCTCGACGCGGTGGGGGCGCGCGTGCGCCTGCCTCGTAACGTTTATCGCCGTGGTGATCGGCTGGGTGTTGTTCCGCGCCGCCGATCTCATGGCGGCGGTTGCGATGCTGAAAGCGATGGCCGGCATGAACGGCCTGGTGCTGCCCGACTTCTGGCTCCCGAAGTGGGGCGCGGCCGGCCAGTGGCTCGCCGCGCATGGGGTGCGCTTCGGCGATACCCACGACCTGGTCGGCGGCGGCGGCGTGAACTGGATCTGGATCCTGTTGCTGGTGGTGTGGTTTGCGCCCAACACGCAGCAGTTGCTCGCCGCTTACCGCCCGGCGCTGGCGCTCTACGCCGAACGTTATGAGGGATGGCTCAGCTGGCGGCCGACACCGTTTTACGCGTTACTCACCGCGGCGCTCGTTCTGGTCGCGATTTTCAATCTGCACAAGCAGTCCGAATTTCTCTACTTCCAGTTTTGATGAACGCCGACCGCCAGCACGGCAGATACGTTTTGCTCTTCATCGCGGCCGCGGGCGCGGTGTTGTTGCCGGTGCTGGCGCTCAATTACATGCTTGGCGTGCGCAGCCTCGGCGGCGGCGACGCGGTCATCCATGCGAGCGAATGGCAGCAGGCGACGCGCGGCGTGACTTATGCGCCGCCGCTGAGCGACAGCCGTCCATTCAAATCGGCGCGGCTGTTCGACCGGCTGCCGGAAATCAATACCGTGGTGTTCGGATCGTCGACCGCCATGGGCATTGCGCAGGGGATGTTCCCGGGCGGCATGACGATTTATAATTTCGCGCAGACCGGCAACGGCTTGCCGATGGTGATCGGGGAAGCGGAATTTCTGCATCGCTATCGCCCGACCCGGTTGAAATGGTTTGTGATACCGCTCGATTGGTCGCTTGGTTTCATTTATCAGGCGGCAAGCCCCAGGCAGGTCGAGCTTGCACCGAACGCGGAAGCGCCCGGGCAGCGCGTCCTGGTGCCGATCGTGCAGCAGCTTGAAGATGCCTTGTCACTGCCGCGCGTGAAGAACCTGCTTGGCATCGTCACGGACATCGTGCGAGCACCGTCGCCGGGGGCAGCTTTCCGCCAGATGTTCCTGCAGGATGCAAGCGACGAGTATCGTTGCGCCGACGGCACGCCGGCCAAGGACTTCGATACCATCTTCCGCGGCACCTGCAACGGCTATCGTTACGACGGCAGCGCGACGTTCGCCGCCCGCGCCGTCGGGCGCGCGCGCCGAGCCGGAGCGCTGATCGTAGGCGCGGTGGTGCCGAGTTCAAAATACGCGGTAGGCCTGATCAGGACCGGCGGCGAGCCGAACCCGGTTTTTCTCGACCATCTCGCAACTTTGGCCCGGGATATGCAGCTGAAGGGTGGAGAGGTCATCCTGTTCCTGCCGCCGCTCCTGCCGGGCATGGAGCGTGCGTTCCTTGATTCCGCGCAAACCGGCGGCGCACTGCGCCGCACCAAGCAGATCCTCGATGCATGGGCACGCGATAAGGATTTGATTATCATCGACGCCGGTCAATCGGAACATTATGGTTGCGTGGCGGAGGAATTCGTCGACGAGCATCACGCGCTGCCGCAGTGTTATGCGCGCATATTCACGCGTTTCTGGAATGACCGGCGAGTGCCCGCAAAAATCAGGGCCGGGCTGTGGACTGGAGAGCAGTGAATCAGTGATTACGTGATCAAGCGATTCAATGCCTCCGTCACCCAATCACCCGGTCACTCAATTACAAGATTACCCAAAAATGAACATCGGCCATTTCAGATTCCTGGTGTTGCTGGTCGTCCTCAGTTACCTGCCCGCGATCGGCTTCTATTACGTCGGCGAAGAGGCGATCTTCCCGATATCCGCGCTCGAGATGTGGCACCAGCGGGACTGGTTGCGCCAGCACCTCTTCGGTTTCAATCTGTATCACAACCCGCTTTTTAACTGGCTGATCATTCCGTTTGCCGCGCTCGCGGGATGGGAGCACATGCTGCAGGTAGCGCGCACGATCACGGTGACGGCGACGCTCGCCACCGGCGCGACGGTTGGCTGGCTGGCATGGCGGCTGTTGCGCGATGCAAATGTTGCCTGGTTCGCGGCGTTGACTTACCTGACGCTCGCCGACGTCCTGCTGTATCGAGGCTGGCTTGCCTACGTCGACCCGCTGTTTGGTTTTTTCGTTTTTGCGGCGATCGCCGCGCTGTGGGTCGCGTGCGAGGAGCGCCGGCCGAATCTGCTTGTGCTGGCGGTCGCCAGCCTCACCTGCGCGTTCATGAGCAAGGCTTTCACCGCTTACGTTTTTTACGGCACCGCCGTGCTCGTGCTGTTGATGGCGCCGCAACGGCGGCGCATATTGCTCGGCCCGGCGTCATTGGTTCTGCACGTGATTGCGCTGCTCGCGCCCGCGCTGTGGCTGGCACTCATGCTGGGCGATCCGGGCCAGGGCATCCGGATGTTCGACGACATACTTGCCAAGCTAACGCCGAAGGGGGTTTTCGAATATCTGCGCCAGCTCGCGGGCTTCCCGGCGGAAACCGTGCTGCGCCTGTCGCCGGCGATTTTGCTGGTTGCCTATTTCGCATGGCGCCGCCGCATCGTCGTCAGCACCGGGGTTGCCCCGCACCTGAAAATAGCGTTATGGATCGCGGGCCTCGGCTATTTGCCGTACTGGCTGTCGCCGCACGGCGCGATACGCTATCTCGTACCGCTCTATCCGCTGATCGGTTTCGCGCTCGCGCTGCTGCTGTGGTGCGCCGGAGAACAGGCGGTCGGCCTCACGCGGCGCTGGCTGATCGGCATGGTCGTCGTCAAGTTCGTGGCCGCGCTCGCGTTGTTTCCGTATTACCAGAGCCATTACCGCGGCGAGAACTACGCGCTCGCGGCCCAGGACGCGATCGCGCGCAGCGCGGGGCAGCCCCTGTACACGATGGCCGACACTGCGAGCGGCCTGAGCATCGCCGGTTATATCGATGCATGGCGCTATCCGGCGGCGCCGCTGCGGTGGGCGCCGGATCGGTGGGAGTCGGGCTTTGTGTTGACGGAGACCGAAGATCCGGCGCTCGGCAAGCGCGCCGCGCGCTATCAACTCGGCGGCGACGAGATTTTTCTGCTGTGCCGCGGCGCTGCGTGCACAGACGGCGCGCGCTGACAACGCTCCGCTTTCAGACGCGGCGCAGGAAAGCCAGCATGTCGTGGCCGCGGCTGCTGAGCCGCGCCGGCCGATTCAGCAACTCGGCAACCAGCTTGCCCGCGACGTAGCGCCAGCGAGCGACGTCGGCTCTCTCGTGGAACTTTACGCGCGTCGTCACCAGGCGCACGACCTGGAATCCGCTGCGGTCGGCAAGCAGCGCGAGCGAGCGTGGATTGAAGAAACTGATATGGCCCGCATCCTTGGCGATGTGGAAATAATCCCAACGCTCCCGCATCGCCACGGCCGTCCAGCTCGCGGTGTTCCCGGTGGTGAGGGCAAGCACCCCGCGCGGCTTCAGCACGCGATGGCATTCGCGTAACAGCGCGAGTGGCTCTTTCAGGTGCTCGATCACTTCAAATAGCGTGACGGCGTCGAATGACGCCGGGGCGAAGCCTATGTTCTCAAGCAATCCCGTATGCACGTTAAGATCTTGTGCGCGCGCCGCGGCAGCGATGTCAGCTGCGGGCTCAACACCTTCCATGTTGAATCCGAGTTTCACTCCTGCGGCAAGAAAGCTGCCGCGCGAGCAGCCGACATCGAGCACGCGGGTCGCCGCCGGTCGCTGCTTGAGCAATGCCCTGATCGCATTGAGCCGGCGGCGCGCGACCTTGAAGCGCCGCTTGAGCTCGCGCGGCGCGGGCACATTGAATCCCTCCCGGTCGAAGTGCTGCATCGATTTCCAATAGGCGGGCTCGTCGATCTGGCTCAGCAACTGGCCGCACTCTTCGCAGCGCAGCAGATATCCCTCCGGCAGCACGATGTTGGTCGGCGCGAGCGGCGCACTGCAGCCGACCGGGCATGCGCTGAGGTACGGTTGCGCCGACGCGGTCACGTCAGGCCGCCGCGGGGGAATCGGCGCCGAGCGCCGCCGCGAGCGCGGCGATCACGCGTTGCGCAGGCAGTTGCTGCAGGCAATCGCTGAAACTCGTGAGATGGCGATCGCAGCCTTCGAGAAAACACGGCACGCAGGCGCCCGCGCCCTGGATCAGGTACACGTTGTTGACGCGCTGGCTGCCGTGCCGCCGCCAGGGATTGGCATCGCGCGCGTAACGCGCGGGCCACGGTCCCCACTTCACCGGATCCGAAGGACCGTAGAGGGCCACCACAGGTACCCCGACCGCGGCAGCGATATGGGTGAGCGCGGTGTCGGTTCCGGCATAGGCGCGTGCGTGCGCGAGCAGGCACGTGGCCTGACTCAGCGTGAGCCGTCCGGCGAGATCGATTGCATCAGGTATCGCGCGCGCAATCCCGGCAACGTAAGCGCGCTCGGCGGCATCGGCCCCGCCGGAGAGCACCACGCGCAGTCCGCGGGCCTGCAGCCATTGCGCAACCTCGGCCCACGCGGCCTCGCGCCACATCTTGTAATTGAACCGGGGGTAAGCGTGCAGCACGGCATACGGCTCGCTTAACGCGAAAGGCAACTGTCGTGCAAGCCCGGCGCGGTCTGCGTCGCCCCAACTCGCGACGACTTCAAGGCTGGGCGCAATGCCGAGCGTTTGTGTCAGCGCAAGATGCATCCGCACCGTGTGCGTGCCGCGATTATCGAAAGCCACCCAGCGCTTGAGCAGCCGTTGTTTCCAGCGGTGCCTGGGTTCGTCGAGGACCAGCCCCGCGCGCCAGCCGCCGGCGAGCCAAGCGTACAGCGTGGGCCGGTCGCTCGGCACCGCTGACAGCGCAATGTCGTAGCGGCGCGCGATTTTCAGCAGCAACGCGAGGTGCCGGAACCAGCCCGGTTGCTCGGCGATCGTGATCACGCGCCGGATATCGGGGTTGGCGGCAAGCACGCCTTCGGTGCCGGTGAATACCAAAACGTCGATTGCAGCGCCGGGCCACGCCTGCTTGACCGAGCGAATCAAGGGTGTCGTCAGCAGCACGTCACCGATGCGCCGCGTGACGATCACCAGCACGCTCTCCGGCGGCTTCATAGATAGCGGTTGACGCCGAGTTCGGCCAGCGTGCGCTGCGAACCGATCAATGCGTCGAGGCGGCGCTGGTTTTCAGCCAGCCGGCTGCGGTCGTTCCCGGCGTGCCAGAGGTGAAATACCGGCGCGGCAAAGCGCGCGCTCTTGTGTTTGATGCCGGCATGCAGCAGGCGAATCACCAGATCGGAATCTTCGAGCCCCCAGCCGGAGTAAGCTTCGTCCAGGCCATTGACGCGCAACAGATCTTCGCGCCACGCCGCGAGATTGCAGGTCTTGACGCCTTCCCAGCGCTGCGGCGCGGATTTGCGGAAACCGCCGTCGGGAAGCCGCACCAGCGGCAGCCAGCGGTTGATGTCGCGCTTCGCCCAGGCTAGGAGCCAGGCGCCGAACGACCAATCGTGTATAGGCAGTCCGTCGCGCAGCGCGCGCTGCGTGAAGCCTTCGCTCAGCAACACGCGGTTGCCGGCGATAAACCAGCCGCGCTCGGCAAGCCGCTGATGCTGGGCAACGAAGCGCGGCGCCGGCACGCAGTCGCCGTCGCTGAAGATAATGTACTCGGCGCGCGTCGCGGCGAGCGCCCGGTTGCGGATCGCCGCGGCGCGAAATCCGTGGTCCTCGTGCCAGACATGGGCAACGGGGAACGCCGCGCGAGCTTTGAATGCCTCGATGACGCGGCGGGTCTCACCGGTCGAGCCGTCATCGGCGATGAGCAGCTCAAATTCCGCGGCGCGCTGCGCCTCGTAGCCGGTGAGCACCGCGGCGAGCGCATCCGGGCGGTTATAGGTGGTGACGATGACGGCGGTGCGCATGCGCGCGGTTATGGGTTATGGGTGATGAGTAATGCGTAATCAGTTAAGCCTGAGGAGTAAACAAGGAACGTGAAATCGGAAATGGGAATGTCGTTCGCCCATTACCCATTACCCATTACCCATTACCCATCACTTCTCTTTCTTCTCCGTCAGCAGCAGCAACTTCAAGTACCGGTAGTACGCACCCTCGGCGTTCGATACCGCGAGCATGAAGCCTTCGCGCCCATCGAGGAAACCCGCGCGCAGCACGTAAGTGCGGAAGAACGTCCACGCGCCATGCCACACCGCGCCGGGGAGTGATGCCGTTTTGCCGCGCTCGAGCTGCATCATGGCGCCGGCGGTCGAGTAAGCGTTCATCTTGACCAGCGCGTCGCCGAGATCCCTGATCGCCTCATGCAGCAGCGGTTCGTGCAGCGTGCCGACCGTCCCATTCACGATCAGACGCTCGTGCACCATGTCGTCGGAGAAGCGGGCCTGCCCGCGCCGGAACAAACGCGTCACATGATCCGGCCACCAGCCCGAGTGGCGCATGAAGCGTCCGCAGTAGCTCGATAGCCGCGGCATCCGGAACGCGGCGTGGCCGCCCGGCGCGGCGAGCACGCGCTCGATCTCGGTGCGCAATTCGGGCGATATCCATTCGTCGGCATCGAGCGACAACACCCAGTCGCCGGTCACGAGGTCGAGCGCGCGGTTTTTCTGCGGGCCGAATCCCTGCCAGTCGGATGAGACATGGACCTGCGCGCCGCATTCCCGTGCGATGCGCGCGGTTTCGTCGGTGCTGCCGGCGTCGAGCACCACGATTTCGCCGGCGCATGCCGCCGATTCGAGGCAGCGGCGGATCGCCGCCTGCTCGTTCCTGGTGATAATGACGACCGATAGTGTCACGGAACACCTTCCGTCGATGGCTGCTGGCGGACGGGTGCCGCGAACACCAGCGCGCTCATCCATGCAAACAGCAATCCCTCGGTGTGGTCGACCAACAGCGAATTGAACAGGCAGCCGACGACAAACATCAACACCAGTCCGCGCGCGAGGTCGCGGAAGAGCGGCTGCTCGAGCTGGCCCGCGGCCCGCCATTGGCGATAGAACAGATAAACCAGGCTGGCAACGCCGAGCAAGCCGATTTGGACCGCGATCAGCAAGTATTCGTTATGCGGGTTCTCGGTCGCCACCATGTCGCGGTCGGCGACTGCGCGCGCGTACTCGGCCGGAAACGAGCCCGTTCCCGCGCCGATCAGAGGGTGTGCGCGGATGATCCCGAGACTGGCGGTGTACCACTCGAGCCGCAGCCCTACCGATGTCTCGGAGCGTTTCCCCGGTTTCCATTCCATGAGCTGCTGGGAAAAGTCATTCATCCGCTGATGGAATGTGCTCGAAGTGACATAAGCCGTCGAAAACGTCGTGATGGCGATCACGGCGATCATGATCAGCCCGCGGCGGCCCAGGGTCACGGCAAAAAAATACAGAAACAATATCGCCAGCACCAGATAACCGGTGCGGCCGAAACCCATGAATACCACGTTATGCGCGGCGAACAGCGCGAGCGCGATGCAGCCGATGCGCCTCATCCTGTTCCGGTCCTGCCGTGCGAGCAATGCAAACAAATAGGCCGCGAACGCGACGATCAGGCTGTGAGTAATGGAGCCCTTGAATCCGGTTGCATATATCTGCTCACGCGGCAACAGCGAGCCAGTTGCGAGTATATTCATAAATGCCATATGCGATGCGATTACGGACGCAACCGCGGCCATGGAAAATGTGAGCAAAGCCCGCTCGCGGGTTTTTGCATCCCGGAAAAAAACCAGGAACAGCGGGACAAACAGCAAGTCGATGTATTTGGCGAGATAGTGCAGGCCGTCGCCGGGATTGCGCGAGCCATAGGCGAGTCCGAGCGCAAGGAGCCCGAACAGCACGAGCGCCGCCTGAGCGACCGGATTTTCGCGGATGACGGTGAGTGTTTCACGGTAATTGCCCGCGGCCAGCCACGCCAGAGCGACCGCCAGCAGCAGCAGATTGTCGAGCGCGACCGATATCGGGATCGAGAGTCCGAGCGCGATCACGCTCCAGCGGCCGGCCGTGGCGGCGCCGGACGCTATGGATGAATAGCGCATCGAAGGCAGCGGCACATGGTCAGACACGCGTAATTGACGCCAGTGAGTTCGCGGCGGCCGGGCCGTCGGTGTACTCGGGCAGCCAATCCCGCAACCTGCGCCGGACTTCTTCATCGCTCACGGGATCCGGCCGACTGAGCCACGCCAGTATGTCTTCGAGGTGTTCCGGCGCCACCGGCTTGGCTTGCGCAATCCGCAGCTTGAGGTGGGGTGTCGGCAGCGTATGCTCGTCGTCGGCGAGCAGCTCCTCGTACAGTTTCTCTCCCGCGCGCAGGCCGGTGAACACGATCTTGATGTCGTCCTCGGTAAGTCCCGACAGCCGGATCAGGTCGCGTGCGAGGTCGACGATTTTCACGGATTCCCCCATGTCGAGCACGAAAATCTCGCCGCCCCTGCCCATCAGCCCCGCTTGCAGCACCAGTTGCGCCGCTTCCGGAATCAGCATGAAGTAGCGCGTGATTTCGGGGTGGGTCACCGTGACCGGGCCGCCGCGCGCGATCTGCTCGCGGAACTTCGGCACCACGCTGCCGGCGCTGCCAAGAACGTTTCCAAACCGCACCAACACAAATTGAGTGGGGGACGTCTTCTGCAGCATTTGGCATAACAGCTCCGCAAGTCGTTTGCTCGCGCCCATGACATTGGTGGGGTTAACGGCTTTGTCGGTCGACACGAGCACGAATTTCTCTACGCCAGCGGCGACTGCCGCCGTTGCGATGCGGTATGTACCGAGGACATTATTCAACACCGCCTGCCAGGCATTTTCATTTTCCATCAGCGGTACGTGCTTATAAGCCGCGGCGTGAAACAGGACCGTCGGCTTGTGCATCGAAAGCAATTGGCCCACTCGCGTGCTGTCTTTGACGTCGCCGATTGCGCAAACGATGGGGATCGCGGGAAAACGCTCGAGGAACTCCTGCTCGAGACGATAGAGCGCGAACTCATTTAATTCGAAGAATATCAGCCGCCGCGGCTCGAATCTCGATATCTGGCGGCACAGTTCGGCGCCGATCGAGCCGCCGGCACCGGTCACCATCACCGTTTTGCCGGCGAGCAGCTCCCGCAAGCCCGCGCTGTCCAGCGTAACGGGGTCGCGCCCGAGCAGGTCGTCGAGCTCGACGCGCCGCACTTGCGACACCGTGACTTTGCCGCTGAGGAGATCGTCAAACGAGGGCACCGTCAGCACCGTCAAACCGGCGCGCGCGGCCGCTTTAACGACGCGGCGCCGCGTGCGCGCTGTCGCGGCCGGCAACGCGACGATCGCGTGTTTGACCTGCAACCCGGCAGCCCAGTGGGCGACTTCGTCGAGGCGTCCCACAACCCGCACCCCGTCAACCACACGGCCAAGCTTGGCCGGATCATCGTCGAGCAGGCCGACCACGCGCCATTCCTCGCTGCGACCGGTTTCCTTGAGCAGACTTACGGCCGCGTCACCCGCGCCCAGCACCAGTACGGGCTCACCGCGCAGTTGCATACCGCCGTAGAGCCGATGCTCCTTCCACGCCCGGTACGCAAAGCGGCTGCCCCCCATCGCCAGCACCAGCAGCAACGGGTCGAGCATCAAGACCGAGCGTGGGACCAGGTCCTGCCAGCCAGCCATGAACACCAGCACGGCCAGGATCAGCGCGGAGAGTCCGACCGCGAACAGGATTCGTTGCAGATCGGACACGCTGGCATACCGCCACATGCCGCGGTACAGGCCGAACTTCCAGAACATCGCCGCCTGCAGCAGTACCACCAGCACCAGCATTTTCAGCATACCGTCGACGTAAGAAGCCGGCACTTCCATGTTGAAGCGCAGCCAGTAAGCAACGAACCATGCCAGCGCGGCTGCGGCAATGTCATGTACGAACGCGAGAAAATTGCGATAGTGCATCACGCGTGGCGCCTCGCTACGACCGCGCCGCGGCGTGCATAACCCTGGCGACTGCGGCGCAGGTATCGCGCATGTCGGCATCGCCGAGCGTCGGGTGCACGAGAAAGCTCAGGCTGGTCTCGCCCAGGCGTTGCGCCACCGGCAGGCGCGCCGCCGGCGCGAGGCCGGCGTCGACGAACGCTTTTTCCAGATAGATTTCGCTGCAGCTGCCGCTCATGCAGGGTATGCCTTCGGCATTGATCGCAGCGATTACGCGGCCCTGGTTCCAGCCCGGTTTGAGCCGCTCCAGCTCGAGGAAAGCATAGTATTTGTAATAGGCGTGTCCGAGCTCGGCGGCGGGTAGCGTGACGCGAATTCCCGGCAGCGCTGCTAGCCCCTTGTTGAGGATTTCCGCCAACTTTTGACGCTTGGCGATCCAGCCCGGCAATTTTGCGAGTTGCAGGCGCCCGATCGCCGCCTGCATTTCGGTCATGCGCCAGTTGGTGCCGAACGATTCATGCACCCAGCGGAATCCGGGCGGATGCTCGCGCCGGAACGTGGCGTCGTAGCTCTTGCCGTGATCTTTGCAGGCCCAGGCTTTTTCCCATGCGGCAGTATCGTCGAGCAGCAGCATGCCGCCCTCGCCGCCGGTGGTGATGATCTTGTCCTGGCAGAACGAAAATACCGCCGCGGCGCCGAAGCTGCCGACCGGGCGTCTCTTATAGGTCGCGCCGTGCGCCTGTGCGCAATCCTCGATCACCAGCAGGTTGCGGTCGCGGGCGAGCTCGAGTATCGGATCCATGTCGCATGGCCAGCCGGCGAGATGAACGACGATGATCGCCTTGGCGCGCGGCGTTAATACCGCGCGTATGCTGTCCGCAGTGACGTTCTGGCTGACCGCGTCGACATCGGCAAAAACCGGCGTCGCACCTGCCAGCACCGCACAGGTCGCCGATGCGATGAACGTGCGGCTGGCGGTGACGACCTCGTCGCCGGCCCCGATACCGAATGCGTGAAGCGCGAGCTCGAGCGCGACACTGCCGTTGGCGAGCGCGATCGCGTGGCGGCGCCCGCAGAACCCCGCATACGCTGTCTCGAATTGCGCGCACTCGGAACCGGTCCAGTAATTGACGTTGCCCGATGCCAGCACGCGCCTGACCGCTTCGATTTCATCGGGCGCGTAATACGGCCACGGCGCGAACGGCGCGGCGCGCACGGGTGTGCCGCCGTCGATCGCCAGCAATGCCTGCTGCGGTACGGCGGAGCTCATCGCATACCTTCCAGCGGCCGTGCCGGCGAGCCCGCAACGCCGGCGCCGTCGGCGACGTCCTCGAGCACGGTGGAGCCGGCGCCGATGACAACGTTGGTACCGATGCGCACCTGGGGAATCACGGTTGTACCGGCGCCAATGAAGCTGCCGGCGCCGACTTTGACGCCGCCGCATAAATGACAGCCGGGTGCAACGTGTACGCAGTCGCCGATCGAGCAATCGTGGTCGATGGTCGCGCCGGTGTTGACGATCGTGTTTACGCCTATCGTGGTATCGGTATTGATCACGCATCCGGCCATGACGACGGTCCCGTCGCCGATGCCGACCCCGCGTGCCAGCACGGCGGCAGGATGGATCGCGCTTGCCAGTTTAAATCCTTGTCCGGTCAGCCACGCTGCGGCGTCGCGCCGCGCGCGGTTGTCGCCAATCGCGACGATGCCGGCGTTCACTCGCTTGCGCCGCGCAAGCAGTTCATCGCGGCCGCCGATGATTTCATAGCCGCAGATGGTTTTGCCCTTGTCAGCATCGTCGACGGCGAATGCCACCTCGACATCCTGCATGCGTTCGAGGATATCGATAATGACCTTGGCGTGACCGCTCGCGCCGAACACGAAAATTTTAGTCGCCATGCCGGCTGCCGGTAAATTTGCTCATCGTTGCCGATCCCGGTTCGCTGATACCGTCTGCGCGCAGCACCCGCAGCAGCGTCAGCCATAAAATTCTGAGGTCGAGCCAGAACGAACGGTGATCGACGTACCAGACGTCGAGCCGGAAACGCTCATTCCAATCGACCGCGTTGCGCCCGTTTATCTGAGCCCAGCCGGTGATGCCGGGCCGCGCCCAGTGACGCCGCGCCTGCTCCGGCGTGTAGAGCGGCATGTACTCCGTCAACAAAGGCCGCGGTCCCACCAGACTCATGTCACCCCTCAGCACGTTAAACAACTGTGGCAATTCATCCAGACTGAACCGGCGCAGCGCCTTGCCGAGTGCCGGCAACCGCTGCTCGTCCGGCAGCAGCGAGCCGCTTTCATCGTATGTATCCGACATGGTGCGGAACTTGTACAACGTGAACGGCTTGCCATGCAGCCCCGGACGCTGCTGTCTGAACAAGACCGGGCTGCCGAGGCGGCCATTGATCAGCACGGCCACCGCCGCAATCACCGGCAGCGTCACGCCGAGTAAAATCAGCGCAACGCAAAAATCGAAGCAGCGCTTCAGCATGTGCCCTTGATGCTTTTTCCGCGGCCGAATTAATTCAGTATTTTCGCATAAAAGACCGCTAACGCCGATGTCAGCGCAGAGGCAGGGAAGTCGGCAAGTGCGCGCTTGCGCGCTGCTTCCCCCAGCGCACGCCGCCGCTGTGGATCATTCGCGAGCTGTGCCATCGCCGCGGTCAATGCAGCGACGTCGCCCGGCGCAATCAGTATGCCGGTGACCCCGTCGACCACTGCATCGATAATCCCGTAAATGCGGGACGCGATCGCCGGCACGCCGCAGGCGGCCGCTTCAATAATGACGGTGCCGAAACCCTCGCGATAGCTCGGCAGGCAGAATACGTCGGCTGCCCCCATATAATCCTGCGGACGATCGGTGTAATCGACAAACCGCACCTGCGCCGTTGTGTTGCCGAGCGCGTCACGCATCGCGGCTTTGGCGCCATCCTCATCGGGTCCGACCACAAGCAGACGCGCATTGTCCGCGACTGGAGGAACGCGGGCGAAGGCCGCAGTGAGATCGAGCACACCCTTGTCACGATTGAGTCTGCCGAGATAAAGGAATACGACGTCGTTGTCCCGGTAGCCGAGCTCGCGGCGGAGCGAATCCCGCATATGCGGGTCGGGCTTGAAGCGCGCCACATCGACACCGGAGATCGAGCCCTTGCCGAGCACCCAGGATTTGTCCGCGCTCACGACGCGCTGCGCCAGCAGAAACTCGCGCTGCGACGGGCTGTCGACGAGAACGTGGGTCGCAAACACGACGATCAGGCGATCCATGAGCTTCAGGAACCATTTTGTGAATCCTGTGCGCGTGACCCATACCTGGCCGGTGAAGGTGTGAACCCGCACCGGTACGCGCGCCAGGCGTCCGGCGAGCATGGCCAGCAGGCCGGCTTTCGGCGACACGGAGTGCACGAGGTGAAAGCGCTCGCGGCGGAACAGACGGTAAAGCGCCAGCAGCGCGCGCGCATCCCGCCATGGCGCGATCCTGCGTTCGATCGCGATCGCTTGCAGCGTGGCCGTCAATCCGAGTTGAGCGAGGAACTCCGGATTGCCGGTGTTGATAACGACCGTGACGTCGTAGCTCGCGCCGGCGTGACGGATAGGCCCGCGCAAAAAAGCGGATACCGTGATTTCACTCGAAACCACGTAGCAGATGCGATGACGTTTCGGGTTCAAGGCGGCTCGTGAAAAGTGATCCGATATCCGCTGGCTGTTTTCAGGGAGCAGCCGCAAAGCGGCCGCCGACGAGATAGTAAGCGATCTTGGCGAGTTCGAGCACGACATTGCGCGCCGCGTCCTGCGATCGCCACCACGCATCAGGGTAGGATTCGTAGGGCGTGACCACGACGTGAACTTCGACCTGCGGCAGGTAATCGTGGAAAACCATGCGCGCGCGCCGCGCGTGATAAGGGGACGTGACGATCAGCAGCTTTGCCGGAGCGCCGGAGAATTGTTGCCGCAAGGCGAGCGCTTCGTCCACGGTACTGATGGAATCCTTGCCGAAAACGGCGATGCGCTCGGCCGGCACGCCGAGTTTCACCAGCACCTGCAAGTAAACGTCCTCCGCGCGCGGGAACGGAACGCCCAGGTCGTCGAGCATTTTTTCGCGCGGGTAACGCGCGGGGCGGCTCACCAGCACGCGCGGCGCGTGGCCCGCCTTGAACAAGTCCGCGGCGTACTGCGCGCGCAGCGGCTCGCCGGCCAGCACGACGATCGCATCCGCGGCCCGCGGTTCCTCCGCTGCGCGCAGCCATTGCGCGGCGTTCATGAGCCCGAGTACGGCCACTCCGGCCGGCACGACAAGCAGGACCACCGCAACGACGAGACGCCGCGCGCCGGCCGTCATGATGATTTGTTCATATCAGTAACGAATTGCCTTGCGACATCCGTAATATCGCTTTCAGTTGTCGGTGTGCCATGCGAACCAGCGCCGAGTTTGTTCGCATCGTCACCGTAGGTCACGCTGTTGGCGAGGGACGCCAAGCCCTGGTGCGGCTTGCGCCCGAGGATGATTCGCGATCCCAGACTCACTAGCACGCGCGGAATGCGGACGCGCCGGATCGACCGGCCGGCCTGTTGCCCGTAGATGCTCGCAATAGTGATCCAGGAAATATTGTTCGCAAACTGTAGCACGGCCGCAGCCTCTGATGAGGAGTGATCGGCAAGCGCAACCAGCAGTGGGCATAGCCGCGAAATGCCGATGCAATTCAGCGCCGCGCGCGGCGGACCGGGATGAAAAAATACGCCGTATCGCAACGTCCTGAAAAAAAGTCGCAACGCGTCCGCAACCATTCCCGGCCCGACCACCATAGGCACGCGCACGATCACGCAGCGTGTGCGGCTGCCCGCAGTGCCGGATTTCGCCGCAGCCTCCGCCGCGGCGCGGCTGCGTGAATAGGGCGTGGCTGCCGCAAGCGGCGTCGCGGTGGTAACGGTTGCGCCCGGCTGAGCGCCGTAAACCGCGACCGTGCTCAGTTGTATCAACACGGACACGCCGCTGGCAGCCGCGGCCTGCGCGAACTGCGCGGTTGCGCGCTCGAATTCAGCGAGACCCGCGTTATCTTCGGCGGGATTGCCCGCACAATGAAAGGCCGCGTTCACGCCCTGCAACGCCGTTCGCATTTCATCGAGGGTCGCTGAGAACGGCAGCCTTTGCGCCTCGACGCCGGCGGATGCGGTGCCGAGATTGCGTCCGAGCGCCCGTACTCGCCAGCCGGCCTGCTGCAGGGCTGCAATCAGATGGCGGCCGACGAAACCGCTCGCGCCCCACACCGCCGCGGTCTTCATCGAGGTTCCGCCGCGAGCTTCCAGCGCACGCCGTCCCACAAGCCGAGGAAATAACCGGCGAGTGGCGACAGACACCGTGCCTGCGCCGCCTGATATCCGGCTTCAAGCAACAGCCCGATGAGCAGCAGCAGCAGCGCTGCGCCGGCGCCATCGGCCCGCCGCCGTTTCTTGTAGAACACCAGGAACTCGCGCAGCTTGCGGCGTTGCCGCTTGCCGAGCAGCGCGCGGTTCAGCGGCGACATATGGTGCTCGAGGCGCGCGTTGGGATTGATGAAGAAACGCTCACCGAAGCGCTGCACGGCGCGGGTCGAGAAGTCGATGTCCTCGAGCATGAAGAAACCGTTGGCGACGTCGAACGCAATCGCCGCGAACACTTCGCGCCGGTAGGACGACAGCCCGCCGCTCAGGTAGTTGCTGCGGATCAGGGGCTGATCGCCGCCCGCGGTGACGCCGTGTATGCCCACCCGCGAGTCGTGAAAAATGCCGCGATGAAAGAAATGGAACAACTGCCGATAATAACGGGGCAGCTCCGGCAGGTTTGTCACCACGCCCGAGCAGCCCATCATGTCGGGATGCTGCACGAACCCGCGCTCGAGGTTGAGCACGTAATCGGGCTCGAGCACCACGTCGTCCTCGAGGAAACAAATGATGTCGCCGCGCGCCTGCGATACCGCGACCTGCTTGGCGGCGACCAGTCCCGCGATGCCGGCATCGTGCACGTACACGAGTGTCGTGCCGCGCACGGCTGCGAGCGCCGCTTCCACCCGGCGCCGCGACTCGCCGTCGGGGCTTTGGTCGATGACGAGCAGTTCGTCCGGCGGGCGGTGCTGGCAGACGACGGACATTACCGCGTTTTCCAGATCGAGCGGGCGGTTCTTGGTGGGAATGACGGCCGAGATCAGCATGACTGTTTGGAACTCATCTCAAAGGTGATGAGT